>NZ_VBVC01000002.1:0-699881 GCF_007655045.1 Halomonas sp. C22 | reverse complement strand
TTGAATCGTGTTCTGGCAGGAACATACTGATTCTACAAGAGAAAACCACTCGCCATCTTCGTTTTCAGGTGAGTCTCGTGAATAAGCCGGGTTCATAGAATAACCGCAGCACTTTGGATCACAAGGTAGAAGCAGGAGGGCCAGCGCCGGTACCCTCTCTGCTTTACCGACCAAAGTGAAGCAGAGCATGGCATACCGACAGCTGACCCAGACCCAACGATACCAGATTCACGCTTACAGGTGTGCAGGCATGAGCCAGCGACAGATCGCCAGAGCTATTGGTGTTCATGACAGCACGGTGAGTCGGGAGCTGCGTCGTCACACGACGCCCGAGGGGTATGACCCTGAGCAGGCCCAGCAACGTAGCGACCATCGACGCCGCACCGCCTGGAAGTGGACGAAGCGCCTACCCAGCCTGATGGACTTCGTCGCCAGACGGCTCCGCGAGGAGTGGAGTCCCGAGCAGATCAGCGGCTTCATGGCCCCCTTGATCGGCGTGGGCGTTAGCCACCAGTGGATCTACTCCCTGGTCCGGGATGACAAGGCCCGGGGTGGCGGCCTGTGGCGGCACCTTCGTCAGCCCCGGCGGCACAGCAAACGCCGTGCCCGGGCCAAAAGCGCAGGACTTGGCAGGATCCCCCATCGCGTGGGCATCGAGCATCGCCCGGCGGAGGTCGAGGAACGCCGCTTCATCGGGCATTGGGAGGGTGACACCGTGGTTCAGGGGCACAAGCAATCGGGCCTGGTCACCCTGGTAGAGCGGCGTAGTGGTTATCTCCTGGCAGCACGGTTGCCCAGGGTCTCAGCAGACCTGACGCAAGCGGCCATGATCCGGCTGTTGAAGCCACGCCGGGGAGCTGTGAAGACCATCACTCTGGACAATGGCTCCGAGTTTGCCAGTCACGTCGCCGTTGGCCAGGCGGTCAGCGCAGATATCTACTTTTGTGACCCTTACTGCTCCGGCCAGCGTGGGAGCAACGAGAATACCAATGGCCTGATCAGGCAGTACTTCCCCAAGGGGACAGACTTCCGTCAGGTCACCGATGCCGAGCTGCGCAGGGTGGTCAGGAAGCTCAATGACCGCCCTCGAAAGCGACTCGGTTACCGGATACCGGCACAGGTGTTCCTGGGAGAGTACTCAGGAGCCCTGGACACAGCAGGTGTTGCACTTATTGCTTGAATCTAGGGCCGAAAACCCGCAATTGAGAATTAAGTATGTCCTATAATACTTGATGAAGAAACAAGGCAACGGCATTGGATGATATCCAAATTAACCCTTGGTATGCTTTGTGTCTATATGCAATAGACCCGCTTTGCCCCAGTTTTGGTCGTCATAATCTTGGAGGAATATTGTGACAGATTCCGGTTTGACATTATAGCTGTCGACAAATGCTTCGGTAATTTTCTTGATGAGCTCACGTTTTTGCTCCAACGTCCGGCCTGGAGACTGGGCGATAGTAACGACGGGCATAGATAGTTCCTTATTCGTGTATGAAATGTAGAAAATGTTGTTAGCTCTGCTCTCTTGACGGTTTTTTGATGCGCCACTCTAACTTAGAGACCATCAAAAAATTACCGAAGATGATAACGCCAAC
Source organism: Halomonas sp. C22 (assembly GCF_007655045.1). NCBI lineage: Bacteria > Pseudomonadati > Pseudomonadota > Gammaproteobacteria > Oceanospirillales > Halomonadaceae > Halomonas > Halomonas sp. C22. The sequence goes on along the minus strand of NZ_VBVC01000002.1, from coordinate 698,286 downwards.
ACCTGAAAAAGTAGTTGGATCCCAGTGGAAGTCTTCAAATAATGTGGAAATCAGTATCGCTACGACTGGGAAGGCCACCATGCAATATGCAGCCTTATTGATGCCGATCTTATTCACCAGAGTCAAATAAATAGTGAACCCTAGTACGGATGCAAAAGCTGAAAGGTAAAGTAGGCTGAGAATATATTGGTAAGTAAAACTGAACTTAAAGGGCGTTCCTGTGAGGATGACAGCTAACAATAAGATCAGAGCTCCGTACCCCATAGAATAACCATTGCTGGTTAGTGGAGTGATGCCTTTGGAACTGTTACGAATAGATATCATATTGCCAAATGAAAAAATCAATGTTCCCAGTAACGCGAATAGTATGCCAGTGAACAGATCTGCGCCGAAAATTTGCTGTGTCAGCTCACGCCAGAATAAAAGAATAATGCCTGCTACGCCAAAAAACATTCCTGCGAATTCACTCAGTGAGGTGTTCTGATGTAAGAATAGCCAACGGTTTATACTATTAAAAAGCAGCACTGTGGAAAAAATGATAGCGACAATTCCGCTGGGGATATATTGCGTAGCATGATAAAAGCATAAGAAATTTAAAGAAAAGAAACACACTCCTTGTCCAACAAACCAAAGATGGTCAATAGGTTTTGTTTTTTGTAATTTTTTAATAATAATTAGGCATGGGAGAAGCAGTAGGGCCGCGATTACGAAGCGGTAGAAAATAGAGGCCAGTATCGGTACGTCCCCCAACTGCATTTGAATGGCAATCCATGACGACCCCCATACCATAATGCAAGCGAAGTACAGAAAAGCGGTCATTTATACTCGTCTCCTTTACTTTGCTTATTAAAAGCTTTAGGCGTGTTTATAGCCATACATTCTTTTATAAAGTCACTCAACCGGATGACTCCTTCTTTGAGTTCCTCAGGGGTTAGATAGCTGAACGAGAGCCTGATTTCATTGGACTCTCTAGGCGGTGAGTAAAATATTTCCATGGGTGTCCAAAGAACACCATGCTGCTCAGCAGAGATTTTTAGCAGCGACAAATTAACTGGGAAAGGAAGCCTGAGCACTAGGAAAAAACCACCTTTAGGTCGATTCCATGATATTTGTGACCGTAAGTGGGATCCCTCGGGAAAGCTTGCGTCTAATTGATTTAGTAAATCGTCTAGATTATTTAGATAAAAATTTATTTTTGTTTTACAGTGGTGTCGAAGGTCCCCTTGGCACTCCAGTAGTACGCCGCCTACAATTGCTTGGCCAATAGGTGAAGTGTTGAGTGTAAGCATACTTTTTATCTTTGTTAATGCTAAGGATAATCGTCTGGAAACAATAAACCCCACCCGTACACCGGGAAATAATGTTTTAGAGAACGAACCGAGGTATGCAACGTGGTTATTATGCAGGTCGAGTGAGATCAAGGTAGGATTAATACTCCTCTCTGATCCGAAAATGCCATAAGGGTTGTCTTCTAACAAGGTTAGATTGTAATTGCGGGCAAGTTTGACCAACTCTTTGCGCTGATTAAGCGGTAGGGATATACCGATGGGGTTGCAGAAATCAGCATTGATGTAAAGGGCTTTGACTTTTCCCCCCTCTGCTTCTGTGGCTTGAATTTTTTCCTTAATTTCACTAATTTCCACACCGTGTTCATGGATATCGAATGTCTCAATGCGGATGTCCAACAATCTTGCTGCGCCAATAATGCCTACATAAACAGGTTGAGGAACTAGTAAAACATCGTCACTATCAGAAAAAAGAGCACGTAAAATTAGTAGCATTCCCTCCTGTGCACCAGACGTGACTACAATATCCTCTGGGGAGCAAGTAATACCGTCTGTTATATTCAGCATGTCAGCAATGAGTGCGCGAATATATCCTTCTGAGGGGCCGTATTGAAATAATTGAGTTATCACGCCGCTCTCTGAGCGATGCTCATTTTTCATAAGATGATCGATATAAATATTTATATAAAAGCTGATGTCGCCGAATTTAAAGTCCTTTTCTATAGGGCGACCAGGGGCGAACGATATTGCTTCAGGATATTGGCTGGCAATATCATTAAGGAACGTCATAGTGTTTAAGCATGGGTCAGTTAAAGATGAGTGAAGTATAAGTTCATCTCGGTTTGCCTGATGAGTCGACGCACCCATAACTTATTCCTTCCAGATTTTTGGGCAGAAGTCTGGATCAGTGTAATCCGGATTGCCTGCATGGTCTAAACGGCAGAAGTAATCATTATTATATTTTAACTTTGAGCCGTCGGCTAAAATATGCTGCTTGTAGCTATTAGCTCTATCTTGTAAGTGCAGAGAAATTGAGACTCTATCAACTTTGCTGTAGTTAGGAGGGCTGCCATGGAAGGTATTACAGTTATGAAAGCTGATATGACCACGTTTTCCAACCATGGCGATTTTTCTGACCGTGTCGTCGTTGAGTTTGGCTGTTTCTTCCAGCATAGTTTGTAGTTCATCTACGCTGCGATTCCCAAAATGCTGAGTAATACTGTCATCGGCATCAATCTCCCGCCACCGGTTGCTGCCGTCAATCATTTCCAAAGCGCCCATATTTTCATAGCAGTCATAAAAATTGATAAAAGCCGTGAGAAGCTTGTTTGACGAGCAGGTCGACCAGTAGTGCGCATCTTTATGCCATGGAACCACTGGGCGGAACATTCCCTCTGCCTCAAACTCTCCCCGAGCAGGCTTGGTAATGAGAGCGCTATTCCATATTCTTATTTCATCGGTTTGTGCGAGACGTGCAGCGATGGCTCCAATGATTGGTTTTGTTAATAGTTTTCGAAAGGTGTAGCTTTCATAGTGAACATAGTCATTATTGCGGGCAACGTCTCCATCTTCTGGAACCCAATAAGCTAGGGTAGGAGGGATTGTTGGCAAATGCCTATCCCTTTTCCCCTCATAGTAATCGTGACTTTCCTTTACGAAAGCATTAAGTTCATCATCGGTAAAAATTTTCTCGGTTATGAACCAGCCGTGCTTTTGATAAAAACGTACGTCTTCATTACTAGGCAAGAGAGTTTTTTCTTGCGTGCTTAATTTAAATTTATCTGCACACATGTTGCAATCCTTTATATGTGTTTTATTGGACAGAGCCATTGCTGCATTTTTATTAATAAGAGTCACTTGCTTCAAGCTGTCGGAAAAGGTCTTCAACATTTTTTTCAGAGAAGCCTTCTTCTTCATTCCTTTCGATAAACTCAATCATAACGCCAGAGTTAGGGCAGCGAACGGTAAAACGCTGGATCAGATCGGAGCCTTTAATGATTTGGGTGCTAAATGTCAAGCCTTCGCTTTCTAGTTCTTTGCATACTCCCTCCACATTATCCACCTCAATGGCAATGTGCTGTGGGCCTGGACCGTATTCATTAATAAAACGGGTTATTTGAGAGTTTTCATCTGCTCCTTCGAGCAAGACGAATTTAATCGGGCCAGCTTCCATTACTGCGGAATTCATTGCGCTGCGGGCACCAGTGGTAGTCATACGGTCTATGAGGCTGAATCCGATCATGCTGTAATAGCCAATGGCCTGCTCAAGATCTAGTACTGCAATTGCAACATGATCGATTTTTTGGGCTTTATGTTTGAGCATTAGCTTTGAAGTGGTTTCGCAGCTATTAGTCATGAGTGTTCTCCTTGGCGTGTGGTTCACTCGATCCAAATGATTTCATTATTGACTTCCGCAAGGGAGGCGCATCCGCAGAGATGCATGCAAAGATGTAAATCTTCACTCAGCTGTTCCAATACTCTGGCTACTCCTTGCGCACCTTCAGCAGCAAGCCCCCAAAGAACTGGACGACCTACGCCCACAGCATCGGCACCTAAAGCAAGAGCCTTAAGGATATCTGCGCCACTGCGAATACCGCCATCTACGATAATCGGTATCACATTGCCTAGCCGTTGACGAATATGTGGTAACATACTAATGGCGGAAACATGGTGGTCGAGTTGACGCCCGCCGTGGTTAGAAAGGTAGAGGGCATCTACTTCATGCTGCAGAGCAATTTCCGCATCTAGTGGGTGCAGTATGCCTTTCAAAATCAGTGGCATATTAGTATGGTATTTAACCCATTCTACATCTGCCCAAGAAATAGCGGGCTCTAATTGATCAGCAACGAAAGCCGCGACTCCTGAATTTCCTGAGACAGGGATACACTGATGCTTTATTTGCCCTTGCAAATAACTTTCATTTCTATATCTGTTAACGCTAAATTCATTGCGGCGGTCACGCAGTCGTGCACCCATGAGAGGAACGTCTACAGTGAGAACTAAAGCGCTGCAACCAGAATCTTGTGCTCGCTGAATAAGATCCCTGTTAATTTGACGATCTTTATACAGATAGAGTTGAAACATAACTGGTGCGTCTGACTTTTCGCATACTGTTTCCACAGGAAAATCTGACATAGTGCTTAGGATGAAGGGGACTCCATTCTGGTTCGCAGCTTTAATTGTTGCGAGCTCTCCTTCAGGGTGAACGAGTTTATGATGCGCACTCGGAGCCACAAGTATGGGAGGTGTTGGGCATTGGTTTCCAAGGATGCGAGCCAAACGAGTGGTGAATGGGTCTACTTTTTCTATTCCTCGCAGAACTCTGGAAAGAAGCTTTACACGTTCCAGTGCGCAAATATTTTCTTGCAATGATTGCTCACTTCCAGCCCCACCGTCAATAAAGTCATAAACTTCTGGGGGTAAGTGGCGTTTTGCAATCGATTGCCAATCTTCAATACACACTGGAACCATACTCGTTCCCTCGTCTAATTTAGCTGTTAATTAGATTGGATAGTTATAATAATGTGTGCTATGTGGCGTTACCGCTTTGAAGGGGGCTACGAACTGAGAATAGGTGCGCTAGCTGAGCTGTGATGTAAGTTATTTCTTAAAAAAATGTAAGTTATTTCTTAAAGCATGTAAGTTATTTCTTACATACTTGCAAAGTACGATTGATTTATAACTGTTTTATATTCATGTCGCTTTAATATTCTATGCGGCTAATTTAGATTAAATAGAGAAGTTTCATGCTCATTGTGATTAGTGTACTCCCCCTCCGATAGAGCCTCAGTAATGGTAAGAGGTACGGCATGGATAGGTGCTTGATTTTGAGCCTCGGTTTGGATCTAGATGAATCACCCCCACGGTGCTGGTGAATGTCACCCCCGACATGGAGATTGCCCAGCAGGAGGTGTTTGGCCCGGTACTGATCGCCATGGCATTCGATGACGAGGCCCAGGCCGTTCGGCTTGCCAACGACACCCGGTTTGGGTTGGCCGGTGCGGTGTGGAGCCAGGACGTGGCCCGAGCGCATCGCGTGGCGGGACAGCTGCGGGCGGGCACGGTATGGATCAATAGCTACAAGGCGATCAGCGTGATGTCGCCGTTCGGGGGCTTTGGCGACAGCGGCTTTGGCCGCTCCAGCGGTTTGGACGGCCTGCGCGAATACACGGTGCCGCAAAGCGTCTGGGTGGAAACCGCACCCGAGGCCAGCGTTGCGTTTGGCTATGGCAGCGGTGTCGGCTGATTCGACGCCGGGTCCCGAAAGGCCTGCATCCAGCGCTGCAGGTGGCGCAGCAGCAGGATGCTGGCCTTGGGCTGCTGGCGGCCCACCCGGGTGACCATGTGGGCCTGGGAGCGCTGAAACAGCGGGTCGTCTACCGGGCGTGCGACAAGGCTGCCGATGTCCAGGTCGTGGGCGACCGCAAACGCCGGTAGCAGCGTCACCCCCATGCCGCTGCGCACGTATTGCGCCAGGATCACCATCGAGTTGGTGTTCATGGTCATGCGCGGAGCAAGGCGGGCCTGTTGAAACGCCTGGTCGACCATCTGGCGCACGCCATGGGTGGTGTCCCACATGGCCATGGGCTGGGTGCTGAGCTGAGCCAGGGTGAGCGGGTGGGGCTGCTCGGCCAAGGGGTGATGCGGCGACAGAATGGCCATCAACGGCTGCGGGCTGGAGGCCCAGAAGCGCAGCTGAGGGTGAGTGCGTTCGTGGAACATCAGCCCGATATGGCTTTGATCCTCGACAATCGCATCGATGATGCCGGACGTGCCCGCGATATGGATATCCAGCTGGATGCCCGCATAGCGCTGGGTGAATTCATGCAGGGGAGAAGCCACCAGGTCGCTGACGAAGCCTTCGCCCACGGTGAGGGAAATCGTTCCGGTTTCCAGGCGCTGGTAGGCTTCGAGGGACGTGATGAAGCTTTCGTCGAGGGCGCTGCGCCGCTCGCAGTACTCCAGCAGCATCTCGCCGACGGGCGTGGGGCGTATGCCGCCGCGCTGGCGTTCCATCAGCGTTGCCCCCAGGGCTTCTTCCAGCAGGGCAATCTGTCGGCTGACGGCGGAAGGGGCAATGTTGAGCCGCGACGCAGCCCGGCGCACCGAGCCTGATTCAAGCGTCACGCGAAAGTAGGCCAATCGCTGATGAGGGATATCCATCGCCTGGTACTACCTCGCGTGACGAAAATGCGCCCAGCTTGAAGGGCTACAAGTATCTGAGCAGCTTTTGCAGCTTGTTCATGTCGGCAGAGTCGCCGACGAGGCGCACGTCACCCGCCACCATGCCATCCAGGAATGCCTGTTGCGTCGGCTTTCTGAGGATGCGCAGGGCGGCTTCCTGGTCGCGAAAGCGCAGCTCCAGGTCCAGGTCGACGGGCAGGCCTTTACCGGACGTGATGCGTTTGGGGGTCATCCGGTAGTGGCGTGCCGTGCTCAAATCTTCTGTGGCAATGCCCCAGTCCAGGCCGCGCATGCGTTCCAACTGCTCACGAAAGCGCGGCTTGCGGCGCAGGGCGCGCTTGAGCATGAAGCTCAAGAGCCACAGCGTCAGCGAAAGCTTCATTAGGAAACGGCGTCCTTGAGCGCTTTGCCTGGCTTGAACGCCACGTTCTTGCTGGCCGGAATCTGCAGCGGTGCGCCGGTCTGCGGGTTCTTGCCGGTACGGGCGGCGCGTTCACGTACGGTGAAGGTGCCAAAGCCAATCAGTGTGACGTCTTCGCCTTTGGCCACGCTGTTGGTGATTTCGTCCAGAATGACATTCAGGACCTGGCCTGCCTTGTCCTTGGACAGGTCAGCACTCTCGGCGATGGCAGCGGCGAGTTCAGGTTTGCGCATGAAGGAATCTCCCTTGTGAAAAACAAACGTCAATGTTGTTGGTAACCCACCCCGGCAGGGCTTATTCAGCCTAGTCGTGAATGCGGCGAAAATCAGCCTAGCAGGGCAGGTACAGCTCTGGAAAGCTCCACTTTCCTTCTCACGCAGCCCCCTGTCAACGCAAAACCAATCAAACGACCGTCTTTATCTTCCGCCAGCGCCGTCAAATCCTGCCCATGACCCTCCACTCGCCAGTGCTGCGGTGTGTTCACTGGTGGGTAGGCCACCACCGGGAGCAGGGGCGTTTTGACGATGATCGGCCAGGCGCCGAAGCTTACCGGGGTGGGTGAGCCGCCCAGCGTGGCCGCCAGCGCTTTGGCACTGGCTTGCAGCGGCTGGACGTACATGGCGTTCACGCCGTCGATGCAGGCCACGTCGCCCAATGCGTACACGTTCGGCTGGCGGGTGCGAAGCAGCCGGTCCACCTCGATACCGCGGGCGCTGACCGCGAGTCCGGCGGCCTCGGCCAGCGCCGTGCGGGGCGCAAGGCCCGTGGCCAGCAGGACGATGTCCACCGTATGGCGCTCACCGCCGTCGAGCTGCAGTACCAGGTCGCGGTCGGCATTCAGGGATAGGCTGTCCAGCGTGCGTCCAAGCGCCAGTTGCATGCCTGCCGTTCGAAAGGTTTCGGCCAGGGCGTGGCCCAGCGGCTCGGGCAGCAGGCGCGGCAGCAGGGTGCTCTCTGGTGCCACCAGGGTGACATGGTGGCCGCCCGCATGGAGGTCGTTGGCGAATTCGCAGCCCACCAGGCCCGCGCCAATGATCGCCACTCGGCTTGGCTGGGCGAGCGCTGCATGCAGTCGGCGGTAGTCGTCCAGGTCGTTGACCGTGAAGCAGCGCCCTTCCAGCGCATCGGGTATCTGGAACGGCGTGCGCGGGGCCGCGCCGGTGGCGAGCACCAGGTTCTCGTAGCGGAGCAGGGTGCCGTTGCCCAGGCGCAGCATCTGGTGTTCCACCGCCAGTTCGACGACTTGCGTGTGGGCCATGAGCTGGGCATTCAGTTCGTCGGCGAGCGCTTCTGCGCTGCGCTGCGCCAGCTTTTCGGGGCTCAACCGCTTGGCGAAGCCCGTGGACAGCAGCGGTTTGCTGTACTCTTCGCCACGGTCGGCGCTGACCAGCGCGATGGTGCGAGAATCTCCCTGGCGGCGCAGCGCTCGCGCCAGGCCAATACCGGCCATGCCAGTGCCGACAATGACCAGCTCGGCATGTGGGGATTCGCTCAAGTGTGAATCGGGCATATCGTTATCCGGGGGTAAGGAACAAAAGCCTGCCAAGCCATCATGTTACACTAGCTGTCTTTCCAATTGACTGCTCTGGAGGCTCAGGTGACGCTCGTTGAGTTGCCACGCCCTGCGTTTTCGCTACCCCCCCACTGGCGGCCGATTGCCGCTGCGCGGCCTGCCATGAGTGCGGCCTGGTGGCAGTGGGTGGCCTCGACCGACTCCCTGACGGCGCGCCTGATGGCGGCCGGAGCGCCGGGCCAGTTCCGCGTACGCCTGCTGCGCCAGACCATTGGCCTGCCGTTCCAGGACGAAGCCATGGCGCTGGGCATCGCTCCACGTCGCCACGCCTGGCTACGCGAGGTGGCGCTGTGCATCGACGGCACGCCCTGGGTGGTGGCGCGATCGGTGGCACCGCTGGAGCAGCTGCAGGGCAAAGGCCTGGGGGCCTTGGGCGAGCGTTCGCTGGGCAGCTGGTTGTTTCAGCAGCCGGACCTGGTGCGCGGGCCGTTACAGGCCACGGCGTCGCGCCCGCGCTTCACGGCGTGGGGTACACCCGACAAGGGGCGTAGCCAGTGGGGGCGTCGCTCGGTCTTTCAGCACGCGGGACTGTCGCTGCTGGTTCAGGAGTATTTTTTATCGACCATGGCCGATGCGCTGAGCCTGCCCTCGCGCTAGGCTATCCTGGAGTTTCTTTCACGAGGTAAGCATGAGCATGGACCGTTCTCTGTTGCGGCCAACGGGTTGGGCCCGGCTGGCAGACTTTCTTCAGCTGATGCGCCTGGATCGGCCCATTGGTACCTGGCTGCTCATGTGGCCGACGCTCTGGGCGCTGTGGGTGGCTGCAGAAGGGGTGCCGGGCCGCTCCGTGCTGATCATCTTCATTGCCGGTGTCTACGTGATGCGGGCTGCGGGCTGCGTGGTGAACGACTATGCCGACCGCCATGTGGATGGCCACGTCAAGCGTACTAGCCAGCGCCCCATGGCCACGGGACGCATCAGCGAAACCGAAGCCCAGCTGCTGTTCGTGGCGCTGGTCGCCGCTGCCTTCATTCTGGTGCTGCTGACCAACTGGTTCACCGTGCTGCTGTCGGTGGGCGGCGTGCTGCTGGCTTTCGTGTATCCGTTCATGAAGCGCTACACCCACTTCCCGCAGGTGGTGCTGGGCGCGGCCTTTTCCTGGGCCATTCCCATGGCGTTTGGCGCGGTATTGGGCCACGTGCCTCTGGAAGCCTGGCTGCTGTTCAGTGCCAACCTGCTGTGGACCGTTGCCTACGATACCCAGTACGCCATGGTCGACCGTGACGATGATCTGAAAATCGGCATCAAGTCGACCGCCGTGCTGTTTGGCCGTGCTGACCGGTTGATCATCGGGCTGCTGCAGGCAAGCGTGCTGGCCCTGCTGAGCTGGGTCGCGCTGCGCGTCGGGCTGGGGGGCTTTTTCTGGCTGGGGTTGCTGGGGATGGCGGCGACGTTCGTGTACCAGCAGTGGCTGATCGTCGGGCGCGATCGTGACCGCTGTTTTCAGGCCTTCCTGAACAACCACTGGTCGGGTCTGCTGGTCTTTGCAGGTATTGCCTTGAGCTGGTGGCCGATGGCGGGCTAAATTGATTGTGTGTCATGGAACTGTCATCAAGTCATGGTGTTATCGTCACACACATGTCATTGAACTTTCCTGTATAGAGCACCGTGAGGCCCTGGAATGACCGCCAAGACCGTACTGATCGTCGATGATGAGGCGCCTATCCGCGAAATGATCGCCGTGGCGCTGGAAATGGCTGACTATCGCGTGCTTGAAGCGGACAACGCCCAGGATGCCCACGCCATGGTCGTCGACCACCAGCCTGACCTGCTGCTGCTGGACTGGATGATGCCGGGCACCAGCGGCATCGAGCTGGCCCGTCGGTTGAAGCGCGAAGAAGCCACTGCCGAGCTGCCGATCATCATGCTGACGGCCAAGGGCGAAGAGGACAACAAGATCCAGGGCCTGGAAGCGGGTGCCGACGACTATATCACCAAGCCCTTTTCCCCCCGTGAGCTGGTGGCCCGCCTGAAGGCCGTGCTGCGCCGGGCCACGCCGCGTGGCGTGGAAGACCCCATCGAAATCAATGGCCTGCTGTTGGACCCTGTGAGCCACCGGGTCAGCGCCCATGGCAAGGCGCTGGAAATGGGGCCTACCGAGTATCGTCTGCTGCAGTTTTTCATGACCCATCAGGAGCGCGCCTACACGCGCAGCCAATTGCTTGACCAGGTATGGGGTGGCAACGTCTACGTGGAAGAGCGCACGGTGGACGTGCATATTCGTCGTCTTCGCAAAGCGCTGGGCGAGCCTCATCAAAATCTGATTCAAACGGTGCGCGGTACTGGGTACCGGTTCTCTGCGCGAGTGTAAGCGTGCGCCTGTGGAGCCGTGAGATCTGGCGCATCATCTGGCTGGCCCTGTTGGGCCTCTGCCTGGGATGGCTGGTGGATTACCCTGGCGCCGGGCTGGCGGCGGGGCTGCTGTTTTGTCTGGTCTATCATCTGCGCCAGTTTCGGGCGCTTTTCCTTTGGCTGACGCTTCACCCCCACGATGAGCCCCCGGCGGCCAAGGGCATGTGGGGGGAACTGTTCGACCGCCTCTATCGCTACCAGAAAAGCCAGCGCATTACCCAAAGCCGTTTACGGGCGACGCTGGCGAGAATTCAGGAGTCCTCCGAAGCCATGCGCGATAGCGTGGTGATGCTGGACCGACACGGCGACCTGGAGTGGTGGAACAGCGCGGCCACCGACATGCTAGGGCTGCAAACCGCCCACGATCGTGGCCAGCACATCACCAACCTGCTGCGCGATCCTCGCTTCATCAGCTACTTCAATGCCCGCGATTACAGCGAGCCGCTGACGCTGACCTCGCCGATCGACGAGCGGCGTATCCTCCAGTATCAGATCACTCTGTACGGCGATGACGAGCGCCTGGTCATGGCCCGTGATATCACGCGCTTGCATCGCCTGGAGCAGATGCGGCGTGACTTCGTCGCCAACGTCTCCCATGAGCTGCGCACTCCGCTGACCGTGCTGTCGGGCTATCTGGAAACCTACGGCGACCTCAAGGAGCTGTTGCCTCCCCGCCTGGGCAAAGGGATCGTACAGATGGAGGAGCAGACGCGACGGATGCAGAATCTGGTCAACGACCTGCTGCTGCTGTCACGGCTGGAAATCGACCAGGGAGGCGATGATCACCAGACGCTGGCCGTAGGCCCCATGCTCGACAGCATTCGCCGAGACGCTCTGGCGCTCTCCAGGCAGCAGCACAGTGTGCAGGTCATTCTGGAGAGCGACGCTGGGTTGATCGGCAGCGAGCAGGAGCTGCGCAGCGCCATTTCCAATCTGGCCTTCAATGCCGTGCGCTATACCCCGGAAGGCAGCCAGATCACGCTGCGCTGGTCGGTGGCCGCCAACGGCAGCGGGTGTATCGAGGTCGAGGACGATGGCGATGGCATTGATCCGGTGCATATCCCCCGCCTGACCGAGCGCTTCTATCGAGTGGATAAAGGGCGCAGTACGGCAACAGGAGGGACGGGGCTGGGCCTGGCCATCGTGAAGCACGTGCTGCTGCGCCACGAGGCACAGCTCAACGTAGAGTCACATCCTGGCGAGGGGGCGTCCTTTCGCTGTGTCTTCCCCGCCAAGCGAGTCAGCGGCCCGGCTTGAGGGCTCGATGACGCTTTGCGTTCCTCCTTATCCCCTTTCTGCACAATCCCTGTATAAGTGTGCCATATTGGCATAGAACTCTGGTCACACCTCACTCATGTGTCATTTTTAACCACTTCAAAGGGGTGGTCATGCCCCCTTGAGCCCATGCTTTATATCATTCTTGTTTTTTTAAATTATTGATAATAAATAATTTTTTTATTTTTTGGCATGCGTGGCACAACGTATGCAATATTCTAGGCAAGGAAGATTACCGCAGGAACTGGTAAGACATGAAGTCACTCTTCCTTAACTATGCGGTATCAACAGCGATCGAGGAGGCGGAATATGATGTCCAAGGAACTACTCAAGAAAGCTGGTATTTTAGGTGTTTCTTTCGGCCTGATGGCAAGCCCATTGGCTTTTGCAGACACCACGGATCACTCATCCATCGACCAGAATCAGGATGTAACCGTCGAAGATGAGCCCATGAACACACAGTCTGGCACGGCCGAGCCCGGCAGCTATGACACCGAAGATCTGACGACGGATCACGGCACACAAGGCCCCGACGTCGTGGATGAGCCGGACTCCACCAACATGAGTGGTGGTGCCGAGTACACCCCAGAAGACGTAGTCGAAGAAAACAGCGGTAGCTAAGTAACAATTCTTTGCAAAGCTGAAAAAAACTCTTACGCTTAGGATTGAGCAAATAAGGGGCAAGGATGTCCCATAGCAAGGATGCTCATCGATTCACGGATGAATCAGAAAACGGTCAAGACACTGGTCAGGGTAAATTCCAAGGTTGGAGTCCCGCAAACGGATAGGAAGCCAGCAGTCAGTATCGTTCACAAGTAAGAGTGGTCGAGACCCCGCCTAGCGGGGTCTAATTTTTTGTGCCTGCTATATGGGCGGCCCTTTGATGAGTGGCTCTGATTCAGAGCGTCGATCCTGCCGCCTTATCCCGCGTGTCCGGTGTGCCACGATAGTGGCGGTCCCACATGAGGACTGCGCCTGCGACAGCGCCTGGAATCAGGAACAGGTTGGCCAAGGGGATCCAGGTGATGAGCATGACCAGCCCGCCATATGTCATGCTCGGCCACCAGCGCCGTGAAAGCCTGCTGCGCATGTCCTTGAACGACACTTTGTTGTTATCCATCGGGTAATCCAGATAGGTAATGGCCATGACCCAGGCAGAAAAGAGCGCCCATAAGGGAGGCGCGAAGACGTTCAAGCCGGGAATCCAGCTGAACAGGAACAATACGGCCATGCGCGGCAGGATATAGCTCAGCTTGACCAGCTCTCGTCCCACGGCGTCCAGCGCCGTTTTGGCCAGCCCTCGGTCATCCAGAGGCTCACGCCCGGTGGCCTGGCGCTCTACCTGAGCCGCCAGAAACCCATAGAAAGGCGCTGCGATCAGGTGAGTCACCAGGGTGAAGCTAAAAAAGATCACCACCAGCAAGCTGATGAAGAATAGCGGCCAGATGAGCCACGACAACCACTCCAGCCAGCCAGGCACCATGGCCATGCTGCTCTCCAGCCAGCCCGAAAAGCGTGTGAAGACCACGTAAACCATACCCGTATACACGAGCAGATTGACCAGAATGGGTAGAAAGACATAGCGCCTTAGCCCGGGCTGATACACCAGGCGGGTGCCTTGACCCAACGCGTTGAGTGCATTCACGCGACATTACTCCCTAAAAAAACGCCCAGATGATTATCTGGGCGTATTGCAGGAGGGTTTGGCGGGCAGGTCAAGATTTTTTCATGACCTTCTGTTCCAGGGTACTGGGATCGCTGTGGCGAATATCCAGGCCTTTCACCAGGTACACCACGTATTCCGCCAGGTTGTTGGCGTGGTCGCCCACCCGTTCCAGGGCGCGCAGTACCCACATGATGCTCAGCACCGAACTGATGGAGCGCGAGTCTTCCATCATGAAGGTCATCAGCGAGCGCATGGCGCTGCCGTACTCGTCGTCTACCGATTCGTCTTCGCGAACGACCTGCATGGCCAGCTCGGTATCGAAGCGGGCGAAGGCGGTCAAGGCGTCACGCAGCATCTTGCGCACGTGCTCGCTGATATGGCGAACTTCTACCAGACCGCGAATGCCACCGCTATTTTCACTTAACAACAGCGCGTTGCGGGCAATCTTGCTGGCTTCGTCGCCGATTCGCTCCAGGTCCGATGTGGCACGGATGACCGCGAGCACCAGCCGCAGGTCCGATGCCGCCGGCTGACGGCGAGCCAGCACCCGGGTGCATTCGTCGTCGATTTGCAGCTGCAGGTCGTTGACCTGACGGTCGTTGTCGCGCACTTTTTCCGCCAGGCGGCTGTCGCCCTCCAGCAGGGCGTGCACCGCATCCTGCACCTGCTTTTCCACCAGACCGCCCATGGCCATCAGGTGGGTCTTCAGCTCTTCCAGCTCCTGGTTGAACTGGCGAGAGATGTGTTGGCTGTGTGTCTCGCTCGTGATATCCATTGAGCACTCCTGACGTATCGTCGATGGGGCCTAGGTCATGCGGCCGGTAATGTAGTTTTCGGTGCGTTGTAGACGCGGGTTGGTGAACACTTGATCCGTGGGCCCATATTCGATCAGTTCACCGTTTTGCAAAAAGGCCGTGTAGTCGGAAACCCGCGCGGCCTGCTGCATATTGTGAGTCACCAGCACCAGGGTGAGCTGGGACTTCAGGTTGCGTATCAACTCCTCGATCTTGAGGGTCGAAATAGGGTCGAGGGCCGAGGCGGGCTCGTCCAGCAGCAGGACATCCGGCTGAACGGCCAGCGTCCGGGCAATCACCAGGCGCTGCTGTTGCCCGCCGGAGAGCTGCCAGGCCGAACGGTGCAGGCGGTCCTTGACCTCATCCCACAGAGCGGCCGATGTCAGCGCCCACTCGATGATGTCGTCGCGTTTGCGTTTGGGCAGGCGCCCTTGCAGGCGCAGGCCAAAGGCCACGTTTTCGTAGATCGACATCGGGAACGGGTTGGGCGTCTGAAACACCATCCCTACCCGCCGTCTGAGTTCGGTCACGTTCATGCGTGGCGCATGAATGTCCTGCTCTTCCAGGTAGATATGGCCATCGTGGGTCACGGACTCGTTCAAATCGTGAAGCCGATTGATTGCCCGTAGCAGCGTGGACTTTCCGCAGCCCGAGGGGCCGATGAACGCGGTCACCCGGTGACGAGGTACGTCGAGCGTCAGGTCACGCAACGCCGGTTTCCCCGCATAAGCGAGGTTGAACTGGTGGATGCTCAGGCACCGGGCGTCGGCTGAGAAGCGCGTCACCGGCGGTTGAGCAGTGTTGGCGGACGATAACGCTAGCATTCGTTTCCTCGTTGACGCCTTAGATAATGACGCAGAAATATGGCAGTTAGATTAAGCACCAGCACAATCAGCACCAGCAGGAGTGCGGTGGCAAACACCAGGGGGATCGCGGCCTGTACGTCTTCACCGTGGAAGGCCGTATCAAATAGATGATAGCCGAGGTGCATGAACTTGCGTTCGAGGTGCAGGTAGGGAAACTCGCCGTCCAGGGGCATTTGCGGAGCCAGCTTGGCGACGCCCACCAGCATCAACGGGGCCACTTCGCCAGCGGCCCGCGCCACGGCCAGAATCACCCCGGTCAGCATGGCGGGCATGGCCATGGGCAGCACGATGCGCGTGAGCATCTCCAGGCGGGTCGCCCCCAGCGCCACGGCCCCTTCACGTTGGGCATCGGGAATGCGTGCCAGGCCCTCTTCCGTGGCCACGATCACCACCGGCAGGGTCAGCAGTGCCAGGGTCAGCGATGCCCACAGCAGCCCGCCGGTACCAAAGGTCGGTGATGGCAGTTCGTCTTCGAAGAACCAGCTGTCGATGGAACCGCCGATGCCGTACACGAACACCCCCAGCCCAAACACGCCATATACGATGGAGGGCACGCCAGCGAGGTTACGGACCCCGATACGCACCAGGTGGGTCAGGCGGTTCTGGTGGGCAATTTCGTTGAGGTAGATGGCTGCCAGCACGCCAAAGGGGGTGACGATCACGGACATGAGAATCACCATCAGCAGCGTACCGAAAATGGCCGGCCATACGCCGCCCCCGGTATTGGCCGCACGCGGCCCCTCACTGAGGAACTGCCACACGCGCCCGCCCCAGGCTGCCACCTTTTGGTGCCAGGCCATGGCGTTGGGAGTTTGCAGGTGGGTGATCCCCGCCAACGGCTGAGACTGTACCCTGCCATTGGCTTCCAGCAACAGCTGGGCGTCGGGGCGCTGGTTTGGCGGCAGCATCAGGGCTTGGCGCACGAACTCCTTGGCCGCCTGCCCTTCAAGCCGCTGGCCTTCGCTTTCGACGGCATCCAGGCGGCCAAGAAAGTCGCCCCACGGGGTACGCTCCAGGCGTATCAGCTCAGCGGGTGTGGTGACCTGGGCGATTTGATCGACGGCCAGCCAGCGCCAGCTGGCACCCGTGAGGTCGCGGTTGCCGGTAAAGTAGAGCCGCTCCATGCCCTGGGCATGGGGTAGCGGCACCTCGCGCACCGGCTGGCCGATCACCGTTTCGCCGCTGTGCAGGGTGACCTCCTCCAGCTCGGCGGGCCAGAAGTGACCTAACCCTTTGGTGGTCAGCAGTACCAGCAAAGCGCCGAGCATGAGCAGCGAAAGGGCCACGCTACCCGCACATAGCCAGGGCCACAGCCGGTTGCCCGCCGTGTTCAGGCGAAAGCTCAGCGCTCGCCAGCCCATCAGCGTGCACCTCCCAGCCGCTGGTAACGCCGACGCAGGCGCTGGCGCACGACTTCGGCCAGCGTATTGACCGAGAAGGTGAAGATGAACAGCGCCAGCGCCGCCAGAATCAGCAGGTGATAGGTCATGCCGCCGGGGTAGGCCTCCGGCAGCTCGATGGCAATCGACGCCGACAGTGAACGTAGCCCCTCAAAGGGGCTGGCGCTGAACAGTGCGGTGTTGCCGCTGGCCATCAGCACGATCATGGTTTCGCCCACGGCGCGGCCTGCGCCAATCATCACCGCCGAAAACACGCCAGGGCCTGCGGTGGGCAGGGCGACTTTCCACAGCGCTTGCCAGCGGCTGGCGCCCAACGCCTGGGCGCCTTCCATCAAGGTGGATGGCACGTCGGCCAGGGCGTCATCGGCCAGCGAGTAAATGCTGGGAATAATCGCAAAGCCCATGGCGATGCCGACGATCAGGGCGTTGCGAGTGGCGTAGTCGATGCCGTGGCGCTGCTCCAGCCACAGACGCAAGTCGCCCCCCAGCCAGTGGGTTTCGGCGAGCGGTGCCGCCCACAGGGCCAGGGCGGTCATGCAGGCGAGCCACGGTATCAGCCACAGTGCCGCCGACGACAGCGGCAGCCGCTGGCGCCAACGGCTGCCGGCCATATGCCAAAGGGCACCTGCCAGCGCTGCGCTCAGCGGCAGCCAGGCCAGTACGAGCAGGGTGCTGGCCAAATGACGCTCTACCCACGGGGCCAGCAGCAGTCCGGCAATGAAGCCAATCACCACGCCGGGTATTGCTTCCATCAACTCCATCACGGGCTTGATACGGCTGCGCAGGCGTGACGACATGAACAACGCCGAATACATGGCGGCCCCTAGCGCAATGGGCGTGGCAAACAGCATGGCCGCCAGGGCAGCTTTGAGGGTGCCCCAGGCGAGCGGCGACAGCGTGGCCAGGGAGAGCGCTTCGCCAAAACCAAGCAGCGGCAGCGCTTCCCACACCAGAAAGACGCCAATGGCGAGGATCGCCAGCAAAACAGCAATGCCGCCAGCCGTAATCAGTCCGGTGGCAATACGGTCGTGAAGCAAACGTAGCGGCTGACGCGAAGCAGGTAGCCGAGGAGGAGTCATGTCGACATCATACGAAGCAGGTGCCGTGATGAAAATAAGGGTTTGTGGCCAGAATAGCTTACCCTACGCCCTGTTTGTGACAATTGGATGACAGTTTATTCATCCAACGCTTGGCTGCTGCGCAGGTGGTCGGGAAGCGCCACGAAGCCTGCCGCCTGCACGATCTGCTGCCCTTCGGCTGAAAAGACCAGCTCCAGAAAGGCTTGCTCGGCCGCCGGGAGCGCTTCGCCGGGGGGCAAGTTGACGTAGAGATACAGCGTTCTGGAGAGTGGATAAGTGGCCTTTTGAATGTTCGCCACGCTGGGCTCTACCGGGTTGCCTTGCTCATCGGCCAGCGCCACGGCGCGTACCATGGGGGTCAGGTGGTTGTATCCGGCATAGCCCATGGCGTTGGGCGACTCCCCCACGGCGGCAATCACCGCTGCCGCACCGGGATGTTCGCTGATATCGCGGCGAAACTGCCCGCCGCACAAGGCGCGCTGCTGGAACAGCCCCTGGGTGCCGGAAGCCAGGGTTCTGCCATGCAGGGCAATGTGCCCGTAAGGCCAATCCGTGGCGGGCAACAGCGCTTCCCACCGCTGCAGGGGCGCATCGGCACCGCAGGCGAGGGTAGTAGAGAAGATGGCATCTACCTGCGCCAGTGACAGGGCTTCCAGCGGGTTATGACGATGTACCACCAGGACCAGGGCATCGCGGGCGACGCTGAGTTGCAGCGGCGGGTAGCCATAACGCTGGATGAACTGCTGGCGCTCGCGTTCGGTCATGGCCCGTGACATGGGCCCGATGCGGGTGGTGCCTGCCACCAGGGCCGTGGGGGCGCTGGCCGACCCCCCCGCCTGAAATTGCAGAGTGATATCGGGGTAGCGCGCATTCAAGGCTTCACCCCAGCGCAGCATCAGCCCGGCCATGGTGTCCGAACCCACGGCGCCCAGCGTGCCGCTGATGGGCGCTGGCTGCGCCCAGGCAAAGGCGCTGCAGCAGCATAGCCAGCTTGCCAGCAGTAGGCGGTAAGGTCTCCATCGCTGTACACTGTCGCTCTTCAAACGCCGTTCCTCTTGTGATTAACTGGTGCTAGCCTGTTATTGCAGTGCAGCAACAGGCGCTAGGCCCGACCACAACAATAACCTTGCAAAGCGACGACCTCATGACACCACTGGATTCCGATGTGGACGATGCTCCCGCCCCCAAAGGGCAGCTCACGTTAAAATTACTGGCTTCTCGTCAGGATACCAACCTCTACGGGGACATTCCCGGCGGCTGGCTGGTGAATCATATGGACCAGGCCGCCGAACTGGCCGCTGGCCGAGAGGCGGGTGGGCGCACTGCCACGGTCGCTATCGAAGCCATGGATTTTCTAAGCCCGGTGCGCGTGGGCTCCATGGTCAGTGTATACACCCAGGTACAGGATATTGGCCATAGCTCGATCCGTATCGACGTGGAGGTCTGGGTGCGTCCTCCCCATGGCCGACACATCGAAGAGCGCCAGAAGGTCACCGAAGCGCGTTTCGTCATGGTGGCGCTGGATGACAATGGTCGGATCAGAGCGGTTCACAGCTGATGTGGCCATGACACCGTCGTCATAACAAAGTCGTCATAACAAAAAGGGCGCCGAGGCGCCCTTTTGAGTCGAAGGTGATCAGGCACCCACGCTGTCGCGGCTCTTCAGGTAGGCATACTCGCCTACGTCACTGAAGGGGCGCAGCACGCTCTGGAAGGCCGAGTAGGATTCCCACACGCGACGCGACTCTTCATCGCCATCGACCTGGCGCTGAATGGCTTCTTTGGAGGACTCGTACAGCGCGGCCATGACGTCATCCGGGAAGGTGCGCAGCTGCACGCCGTGCTCGTCGACCAGCGTCTCGAGCGCCTGGGCGTTGCGGTAGGCGAACTCGCTGATCATGGCCAGGTTGGACGCACGTGCCGCTTCGCGAATCACGTCCTGCAGGTCTTCCGGCAGGGCATTCCAGGCGTCCAGGTTGACGGTGCCTTCCAGCACCGCCGTGGGCTCGTTCCATACCGACGTGTAGTAGTAGTCGGCCACCTGATGCAGGCCGAAGGCCATGTCGTTGTAGGGGCCTACCCAGTCGGCGGCATCCAGAACACCGGTTTGCAGCGAAGTGAAGATTTCGGAGCCCGGCATGTTCACGGTGGTGACACCGATACCGTTCATGGCTTCACCGGCCAGGCCTGGCAGGCGCAGGCGAATGCCCTGCATGTCGGCCAGCGAATTGATCTCTTTCTTGAACCAGCCCGCCATCTGAGTGCCGGTGTTGCCGACGGCAAAGGGCTTGAGGTTGTGGTTGGCGTAGATCTCGTCCCACAGCTCCTGGCCACCGCCATGGTACAACCAGGCATTCATTTCGGTGGTGTTCATGCCAAACGGCACCGCCGTGAAGAACTGGGCGGCGGCCACTTTGCCACGCCAGTAGTAAGAGGCGGAGTGGCCCATCTCGGCGGTGCCGGCGGCCACGGCATCGAAGACTTCCAGCGCAGGCACCAGCTCGCCCGCGCCATGGACCCGAATACGCATACGGCCGTTGGAAAGCTCTTCCACACGGCGAGCAAAGTCATTGGCGCCGGTGCCCAGAGCCGGGAAATTCTTGGGCCATGAAGTCACCATGTCCCAGGTATAGGTTTCATTGGCGCTGGCAGTCGATACGAACGGTGCAGCAGCGACACCGGCGGCACCCAGGCCGGCGGTTTTCAGGAATTGACGGCGTTGCATGGCGGGCATGACTCCGAAATTATTGGATGTTTTTTATAAGCGCAGTGAGCGCAGTGTCCGCCTGTCAGTATGCGCCAAGCAGGTTTTATTGGGCAAGTACCCAGTCCTGCTGGCGGGTCAACGGGTTACATGGGAGTGAGCTTGGCAAACCCGAGTACCAGCCACTTCACGCCTTCGCCGTCAAAGCTCACCTGAACCCGCGCCCGAGCGCCTTCGCCTTCGGCGTTCAGAATGATGCCTTCGCCGAACACCGGGTGGCCCACCCGCTGGCCGACATGCAGGGAGGGCAGGTCGCCGTCGCTTTCGATGCTGGATTGGGCAAAGCTGGGCCGTGACGCGGTCACGGGGCGCGAGACATGGCCGCGCAGACGCACTTCTTCCAGCAGATGAGGCGGTAGCTCACGGAGAAACCGGGACGGGCGTGGGAACACCTCTTTGCCGTGCAGGCGGCGAGTCTCGGCGTGGGTCAGGTAGAGCTTCTGCATGGCGCGCGTCACGCCCACGTAGCACAGGCGGCGCTCCTCCTCCAGGCGGCCTGGCTCCTCCACGGACATCTTGTGGGGAAACAGCCCCTCTTCCACCCCGGCAATGAACACCACCGGAAACTCCAGCCCCTTGGCCGAGTGCAGGGTCATCAGCTGCACGCTGTCTTCGAACTCCTCGGCTTCATGGTCGCCTGCGTTGAGGGCGGCTTCCGAAAGGAAGGCTTCCAGCGCGGCCATGCCTTCTCCGGCTTCCGGGGTCTCGAAGGCATCGCCATGGGTAAAGGCCCGGGCCGCGTTGACCAGCTCTTCCAGGTTCTCGACCCGAGCCTGGCCTTTTTCACCGCGCTCGCTTTGATGGTGTTCGATCAGCCCGGTGCGTGCCGTGACGTGGTCGATGATCTCGTGGAGCGGCAGCCCGGACGTGTCGTTGTCCAGCTGCTCGATCAGGTTGGTAAAGGCCTGCACGGCGTTGCCTGCACGGCCTCTCAAGGTGCCATCCTGAAGGGTGTCGTGCAGCGCCTGCCACAGCGACACGCTCTGCTCACGGGCGTGATGGCGGACGATTTCCACGGTGCGCGTGCCGATGCCACGGGTGGGCACGTTGATGACGCGCTCCAGGGAGGCATCGTCATCACGGTTGAGCAGCAAGCGCAGGTAGGCCAAGGCGTTCTTGATTTCCAGCCGCTCATAAAAGCGGTGGCCGCCGTAGATACGATAGGGCATGCCTTGGCGAATCAGTGTCTCTTCCAGCAGGCGCGACTGGGCGTTGGAGCGGTAGAGGATGGCCACGTCCCGGCGGTTGAAGCCGTCGTTGACCTTCTCCTTGATGGTATCGACGATATAGCGGGCTTCCTCGAGGTCGTTGAACCCCGCATACACCGAGATAGGCTCGCCTTCGGCGCCATCGGTCCATAGGTTCTTGCCGAGGCGCTCGCTGTTGTGGCTGATCAGCGTATTGGCCGCTTCCAGAATCGCGCTGGTGGAGCGGTAGTTCTGCTCCAGGCGCACGGTATGGGTGTTGGGAAACTCTTCTTCGAAGCGGCGAATGTTCTCGACCTTGGCGCCCCGCCAGCCGTAAATGGACTGGTCGTCATCGCCCACGGCGGTCATCGGGGTCTGCTGGCCGGTGAGCAGTTTGAGCCAGGCGTACTGAAGGGTGTTGGTATCCTGAAACTCGTCCACCAGCACATGGCCAAAGCGCTCGCGATAGTGGTTCAGGAGCGGCGGGTTGTCGCGCAACAGCTCCAGGCTGCGCAGCAGCAGCTCACCGAAATCCACCAGCCCGCCTCGCTCGCAGGTGAACTGGTAGCGCTCGTAGAGCTCGACCATCTGAGCGAGGTACGCATCGCCATTGACGTTCACTTGATGGGGTCGCAGGCCCTCTTCCTTGCAACCAGAAATGAACCCCTGCACCTGGCGTGGCGGGAAGCGCTCATCGTCAATCGAGTAATCTTTCAGCAGCCGCTTGATCAGCCGCAGCTGGTCATCGGAGTCGATGATCTGAAAGTGCTGGGGCAGTCGAGCATCCTGCCAATGGGTGCGCAGCAGCCGGTGCGAGATCGAGTGAAAGGTACCCACCCAGACATGGCGCATGGAGATGCCCAGCAAGGCTTCCAGACGCGTGCGCATCTCGCGGGCGGCCTTGTTGGTAAACGTGACGGCCAGCAGGGCATAAGGGGAAAGCCCTTCGGCCTGCATCAGCCAGGCAATGCGGTGGACCAGCACACGCGTTTTGCCGGAACCGGCGCCGGCCAGTACCAGAAGGTTGCCCTGGGGCGCACTGACGGCTTCCCGCTGGGCCGGGTTGAGATGATCGAGTATCGCCGTGACGTCGTCCATATAAGCCGCTGCCGGTTCAAAAAAGGGGCGACCAGTCTAGCACAGCCAGCACACTGGCTGTGCATACAGCGTGTCTTCAGGACGCTGGCTCAGGACTCTTTCTCTGAACCGTTGCTCAGGACTCTTCCGGGTAACGCAGCGTGGTCAGGCTCTTCTTCACCGCTTTCAGCTGCTCGGCCAGTTTGGGGCCCCGGGTCTTGGCCACGCCCACCGCCAGCACGTCGATCAGCACCAGGTGGGCAATACGCGAGCTGAGCGGGGTGTAGATCTCGGTGTCTTCGTGCACGTCGATGAACAGCGGCAGGCTCACCTCCTGGGCCAGCGGCGATTCGCTGGGACACAGGCCGATCACTGTAGCGCCTGCTTCGCGGGCCAGGCGAACGCTGGCCACCAGCGCCCGGGTACGGCCTGTCTGCGAGATGGCGACCACCACGTCGCCCTCCTGCAGGGTCACCGCCGACATGTTCTGCATGTGCGGGTCGGCGTAGGCAGAGGTCGAGATCTGCAGGCGGAAAAACTTGTGCTGGGCATCGAAGGCCACCGCGCCGGAGGCGCCAAAGCCGTAGAACTCGACGCGATTGGCCATGGCCAGTGCATTGACGGCCTTGCCCAGCGCATCGTTATCGAGCCGGTCGCGCACCGACAGCAGCGTGCCCACGGTGGAGTCGAAAATGCTGTGGGAGAATTCGGCCACCGAGTCGCTGTCGTTCATCGAGAACTGCGCGAACTGGCTTCCGCTGGCCAGCATCTGGGCCAGCTGCAGCTTGAAATCCTGAAAGCCGTTGCAGCCCAGCGCACGGCAGAAGCGCACCACCGTAGGCTCGCTCACCTTTGCTTCGGTGGCCAGGTCCACGATGCGCATGTGAATGACTTCATCGGGGTTGCGCAGCACGAACCGCGCGACCTTTTGTTCGGAGCGACGGAAATGCTCCATGCGGCGTCTCATTTCATCGAACAGGGCGCGGCTCACGTTCAGCTCCTTAAATTCTTGATCGTGCTTGTGCGGCCATAAAGAGGCCACAGTATGCCTGAGTGTTGCATCGGGGGCAGCGTCCTTCACGAGAGTACTGCCGTTTAAAAGGCGTTAACCCATTTCTTCAAGAATCGTCATCATTTTGTCAAGTAGGTTATAGTAAGAAGTGACGTGCCGCACTGCATCATTTAAAAATCAGTCGTCACGGATGCAGGTGGACGTAGGCAACTCACCTGGAGGAGCGTCGATTATGAGAAACGTCGAACGAATGACCTCGGTAAAAAGCGAATTGCTCGATATATTCATGAGTATGGAGGTCGATGAGCATGCCCAACGTCGGCGCAGCGCCGCCCAACGTAGCCTGAGAGCGCGTCGGGGCATCGAGCTGCACCGGGAATTCCAGAAGCTGTCACGGGATATCGCTCCCTTGCCAGACGATGACGACCCGCAAGAGAGCGAACTGCACTAGCCAGCCGAAGAAGAGGCTGGTGAAGGAAGGCGAGAAAGCGTTACGCCACGGTAACGCCTTCTCTATTGGGTAAGCTTGCCGACCCAGCGGCGAGTTAGAACAGGCCTGCCAGAAAAACCACCGTGACCCCGATGGGGGCGACGTA
This sequence comes from Halomonas sp. C22, assembly GCF_007655045.1. Taxonomy (NCBI): domain Bacteria; kingdom Pseudomonadati; phylum Pseudomonadota; class Gammaproteobacteria; order Oceanospirillales; family Halomonadaceae; genus Halomonas; species Halomonas sp. C22. The sequence goes on along the minus strand of NZ_VBVC01000002.1, from coordinate 673,754 downwards.
TTTGGCCAGCAGGTTCCACAGGCTGTAGTCGTAGACATCCAGCCTCAGCTCCTTGCGCGCTTCTTCTTTATCCAGGCAGAAGGCGAAGAACACAATCGCACCCAGGCCGGTCAATGGCAGCAGGATCTTGCTGGTGAAGGTATCCAGCAGGTCGAAGATGTTCAGCCCAAAGAACAGCACGTCTGCCCATACGTTGAACGACAGCAGCGCCGCGACACCCAGAGCCCATACCGCCACGCCGCTGACCAGTGTGGCCACGATACGTGACATCGACGTGCGCTCTTCGAGAGTTTCCACCACCGGTTCCAGCAGTGAAATGGCCGACGTCAGGGCGGCAAAGGTCAGCAGCAGGAAGAACATCAGGCCCAGAATGGTGCCGCCGGTCATGTTGCCAAACGCCAGGGGCAGGGTGACAAAGATCAGGCCGGGGCCTTCGCCGGCACTCAGGCCGTTGGCAAAGACGATGGGGAAGATGGCCAGGCCCGCCAGCAGGGCGATGGCGGTATCCAGCAGGATGACCGTCCGTGCGGTGCTGATCAGGTTGACGTCTTCGCCCAGATACGACCCGTAGGCCATCATGATCCCCATGCCCAGCGACAGCGTGAAGAATGCCTGGCCCATGGCCGCCAGTACGACACCGCCATCGAGAGCATCCCAGTCAGGGCTGAACATGAAGCTCAGGGCTTCACCAAAGTAGCCGCTGGCCATGCCGTATCCCACCAGCACCAGCATCAACACCACCAGAGCAGGCATCATGGTGCGCGCTGCGCTTTCCAGGCCTTTGGTGACCCCGCGTGCCACGATACCGACGACCAATACCATGAACGCCGTATGCCACAGCAGCAGGGCCGAGGGGCTGCCCAGCATGCCGCTGAAGATGTCGCCAATGCTGTCGGCATCCAGACCGTTGAAGCTACCGAGCACCGAGCCCAGCGTATAGTTCAGCGACCAGCCGCCGATGACGCTGTAGAACGAGAGAATCAGAAAGGCAGCCAAGACGCCGCTGACCCCCACCAGCGCCCACGCTTTCGAGCGGCCGTGGTTGGCGGCCAGTTCGGCCATGGTGTTGATGGGGTTCTTCTGGCCGCGACGGCCAATCATCCACTCGGCGACCAGAATGGGCAGGCCGACCAGTGCGACGCAGGCCAGGTAGACCAGTACGAAGGCGGCGCCACCGCTGTCGCCCACCATGTACGAGAAACGCCAGATATTGCCCAGGCCAACGGCGGAACCCGCAGCCGCCAGCACGAAGCCCATGCGTGACGACCACTGTGCATGTGCAAGTTTTGCCATAAATCACCTATGTGAAGTTCGATTGTAATGAGTCGTTGTCGGCGCACTGCACCGATTTTCGGAAATAGAAAGATTGCCAGCGTGCTTTTCCGAAAGAACGCGCAATTTATCCGATCATAGGGGGGCTTGCCAGTCAGCTCGTCTAAAAAGAGGCCTTAGAATAGCTGGCTCTGCTTTTCGTCAGCAAAAGGCTCGAGAGCCGGTAGTGAAATGCGCCGTTGGAGGGCGTGGTACAGGTGTCGAGCCATCTCTGGCGACGCTCGGTTATCGGCTGTATGCACAAATAAGAAAGGGCTTTTCCCCTGACTTATCCACAGGGCGAGGCGGTCTACCCACGGCTCGAAGTAGCGAGTATTGATGGCTTTGTCAATATGGCCAATGAAGCGAATGATCGGTTGCTCTGCCGTGGAAAGCACGTGTAGCGGGAGTTTCGGCTTTTCCTGCTGAGCGTGAGCGAGACCTGCATGGCCATTGGCAGGGGTCGAGAACACGGGGCGCACATCGAGCATCACACGGTTGGCGCCATAAGTTATCAACAATTGGTTGAAGGCTTTCTCCTCCTCACCCTTGTGGAAAAAAACAGGGTGGCGCACCTCCACGGCGCAGGGCAGATGCGCTGGCCAGTGGGCGAGCAATGCTTCGAGTTTAGGTAACTCTGAGGGGCCGAAATCACGCGGTAGTTGGACCATGGTTGGACCAAGCCGGTCATGGAGCGGCGTCAGTGCCTCTATAAACTCCCAGGCAGACGCTAAACTGCCGAGGCGCTGGTCATGCGTCACGCTCGCCGGCAGTTTGAAGCAAAAGCGAAAGTGCGCTGGGGCTTGGCGGGCCCAAGCAGCGATGGTGTCGGATTTGGGTGCACCGCTGTAAAACGTCGTATTGCCCTCGACGCTGGAAAACACTGCCGCGTAGTCGCTCAGCAGGTCGGTTTTGGCCTGGCGCGGGTAGAGGCTGCCCTGCCAATCCTGATTGGCCCACATGGGCAAGCCAACATAAAGCGGAAGCGTCATAAGGGGTGAATCTGCATAAGGAAGGCCTTCGTGGGTATTAAGTTAGTACCAAACGATATAGTGACGAACTTGGAAAAATTGATCTAGATCAAGTGACAAATCAGGCTTAGTTGCTACGCTCTAAATATAACTATTTTAATACACATCTACAGCGGTGTGTTCTTCCCCTGTGGAGTTATCTATGTCAAAAAAATCTCATCCAATAATAGAAGAGGAAGCGCCCCTCAAGCGTCAAGAACGAGGGCTTTTTCTGTTTATTGTCGTGTTGCTCTTTCCCATTTTGGCCGTAGCGGTGGTGGGGGGCTATGGCTTTTTGGTGTGGATGTATCAAATGTTTGCAGGCCCCCCTGGCCCGCCGCTATAGCAGTGTCACAAGCTTCTATCTGATCACTTTAAAGGTGTTAACCGCTGCTAAATAAAGCGGTTAACATTCTTTTAACGCAGGAATGCTCATGACGCGCACGGATAACAATAATAATCGGCGCAATCTTTTTCGCCGCTTGTCAGGGCGTGATGATGTGCGTCGGCCGCCCTGGAGCAGAGCTTCCTTTCTCGACCTGTGCACCGGCTGCAACGCCTGTATTGATGCGTGCCCGGAAGGCATTTTGAGCCGCGGTGGCGGTGGCTACCCTGAACTTAGCTTTGCCCAAGAGGGCTGCTCGCTGTGTGGTGATTGCGCCACGGTATGCGAGCCACAGGCGATACAGCCAGCCGATAGCATTAGCGAAGCCTTTCCTTGGCACGCCGAAGTGCAGCCGCACTGCTTGGCACTGGCCGGCATTCATTGCCAAAGCTGCCAGGACGCCTGTGAATGGAGCGCAATCCGCTTTCCGCTGAAACCCGGTGGCCGGCCGCCGCAACCCGATATTCATCTAGAAAGCTGCACCGGCTGCGGTGCCTGCTACTCCGCCTGCCCTAATCAGGCGATTTCACTATTAACAAAAGAAAAAGATACCGCTTATGTCTGATCAACTGCTGCACATTATTAGCTTTATCGTTCATGTGCGGCCCGACGCGCTGACACAGACGACGGCGTGGATTACCCAAAATACCGTTGGGGAAGTAAGGGGAGAAGACGCGGCCGGAAAGCTTGTGGTGGTCGCTGAACATACCGACGAACAACAGCTATTGGCTTTAATGGATCACGTACGCGAGCAGCCTGGCGTTATTGACGCTGCGTTTGTTTATCACGAAGTTGTCGATGCCCAGGCTGCAGATGAGCCGCACGTACAGGAGGGGGAACAATGAAACTAACACGCCGAGAATTTGTAAAGGCGAATGCCGCGGCGGTGGCTGCTGCCACGGCAGGGATGTCGATTCCCGCAGGTGCCAGCAATCTCATTACCCATGCGGATATGAACCGCCTGCAGTGGGATAAAGCCCCGTGCCGCTTTTGCGGCACCGGCTGCAGCGTCATGGTAGGCACCTATGAAGGCCAAATCGTGGCGACCCACGGCGACAACCAGTCCGAAGTTAACCGGGGGCTTAACTGCGTTAAAGGCTACTTTCTTTCCAAAATTCTTTACGGAGAGGATCGCTTAACCCAGCCGCTGCTGCGTAAGCGAAACGGCCAATACGCGAAAGATGGCGATTTCGAGCCGGTCTCCTGGGATGAAGCGCTCGACCTTATGGCGGAAAAAATCACCAGCGCCATTCGTGAACATGGCCCAGAGAGCGTCGCGCTGTTTGGCTCTGGCCAGTGGACGATCTGGGAAGGCTACGCGGCCAGCAAGCTATTTAAAGCCGGGCTGCGCTCGAACAATATCGACCCCAACGCCCGCCACTGTATGGCCTCAGCGGTGTATGGTTTTATGCGCACTTTCGGCTCGGATGAGCCCATGGGCGTGTATGACGATATCGAACACGCGGATGCCTTTGTGCTGTGGGGCTCTAACATGGCCGAAATGCACCCGGTGCTCTGGACCCGCGTTACCGACCGGCGGCTTTCCTTCCCAGACACAAAGGTCGCCGTGCTGTCGACCTTCGAGCATCGCAGCTTTGAGTTGGCCGATATACCCATGGTCATGTCGCCTCATGCGGATATCGTGATCCTTAACTACATCGCCAACCATATTATTCAGACCGGCCGGGTAAACCAGTCATTTGTTGATAAGCATGTCAACTTTGCCCGGGGTGCTGATGACATCGGCTACGGCCTGCGCGACGAGCACCCGCTGCAACAGGCAGCGGAGAACGCCGATGATGCCAACAGCTGGACGGACATGAGCTTTGAAGCGTTCGCGGACTATGTCGCGCCCTACACCTTAGAGCGGGCAGCGCGGGAATCCGGCGTCTCTGAAAACCATCTTGAGGCGCTGGCAGAACTGTATGCCGACCCCGATAAAAAGGTGATGACCTTCTGGACCATGGGGGTTAATCAGCATACCCGCGGGGTGTGGGTTAATAACCTGATTTATAACCTCCACCTGCTGACCGGCAAAATTTCCGAGCCGGGTAACAGTCCTTTCTCGCTCACCGGGCAGCCTTCTGCCTGCGGCACGGCGCGGGAAGTGGGTACCTTCGCCCACCGCCTGCCCGCCGACCGCGTGGTTACTAATCCTGACCATCGCCGCGATGCGGAGAAAATCTGGAAGCTGCCCGAAGGCACCATTCCTTCATGGGTGGGCTTTGATGCAGTGGCCCAAAGCCGCCGCCTTAAAGACGGTGACATCAAGGTTTACTGGACCCAGGTGACGAATAATATGCAGGCGGGTGCCAACGTCATGCAGGAAATTCTGCCCGGCTGGCGTAACCCTGAAGCCTTTGTGGTGGTCTCCGACATCTACCCCACCGTTTCAGCCCAGTCGGCGGATTTGATTTTGCCTGCAGCGTCCTGGGTGGAAAAAGAAGGGGCTTTTGGTAACTCCGAGCGGCGCACCCAGTTTTTCCATCAGCTGGTCAATGCCCCTGGCGAAGCGCGTTCAGACTTATGGCAGACCGTGGCGCTTTCCCAGCGCATCCGCGTGGCTGACGTATGGCCCGAGGAGTTGTTGGCAGCCGCCCCAGAGATGCGCGACAAAACCCTGTTTGATTTACTGTTCGCCAATGGCCAGGTTGACCAGTTCCCCACCTCCGACATGGAAGAGGGCTACGCCAACGCCGAGGCAGACGATTTCGGCTTCTATATCCAAAAAGGGTTGTTTGAAGAGTACGCCCGCTTTGGCCGCGGCAAAGGCAAGGATTTGGATAACTTTGATGCGTACCACGCCAGCCGTGGCAAGCGCTGGCCGGTGGTGGATGGCCAGGAAACCCTATGGCGCTACCGAGAGGGGCTTGACCCCTATGTAGAGCCAGGCAGCGGCTGGCAGTTCTACGGTAAGCCCGACAATCGCGCGTTAATTTTCGCCGTACCGGCCGAGCCACCCCCCGAGGCACCTGACGCCGACTTCCCTTATTGGCTCTGCACCGGGCGCGTGTTGGAGCATTGGCACACCGGCTCCATGACCCGCCGCGTGCCAGAGCTGCACCGGGCAGTGCCTGCCGCGCTGTTGTATATGCACCCAGAAGATGCCCGAGCCGAAGGGTTCCGGCGGGGAAGCGAGGTTAAAGTGGCCAGCCGGCGTGGCGATGTGAACCTGCGGGTAGAAACCCGAGGGCGGGTTAAGCCGCCCCGCGGCTTGGTGTACGTGCCCTTTTTTGATGCCTCCTACTTGATCAATAAGGTCACGCTGGATGCAACTGATCCCATTTCCAAACAGACCGATTTCAAGAAGTGCGCGGTGCGCCTTGATCTCGTCAATCTGGCGTAAACAGACTAAGGAGAACAATCATGAAATGGCTTTTTCCTCTCTGTTTATTCATGGCTTTGCTGGGAAGCACGGTCAGTGCAGATGAAACACGCGATGCCTCGGCTCCGGATGGCTTACGCCCTGGTGGCACCATTAGCCAGACTCAGCCCGCAGCGCCTATCGCCGGCGAGCCGCGTGATAGCGGCCGTGAAGTGCGCAATTACCCAGAGCAACCGCCGGTGATTCCGCACTCAATTCGCGATTATCAAGTCGATATGCGCGTTAACCAGTGCTTAAACTGCCATAGCCGTGAACAGGCCGTCAGCGCGGGCGCGCCTATGGTGAGCATTACCCACTTTATGGATCGCCATAAGCAGGTGTTGGCCGCCGTATCGCCGGACCGTTACTTCTGCACCCAGTGCCACGTGCCTAAAACCGATGCCGAACCGCTGGTTCCCAATCGCTTTCAGTCCGTGGAAGAGGTAATGACCGAGGCGCTACGTGAGCGCCAGGAGGGTGGGCAATGAAACGCTTTTTCACCCGCTACTGGCGTATTTTAAGCCGCCCGAGTGTTCACTACAGCCTAGGGTTTTTAACCCTAGGCGGTTTTATCGCCGGCATTATCTTCTGGGGCGGTTTTAACACGGCCATGGAAGTAACCAACACCGAGCAGTTTTGCACCTCCTGCCATGAAATGGAGCGCAACCCGATGCAGGAGCTCAAAACCACCATTCACTACTCCAACCGTTCTGGAGTGCGGGCGACCTGCTCAGATTGCCACGTTCCCCACAGCTGGACGCATAAAGTGGCGCGCAAAATGGAGGCCTCTAAAGAAGTATGGGGCTGGGTGTTTGGCTCTATTCGCACCGAAGAGCAGTTTGAGGCAAAGCGCCGCCAGCTTGCCGAACGTGAATGGTCGCGGCTACAGGCCAATGACTCGCTAGAGTGCCGTAACTGCCACGAATTTGACTCGATGGATTTTACCCAGCAAAGCACGCGTGCCGCCCGTGCCCACTCCACCAACCTTGCTTCGGGTGAGTCGACCTGTATCGATTGCCACAAAGGCATCGCCCACGAGCTGCCGGATATGAGCCCCCGTATAGGTGCCGCCACGTTAGGCATGTCTGATATCGTTTCCTGGGCTGCGCATTTAGAGCTAGAAAGCGGTGTCTACGCCGAGCAGTAGCGGCTTTTTACCCAGCGCCAGCACGCCTCGCTTGAACGGGCGCTGGCGCAGTGCGCGGGTTAAGTGATAGAACAGGCAGTATCGTTAATTCATACGCCAACGTGCTGGGTGGAAAAGAGAATGAGTCAGGGAAAAGTAGTGGTGCTTCATGGCCCTAATCTAAATTTGCTGGGCACTCGCCAGCCCGAAATATACGGGTACGAAACGTTAGACGACGTGAATAACATGCTGCGAGAGAAAGCAGTGATGGCAGATTGGGACATCACCTGCTTTCAAAGTAATCATGAAGGCGCTTTGATTGATGCTATTCACGCCGCCCGCCTTGATGGCACCCAAGCGATTATTATCAACCCAGCCGCCTATACGCATACCTCAGTGGCCATTCTTGATGCCCTCAATGCCTTTGATGGCAAAGTGATTGAAGTGCACTTATCGAATGTGCACAAACGCGAAGCCTTTCGGCACCACTCCTATGTATCGCTACGCGCCGATGGCGTGATTGCGGGGTTGGGCGTGCAAGGCTATCGTGCCGCGCTAGAAGCTGTACTTGTCTAGCGAGTAGCAAAATACGTTAACGATAAAAAGGGTGCCGGTTGGGCACCCTTTTCGGTGGTAGCTTTTTAACAGCGTTAAGCGCTTTTCTTAACCGCTTTGTTTGGCTCACTTTGCTTGCTGTCATTGGCATCGCTTGGTTGCGGAAGCGAAGGCAGTGACTTAGCCAGCATATCCACGCTGTGCCGGTAGTAGAGCTGGCTCTTGTTGTGCTCGCCCAGGCTGGCGTACAGGCGTGCAAGCTCGGCACAGACCTCACCGTTCGGGCGCTGGCGCTGGCTGGCCTCGAAATACTCAAGCGCCTTTTCCCACTGGCCAACCCGCAGTGACAGGCGGCCACAGGCCAGCAGCAGTTCCGGGTCGTTGGGGCGCTCTTGCAGCCATTTCTGCGCCTTGGCCAGCTGGCGCGCGGCGTCGACGTTCAGCAGGCCATAGCGCTTGACCAGGCGTGCATCCCAGTGATGATCCAGGGAGTGATTGAGCAGCCGCTCGGCAATCGGTTCTTCGTTGGATTGCAGCAGGGCTTCGGTGTAGAGCACGATCAGCTCGGTATTGCCGCGCAGGTAGTCGGGCATATCCGCCCACAGCCCGCGAACCCGTTCGATATTGGACGGGTTCTTGGCTTCGAACAGAATCAGCTCCCGGTAGGCCTTGAACTCCAGCTGCTCGCGCTCTTGCTGGCTAATCAGCTTCTGCGCGGCCAGGCGTGGAATGAGGCGACGCAGCCCTTCCCAGTCGTTGACGCTCAAATGCACCTGCTTGAGCAGTTTCAGCACCTGAGGGTGGTTGGAGAGCTGCTTGTCCAGTCGGTTGAGGATCGCCAGCGCTTCTTCGGGCTGTTGGCGGTCGATCATCAGCTGGGCCTGCATCAGGCCAATGGCGGTGTCGGCGCCGTCGGTGGTGAGCTGCGCCTGATTCAAGTGCTCCTGAGATTTCTCGTGGTAGCCCTGATAGTGGGCCGCTAGGGCGGCTGCCAGGTAGTTCACCAGCGGGGTGCTGGAGTCATCGGCAGCGCGTACCAAGGTCTTCTCGGCTTTTTTCCAGCGGCCTTCGGTGAGCGCCACCAGCCCGTGCACGGTGCGCTTCATGGCGCGGCGGTTGCGGGCGCGGCTATTCCAGGTACGGAAGCGACCAACCGGGCGAATAATGCCGGTAAGCAGGCGTAGCGCGAAGTGCAGCACAATAAAGGCACCCAGCAGCAGCACCAGACCAAACCAGAACGAGGTTTGAACCGAGGTGTCGCCCACTCGAATCAGCCAGTAACCGGGCACTGACATCATCAGGTGCCCAAACAGTGCGCCAACCGCGAGGCCTGCAACGATCAGCAGGATAAGTTTTCTCATGCATCACCTCCGCCCTGGCGGCGCGACTCGAAGCGATTGTCGATGAAGCTGGCCAGTGCCTGCTGGGAAGCACTAATGTCCGGCAGCTCGGGCTTGACCTGAACCTGCTTGAGCTCCTGCAGACGCGCGATGACGCTCTGAGTCTCTTCGCGCTCGGTGGCGTAGTAGCCATTCAGCAGTTCCAGCGCCTTGTCGAGGCTGGCTTCATACAGCTCCTGTTCCTCTTGCAGCAGGGCCAGCTGCGATTGCTCCAGCACCAGGCGCAGGCTTTGACGCAGATAGGACTCTTGTTCCGGTGTGATCAGCGTTTCGAGGGCTTCATCGTGATGACGAATCACTACCAGATCTTTCAGCTCTTCACCGAAACGAGCCAGCTGGCGCTGGAAGGTGCCGGTCGGGGGCTGTTCGATCCCTGAGTTCACGGCACGCTCTTCGATCTCCTGGGAGAGCCGCAGGCCTGAAATGCGCTCCTGCTGCGCGTTGAGCGCCAGATAGATGCCGGTACGGTCGACACGGGGCACGGCATCCAGCGCGGCCAGCTCGCTGGCGATTTCACGGCGCACGGAAGTGAGTGCCGGGTTGTCGGCATCGACCAGGCGAGCATCGGCAGTGCGCAGCAGGGCTGCGGCACCATCCACATCGCCTTCGAGCTGCAGACGTTGGTTCGCCAGACGCAGCAGGTAGGCGGCTTCGGCGTGTAGCCAGTCGCGCTCGTCGGTTTCCTGCTCTTGTGACAGTTGGGCCAGCACCTCATCCAGCGTGCTGTTGACGTCGCTGCGATAGCTGTCCAGCTCGCTGCGCAGTTCGTCCATGGTGCTGTCCAGCGCCTGACTGCGTTCGGCTTCACCAGACTCGAAGCGTGCTTCCAGGTCGCTGACCGAGGCTTGTGTGGCGCTGTCCTGGGCCTGTTGGGCCAGCTCGTCGATGCGCTGCTGCTGGCTATCCAGGCGCTGCCAGCCTTGCCAGGCAACGATACCCAGGGCGAGTGCCAGGATAACCACCAGCGCAATGGCAATGCCGCCACCCTTTCCGTTGCCGCCACCGTTGACGGTGGGCGGCGGCGTGGGCTTCGCGCCGCCGCCTGCTGGAGCAGGCCCGCTATGCTTTGCAGGCTTCTCATCTGCCGGCTTGGCGGTGGGTTTGGTGCTGGCAACGTTCTCTTTGGCGGGGTCGACCGCAGCGCTTGCCGTAGGGGCCGCTGTCGTGTTGCTGGTGTTTTTATGCCGACGCCGTGAACGGCTGTTCTTGGCGGCATAAGACGAAGAGCCGTTGGGGCCCGTGTCTTGGGGCGCGGTCGCTGAGGCGTCACCAGCAGGAGTGCCGCCCTTGGATGCATCGGTAGACGCGTGGTTGACGCCTTCCTGATCAGTTGGTTGTTTGCTCATCTGTCGCTAGCCCTTATTAAGTTCCTTGATCGACATCGGCACCCTAGGGGTTGCAGGACCGATCCAACGCGGCCACCAGCGCAGCCGGCGTTGCTCCCGACGCCACCTTGAGGTCACAAAAACCCAGTCTACCGGCCAGTGTAGCTAAACGGTGACTGGAAACGATTAGCGGTTGGTTCAACGCAGCTGGACCACACCATTTTGCCAGATATTCAAGTAGTTCGCCGCTGGTGACGATTAACGCTCGGTAATGGCCGTTTGCCAGACACTGCTGCATGGCCGCCGAGGGCGGCTGGTATAGCCGACGATAGACGGCCAGCCGAGTGACGCAGGCGCCCCGCTCGGCCAGCGTATCCGCGAGCAGGGTACGGCCCCCTTCTCCAGCGACCAGCAGCACCCGCTGATGGTCCAGTCGGGCCAGCGAGGCCAGCGACAGGAGTGCTTCGCTGGTGTCTTCTCCTCGCTGAGGCGAGGGAACACGCACCCGTACGCCAAGCTGGTCATGCAGCGCGCTGGCAGTGCTGCGGCCCACGCTGTAGTAATCGATGCCAGTCGGCAACTGCGGCCAGTAGCGATCCAGCGCTTCACTCAAACAGTAAGCGGCAAAGGGGCTGACGACTACTATCTTATGGTACTGATCGATATCCAGCCAGATTTGACGCTGCGCGGCATCTTCCGCCAGTGCTTCCAGACGCATGACGTCCAGGGGCAGTACCTCCCACCCCTGCTCGCCCAGCGCCTGGGCCAGGGCGTCGCCGCGGTCACCGGGGCGACAAATCAGCACCGGTAGCGTCATACGTCGCTGCCGTAGACCTCGGCCAGGATGTCACCAGCCCCTTGGTCCAGCAGCTCCTCGGCGATACGAATGCCCAGTGCCTCCGGTTCGTGGATGGAGCCTCGCCCCTCGGCGCGCAGTACTTCGGTGCCCTCCGGGTTGCCCACCAGGCCACGTAGCCAGAGCGTGTCATTGGCCTTGTCCAGTACGGCATGGCCCGCGATGGGCACTTGGCAGCCACCTTCCAGGCGGGTATTCATGGCGCGCTCGGCGCGCACGCGGGTGGCAGTGTCCGGATCGTCCAGCGGGGCCAGGAGCGCGATCAGGTCGGGGTCGTGCAGGCGGCATTCGATGCCCAGCGCCCCCTGGCCGCAGGCAGGCAAGCATACTTCCGGCGGCAGCGCTTGGGCGATCCGGGCGTCCAGCCCCAGGCGCTGCAAACCTGAGGTCGCCAGGATGATGGCCTCGAACTCGCCGTCGTCCAGCTTGGCCAGCCGGGTCTGCACGTTACCGCGCAGGTTGAGAATCTGCAGGTCGGGGCGCGCTTCCCGGAGCTGCAGGCCCCGGCGCAGGCTGGCGGTACCAATGCGAGCGCCTTCCGGCAGCGCTTCGACGCTGGCGTAATGGTTCGAAACGAAAGCGTCGGTCGGGTCGGCACCTTCCAGAATGACCGACAGCCCCAGCCCCTCGGGGAAGTGCATCGGCACGTCCTTCATGGAGTGCACGGCGATATCGGCGCGGCCATCCAGCATGGCATCCTCGAGCTCCTTGACGAACAGCCCTTTGCCGCCAATCTTGGAAAGCGGTGTGTCGAGGATCTTGTCGCCCTTGGTGGACAGCGGAACAAGCTCGACCTCCAGGCCTTCGTGGGCCGCCATCAGGCGGTCGCGAACATACTCGGCTTGCCACATGGCCAACTGGCTTTTTCGCGTGGCAATGCGCAATTTCGTGATGGGTAACACGTTATTCTCCCTTTGCCGCTGACACGGCGCGTCGAACTGTGATAATTCTCATCATAAAGCACCCGGCCACACAGTAAAAATAACCGGTCCATTTAAGACCCGCGCGCGATGCGCCCAACCCTGCCAGGAATCCTAATGTCAGTCGATGAACCGCAAGGCAAGCTAGACCAGTTCTTCCTGCTTTCCCAGGACTTGTTCTGCTGCATCGACTTTGCGGGCAAGCTGCTCAGCGTCAACCCGCGCTTCGAGACCTTGCTGGGGTATGACGCTGCCGCGCTGCTGGGCAGGCCTTGTGGTGTCGTGGTGGAGCCCCGAGACCACCCGGCCATCGAAGATGCCCTGGCGCGGCTATGCCGTGGCGAGAAGATCGAGGCGTTTGCGGTCTGCGCATTGACCGCCGATGGTCGTCGCGTATGGATCGAGGTGACCGCCTCTACCGGTGACCAGGTGATCTATGTGATTGCGCGAGATATCACCCAGCGCAAGGCGGTAGAGAAGCAGCTGCGGCGCAATCAGCGCCTGTTCAGGATTGCTGGGGAAACCGCCCATATCGGCGGTTGGTACATGGACATTGCCGCTGGGGTGCCGATCTGGTCAGAAGAGGTGTGTCGCCTCCACGGCATGCCCGTGGGCTATCAGCCGACCCTGGTCGAAGCCTTGGGTTTTTACGAGGCGCGTTCCCAGGAGCGCATCCGGGCGGCGTTTACGGCTTGCTGCGAACAGGGCGTGAGTTTCGACGAAGAGCTCGAGATCGTCACCCAGCACCATCAGCGCCGCTGGGTCAGGGTGATTGGGCGCGCCGTGCGTGATGAGCTGGGGCAGATTATCCAGGTGCAGGGGTCCACTCAGGACATTACCCAGCGCAAGGCCACCGAGCGTCAACTGACCCTGCTGGAGCGCAGCGTGGAGTCCAGCACCAACGGCGTGGTGATCGTCGATGCGCAGCAGCCGGACCTGCCGATGGTCTACGTGAATGCCGCCTTCGAGCGCATCACCGGTTACTCCAGGGATGCGGCCCTGGGGCGCAACTGTCGCTTCCTGCAGGGCGAAGAGACGGACTCGACAACGCTGGCGCTGTTACGCAAGGGCATTCAGGCACAGCGGGACGTGCACGTGGTGATCCGCAACTATCGCCGCAACGGCGCGCCATTCTGGAACGATCTGTACATTTCCCCCGTGCGAGACGACGACGGCGTGGTGACCCATTTCATCGGCGCTCAGAACGACATTACCGCTCAGCGTGAATATCAGGCCCAGTTGAGCCACAACGCCAATCACGATGCGCTGACGGGGCTGCCCAACCGGCTGCTGCTGGATCAGCGGCTGGCCCAGGGGTGCCTGCTGGCCAAACGTTACCACCGTTACCTGGCCGTGCTGTTCATCGACCTCGATGACTTCAAGCCCATTAACGACACCCTGGGCCACGAGGTGGGCGACTTCATGCTCCTGGAGGTGGCCAAGCGCCTGGAGGAGGAGCTGCGGCCCTGGGATACCGTGGCGCGTTTTGGCGGCGACGAATTCATCGTGCTGTTGCCGGACCTTGCCCATGAGCACGATGTGCTGCAGGTGGTCGAGCGGCTGCTGGCCCGAGTATCGGCTCCTTATTGGTATCGCGGCAGCGAGCTGCGCATGACCGCCAGCATCGGTATTGCCACCGACGACGGCACCATCAAGGAGCCGCGCCAGCTGGTGCAGCAGGCGGACCTGGCCATGTACAAGGCGAAGCGACGTGGACGCAACACCTTCCAGTGGTACACCGACGAGCTGAACCGCAAGGTGACCGAGCGCGTCAACCTGCGGCATGCCTTGCAGCAAGCCATCGAGCAGCACCAGTTCGAACTCCATTACCAGCCGCAGATCGATCACCGTGGGCGAGTGGCGGGGGTCGAAGCGCTGATTCGCTGGCATCACCCGGTGCGCGGCAATATCCCGCCTACCCAGTTCATCAGCCTGGCCGAAGACACGGGCCAGATCATTCCGATCAGCGAGTGGGTGCTGGCCACCGCATGCCGCGATGCGCTGGAACTCAATGCGCTGAACGACACCCCAATCACCGTGGCCATCAACGTCTCGCCCATGCAGTTTCAGCGCCCGGGTTTTCTCACCTCGCTGGAGCAGGTGCTGGCCGACAGTGGTCTGGCACCCGCGCTGCTGGAGCTTGAGCTGACCGAAGGGGTGTTGATGGACAGTGCCGAATCGACCATTCAGGCCCTGCAGGCCATCCGGCGGCTGGGCGTGCACATTGCGCTGGATGATTTTGGCACCGGGTTCTCCAGCCTCAGCTACCTCAAACGCCTGCCGATCAACAAGCTGAAGGTGGATCGCTCCTTTGTACGCGACGTTGCCAACGATACTCGCGATGCCGCCATCGTCGAGGGGGTGGTGACCATGGCCGACAAGCTTGGCCTGGAAGTGCTGGTCGAGGGCGTGGAAACGGCCGAACAGTTTGCCTACCTCCGCCAGCTCCAGTGCGATTATTTTCAGGGCTACTACTTCGCGCGCCCGATGAGCCTGACGGCGCTGAAAGACTTCCTGCGCACGCCCTTGGCCTCCCTGGATGCCTCTGTCGAACGGCCGTGAAGGTGAGGGCTGCCGAGCACACTGAGCAGAGTGCTAAAACGGCGTGCCGCTCGATGGGGTGACTCTGGTACACTTTCCGGTAACGACTCCTTTAGTTTTGTCAGCAGGATATATCACCGATGAGCCAAGCTACGAATCAGTCCTGGGGCGGCCGCTTCAGCGAGCCTACCGATGCCTTTGTCGCACGCTTCACCGCGTCTGTGAATTTCGACCAGCGCTTGGCGCGCCAGGATATCCAGGGCTCGATTGCCCACGCCACCATGCTGGCGCGGGTGGGCGTGCTCACCGAGGACGAGCGTGACGCCATCATCAATGGCCTGACCGAGATTCAGGGCGAGATCGAGCGCGGCGAGTTCCAGTGGTCGGTGCCGTTGGAAGACGTGCACATGAACATCGAAGCGCGGCTGACCGACAAGATCGGCATCACCGGCAAGAAACTGCACACTGGCCGTTCGCGCAACGACCAGGTGGCCACCGATATTCGCCTGTTCATGCGTGATGAAATCGATGTGATCGAGGCCGAACTGACACGGCTGCGCGATGGCATGATCACGCTGGCCGAACGGGAAGCCGATACCATCATGCCCGGCTTCACCCACCTGCAGACGGCACAGCCGGTCACTTTCGGCCACCACCTGCTGGCCTGGCAGGAAATGCTGGCCCGCGATCACGAGCGCCTGCTGGATTGCCGCAAGCGGGTCAACGTGATGCCGCTGGGTTCGGCAGCGTTGGCGGGCACCACCTACCCCATCGACCGCCACGTGACCGCCGAGCTGCTGGGCTTCGAGCGCCCATCGGAAAACTCGCTGGATGCCGTGTCGGATCGCGACTTTGCCATCGAATTCACCAGTTTCGCCAGTATCCTGCTGATGCACCTCTCGCGCATGAGTGAAGAGCTGGTGCTGTGGACCAGTGCGCAGTTCAATTTCATTGATCTGCCTGACCGCTTCTGCACTGGCTCCTCGATCATGCCGCAGAAGAAAAACCCCGACGTGCCCGAGCTGGTGCGTGGCAAGACAGGCCGCGTGTATGGCCACCTGATGGCGCTGTTGACGCTGATGAAGTCCCAGCCGCTGGCCTACAACAAGGATAACCAGGAAGACAAGGAGCCGCTGTTCGATGCCGTCGATACCGTGCGCGACTGCCTGAAAGCCTTTGCCGACATGGTGCCCGCTATCGAGCCTAAGAAAGACAGCATGTACGAGGCTGCGCGGCGTGGATTCTCGACTGCCACCGACCTGGCCGACTATCTGGTACGAAAGGGCGTGGCTTTCCGTGATGCTCACGAAATCGTCGGCCTCTCCGTGGCCTACGGCCTGAAGAGCAAGAAAGACCTCTCGGAAATGACGCTGGAAGAGCTGCAGCAGTTCTCCGCGATCATCGAGCAGGACGTTTTCGAGGTGCTGACACTGGAGGGCTCGGTGGCGGCGCGTAATCACATTGGCGGCACGGCACCGGACCAGGTGCGTGCCGCCGCCAGCCGCGCCCGTGACGCGCTGAAAGCGCTCCAGGGTGCCTCATGATGCGCGCTGCCAGTGCCTTCGGCGCGCTGCTGCTGGTGGCGCTGCTGCTGGTGGGCTGCGGCCAGAAAGGGCCGCTCTACTTGCCTGACGACACATCCGATTCGGCCGCCGAGCAGGAGGGGTAATGGATCACTTTAACTATCGCGATGGCGTGCTCTATGCCGAAGACGTGCCGCTGACGACGCTGGCCGCCGAGCTGGGCACGCCCTGTTACGTCTACTCCAAAGCCACCTTGGAGCGCCACTTCCGGGCCTACACCGAAGCGCTGGGCGGCCATCCGCACTTGATCTGCTATGCGGTGAAAGCCAACTCCAACCTGGCGGTACTGGGCCTGCTGGCACGTCTGGGTGCCGGGTTCGATATCGTCTCGGTGGGTGAGCTGGAGCGGGTGCTCAAGGCAGGAGGCGACCCCGCCAAGGTGGTGTTCTCCGGCGTGGCCAAGCAGCCCCATGAAATGGCTCGGGCCCTTGAAGTCGGGATCAAGTGCTTCAACGTCGAGTCGCGCCCGGAGCTGGAGCGCCTGAACGCCGTGGCGGGTGAGCTGGGGAAAATCGCCCCGGTCTCGCTGCGCGTCAATCCGGATGTCGATGCGGGTACCCACCCGTACATCTCTACCGGCTTGAAGGACAACAAGTTCGGCATTCCCGTCGATGATGCGCTGGACGTGTATCAACTGGCTGCCAGCCTGCCCCATTTGCGCGTGACCGGTCTGGATTGCCACATCGGCTCACAGCTGACCGAAACCGCCCCGTTCCTGGATGCCCTGGAGCGCCTGCTGCTGCTGATGGAGCGCCTGCGCGAGCAGGGTATCGAGATCGACCACCTGGACCTGGGAGGTGGCCTGGGCGTGCCTTACCGCGACGAGAAGCCGCCCCAGCCCTTCGACTACGCCAGCCAGCTGTTGGCGCGCCTCTCCCGCTGGGAAGGCGGCGAGACCCTGACGCTGCTGTTTGAGCCAGGTCGCTCTATTGCGGCCAACGCCGGGCTGATGCTCACCCGGGTAGAGTTCTTGAAACCCGGCGAGACCAAGAACTTTGCCATTGTCGATGCGGCCATGAACGACCTGATTCGCCCAGCGCTGTATCAGGCGTGGCAGGCCATTGTGCCGGTGGATACCCGCCAGCCTCGTGAGAACGCCACCTACGACGTGGTCGGCCCGGTGTGTGAAACCGGCGACTTCCTGGGCAAGGAGCGTGAGCTTGCTATCGCCGAAGGCGATCTGTTAGCGGTACGCTCCGCTGGCGCCTATGGCTTTGTCATGGCCTCGAACTACAACAGCCGCCCGCGCCCGCCAGAGGTGATGGTGGATGGCGACACGTACCACGTGGTGCGCGCTCGGGAAACGCTGGAAAGCCTGTGGGCTGGTGAGGCGCTGCTGCCGGAAGGGGCGCGCTGATGCTGCTGCACTTCACCAAGATGCACGGGCTGGGCAACGACTTCATGGTGATCGATCTGGTCACCCAGCGTGCCCGCCTGCGCGACGAGCAGATCCGCCAGTTGGCGGATCGGCGCTTTGGTATCGGTTTTGATCAACTGCTGATCGTCGAACCCCCGCGCGACCCGGATATGGACTTTCGTTATCGTATCTACAACGCCGACGGTAGCGAGGTGGAAAACTGCGGTAACGGAGCGCGCTGCTTTGCCCGCTTCGTGCGTGACCAGCGCCTGACCCACAAGCACGAAATTCACGTGGAGACCGCTGGCGGCCCGCTGGTACTCAACGTCCAGCACGATGGCATGGTGCGGGTGGACATGGGCGCACCGCGCTTCAATCCGGCCACGCTGCCCTTCGAAGCCACCGGCGACCAGCCTCTCCACGAGGTGGAGGTAGACGGTGAAACGCTCTCCCTTGGAGTGGTTTCCATGGGCAACCCCCATGCCGTGCTCCAGGTCGAGGACGTCGAGCGTGCGCCCGTCGAACGGCTGGGTCCGCTGCTGGAGTCGCATCCTCGCTTTCCCAAGCGCGTCAACGTAGGCTTCATGCAGGTCGTGTCGCCCAACGAGATTCGTCTGCGGGTCTTCGAGCGCGGCAGCGGTGAAACGCTGGCCTGCGGGACCGGGGCCTGCGCGGCGGTGGCCAGTGGCATTCGTCAGGGGCTGCTGAAAAGCCCGGTCAAGGTCTCCCTGCCGGGTGGCCAGCTGAGTATCGAGTGGCCGGGCCCAGAAGCCTCGCTGGTCATGGTGGGGCCCGCTACCCGAGTGTTCGACGGTCGGGTATCACTCAACTGATTCGAGGAGAACGGCGATGTCTCAAGCCCCTGAGCCGCGTAAAACGCTGGACCCGGACCAGGTCGCGTTCTGGCTGGCCCGCCATCCCGATTTTTTCATCGGTCGTGAGGGGCTGCTGCAACAGCTGAAAGTCCCGCACCCGCATATCGAGGGAGCGGTGTCGCTGCTCGAACGGCTGGTCATCGACCTGCGCCAGCGGGCCGAAACAGCGGAGAGCCGCCTGGAGCACCTGCTGGAAACCGCCCGCCATAACGAGGCCCAGTACCGCCGCCTGCGCGAAACGCTGCTCAGCCTGGTAGAAGCAGAAGACCGCGATGCCTTGGCGCAAGCGCTGGCGACCCAATTGAGCGAGCGTTTCCAGACGCCCGCTATGGCGCTGTGGTGCCCGGCCTCCTTGAGTGACGCAGAGCCCGCGCCGCCGCAAGCGCCCCGGCATGTGCTGGACCAGTACGCCGGTGCCCGCCTGGCGGCGTTGCTGGATGGTCGCACCAGCCGCTGCGCCAAGCTCAGCGTCAGCGACTGGAAGTGCCTGCTGCCCCATGCCAAGCCCCCGCGCAAGGCGGGCTCTTGTGCGATTACGCGGCTTTCCGCAGGCGAATCCCTGGGCTATCTGCTGCTCGCCAGCCCCGACCCCGAATGCTACCGCGCCAGCATGGATACGCTGTTTACCGAGTATCTGGGGGATATCGTTGCTCGGCTGTTGCTGCGCCTGGGGCCGCTGGGTTCGGTACCCCATGGAGAGTGACTCTCCGCTGGTGCAGGCGATAGAGGGCTATCTGGCCCATCTGGCCAGCCATGCCAGCCCGGCGACGGTGGCTGCGTATCGGCAGGATCTGAACGCGTTCTGCCAGTTTGCCCGGCAGCGCGGTGTCACTCAGCCCCATGGCTGGGACACGGCGCTGGCGCGGGCCTTCCTGGGGGCCGAGCGCAGCCGTGGCCTGGCGCCCCGCAGCCTGGCGCGCCGCCGAGCGGCGCTCTCCCGGTTTGCCGATGCGCTGGTGGAGCGCCAGCTGCGGGCGGACAACCCCGTGGCGCTGCTGCGCACCCCCAGGCAGCCCAGCCACTTGCCCCGGCCGCTGGATGTCGATGCGCTGGCCCGTTTTCTGGATACGCCCCACGATGGCACGCCGCTGGCGCTGCGGGATCAGGCCATGCTGGAGCTGTTTTACTCCAGCGGGCTGCGTCTGGCCGAGCTGGCTGCGCTGGATGTCGCCCACTTGGCGGGCCACTACGTGCGGGTCATGGGTAAGGGCAGCAAGCCCCGCCAGGTGCCAGTGGGAGCCCGGGCTCGGCAGGCGCTGGAAGCCTGGTTGGGCTGCCGTGACGGGGTGGCTGCCAGTGAAGAGCAGGCACTGTTTGTCGGCCTGCGCGGGCGACGTCTAGGGCATCGCGGCATCCAAAAGCGACTGGCCCAGCTGTCGGTACTGCGTGGCCTGCCAGAGCATCTTCACCCCCACCGTCTGCGCCACTCGTTTGCCAGCCATCTGCTGGAGTCCAGTCAGGACCTGCGGGCCGTACAGGAGCTGCTGGGGCATGCCCATCTATCGACTACCCAAGTCTACACGCGGCTGGACTGGCAGCATCTGGCCGAGAGCTACGATGCTGCCCACCCACGCGCCAAACGACGTTCCCGCGAGAGTGAAAGTTGAGGTGAGAATCGAAACATGGTCACGTTAGACGCCATCACCTTTGATCTGGACGACACCCTGTGGGACAACCACGGCGTCATGCTCACCACTGAAGAGGGCCACTACCGCTGGTTATTGACGGCGCTGGCGGCCTGGCGAGCGGCCCGCCAGGAGCCGCCGCTGGCACTGGACTACGATGCAGGCGTGGCAGACTACCTGCAGCGCCGTCAGCAGTGGGCCCGCCAGGTGCCCGAGCGTCGCGGCGACTTCACCTGGCTGCGGCTACGGGCGCTGGAAGCGCAGCTGGAGGCCAGCGGGCTACCGCGCAGCGCGGCGCTGCTGTGGGCCGCCGCCGCGATGAACGAGTTTCACCGTCTACGGGTGCAAGTCACGCCTCACCCGGAGGCGGATGGCTTGCTGGCCGCGCTGGCTCAGCGCTATCGGCTGGCCGCCATCACCAACGGCAACATTCATCTCAAGCGCCAGCCGCTGGCCGCCCACTTTCCCATAGCGATTGCGGCCGGTGAGTTACTCGCCCCCAAGCCGGACCCCAAGCCGTTTTTGACCGCGCTCGAACGGCTCGGTACCGTTCCTGCCCGGGCCATGCATGTGGGCGATTCATGGCAAGAGGACGTGCTGCCCGCGCAGCAGTTGGGCATGCACGCGGCCTGGGTGGCCGAACGTGGCGATCAGGCGCTGCCCGCCCGAGTGCATCGCATTGCCCACGTGAAGGAGTTGCCAACGCTGATTGCCTGGCTGGAGCAGCGCCGTTGAAGACGCACCTGACGCACGCTCAGTGTTCGGTTTCCTCGGGCGTGTGCAGCCAGCGGTCCAGGGTCTGGGAAAGCGTGTCCACGCCCTGACGCTTGAGGGAGGAGAAGAGCTGTACCGAGACCAGGTCTTCCCACTCTTTCAGGCGTGAACGCACCTTCTGCAACGCCGCGCTGGCAGGCCCTTTCTTCAGCTTGTCGGCCTTGGTCAGTAGAATATGCACCGGCATGCCCCGCTGGTCGGCGAACTCCAGCATCATCTGGTCGAATTCGGTGAGCGGGTGACGTACATCCATGAGCAGGACCAGGCCGCGCAGGCTGAAGCGGCCGCGCAGGTACTCGGAGAGGTGCTGCTGCCACTCGATCTTGACCGCTTCCGGCACTTTGGCATAGCCATAGCCGGGCAGGTCGACCAGGCGGCGACTTTCATCGTTCATCACGCTGAAAAAGTTGATCAGTTGCGTACGCCCAGGGGTGCGCGAGGTGCGTGCCAGCGCGCTCTGCTGGGTCAGCGCGTTGATGGCGCTGGACTTGCCCGCATTGGAGCGCCCGGCAAATGCCACTTCGGCACCGGTGTCGTCTGGACACAGGGCCAGCGTGGGGGCGCTGATCAAGAATCGCGCAGTAGGGTAGTTCAGTCGTGGGACTGGGCTATCATGAAGGGTAGACATGATGGTGTTCCTGAAAACAGACATGAAAGAGGGCTCATCGAGCCATCCTGCAGGGATCGCCAAGGTACCGCGACGAATTACCCCAAAAGCAGACATGGACTTGCATTCCCGCCGCCTGGGTGATTCGTTATAATGCATGAGGTTTATAACTGCGACCTGGGGCGCTAGTGTACCATCGCGTTCTAGCCAGCAGCGACCAACAACCTGTTGTTCGTTTCGGCGGAGCTGACCCTGGTAGTGTGCAGAGCCTGGGCAGTGCCCAGGGTGCGTACCAGTCAATAATCAAACGGCATAGTGGAATAGCAATGAGAAAGTTACTGGCAAGCCTGGCAATTACCATGGGTGCCGTTGGCACCGCTCACGCCCAAACGGACTATGAAGCCGACGCAGATGCGGCCGCAGGCCGCGAAATGGCACAAACTTGCGCCGCCTGTCATGGCCAAGCGGGTATCAGCCCTTCGGGCGCTTTCCCCAACCTGGCCGGGCAGCAGATGTCCTATCTGGCCAAGCAAATCATGGACATTCGTGACGGCGACCGCCTGGTGCCCACCATGGCAGGTCAAGTAGACGACTTCTCCGACCAGGACGCCTGGGACGTAGCGGCCTTCTTCGCCGGTCAGGACGCCAACCTGGGTCAAACCAGCGATGAAGATGCCGAGCTGCTCGCCCGCGGTGAAGAGCTGTATCGCGCAGGCGACATGAGCAAGGGCATTCCTGCCTGCAGCGCATGCCATACGCCCACCGGTGTCGGGATCGGCAGTGCCGTCTATCCGGCGCTGTCGGGTCAGCACGTGGAGTACACCATCTCTACTCTGCAGGACTTCGCATCAGGCGAGCGTACCAACAGCCCCAACAACCTGATGGGCGATATCGCTTCCAAGATGAGCGATCGTGACATGGAAGCGGTTGCGAACTACGTATTGGGCCTGAACTAAGCGCTCGATGCCGTGCCCCATCCTGCGCTGAACCGGCAGGGTGGGGAACCTGCCTGTGCAAGCGGTGGTCTTAGCCTTGCCCTTGTTGGCTCGCTTATTCTGGAGAGTTCTCGCTATGTTGAAAACGTTGATGGTCGCCCTGGCTGGTCTAGGTCTTTCCGCTGCGGTCAGTGCCCAGGAGTTGGTGGAAGGCCAGCACTACACGCTGCTGGCGTCTCCGGTCGCCACGCAGGTGGAAGAAGGCCAAATTGAAGTGACTGAAGCGTTCTGGTTTGGCTGCCCGCACTGCTACCGGTTGCAAGAGCATGTCAGCGACTGGTACGCCACGCTGGAAGACGACGTCAGTGTGATCCACATGCCGGCCACCATGGGCGGTGACTGGAATACCCATGCCACGGCCTTCTACGCCGCTCAGTCGCTGGGTATCGAAGAAGAACTGCATGGCGACTTCTTCGATGCCATCCATCAGGATGGCCGCTCTCTGACCGACCCTGATGACATTGCCGAGTTCTTCGCCAACTACGGCGTCAGTGAAGAAGAAGCCAAGCAGGCGCTGAGCGCTTTCAGCGTCCGTAGCGATGTCAACAAGGCCAACAGTCGCATGCGTGAAATGCGCCTGATGGGCGTTCCTGCCATCGTGGTGGATGGCCGCTATGTGGTATCGCCGCAAACCGCAGGCAGCCTCGAGAACATGCCGCGCATTGCCGATGCCCTGGTGGAAAAAGTGCGTAACGAGCGCGCTCAATAACCGTGCTCGAACACGGCACTACCGGTGAGCCTGCGGGCTCGCCACAGGCGCCCGCCGCTCCCTCGCTGGAGCGGGGGCACCTGCGCCTGCTGACGTTCAATCTGCAGGTGGGTATCCAGACCTCTGCCTATCACCATTACCTCACCCGCAGCTGGCAACATTTCTTGCCGCATCCCCAGCGCTTGAAGCGCCTGGCGATGATGGGCAGCGTGCTCGAGCAGTTCGATGTGGTGGGTCTCCAGGAGGTGGATGGCGGCAGCTTTCGCTCCAGCCGTGTCAACCAGGTGGAGTTTCTCGCCGCCCAGGCAAAATTCCCGCACTATTTTCAGCAGCTGAACCGCAACCTGGGGCAGTTCGCTCAGCACAGCAACGGGCTGCTGTCGCGGCTGGTGCCGAGCCGTATCGAAGAGCACCGGCTGCCCGGGATGCTGCCAGGGCGAGGCGCGATTCATGCCCGCTATGGCGATGGCCCCGATGCCCTGCACATCTTCGTGGCCCACCTGGCCTTGAGCCACCGTGGCCGGGTACGCCAGCTGGACTACCTCAGCGACATCATTCAGCCGCTGCGCCATGTGGTCGTGATGGGGGACCTCAACTGTACGCCGGATCAACTGCATGCCCACGAGCGTTTCAGCACGTCGTTGTCGCTACATCCGGTGAAGCCGCTGCTCAGCTACCCCTCCTGGCAGCCGCGTAGGGCGCTGGATCATATTCTGCTGTCCCAAACGCTGGAAGCCGCAGAAGTGCGCGTGCTGGATCATCTGTTTTCCGATCACTTGCCCATCGCGGTCGACCTGCCCTTGCCCGCAGCCTGCGTCAGTGCGCTGGCAGAGGCCGAGCATGCGCAAACCCATGGGCGTTCATAGCCAGACGTGCCGCCCAGACGTATGGATAAGCGTTTAATCCTGTGAATGGGGATGACGTCAGGCCCAGAATCAGCGATGATTCTGGGCCGTTTTTATTCATGCTGGGACATCTGCTATGCCGACGAGTGCTCAAGAGCCACGTTTATTGCGTTGGCTGGACTGCGTAACCGAGGGGATTGGCCGAGCCATTGCTTGGCTGGTGATCATCATGATGCTGGTCCAGTTTGCCATTGTCATCATGCGCTACTGGCTGGGCATCAACAGCATCGTCATGCAAGAGTCGGTGATGTACATGCACGCCGCAGTGTTCATGCTGGGCGCCGCCTGGACCCTCAAGCGCGATGGTCATGTCCGCGTCGATATTTTCTATCGCCGCCTGTCCGACCGTGGGCGGGCCTGGATCGACCTGATGGGCACGCTGCTGCTGCTGATTCCGGTGTCGATCTTCATCGCCGTCAGCAGCTTTCATTACGTACGCAGCAGCTGGGCCATCATGGAACGCTCATCGGATGGCGGCATTCCCGGCGTCTACCTGCTGAAGACGCTCATGCTGGTGATGGTGGCGCTGCTGCTGCTGCAGGCGGTGGCACAGCTGATTCGCCAGACCTTGATATTGCGCGGCAAACTGCCTACCACGCCCCCTGCTCACGAGGAGATCATCTAGTGCTGGCGACCTTATTAGACATGATGCCGCTGGTACTCTTTGCTGCGGTCTGTATCGTCCTGATGCTGGGGTATCCGGTGGCGCTTTCGCTGGCGGGCACCGCGTTGGCTTTTGCCGGGTTCGGGCTGCTGCTGCAGTCCATGGGCGTGGATGTTCCCTTCGAAGCGCGCATGATGAACGCCATGCCCAACCGGCTTTACGGCATCATGACCAATGCCACGCTGCTGGCGGTGCCGCTGTTCGTGCTCATGGGCGTCCTGCTGGAGAAGTCTCGGGTAGCGGAAACGCTGCTGGACGCCATGGCCATGGCCTTCGGCGCGCTGCGCGGCGGCCTGGGTATCGCGGTGGTCATCGTCGGCATGTTGCTGGCGGCTTCTACGGGGATCGTCGGGGCCACGGTCGTCACCATGGGGCTTCTGTCGCTGCCCACGATGCTGAAGCGCGGCTACTCGCCCGCGCTGGCCACGGGCACGATCTGCGCCACGGGTACGCTGGGGCAGATCATTCCTCCCTCGATTGCGCTGGTGCTGCTGGGCGACGTACTTTCCAACGCCTACCAGCAGGCGCAGCTCTCCATGGGCGTGTGGAGCCCGAAAACCCTGTCGATTGGGGACTTGTTCATTGGCGCATTGGTGCCCGGCCTGTTGCTGGTCGTGGTGTATATCCTCTATCTGCTGATGGTGGCATGGTTGAAGCCGGAGGCGGCACCAGCTGCGGACCGCGCAGCGCTGAAGGCCGAGCTGGGGCACACCGGGAGCATCTGGCCGCTGCTGTTGAAAGGCTTGCTGCCTCCGGTACTGCTGATCGTGGCGGTGCTTGGCTCGATTCTGGGGGGCTTTGCAACGCCTACCGAAGCGTCGGCGGTGGGCGCGTTTGGTGCGCTGGTACTGGCGGCGACCAATCGCCAGTTGAGTATCAATATGCTCAAGGAAACGCTGCACTCCACGGCACAGGTCACCAGCATGGTGTTCCTGATCCTGATTGGCGCTGCGCTGTTTTCACTGGTGTTTCGCGCTTACGGCGGTGAAGAGCTGGTCACCGAGCTGTTCGAAGCCATGCCGGGCGGCGTGGTCGGGGCCACGCTGGTGGTCATGCTGGTGATCTTCCTGCTGGGCTTCATTCTCGACTTCATCGAAATCACCTTCGTGGTGGTGCCCATCGTCGGGCCCGTCCTGCTGGCCATGGGCGTAGACCCCATCTGGCTGGGCATCATGATCGCGGTCAACCTGCAAACCTCGTTTTTGACCCCGCCGTTCGGTTTTGCGCTGTTCTACCTGCGCGGCGTGACCCCGGCCAGCGTGCCGACCTCGGCCATTTACAAGGGCGTGATCCCGTTCATCATTCTTCAGTTGGGCATGCTGTTGGCGCTGGCGATTTTCCCCGGCATCGCCACTTGGCTACCCTCTGTTCTCTAAGAGGTGAGGAGCGTCATGATTGCCAACGTATTGACCATCGCTGGCTCCGACCCCTCGGGCGGGGCGGGCATCCAGGCGGATCTGAAAACCTTCTCCGCGCTGGGCACCTACGGCACCAGCGTGATCACGGCGCTGACCGCCCAAAACACTTGCGGTGTCGCCGGGGTACATGGCGTCTCGGTGGCGGCCATCCGTCAGCAGTTAGAGCACCTGCTGGCCGATGTGCATATCGATGCCGTAAAAATTGGCATGGTGGCCAGCCGTGACGTGGCACAGACCATTGCCGACGTGCTGCGGCAGCGTCGCCCACGCTGGATCGTGCTGGATCCGGTCATGGTCGCGAAGAGCGGTGACGTCCTGGTGGACGATGCCGGCATCCGCGCCGTGCGCGATATTCTGGTGCCCCTGGCGGACGTGATCACTCCCAATCTTCCCGAAGCCGCCGTGCTGCTGGACCGCTCGCGGCCCGCATCGCTGGAAGACATGGAGGCGCTGCTGCCGGAGCTGGTGGCGCTGGGCGCGCCTTACGTGGTGCTCAAGGGTGGGCACCTGCGGGGTGAAACCTGCCCGGATTTGCTGGCCTCCCCTCAGGGCCAGCGCTGGCTGGCCGCCGAGCGGATTGCCACCGACAACCTGCACGGCACCGGCTGTGCGCTGTCATCGGCGATCACGGCATGCTTGGCCAAGCTGCCCCCGCAGGCAAGCAGCGAGGCCCCCATCGAAGCGATCACCACCGCCAAGCAGTGGTTGCACGAGGCCCTGGCCGCCAGCGAACGCCTCAACGTGGGCCAGGGAAGAGGGCCGGTTCACCACTTTCATGCCTGGTGGTAGCCGTCGCTGGAAGCGCTCAATGACTCAGGGCCTGCGCCGATAAAAGACGGCTTGCGAGATAGGCGAACGGGCACCATGCTGAAGGGTGCCCGTTTCATCCAACCGGCTGCGCTATTCGGCCAAGGAGCACGCCATGTCTCGCTCGCTGCTGTTTGCCTCCGATCTTTCCCAGGAAAATCGCGGCGCGTTTGCGCGCGCCCTGCGCCTTGCCCATGAGCAAGGGGCGGCCTTGAGTGCACTGCACGTACTCGACCCTTATCTGCCGCACCGTACCCTGCATGACCTGGAACAGGCCGTCAGTGATGATATCAGCGCCACGCTGACGGATTTGCGCGAAGACTACGCCCTGGCGATGCCGCAGCTGATGATCCAGACCGTGGTGGGCGAGCCCCACGCGGAAATCGTCCGCGAGGCCCACGAGCGTCAGGCATCGCTGATCGTGCTGGGTATGCACCGCAAACGAGGCCAGAAGGAACTGCTGCAGGGCACCACCATGATGCGCGTGCTGCGCAGCGCACCGTGCCCCGTGGTCGTCGCGTTCACCCCGCCGACGCAGTCCTGGCGGCATATCGTGGTGCCCATCGATTTTTCACTGACCGCACGCCAGACACTCAAGGAAGCCCTGATACGCTTCCCGGAGGCGCATATCACCCTGCTGCATGCCTGGAGCCTGCCGGGCGAGCGTGAGGTGGGTAATCAGGCCTTCTACGCCCAGTGGCGAGACCATGAGGTCAACCGGCTGCGCACGGCGCTGGACAACGAAGTCGATAGCCTGATGGACGAACTGCAGGGCGTGCCTGATACGCAGCTGGTACTGGAGCCGGGCAACCCCTGCGATGTGCTCGGCGACTATATCAAGCGCCATTCGCCTGACCTGGTGATGCTGGGAAGCCGCAGCCGACCCCAGCAGCCCAACCCGCTTACCGAGATGCTGCTGAGCGAGCCGCACTGCGATGTGATGATTTGTCGGCCCTGGTAGCACCGCGCGCCATTGGTTGTACGGAACCTTTACGCATAACATGGGTATGTATAGCGTAGAGGTTCCTGTTCCTTCTGCTTCAAGAGGAAAACATCGTGCGGCGACTCAAGCAATCCACTCCGTTCACTATCCTGTTACTGCTGGCAGCATCGCTGTGGGTATCGGCGGCCATGGCCAGCAGTGTCACCGAGCGTGGTGAGCAGTTCGACCGTGTGGTCGAAGACCAAGGGCAGCGCTATTCCCTGCTAGGCAGTGGCGTGTTCCGCTACATGATCTGGACGGCCTACGCGGGGGCCTACTACCAGCTGGAAGGCGAAAACGAGCCGCAACCGCTGGGCGACGTGCCGCGCCGCCTGGAACTGGCTTATTTTCACGCCATTTCTGCCAGCGACTTTGCCGATGCCACCGAAAAAACCTTGCGTGACTCCCTGACGTTATTCGAATTCAACCAGATTCAGGACAGCATGGCGCAGCTCAACCAGCGCTATCAGGATGTCTCGCCCGGCGACCGTTACCTGTTGAGCTGGGACGGCGAGCATCTGCGCCTGGCCCTCAATGGCGAGACGCTCTTCGAGGATGACAGCGCCGAGTTTGCTCGGGCCATGTTTGGTATCTGGCTGGGTGAGCGCCCGCTGGGCGAAGGCTTTCGGGATGCCCTGTTAGGGCGCAGCTGAACTGCGCTAGACTCTTGCCCCTGAAGAGCAGACATCACCCAGGGGTAAGCGTGACGTGAAGGCTTTGATTCAACGAGTAACCACCGCCAGCGTGGCGGTGGAGGGGCAGGTCATCGGCGCCATTGATCACGGGCTCATGGCACTGATCGGCGTCGAAAGAGGCGACAGCGAGGCTAATGCCGACAAGCTGTTGCACAAGCTGCTGAATTACCGCGTGTTCAGTGACGAGGCGGGCAAGATGAACCATAACCTGCAGCAGGTCCAGGGGGGCTTGCTGCTGGTGTCCCAGTTCACGCTGGCCGCCGATACCCGCAAGGGGCTGCGGCCGGGTTTTTCCAGCGCCGCACCGCCGGAGGAAGGCGAGCGGCTATTCGATTACCTGGTGGCGCGCGCGCAGCAAGCGGGCCCACCGGTGGCCACTGGGCAGTTTGGCGCCGACATGCAGGTGGCGCTGGTCAACGATGGCCCGGTGACCTTCATGCTGGAAGGGTAGCGGAAAAACCTCAGGCGTTTTCGCTGGCCAGCAGTTCGGCTTCCATGGCTTCCAGCGCCTCTTCGGCGGCTAGCCAGGCCTGCTCGGTGCGCTCCAGCTCGACCTTGGCATCGGCTTGCCGGGCCAGTGCCTGGGTCAGTTCCGCCTTGCGGGCGCTGTTGGTATACAGCGTGGCATCGGCCAGCACGGTTTCGACTTCCTCCAGCGCCGCCTGGGCCTTCTCCATCTGTTTTTCGGCCTGATCACGAACCTTTTTCAAGGGTCGCAGCTTTTCACGCAGCTCGGCGGCAGCCTTGCGAGCGGCCTTGCGGTCAGTGGTGGGCTGCTGCCCCTGGCGCTCGCTCTTCTCGCTGCGTGCGTCGCGGCGGCTCTCTTCCAGGCGTGCTTTCAGCCAGGCGCGATAATCCTCCAGGTCGCCATCGAACGGCTCGACCCGATGGTCGGCCACACACCAGAACTCATCGACCGTTGCGCGCAGCAGGTGACGGTCGTGGGAGACCAGGATGACGGTACCCTCGAAGGCGGCCAGCGCTTCGGTGAGCGCTTCGCGCATTTCCAGGTCCAGATGGTTGGTCGGTTCATCCAGCAGCAACAGGTTGGGTTTTTGCCAGGCCACCAGGGCCAGCGCCAGGCGCGCCTTCTCGCCCCCCGAGAAGGTCGCCACCTCGCCGAAGGCGTCATCGCCCTTGAAACCGAAGCCGCCCAGGAAATTGCGAATGTCCTGATCGCTGGCAGTAGGTGAGAGCCGCTGGACGTGGACAAACGGGGTGGTGGTCACGTCCAGCCCTTCCAACTGATGCTGGGCAAAGTAACCAATCGCCAGATGCTCGCCGGGCACCCGCTTGCCCTCCAGCAGGGCCAGCTCGCCGGTCAGCGATTTGATCAGCGTGGATTTGCCCGCGCCGTTGGGGCCCAGCAAGCCAATGCGGCTACCGGGTAGCAGGGTGATATTGACCTTTTCCAGCTGCGCGACATCGGCCGCTTCGCTGCGATATCCCAGGGTTGCCTGGTCCAGCACCAGCAGGGGGTGAGAAGTCTTGTCGGCGGCGGGTAGCGTGAAGTGGAAGGGCGAGTCCACGTGCGCCATGGCGATATCTTCCATGCGCTCGAGCATCTTCATGCGGCTCTGGGCCTGGCGAGCCTTGGTCGCCTTGGCCTTGAAGCGGGCGATGAACCGCTCTATTTCCTCACGGCGCGCCTGCTGCTTGGCGGCTTCGGCCTGCTGGAGCGCGAGCTTCTCGGCACGGGTACGCTCGAAGCGTGAGTAGTTGCCCCGGTAAAGCTCCAGGGTCTGATGATGCATGTGGACGATGTGGTCGCACACGGCATCCAGGAAGTCGCGGTCGTGAGAGATCAGCAGCAGCGTGCCTGGGTAACGTACCAGCCACTGCTCCAGCCACAGCAGTGCATCCAGGTCCAGGTGGTTGGTCGGCTCGTCGAGCAGCAGCAGGTCGGAAGGCATGAACAGAGTGCGGGCCAGATTGACTCGCATACGCCAGCCACCGGAAAAATCGGAAAGCGGGCGCTGCAGGTCGGCCTGTATGAAGCCCAGCCCCACCAGCAGCTGGGCGGCGCGGGAGGCGGCGCTGTAGCCGTCCAGCGTCTCGATCAGACCATGCAGCTCGGCTTCACGGTGGGCATCCCCCGCCTGCTGGGCGGCCAGCAGGTCGGCTTCGGCCTGGCGCAGGGCATGATCGCCATCCAGCACGTATTCGACGATGGGGCGGTCCAGCGCTTCCACTTCCTGAGCCATGTGTGCGATACGCTGGCCACCGCTCATCTCTACATCGCCCTGGTCCGGGCCCAGCTCGCCCAGCAGCAGTTTGAACAGGCTCGACTTGCCTGCCCCGTTGGCCCCGATGATGCCTGCCTTGACCCCGTTGTGCAGGGTCAGGTCGGCGCTTTCCAGGAGCGTTTGCGTACCTCGTTGCAGGGCGACTTGGCGCAGTGCGATCATGCTTTCTCCCGAAACCAGTGGGTAAATTCATGGATTCTAACCGATTGCAGGACTTGCAGCAGGCTTTGCAGCACCGTTCGCTATGGGATTTTGCGCTGGCCTTTTATGCTCAGCCCGGTGTGGAGCAGGCGTGCTTGACGCTGCAGGACGCCGCCGATGTCGATGTCTGCGAGCTGTTGCTGCATGGATGGCTGTATTGCCACGGCCTTCAGGCCAGGCGCGAGGCGCTTGCCGATATCAGCCGCGAGCGAGCGCATTGGCAGGGCCAGTTTACCGAGCCACTACGTCATCTACGCCGTGAATTGAAGCGTCAGGCGGCCGAGGACGAGGCCATCGATGCGTTGCGCAAGACCATCAAAACTGCCGAACTGCAGGCCGAGCGTGTAAATCTTCAACGTTGGCAGCAGTGGGCTCAGGCGCCTGAGCATGCCTCGCAGCGTTTGGAAGAAGTCGTTGCTAGTCAGCAAGATGGCAGCATTTGGCTGCAAAATAGGCTTTTTTTGGCCGATGTTGACAGCGCTTCACTGCATGATTCACGCGTGCGCGATGACATCGCTGCTGCGCTGGAATGCCTGGCAAGTCGGCTTGACCACTGTAAATCACCACGCTAGCCTGAAATTAGGCTGTTTTTGGGCAACCCGTGCCAATTGTGCGGCGATCGCCCGCTAACCCACAGCAATGAGTCAATCGGCAAAAGCGTTTCTGCGTGGTTAGCGGATGACCAGACAGCACTGGACAGATAACACCAAATTCATGCTCGCTCGTAGAGCGTGCTACCACTGCCAGGGAACTCTGTATGAAGCCAAACAAGTTTGTTTCGACCCGTTCACTCACCACGAAACTCATCACGTCCGCGAGCGTAGGTGCTCTGCTGCTTGGCCTGAGCGCCGCTGCGCAGGCAGATAACTGGCGTTATGCCCACGAAGAGTATGAAGGCGACGTTCAGGACGTCTTTGCCATTGCGTTCAAGGAGTACGTGGAAGAGAACTCCGACCACACCGTCCAGGTATATCGTTTTGGCGAGCTGGGTGAGTCTGACGACATCATGGAGCAGACCCAAGCGGGTATTCTGCAGTTCGTCAACCAGTCGCCTGGTTTCACGGGGGCGCTGATCCCCGAAGCGCAAATCTTCTTCGTGCCTTACCTGCTGCCCACCGATGAAGAAACGGTCATCGAGTTCTTCAACTCCAGCACCGCGATCCATGAAACCTTCCCGGAGCTCTACGCAGAGCAGGGTCTGGAGCTGCTGAAGATGTACCCAGAGGGTGAGATGGTCGTCACCCTCGACGAGCCGTTTACCTCGCCAGACGAGCTGCGTGGCAAGAACATCCGCACCATGACCAACCCGCTGCTGGCGGAAACCTACCGCGCCTTTGGTGCCAGCCCCACGCCGCTGCCTTGGGGTGAGGTCTATGGTGGCCTGCAAACCAACATTCTGCAGGGCCAGGAAAACCCCATCTTCTGGATCGAGTCGGGCGGCCTGTATGAAGTTTCCCCCAACCTGGTGTTCACCGGCCATGGCTGGTTCACCACGGCCATGATGGCCAACCAGGACTTCTTCGAAGGTCTCTCGGAAGATGACCAGCAGCTGGTGCGTGATGCCACGGAAGCGGCTTACGAGCACACCATGGAGCACATCTCGGGCTTGGCTGACGAGTCGCTGGAGAAAATCCAGGCCGCCTCCGATGACGTGACCGTGACCCGTCTCGATGAAGAGCAGATTCAAGCCTTCCGCGAGCGTGCGCCCCAGGTAGAAGAGCGCTTCGTGGAGATGACTGGCGAGCGCGGTGCGGCACTGCTCGAGCAGTTCAAGGAAGACCTCGAAGCGGTGACCAGCAACTGATTCATGGCAAGGGCTTGGCAGGGCTGACGCCCACAATGCCCGCAAATGCGTGAAAGCAAAAGGGGTGGCCAAGTGCTGCCCCTTTTTTGTTCACCACTCCGTGAAGAGCAACACCCTTCAAGCGTGACGCAGGGTGCGGCTAATCAGCGTTGAATGGTGGGCTGAGTCGAGCCGCTACAGTAGCAAGGTAGACCGACAAGTGTAACGGGAACAGAGAGGAACAACTCCAATGGATATGAGCGAAGATGATATTGCTGAAAAACAGTATCGCTCTATGCTGCCTGGGCTGCTGGGTACCGTTGATACGTGGATCAGCAAGGCCGAAGCCTTCATCTTGGCCTCGGGTGTCATTCTGATGGCCATCAACACCGTGGCCAACGTCATTGGCCGCTTCGTGTTTGGTGAAAGCCTGCACTTTTCCGAAGAGGTCAACCGCATGCTGATCGTGCTGGTGACCTTCGCCGGGATTGGCTATGCCGCTCGGCATGGTCGGCATATCCGCATGTCGGCGATCTACGATGCCCTGCCCACGGGCGGTCGCCGCGCGCTGATGGTCTTCATCAGTCTGTTTACGGCGCTAGTGATGTTCGTGCTGTGCTACTTCTCGATTGGTTATATCGACACCATCATGAGCCGAGGCCGTAGCTTGCCCTCCACGGGCATTCCTGCCTGGTGGATGTACGTCTGGGTGCCGGTGGGCTTTGCCGTTACCGGTATTCAGTACGTCATGACGGCGATCACTAACCTGCTTTCGAAGGATGTGTACCTGTCCACGCATGTGGTGGACGGCTACAAGGACACCGAAACCGAAGTCTAGGCAGCGAGGAAACACGCATGACTGCGACGATAATTACCCTCATGATCGTGCTGCTGCTGCTCGGCTTCCCGATGATGATCCCCTTGATGACCGCGGCCTTCGTGGGATTTTTCATGAGCTTCGGCGGCCTGGGCCAGATGGAAACGCTCATTCAGCAGATGATGCGCGGCATCAGCCCCACCGCGCTGATTGCGGTGCCCATGTTCATTCTTGCAGCCGACATCATGACCCGCGGGCAGTCGGCCAATCGATTGATCGACATGGTGATGACCTTCGTGGGCCATATCAAAGGCGGCCTGGCCGTCAGTACGGCGGTCTCCTGCACGCTGTTTGGTGCCGTGTCCGGGTCTACCCAGGCCACCGTGGTGGCCGTGGGCTCCCCGTTGCGCCCGCGCATGCTGAAGGCAGGCTACAAAGATCCCTTCACCCTGGCGCTGATCATCAACTCCAGCGACATCGCCTTTTTGATACCGCCCAGTATCGGCATGATCATTTACGGGGTGGTATCACAAACGTCGATTGCCGAGCTTTTCATTGCCGGTATCGGGCCCGGCCTGCTGATTTTGGCCATGTTTTCCGCCTATTGCATCATCTACGCCATGGTCAACAAGGTGCCCACCGAGCCCAAGGCCAGCTGGAAAGAGCGAGCCGTGGCCGTGCAAAAGGCGCTGTGGCCGCTGGGCTTTCCAGTACTGATCGTCGGTGGCATTTATGGCGGGGTGTTTAGCCCGACCGAGGCGGCGGCGGCCTGCGTACTGTACGCCTTCCTGCTGGAATTCGTGATTTTCCGTTCGCTGAAACTGCCGGACATGTTCACCATTGCCAAGTCCACGGGCTTGATCACCGCCGTGGTGTTCATCCTGGTGGCGGCAGGCAACGGCTTCTCGTGGATCATCTCGTTTGCCCAGATCCCGCAGACGATTCTGGGCACCTTCGGAATCAACGAAGCGGGGCCCGTGGGCGTGCTGGTGGCCATTTCGATAGCCTTCTTCGTGGCCTGCATGTTCGTCGATCCCATCGTGGTGATTCTGGTGCTGACCCCCATTTTTGCACCGGCGATTGCGGCTTCGGGGCTGGACCCGGTTCTGGTGGGGGTACTGATCACCCTGCAGGTGGCCATTGGCTCGGCGACGCCCCCCTTTGGGTGTGACATCTTTACCGCCATTGCGATTTTCAAACGGCCTTACCTGGAAGTGATCCGCGGCACGCCGCCCTTCATTTTCATGCTGATTCTCGCGGCGGCCCTGATCATCATGTTTCCGCAGATTGCGCTGTTCCTGCGCGACCTTGCTTTCCGCTAGCCGCCAGGAGCGCTTATGTTCAACCGCATCTTGATTCCTGTCGATGGCTCCAAGGGGGCCATCAAGGCGCTGGAGAAGGCCGTTGGCCTGCACATGCTCACTGGGGCAGAGCTCTACCTGCTGTGCGTGTTCAAGCATCACAGCCTGCTGGAAGCGTCGCTCTCCATGGTGAGACCCAACAAGCTCGACCTGCCGGACGATGCCTTGAAGGAGTACGCCACCGAAATTGCGGTGCACGCCAAGTCGCATGCCATCGAACTGGGGGCCGATAGCCTGCGCGTGCGCGCTTTCGTCAAGGGCGGGCGCCCCTCGCGTACCATCGTGCGCTTTGCGCGCAAGCGGGAGTGCGATTTGATCGTGATCGGCGCCCAGGGCACCAACGGCGAGAAGAACCTGCTGTTGGGCAGCGTGTCCCAGCGCGTGGCTGGGGCGGCACACTGCCCTACGCTAGTGGTGTAAACCTCTGCGGCATCCTGTTGTCTGAAGAGAACGCCTGAACAACACCCGCCGCGTCAGGTAATGCAGCCTGACGCGGCGGGTGTTAGTCTTTAGGGATTCGACAACACGTTGGCGCGCTGCGCCGCTGGATAAGGTTTTTCCATGAAAGCACTTGTGACTTCTACTGCCCTGACTGGTTTGTTGCTGGTAGCACCGTTCGCCGCCGCAGCCCCCGAGACCGACGAGCAACGCCTGGCTTACAGCCTGGGGGTGACGTTGGGCGAGAGCATGCAGGCGGATATCGAAGATCTGGATCTCGATGCCTTCACCGATGGCATGCGCGACGTTTTCGACGGCAATGAGCTGGCGATGAGCGAAGAAGAGATGATGGAAGCGCTGATGAACTTCCAGGAAAGCTCCATGGAGGCCCGCGAGCAGCAGGCCGCTGAAATTGCCCAGCTGAACCTGGAAGAAGGCCAGGCCTTTCTGGAAGAGAACGCCGAGCGTGAGGGTGTGGAAGTCACCGAGTCGGGCCTTCAATATGAAGTGCTGGAGTCTGGCGATGGCGCCACGCCCGGACCTGAAGATACCGTGGAAGTGAACTACGAAGGCATGCTGCTGGATGGCACCGTGTTCGATAGCTCCTTCGAGCGTGGCCAGTCGGTCAGCTTCCAGGTGAATCAGGTCATCGAAGGTTGGCAGGAAGCGCTGCAACTGATGAGCGTGGGCGACAGCTGGATGCTCTACATCCCTGCCGAGCTGGCTTACGGCGAGCGCGGTCAAGGTCCGATCGGTCCGAACGAGATGCTCACTTTCCGCGTTGAACTGCTGGGCGTCGAGTAACCCATGCCTGCCGCCACTCCCTATCGCCTGCTGGGCGTATTGATGCTCATGGGCGGCAGTGCTGCCCATGCTCAGGCGGAAACGCCGCCAACGGACCTGCCTGCATTGGGTGCGATGCCCGAGGCTGCTTCAGTGGTGGGCGTTTCGTCGGGGGGCTACATGGCCACGCAGCTGGCCGTTGCCTGGCCGGAGCGTTTCAGCGGCGTTGGGGTGCTGGGCGCAGGCCCTTGGGGCTGTGCCCAGGGGGCGCTGAGCCTGGCGCTCAACCAGTGCATGATGACCCGCCGAGGCTTGCCTTCACTGGACACGCTGGAACAGCGCCATGAGCGCTATATGGCGCTGGAGCAAGTAGGCAGCCGCGAGGCGCTGCGCCAGCTCAGGACCTACGTGTGGCATGGCGATGCCGATGCAACGGTTTCACCCGCGTTGGGTGATCTGTTAGCCAAACAGTGGCAAGGTTGGCTGGCAGAGCCCGACGAGCAGCTGCGCTATGTGCAGCGTGAAAACACCGGGCACGGCTGGCCGGTGGCCATGCCCAAGGATGCCCCCATCGACCCGCAATCCTTGGGCGACTGCCACCTGGGCGGCGGTAGTCACGTACTGGCCTGTGGCGACAATGTGGCCGCCGATATGCTGGACTGGCTCTACCCCGAGCGGCCAGTGCAGGAGAGTGAAGGCGAGTTACGGCGCTTCGATCAGTCCGAGTTTGCCGTCAAGGGCTTGGCCGATACGGGCTATGTCTTCGTGCCCGAAACGTGTGACGCGGGAGGCTGCCCCGTCACCGTGGCGTTGCATGGCTGCCAGATGAATGACGAAGCGATTGGCGACACCTTTGCTCGCTACAGCGGCCTGAACCGCTGGGCCGAGGAGCACGGGCAGATCATCCTCTACCCCCAGACCGAAAGCAGCATGGCCAACCCGCAAGCCTGTTGGGACTGGTGGGGGTTTGCCGAAAGTACATGGCAAATCAACCCTTTGCATGACACCCGTGAAGGCACGCAGGCCAAAGCCCTGATGGCCATGGTCGAGCGACTCCAAGAGGCGCCCGACGCTCCCGCAGAGGAAAGCACGCAGGAGGCGGACTAGCCGCCCAGCTCGCTCTCCAAGGCAGATTTCAACCCATGGGGGGTGGGCGAGTAGAGCACTCGCTGCAGGATGGTTCCCTCGCGGTTCACCAGAAACAGTGACGCACTATGGTCGATGGTATAGGCCATGGCGGAATCCGGCGCCTCGACACGGCGCCAGATGACGCCATAGCGCTCGGCAACATCGCTCAACTGCTCCTGGCTGCCCACCAGCCCCACGAACTCCTCGCCGAAAAACTGCATGTATTCATTCATGCGCTCCAGCGTATCGCGTTCCGGGTCCACGGTGATCATCACCGGCACCACACGCTCACGCTGCTGTTCGTCCAGCTGTGACAGCACTTGGCGCTTTACGGCCTGGTTCATGGGGCAGACGTCTGGGCAGTAGGTGTAACCGAAAGAGACCACGGCGATCTCGTTGTCATCCAGTTGGGTCAGCGTAAAGTCGCCATGGGTGGAGGGCATGGCGATGGGACCGCCTTGCGGCTCGCCGTCGTTCGACGGGGTGGCCAGCTGGTACATCCCGACGGCGCTGACCATCAACAGGACCCCCAGCAGTGCCAATCCCCACACCAGCGGTTTACATTTATTTGCTGCGGCCATGCCTTCAGCTCCTTGTGACATCGAAATCGAACCAGCTACCCAGTTTGCCCTCGGGCGTATCGAGAATGACCCGTGCTCGCCAGGGCATGACGTCCTGGGTGCAAATGCCCACCTGACCCTGGCCATGGAAATGGCCGGGCGCCGTTTCGGTCAACGTGAAACGGTGCAAGCCCATGTCCATGTCTCGGCCCACGAAGTCGACGGTCACCTGACTGGCGCTGACGCCGTCCACTTCGACGTCCAGAGGCAGCACTTCCAGCGCCTGGATACGCCCATGGGCATCGATGGAGAGGGATAGGTGCCCCTTGTCTCCCAGCGTTGCCGAACATTGGCTAGTATGCAAGTTGCACTCACCGCTGGGCGAGAACCAGACCACATCGCTGTCGCCCTTCAGCCAGTTGGCAAAGGCATACCAGGTGCAGGCCGCCAGCGCGAGGCCCGTGACCAGTATCAACACTTTCAGCGCTGGAAAACCCGTCAACTCGACGGGTTTAGGCAATTTCTTCATGGCAGAATAGTCGCTACGCAAGCCGTGAGGCGGGGAAGTTGGATTCATGGTAACAGCTATCCAGCGGATGTCGCTGTGCTGGGATGTCGCACTTGATAAGGAAAACAAATGGAGAGTATTACGGGCGCGCTTGGCCCCCTGTTTCTACTGATTCTGCTGGGCGTTCTACTAGGCAACCGCCGCTGGCCCAGCAGTGAGTTCTGGGTACAGATGGAGCGCTTGATCTACTTTGTGCTGTTCCCCGCCATGCTGGTGGGCACGTTGGCTACCGCGGACGTCAGTCAGGTGCCTGTCGGGCGGCTGGCGCTGGTGCTGCTGGGGGCGATGGCCCTGTTCGGTATGGCGCTCTGGCATTTTCGGGGCTGGTTGGCTTTGGAGCCAGCGGCGTTCACGTCCGTCTTCCAGGGGGCCGTGCGCTTCAATACCTATGTGGGTGTCGCAGGTGCCGCCGCGCTGCATGGCAGCCTGGGGGCCACGACGGCCGCCGTGGCCGTGGC
This sequence comes from Halomonas sp. C22, assembly GCF_007655045.1. NCBI lineage: Bacteria > Pseudomonadati > Pseudomonadota > Gammaproteobacteria > Oceanospirillales > Halomonadaceae > Halomonas > Halomonas sp. C22. The sequence continues at coordinate 634,622 of NZ_VBVC01000002.1, read as the reverse complement.
GCTGATGGTGCCTATCGTCAACGTGATGTGCGTCGCCAGCTTTGTGGCTGCGGGCACCTTGGGCAGTGCCAGCGTGGGCAAAAGCGCCCTGGCGCTGATCAAGAATCCGCTGATTCTGGGCTGTCTGGTGGGGATTGCCTTGAACGTGAGCGGCATCGGCCTGCCCGGCTGGAGCGAAGACACCGTCTCGCTGCTGGGGGGCGCTGCCTTGCCGCTGGGACTGGTGGCGGTCGGGGTGGCGCTGCGCCCGCGTGCGTTGCTGCGCTTCGACCGCGGTGTGCTGGCCACCAATACCATCAAGCTGGTGCTGATGCCTGTATTGGTGCTGGTGTTGGCCTGGGCGTTGAGACTGGACCCCGTCAGCCGAGACGTGGCGCTGCTTTTTGCGGCGCTGCCCACGGCCACATCGGCCTATATCCTGGCGCGACAGCTGGGCGGCGATGCCGAGCTCATGGCGGCGATCATCACTGGACAGACGCTATTGGCGATGCTGACGCTGCCGATGTGGCTGCAATGGGTAGGAGGATAAAAATAAATAAAAAGTATTCGCATTTGTGTTGACGTAGTAAATGAGAACTATTACATTGTGGGTGTGGCGTTTGATGAGACGCCACAGGCCAAGACAGAAACCGCCAGTTTCCTGTCATGGTTTCTCCCTCTCATTGCTAGTCACGGTCTTTTGCCGCTCCATTGGAGCGGCTTTCTTTTTTTGGTGGGTCAGTCGCGGCAGAGTCCGGGCGTCAGGCTTCCCGGCGGTAAATCAAGTCCCATACGCCGTGACCGAGCTTCTCGCCGCGCGCTTCGAACTTGGTGAGCGGGCGGAATTCCGGGCGCGGTACATAGGGGGCCGTGTCTTGATCGGCGGTGTTGGCATAGCCAGGGGCCGCCTCCATCACCTCGGCCATCCATTCGGCATAGGCTTCCCAGTCGGTGGCCATATGGAAGGTGCCGCCGGGCATGAGGCGCGTGCGAATGAGCTCCACGAAGGCTGGCTGGACGATGCGCCGCTTGTGGTGTTTCTTCTTCGGCCATGGGTCGGGGAAGAAGAGCTGCAGGGTCGTCAACGAGCCTTCGGGCAGGCACTGCTCCAGCACGGCCAGGGCGTCTTCGCGGTAAACCCGCAGGTTGGTCAGGCCGCGTTTGTCGACCTCGTCCAGCAGTTTGCCCACCCCGGGGGCGTGTACTTCGATACCGATAAAGTCGGTATCCGGGTGGGTTTCGGCCTGCTCGATCAGCGAATTACCCATGCCAAAGCCGATTTCCACCACGCGGGGGGCTTGGCGGCCAAACAGGGCATCCAGATCCTGGCGGCCATCGGCAATGGTCAAGCCCAGGCGTGGCCATACTTCTTCAAGCCCGCGCTGCTGGGCCTGGGTCATGCGCCCGGCACGGATCACGTAGCTTTTGATGCCGCGACGGTGCAGCGGTGCGTCGGCACTTTCGGGGCCAGTGGTGTTGCCGTTCGGCACAGTGTCGTTGGTGTCGGTCATGATGTCTCTGTATCAGCCGTTGATTCGGCCAGCAAATGGCGAAGAGGGGTCGGCGCTTTGGCGGCGCGGCATGCGGCCTGCCAAGAACGCATCGCGGCCAGCCTCGACGGCGAGCTTCATGGCGTTGGCCATGCGCAGCGGGTCGCGTGCGTGGGCAATCGCGGTATTCAGTAGTACCCCGTCGCATCCTAGCTCCATGGCCATGGCGGCATCCGAGGCCGTCCCGATACCGGCGTCTACCAATACGGGGACCTTGCTCTGCTCGACGATCAGGCGCACGTTGTGCGGGTTCTGAATGCCGTGGCCCGAGCCAATCAGCGAGCCCAGCGGCATGATGGCACAGCAGCCCATGGCTTCCAGCTCACGTGCCACGATGGGGTCATCACTGGTGTACACCATGACGTCGAAGCCGTCGGCCAGCAGGGTTTCTGCGGCTTTTAGCGTCTCGACCACGTTGGGGTAGAGCGTGTGATCATCGCCCAGCACTTCCAGCTTCACGAGGTTGTGGCCATCCAGCAGCTCGCGGGCCAGGCGGCAGGTGCGGATCGCATCCTTGGCGTTGTAGCAGCCCGCGGTATTGGGCAGCAGGGTGTACTGCTTGGGCGAGATGACGTCGAGCAGGTTCGGCGCATCGGCGTCCTGGCCAAGGTTGGTGCGGCGCACGGCAAAGGTGACGATCTCGGCACCGCTCTGGGCAATCGCAGCACCGGTTTCGGTAAAGTCTTTGTACTTGCCGGTGCCTACCAGCAGGCGGGAAGTAAAATCACGTCCGGCAATGGTGAACGGTGTGTCGGTCAGTTGCGTCATAGCGATTCCTTGAAAAAGCTCGATGGCCGTTAGCCGCCACCAATGGCGTGAACGACTTCGATCTGGTCGCCTTCGGCGAGCGGAGTGGTGGCCAGCTGGCTTTTGGGCACGATCTGTTCATTGATCTCGACGGCGATACGACGCCCGCCCAGGCCAAGCTGCTCGACCAAGTCGGCAGCGGTGAGGCCTGCGGTCATGGCGTAGGGTTCGCCGTTGAGCGTAAGCTGTATCGACTCATTGGGGGTAGGCATAAACAGTAAGCACCCTGGTGGAGGAGGCAAAACGGCCTCTATTGTAGCGGTTTCGACCCGTGCAAGGTATGCAGCGGGGTGAATATCTCAATGATTAACGGGGTGGCGATGCGCCGCCAACATAGGTGAAAAGGAGTCAGGCGTGCAGCGAATCGACAAGCTGTGGTGGTGTGTGGTGGCGCTTTTAGGGGCAACCATGGTGATGCTGGGGGCTTACGCCGCCCACGGGTTGGCGGCACGCACCAGCGCTGCCATGGTAGATATCGTAGAAACCGGCGTGCGCTACCAAGCGTGGCACACGCTGGCCATGCTGGCGGTGCTTGCGTGGCGCAGCCACCGTCCGCTCCCTGGTCAGCAGGTCGTACTCGCCCTATGGGCGTTAGGTGTGCTGGCCTTTGCTGGTTCGCTCTACCTGATGGCGCTGGCCGGGTTGAGCGTAGGTATCGTGACGCCGATCGGCGGGCTGCTGCTGATGGCCGGTTGGCTGGCCCTGGGCGTCACGGCGCTGCTAAGCCGCTCTTAATCGACGCTAGCCCAGTAGCATGCGCAGCGGCATCCACAGGCCCATGCCGATCATCACCAGGTTTTCGGTGAGCGACACAAAGCCAAGCGGAACGTTGCTGTTGCCACCCACGCAGGCGCACTTGAGTTTGCGCTTATCGATGTAAACCGCTTTGAAGACTGATACCGCGCCCACGGTGCCGACGAATAGCGCCAGCGGCGCGGCTACCCAAATCAGTGTACCAGCCAGCATCAACAGCCCGGCGGCGGTTTCGGCGTAGGGGTAAACGTAGCTATAGGGCACGTAGCGCTGGGCGAGCAGGTCGTAGTTGAGAAACATGGTGCTGAAGCTTTCGATATCCTGCAGCTTCTGCAGGCCCAGCAGCACCATCGCGGTCGCTACGGCAAACTCTGGCATGCGCGCCGTGAGCAGCGTGCCCTGGGTCGTCCAGCTCATCGCCAGGCCTATCAATAGCGCGACGGCAAAAATGGCCAGCACCGGGCGGTAGGTAGTCTCTTTGGCATTGGGAACGCTCATCCCTAGATGCTCACGCAGCTCTTCGTAGCCGCCGATACGTTGGTTATCTATGTACACCTGTGGCGTGGTATCGACGTTCTCCTGCTCCTTGAACGCGTCGATCTCCTCACGAGAGGTGAGGGTGTGGTCATCCACCGCGTAGCCTTTGCGCCTGAGCAGGTCGACGGTCTTCAAGCCGAACGGGCACATGTGCTCGGCGGTTTTCATCCGATACACCTGTGCGGTGTGGTGGGTCGTTGCTGCCATCATCAGCCTCCTTGTCGTCTTACGATCAACGTCCACCTTTTAGCGTAGAACCCGGTGCCACCCATAGGTCAAATGAGAGGGAAAGACCGTTGTCTGGTCCTTGACCTGTGGGTAGCCCCAAGGTGGTAAGCTTTGCAAAAAACGGTGTCATAGGAGAGCGATATGAAACGACATGCCACTGCGCTGCTGGTATCCGGTGCTTTGATGTTCGGCGCTGCGACCGCCCACGCCGCGCTGCCGGATGAGGCGACGCTGTATAAGAACCCTCAATGTGGCTGCTGCGATGAGTATGCGCGTCATCTTGAAGAACTTGGCGTAGACGTCACCATCATCGATGACGTCGAGCTGGGTGATATTAAGCAGCAGGCGGGCGTGCCTTACGGCATGGGCTCGTGCCACACCATCGAGATAGGCAACTACTGGATCGAAGGGCACGTGCCGATGGAAGCGGTTGAGGCACTGTTTGAACAGCAACCGGATGTCGATGGCATCGGCTTAGCCGGTATGCCAATTGGCACACCGGGCATGCCAGGGCCCCAAAGCGAGCCTTACAACGTTTACCTATTCAGCGATCAAGACGCCCAGCCGTTTATGACGCTGTAGGCGAAGAAGCGCCGTTGCGTCGCGCAAACTCTGCTGCGGGTGCTGGCTTGCTAAAGAAGTAGCCCTGATAGACATGGCACCCCAAGCGAGCCAGTACTGTACTTTGATCGGCGGTTTCCACACCCTCGGCAATCACATCAAGCCCCAGGCTCTCTGCTAGGGCGATAATGGTGGCGGCTGCCAGATAGCTGTGGCGGGGTTTGTGCAGCGTTTCCTTAACGCCACCGGTATTCGCGTACGGGACTACCCGATGACGCTGGATCGGCTGATCGACCAGCTCCCCAAAGTGAGTTGAGCGCGTTAAAGCGTGAACGACCGCGCTGTTCGGCTGCCTAGAGTTTATCCGGCAGCGCATAGCTGGCAGTGACATGCACCACAGGGCGCGACGCATCGCTGACCGAAAAGATTTGCACTTCGCCCACCGCCAGGCGGCGGCCCAGCTTGATCAGCCTGGCGTGGGCGATGATGTCGTGATCGCCGGAGGCCGCGCGTAGAAAGTGGCAGTTCAGATCGCTGGTCACGGCCATCGCTTCGGGGCCAATTTGGGCGAGTATCGCCACGTACAGGGCTACATCCGCAAAGCCCATCATGGTGGGGCCTGACACGCGGGGGCCAGGGCGCAGGTGCTCATGGCCAATGCTTAGGCGCATGGTAGCGCACATCTCTCCAACGCTCTCTATCTTGCCCATTCGCTGGGGAAAGACCTCATCCAGAAAGTGCTCGATCTGCTCGACGGTCATGACGGTCATCGTTGTTGTTCTCCTTGACGTTAACGTAAGCCAGCATAAATAAAAAAACCCCAAGGCGCGAGCCTTGGGGCTTGGCAGGCCATTCAGCGGGTGCTTACTTGGCCTTGTGCACCTGGCGCCACTCGTGCAGCAGCGGTTCGGTGTAGCCAGAAGGCTGTTCACGGCCCTTGAAGATCAGGTCTGAGGCCGCTTTAAAGGCGGTAGAGCCTTCAAAGTCGGCGCTCATGGCGGTGTACGTCGGGTCGCCAGCGTTCTGCTCATCGACCACTTTCGCCATGCGCTTGAGGGTCTCCTCGACACGTGGCGCATCGACGATGCCATGGTGCAGCCAGTTGGCAATGTGCTGGCTGGAAATACGCAGCGTGGCGCGGTCTTCCATCAGGCCGACGTTGTGAATGTCCGGCACCTTCGAGCAGCCGACGCCGTGCTCTACCCAGCGCACCACGTAACCCAGAATGCCTTGGCAGTTGTTATCCAGCTCCTGCTGAATCTCGTCATCCGACCAGTTGGCGTTTTCTGCTACCGGCACGGTGAGCAGGTCATCAAGCAGATCCGGCTCGCCCTGAGCTTCCAGGTCGCGCTGGATATCGGCGACATTGACCTGATGATAGTGCAGGGCATGCAGGGTAGCCGCCGTGGGTGACGGTACCCACGCCGTGTTGGCACCGGCTTTCGGATGGCCGATCTTCTGCTCCAGCATGCTGTGCATCAGGTCGGGCATGGCCCACATGCCTTTACCGATCTGGGCGCGGCCACGCAGGCCACAGGCCAAACCGACCTGCACGTTGTTCTTCTCGTAGGCGGTGATCCACGCAGCGCTCTTCATGTCGCCCTTGCGAACCATCGGGCCGGCTTCCATGGCGGTGTGCATCTCATCGCCGGTGCGGTCCAGGAAGCCGGTGTTGATGAATACCACGCGCGAGGTGGCTTCGGCGATACATGCCTTGAGGTTGACCGTGGTGCGGCGCTCCTCGTCCATGATGCCCATTTTCAGGGTGTCACGGCTCATGCCCAGAATGTCTTCCACGCGGCCAAACAGTTCGTTGGCAAACGCGACTTCTTTTGGCCCGTGCATCTTCGGCTTGACGATGTACACCGAACCCGCGCGAGAGTTGCGCGGCTGGTCGGCGTCTTTCTTCAGATCGTGCAGCGCCAGCAGCGAGGTCACGACCGCATCCAGGATGCCTTCCGGCAGTTCGTTGCCGTTTTCGTCCAGCACCGCAGGCGTGGTCATCAGGTGGCCCACGTTGCGCACGAACATCAGCGAACGGCCCGGCAGCGTGACGCTGTTGCCGTCGGTGGTTTGCCAGGTACGGTCGGCGTGCAGCTTGCGGGTGAAGGTTTTGCCGCCTTTCTCGATGTTCTCTTCCAGGTCGCCCTTCATCAGGCCGAGCCAGTTGCTGTACACGCCGACCTTGTCTTCGGAGTCTACCGCTGCCACGGAGTCTTCGCAGTCCATGATGGCGGTCAGCGCGGCTTCGACGACCACGTCCTTGACGTGTGCCGGGTCGGTCTTGCCGATGGGGTGGCTGGCGTCGATCTGGATTTCCAGGTGCAGGCCGTTGTTGGCCAGCAGAATCGATTCGGGGGCGGAAGCATCACCGTTAAAACCAATCAGCTTACCGGAGTCTTTTAGGCCGGTTTCACGGCCGCCTTCCAGACTGACCACCAAGTGGCCATCGCGGATGGCATACTTCACGGCATCCCGGTGGGAACCGGTGGCCAGCGGGGCGGCACGGTCCAGCACGCCACGGGCGTAAGCGATGACTTTTTCGCCGCGCTTCGGGTTGAAGCTGGTGCCTTTTTCCGCGCCGTCTTCTTCAGAGATGGCGTCGGTGCCGTACAGCGCATCGTACAGGCTGCCCCAGCGGGCGTTGGCCGCGTTCAGGGCGTAGCGAGCGTTGCTTACCGGCACCACCAGCTGTGGGCCTGCTTGCGTGGCGACTTCGCGGTCAACATTGGCCGTGGTGGCTTTCACGCTATTCGGCGCGTCTACCAAGTAACCCGCTTCTTTCAGGAAGCTGCGGTAGGCGGGCATGTCGCTGACCGGGCCGGGGTTTTCACGGTGCCAGGCGTCCAGCTTCTCTTGCAGCGTGTCGCGCTCTTCGAGCAGTTGGCGGTTTTTTGGGGTCAAATCGTGGAACAGGGCATCGACACCGGTCCAGAAGGCGCTTTCGTCGACGCCGGTGCCCGGCAGAGCCTGCTCGTTGATGAAACGGTCCAGGTCGGCTGCCACCTGTAAACGGTGACGCGTGATACGCTCGCTCATGGGGATCTCCTGTGAAGGTGCCCGTGGATTGTTCTAGTGCCACGGTTCGGGTGAAGGGTGATTTATGGAAAATACTTCCACACCTGCGTTGGCATGTAAACAGGGTAGACCCGAAAGCGGTAAAATGCTCGACCAAATGATGAGAGTGGCCCCGCTGCCGCTGCGATCAAGCGCTGTTTCGCCAGCCCATGGATGTGTCGTGTTCACGGAGAGACGTTGATGCATAATTTCCAGCATTTGGAAGGCCTGTTTCGCCAGGCAGCAGGCGATTCGCCGCTCTCTCTCTTGAGGCCGGGCGAGGCCCTCACGGACGCCATGCACGACTACTTCTGCCATTACGGTTTGGCGGCCTTGCTGAGTGATACCCATGAGGTGCACGCTGGTTTCATCGATACCGGTCGGTTTGCGCTCTGGTGCCAGGTATGGAGCCCGCCCTCACCGGTGGGCACGGCGTTTGTGATTCACGGCTATTTCGACCACCTGGGGCTGTATCGCCATTTGCTGGGCTGCTTGCTGGCCAAGGGCTGGCGCGTGGTGCTGTGGGACTTGCCGGGCCATGGGCTTTCCAGCGGCCCCCGGGCCGAGATCGAAGACTTCGACGACTACCAGCACTGCCTGACTTACCTGCAAGAGGCGCTGCAGGTATATGGCATGGCGCCTACGCCGTGGCTGGGGGTCGGGCAGAGTACCGGCGCGGCCATTCTGGCCACGGATGCGTTGACGCGCCAAGACGAGGCAGGCTGGGCAGGCATCGTGCTGCTGGCACCCCTGGTACGGCCCTGGCGCTGGAGCCAATCCAGCTGGCTTCACTTGATTGCCAGCCCGTTCGTCAAGGAGCTACCGCGCAAGTATCGGCCCAACTCCACCGATGAGCAGTTCGCCGAATTCCTGCGTGACCAGGACCCGTTGCAGCCTGAGCGGCTGAGCGTGGCGTGGATTACCGCCATGCGCCGCTGGATGCCCCGGCTGCTGGCGCTGGAGCCCAGCCCGCTACCCACCTTGATTCTTCAAGGCGAGCAGGACCTCACGGTCGATTGGGAGTGGAATCTGGCCATTCTGGCGGAGAAGTTTCCCAACGCGGAGATTCACCGCCACCCGGAGGCGCGCCACCACTTGGTGAACGAAGCAGATCCTATCCGTGAAGTGCTGTTTGAAGCGCTGGATCGCTTTATCGAGAACGTGCATTAAGCTCCCTTCAATAGCCGATCCAACTGCCGGTAGCCGATGGCTTCGATAAAGTGCGGCTGAGAGGGCTTGGGTTCGCCCTGCAGGTCGGCCAGCGTCAGCGCCACGCGTAGTACCCGGTGGTAGGCGCGGGCGGAGAGCTTGAGCTTTTCCAGTACGCCTGCCAGCCAGGCGCGCTCTTCATCGTTGAGGGCGCAGGCGGCTTCCAGCGCTTTACCGCTGAGCTGGCTGTTGAGCGCACCTCTTGCCATCTGCCGCTCCCGGGCGGCCATCACCCGTTCGCGCACCGCGCTGGAGGGCTCGCCCTGGGTTTGTGCGGTGAGCTGCTCCGGTGGCAGCGCGGGCACTTCCACCTGCAGGTCGATACGGTCCAGCAGCGGGCCAGAAAGCCGCGCCTGGTAGCGCTGAATCTGGCTGGCGCTGCACTGGCAGCGGCTTCGCGGGTCGCCCAGGTGTCCGCAGGGGCAGGGGTTCATGGCGGCAACGAGCTGAAATTGAGCAGGGTATCGGCGCTCATGGCTGGCGCGGGAGAGGTGAATTTCGCCGGTCTCCAGCGGCTGACGCAACACTTCCAGCACGTGGCGCGAGAACTCCGGCAGCTCATCCAGAAACAGCACGCCGTGGTGCGCCAGCGAGATTTCCCCCGGCCTGGGCTTCGAGCCGCCGCCAACCAGCGCGGCGGCGCTGGCGCTGTGGTGGGGCTGGCGGAAAGGCCGTTGGCCCCAGTCGGCCTCCAACGGCAGGCCACATACCGAGCGCACCGCCGCCACCTCCAGGGCGTCGTCCTCGGAAAGCGGCGGCAGAATGCCGGGCAAGCGACTGGCCAGCATGGTCTTGCCGGTGCCGGGGGGGCCTGCAAACAGCAGGTTGTGGCCCCCGGCAGCGGCCACTTCCAGCGCCCGGCGGGCCTGGTGCTGGCCGCGCACATCGGCCAGGTCGGCCATGGGCGTGGTCGATTTGACCGATGCCGAGAGCTGGTGGAGTGGGATCTTTTCCTGGCCCAACAGGTGGGCGACGACTTGCCAGAGAGAGTCGGCGGGCAGCACCGGTAGATCGCCCGCCAGGGCAGCTTCATCGGCGCAGGCGCGGGGCACGATCAACGCCTTGTTGGTACGGCGAGTGGCCAGGGCAAAGGGCAGCACGCCGGGTACCGCCCGCAGCTTGCCATCCAGGGCCAGCTCGCCTGCGCACTCCATGCCTTCCAGCGCATCCACCGGGATTTGGCCCGACGCCGCGAGAATGCCCAGCGCAATCGGCAAATCGAAACGGCCACCCTCTTTGGGCAGGTCCGCCGGGGCGAGGTTGAGGGTAATGCGCTTGGTGTTGGGGAAATCGAAGCCCGCGTTGATCAAGGCGCTGCGCACCCGCTCGCGGCTCTCCTTCACGGCGGTTTCCGGCAGGCCCACCAGTGTCAGGCCCGGCAAGCCATTTGCCAGATGTACTTCGACATGCACCGCCGGTGCTTCCAACCCCACGCCCGCCCGCGTGGCCACAATGGCTAGCGTCATCGCCTTTCCTCTGCAGTTATCACATTACTCCAATGTAGGATAAAGCTACATTAGCTTAAGTATTTAACCTAACGTAATTAAGAAGGCTTTGGTAGCGATTAAGCAACCGGTTCAAGTAGGGGAGACAGCTTGACGAAGTAATGCGGTTGCATTAACTTTGTATGCATTACTTTTGCATTACTTTTGCATTGCTATCAAGCGGAGAGCGACAGTGAGCACGCTTATCGAAGACGACTCAACTCTGACGGATCGCTATCAAACGACTGTTCCGGCATCGATTCGCCGGGCGCTAAAGCTGAAGCGCCGAGACCGTATTCATTATACCGTTCGTCCTGATGGTGAAGTGGTGCTTTCCAAGGCGAGTGATGAGGCCAGGCACGACCCTGTGATGGTCAACTTCCTCAATTTTCTAGAGCGCGATCTTCTGGCGCATCCAGAAAATATTCGCCCGGTGACTGCCAGTAGCTTTTCCGAGGCTGAGCGGCTTACCGCAGGTATTGAGGTAGACCTCGAAGAGGCACTGGAAGAGGATGATGACGACGCATGAAACCTCTGGAGGTTAATGGATGGACGATTTATGCCCATCCGTTGTTCTTGGAACAAGTCGAAGCACTCACCTTGAAGGTGAGACATCTTCAATCGAAAGATCCTGCCGGTTATCGAAACAAGGCGGCCACCAAGCGCCTAGCAGCGATCATGAAGCTAGCCTTGAATGATATTCCGCAGGATCCATCAGGCACTCAATATCGCCAAGGGAGCACGCTTGGCACAGAGCACACTCATTGGCAACGAGCAAAGTTCTACCAGCAGTACCGGCTGTTCTTTCGCTATGATGCTGCGAGCAAGATCATTATTTATGCATGGGTCAATGATGACGCTACAAAACGCGCTTATGGCAGTAAGCATGATGCTTACTCTGTCTTTCAGAAAATGCTCAGCAGTGGCAACCCACCGATAGTTGGACAGCCTTACAGAAAGCCTCAATGAGCGAAGTGGAGCGAAGTGGAGCGAATCCATTTACTTTTAGCGGCAGATAACAACGATAAGTGACTGCTCCCCGCCCTAGCGGGCGAGGCTTCCCACTTCTCAGGCAGCAACCGGCGATGTGCCGGACTTACGCAAGCCTCCATGGGCAGAGACGGACAGCCCTTCCGCCTTCAACTTCACTATGCCTTGATGCTTGATATTCAGCGCGGCGTTGATGTCTCGGTCGTGGTGCGTGTGGCAGGAGGGGCACTCCCATGACCGGACACTCAACGGCATGGCGTCCACCTTGTGGTGGCAGATATGGCAGGTTTTGGAGCTAGCAAACCACGGGTCGATCTTGACCAGATGCTTGCCCTGCTCCTTGGCCTTGTAATCCAGCTTGGTCACCAAGGCATGCCAGGACGCATCGCCGATGTGCTTGGCGAGGCGGGCGTTCTTCATCATGTTGCGGACCTTCAGCGCCTCGACGATCACCGCTTGGTTGTCGTCAACGAGCTGTCGAGAGAGCTTGTGCTGGAAGTCGTTGCGGGCGTTGGCCAGCCGCTCGTGCGCCTTGGCCACCAGCAGCCGCGCCTTGGCGCGGCGCCGGCTGCCCTTCTGGCAGCGGGAGAGCGCCTGCTGCTTGCGCCGCAGGTTGGCGGCGGCCTGGCGAAGAAAGCGCGGGTTGGCGATCTTGCGGCCGCGAGAGTCAATGGCCAGATGCGACAGCCCCATATCGAGGCCCACGACCTTAGCGGCGTCAACGTCCTTCAGCGGTGCCGGGGCGACCTGCTCTGTTTCGTAGAGCAGCGAGGCGTAGTGTTTCCCGGTGACGGTGCGGGTCAGGGTGATGCTTTTCAGTCGACCTTCGACCTGTCGATGCATCCTGGCCTTGATCGGCCCGAGCTTGGGCACCTTGATCCAGTCGTCGCCGGCCTTGACGCCGACGCAGTGATAGCTGGACTGCTTGCCCCGCTTGCTCTTGAAGCGCGGATAGCCGGCTTTCTGCGCGGGGTCGAAGAAGCGCTGGAAGGCATGATCGAGGTTGAGGCACGCCTGCTGGAGGGCGATGGAATCAGCTTCTTTCAGCCAGCCATACTTGCGGGATTTCTTGGCCACGGGCAGCAGCTTCTTGATGTCGTGCTTGGCGCTCAGCGACTGGCCGTGACGCTTGTGGCGATGGGAAATGATGCGAAGGCCGGTGTTATAGACGAAGCGCACCGCGCCGAACTGGCGGTTCAGGAACTCCGCCTGCTCGGTCGTGGGGTAGAGTCGTACCTTCGTAGCCTTCAGCATGGTGCGCCATTGATGCATGGATATATGTACAGCTTATGCCGCCGGGCCCCATACCGCAAACCCAGCAGCGCTATCGCGCTGCCCGCTTGTATCCCCGCCCGAGTGGGCGAGGGTTTACGCGGATTTTTGCTAAATCATACTAGATCTTTTTGGGCAGATCCGCCGGGGCTTCCAACCCCACGCCCGCCCGCGTGGCCACAATCGCTAATTTCATGGTGCTCCCTAGCAACGTTTCTCAATCGGTTCATTCAGTTTAATGAGCCTGCTCGTTGGCTAAGCCTACTTTATTTCAAGCGTTGAGCGCTACTGAGCGGCCAGCGAGTAAAGCGTTAATGTGCCCCCTGGGCGTTCAATGCGCTGGTCAGTTCGCGGGCAAAGCGCTGGGCGGAGGGCAGGGCGCCAAAGCTCCAGACTGGCGGCAGGCGCAGCAGATGGCCATGTTGAACGCTCGGCAATTGCTGCCACAGGCCGCTCTTTTCCAACTGCGTTTCCACCCCTGCGGGGAGCGGGTCAACGATGACCAGGGGTGGCGTCGGGGTAGCGTGCCAGCGCCTCGATACCGACCAAGGCGAAGCCCCAGGCGTTGGTGGGCTCATCCCAGGCGTTGGGCAGCGCCAGCTGTTCCAATACGGCGTTGTAGAGGCTGTTCTCGCTAAATACCCGCACATGCCTGGCATCCATGAACTGCACCATCAGCAATGGAGATGCGTTGCCGGGCGGGTAGCGCAGCTCGCGCATCAGCTGCTGGGTGTTCTCGATCAGCGCGTCGGCTTCTGCGTTGCGTTCGGTCAACTCGCCCAACTGGCGGGTGAGTGTCTGCATTTCCTGCCACGTATCGGTGCCTGGCGAGTAAAGGGCGAAAGTGCCCACCGGCGCGATGCGCTCCAACCGAGGAATCAGCCCGGTAAACATGGGCGAGAGCAGGGTTTGCTCAGGGGGCGATTGGGCCAGCAGCTCGAAGTTGGGCTGGGTGCGTAGGCCAAGGTCGCTGACGTGCTCCGGGATACGCGGCTCGCCTACCCAATCGTGATATCCCGGCTGTTGCGCGATACCGCTGACCGGAGCGCCAATCGCCAGCAGCGTTTCGGCGATGGTCCAGTCGATGGTGGCCCACTGGGCGTGGCTGGCAGTGCTGAACAGCAAGGCTGCCGCGAGCAAGCAGCTGCGGGCCAGGGTCGGGAGTCGGGGGATGCAGCGCATGAAGTGGGCACCTGACAATAAGCGCTTTATTTAAACGATTCTTTTTATCAATTGCAAATGGAAACAGCGGAGGTCGCACAAGTCGTCAGCGCGAGACGCCCCAGGGGCGTAACTGCTCCAACATGGTGCATGAGGTGGCTTTCGCCATGCCTTCGCGGGTTTGATGCGTCACAAAGTGAGCCGTAAGGGGTCAGGCGGATAAGCGCGCTGGGTGCCTATCCAAGGCCACCCAGCGTTGCCTCAGCTTGGGTTGCCGGGGGTGGGCTTGCCTTGCTCGGCAGGCTCAACGGGGGGCTGGCGGTACTTCGGCTTCCATGGGGGCGGACTGCGCGGCGCTGGCCGCTTCCACCGTGGCTTCCAGGCTGGCCACCTGACGCTCCAGCGCTTCGACACGCGCGCGCGTGCGCTGAAGCACATCCATCAAGATATCAAAGTCTTCTCGTGATACCAGCTCCAGGCGGTCGAAGGCGCCTCGTACCACTTGCTGCACGCCTTTCTGAATGTCTTCCGGGGCCTGGGAAGCATTCTGTAAACGGTCGCCTATCTGCTGGGCTAAACGGCTGATGCGATCCTGGGGCGTCATGGCTCTCTCCTTAAACGGTGGCGCATAAATGTGGATAGCTTACCTGTAAGGATACGCAACCCTTTGCCAAACCGCATTCCCCGCGTGCGTTTTCTCCTGCAATGTGCGTATGCATCAAAAAAGAGCGCGCCGCTTTTGTTGGTGATCGTTTTTAGTGCATGGGCGGGTGTGAATGGATGCGTAGTCGCCTTGCCAGTGGCTGTAAAGCGCACTTTTTAAACCTTAAGGTTATGAATTTAAATGAGAAAAAATCCAGTGGCACGGTATGAGCATTAGCAGGGCAAGCACTAGATTCGGGCGGCCACGCCGCTCTCCACCGAGTGGGACTGAACCAGCAGGGGAGATCCGGGATGAAACTCATCACCGCTATCATCAAGCCTTTCAAGCTTGACGACGTTCGTGAAGCACTCGCCGACAACGGCGTGCAGGGGATTACGGTTACTGAGGTCAAGGGATTTGGTCGTCAGAAAGGCCACACCGAGCTGTATCGCGGTGCCGAGTACGTAGTGGACTTTCTGCCCAAGGTGAAAGTGGAAGTGGCCGTGGACGATGCGCGTCTGGAGAGCGTGCTGGATGCCATCTGCAGCGCTGCCAACAGCGGCAAGATCGGTGACGGCAAAGTGTTCGTGACGCCGCTGGAAGATGTCATTCGTATTCGTACCGGAGAGCGTGGCGCCGACGCGGTATAGGCCTGCCCACACAACGACGACCCACTACGTATAACTTCTCTTGGATCACGGGGAACACCTGATGAACGAGCTTACAGAATTGAGCTATGCGCTCGATACGTTTTACTTCCTGATTTGCGGCGTACTGGTCATGTGGATGGCCGCCGGCTTCTCGATGCTCGAGGCCGGTATGGTACGTTCCAAGAACACCGCTGAAATTCTGACCAAGAACATTGCGCTGTTTGCCATTGCCTGCACCATGTACCTGCTGGTGGGCTACTACATCATGTACTCCAGCGGCGAAGGCGGTTTCCTGCCCAGCCTTGGCTTCCTGATCGGTGCCGAGAACAGCGTCGATGCGGTGCTGGCCGGTGGTGAGGATGCCCCTTACTACGCCATGCGTTCGGACTTCTTCTTCCAGGTCGTATTCGTCGCAACGGCAATGTCGATCGTGTCGGGTGCCGTGGCCGAGCGTATGAAGCTGTGGGCCTTCCTGGCCTTCGCGGTGGTCATGACCGCCTTCATCTACCCGGTGTCTGGCTACTGGACCTGGGGCGGTGGCTGGCTGGATGGCGTTGGCTACTCTGACTATGCGGGCTCGGGTATCGTCCACATGGCCGGTGCCGCTGCAGCGTTGGCAGGTGTGCTGGTCCTGGGCCCCCGTAAGGGCAAGTATGGCAAAGACGGTTCTATCCACGCGATTCCGGGCGCCAACATGCCGCTGGCCACGCTGGGTACCTTCATCCTGTGGATGGGCTGGTTCGGTTTCAACGGTGGTTCCGAACTGAAACTGTCGGATGCCGTGTCGGCCAACAACGTTGCTCAAGTGTTCGTGAATACCAATGCGGCGGCGGCGGGTGGCGTGATTGCAGCCCTGGTGCTGGCCAAACTGTGGTTCCGCAAGGCGGACCTGACCATGGCGCTGAACGGTGCGCTGGCAGGCCTGGTCGCCATTACCGCCGACCCGCTGTCGCCTTCTGCGCTGGGTGCCGCCTTGATTGGTGCCATCGGTGGCCTGATCGTGGTCGCTGCCATCGTCACGCTGGACAAGCTGAAGCTGGATGACCCTGTGGGGGCTATCTCGGTTCACGGTGTCGTGGGTATCTGGGGTGTGCTGGCCGTGCCGCTGAACAATGGCGATGCGTCCTTCGGTGCACAGCTGATCGGTATCGTGGGCATCTTCGGCTGGGTATTCCTGGCGAGCCTGGTGGTGTGGCTGGTGCTGAAAGCGGTCATGGGTATCCGTGTCAGCGAAGAAGAAGAGTACGAAGGCGTCGATATCACAGAGTGTGGCCTGGAAGCCTACCCCGAGTTTGGCGTCAAGAAATAAGCACTGTGCCATAGCAAGTGACACTGCTACTCAAGGCCTCCCCGATGGGAGGCCTTTTGCCGTATGTAGCGGCGCATATACGTGCCAGGCACAAGGGCTTTTTATTCTCGGGGCTGGCGGGTGTATGCTAAGTGCAACGGGCGTGAGGAGGGTCAACGTCGCGCCGCCTTGTATCCGGTCAAGACAACCGTTGCATAACCAGAGGATGTGGTCATGAAATTAATCTCAGCCATTATCAAGCCGTTCAAGCTTGATGACGTACGCGAGTCGCTTTCCGATATCGGCGTGCAGGGTATTACGGTGACGGAAGTGAAAGGCTTTGGTCGCCAGAAAGGCCACACAGAGCTGTATCGTGGGGCGGAATACGTGGTGGATTTCCTGCCCAAGGTGAAGCTGGAAGTGGCCGTGGACGACGATATGGCCGAGCAGGTCATCGATGCGATCACCCAGGTGGCCAATACGGGCAAGATCGGCGATGGCAAGATCTTCGTGATGCCCTTGGAGCAGGTGATTCGTATCCGTACTGGTGAAACCGGCAAAGACGCTGTCTAATGGTGAAGGGTAAGTCGTGAAGGGCAAGGCGTGCAGAGCCAGTCGCGCCGAGTAGACAAAGCCCCTGTGGATAACATCCACAGGGGCTTTTTGCAGGGCTCAACAAGATGAGGGTGGCACAGGCTATGCGCTATTCTTCAGCCTTCACCCCCAGGCTTACTTCTCTACGAAGGCGCGTTCGATGACGTAGTCGCCTGGTTCGCCCATGCGCGGGGAGATGTTCAGCCCCAGCTCATCCAGCAGTGCGCTGGTGTCGTCCAGCATGGCGGGGCTACCGCAGATCATGGCGCGGTCCTGGCGCGGGTCGATGGGCGGTAGGCCGGTGTCGGCAAACAGCTTGCCGCTGCGAATGTGGTCGGTCAGGCGGCCCATGGTGTGGAACTCTTCACGGGTGACCGTGGGGTAGTACACCAGCTTCTCGGCAACGTCTTCGCCCAGATACTCGTGGGCGGGCAGCTCCTTGGTGATGAAGTCGGCGTAGGCCAGCTCGGAGACTTCACGCACGCCGTGAATGAGTACGACCTTCTCGAAACGCTCGTAGACTTCCGGGTCCTGGATCAGGCTCATGAACGGCGCCAGGCCCGTGCCGGTGGAGAGCATGTACAGGTTACGTCCGGGCAGCAGGTCGTCGCATACCAGCGTGCCGGTCGGCTTGCGGCTGACCATGATCTGGTCGCCCACCTTCAGGTGCTGCAAGCGTGAGGTCAGCGGGCCATCGGGCACTTTGATACTGAAAAACTCGAGATGATCTTCGTAGTTCGGGCTGGCGATGGAGTAGGCGCGCATCAGAGGTTTGCCCGCCACTTCCAGGCCAATCATCACGAATTGGCCGTTCTTGAAGCGCAGGCTGCGCTCACGTGTCGTGCGGAAGCTGAACAGCGTGTCGTTCCAGTGGTGAACGCTTAGCACTTCTTCCAGGGCAAACTTGCTCATGTCGACTCCTTTGGGGCTGCGCGGCCTAAGCCTTGCTCGCCATATTCTAAAAAAGAATAAAAAATAGCTTTATAGGATGCGCTCATTCTAGATAAAGGGTGGTATATCTGTTAAGCAAATTATCTTGATAACGTATATCTTTAAAATCGATATAGCATTCGTTGAGCAGCACTTTTTCTGGAGGGCCTGGTCATGCACTACACGTTGCGCCAGCTGGAAGTCTTCGTCGCCGTTGCCCAGCACGAAAGCGTTTCCCAGGCGGCGCGGGCGCTGGCCATGTCCCAGTCGGCGACCAGTACGGCGCTGGCTGAGTTGGAACGCCAGTTCGACTGCCAGCTATTGGACCGCATGGGTAAACGTCTGAAACTCAACGCATTGGGGTTCCAGCTGCTCCCCAAGGCCGTGGCGCTGCTGGACCGAGCCGAAGAGGTGGAGGAGCTGCTGCGCGGCCAGCAGGGGGTGGGCGCTCTGGACGTGGGTGCCACCCTGACCATCGGCAACTATCTGGCCACCCTGTTGATCAGTGATTTCATGCAGCGTTACCCCGGTAGCCGCGTGCGGCTGGCGGTGCGCAATACGCGGCATATCATCGAGGGGGTGCGCCAGCATTCGCTGGACCTGGGGCTGATCGAAGGGCAGTGCGATGACGACATGATCATCAGCCAGCCCTGGGTAGAAGATGAGCTGTGCGTGTTCTGCTCGCCTCGGCACCCACTGGCCGGGCGTGCTCATCTGGAGCTGGATCAGCTGCTGCGGGAGGATTGGATCATGCGTGAGGAGGGCTCAGGCACGCGCATGACGCTGGAGCATGCCGCCCGCCACCGTCGCAGCCGGTTCAATACGCTGTTGGAGCTGGAGCATACCGAGGGCATTAAACGCGCGGTGGAGTCGGGATTAGGGATCGGCTGCGTCTCTCGGCTGGCGCTACGAGACGCTTTCCGACGGGGTAGCCTGGTGCCGCTACCCACGCCGGAGCTGGACCTGAAGCGTCAGTTCACCTTCATCTGGCATCGCCACAAGTATCTGACCACCGGCGTGCGCGAGTTTTTGCGCCTCTGCCGCGAAATGACCGCCGGTGCCAAGCGCAGTGACGATATTCCGCTGCCGCCCATTCCTTGACGCACATGCTCAAACGGTATTCGATTGACTGTGCCCCGGCAGCGCCGGTTGAGTCGCGTTGTCTCCCAGGGTAAACCCGCCCACCAAGGCATCGAGGCGTTCCGCCTGATCTTTCAACTGTTCGGCGGCGGTCGTTGACTCCTCGACCAGCGCGGCGTTTTGCTGCGTCATCTGGTCGAGATCGGTCACCGCGATGCTCACCTGGTCGATGCCTTGATTCTGTTCACTGGCGGCCGTGCTGATATCGCCGAGCATCTGGGTAACGCGGGACACGCTTTGCGTCAACTGGTGCATGGCCGCTTCCGCATCGTGCACCAGTTGGGTGCCGTCATCGACTTTCTCGGCGGACATATCGATTCGCTGACGAATATCCTTGGCAGCTTCGCTACTGCGCGAGGCCAGCTTGCGGACTTCATCGGCGACCACGGCAAAGCCGCGCCCATGCTCGCCGGCGCGTGCGGCTTCCACGGACGCGTTCAGGGCCAGCAGGTTGGTTTGAAAGGCAATGCCATCGATGACCCCCACGATGGTCTGGATTTCAGCCGACGTGTCGCGAATGGCTTCCATGGTCGTGACCACTTGTTCGAATGCCTGGTCCGTTCGCGCCGCTAATTGCGAGGCCGTCTGTGATAGTCCGCTGGCCTCCTGGGAGGCGTGGGTCGTGTGTCGAACGGTACTGCTGATCTCTTCCATGGCGGCAGAGGTCTGTTGAAGGCTGGCAGCGGCTTGCTCGGTGCGACGAGACAGGTCGTGCCCTCCTTGGGTAATCTCGTTGGCGGCATGATTCACGGCCTCGCTGCTGCGACGTACGTCCAGCAGGATAGCTTGAATCTTGGCTGCAAAGGCGTTGAACTGCTCTGCTACTGCCGCACTCTCATCGCGTCCATGCACCGGTAGCCGCTGGGTAAGATCACCACTACCCGACGCGATCTCTTGCATGCGGCTTGCCAACCGCTTCAAGGGGCGAGCAATGCGGCCGCCAATCCACCAAAGTGCAACCATGCCCACTGCCGACAGCAGTAGCCCCACCAGCGTCATGCCCAGGGTGTTTTGTTGGCGCTGTTCGCTGAGTATGGCCTGCAGTGCATTGAGCTCTGCCATGACCACGGATTCAGGTAGCTGGAGTACCAGCACCCACGGCTGTTCCGTATCGCCGATCGTGAGTGGCTGATAGCGCTGAAACATGCCGTTGGAGACTCGGCTGTAAAGGCTGCCCTGCCGAGCAGCCGTGGCAATACCTTCCAGGACAGCGTCGTTCAGCGATTGGCTGGCGGGCAAGCCCAGGGCGTCATCTCCGTGGGTATCGGCAACCAGACCCCCGCGTCCGGCGACCAGCGCCATCCGGCCGGCACCGTCGTAAAGCGTTGCGTTGGCGTCACGCAGCAAAGCCTGGATGAAATTCAGCGAGAGGTCGACGCCCGCCACGCCGCGGAATGCGCCATCGACCAGGATGGGCGCATTGAACGATGTGACCAGCTGTGTCTCGCCATCGTAATCGTAGGCAGCGGGATCGATCACGCAGGGGGCCAGCGTTTCACGTGGACATAGGTAATACTCACCTTCGCGCACACCGCTGGCCAGTCGTGCTTCGCTCTCCATGGTATCGCCCAAGGGCAATACCTCCAGCGTGCCATCCCCGGTACGGTACCACCATGGCATGAAGCGACCACTACCATCATGGCCGTAACGCTCGTCACCAACGAAGCGGGCATCATCATCAAAGGCATTGGGCTCCCAGCCGATGAAAGCATCCAGCAGGGCTGGGTTATCCGCCACGGTCTGGCGAACCAGGTTGGAAAGCTGACGACGCGTGAGGTAGAGCGCTCGATGGCCCTCCGCATCCTGCATGCCCATCAACGCGTTGGTGGATGCCAGCTGGCTGGCCAGCGTCATGGCCATGTCCAGCTCCCGCTGTATACGGCCCCCTTCTGCTTCGGCCAGGGCATCAAGCCGGGCATTCAGTGCACTTTCTACCAAGGCTTGCGTGTGATCTTCGACGGTTTGCTGTGTGCGGGCGGCAGCCAACAGGTTGTAGATGACCAGTGCGGCGACGACGGCCAGTAGGCAAGGGCCTGCCAGGGCCAGCACCAGAGTGCGTAAGGAGCGAAAGTGCATAGTGTGGTTGACCTGTTGTCATGGGAATCAGGCAGCTGGGTGGGGGCTTCCCAAGGGCAAGTAGACCAGCCGTTAATGGCGTGCTGATGACAAAAGGGCATAGCCCCCTGCCAATATAGCAAGGGGGCCGCCATGGGCGCGTTAAAACTTTTCGATAGCGGTTGGTGCATTAGGGGACCGTAGAGCAGGGGCATGCTGTGCGACGCCAAGCTTGAAGCTGCTGATGGTGCCGGTCAGGTGGTTTGCCTGCTCCTTGAGATGCTCGGCGGCGGTGGTGGACTCTTCCACCATGGCAGCGTTTTCCTGGGTCATCCGGTCCAGCTCGGCCACGGCGATGTTGACCTGCTTGATGCCATCACTCTGTTCGCTGGTGGCGGCGTTGATCTCTTCGAGTACGTCGGTGACACGGGTAATGTGCTCGACGATATCGTGCATGGTGCTGCCAGCCTCGCGCACCAGCGAGGTGCCGTTATTGACCCGGGACTGGGAGTCTTCGATCAGCTTCTGGATGTCGCTGGCAGCGTCGCTGCTGCGGCCAGCCAGTTTACGCACTTCGTCGGCTACCACGGCAAAGCCACGGCCATGCTCGCCAGCCCTGGCGGCTTCTACCGAAGCGTTGAGCGCCAGCAGATTGGTCTGGAAGGCAATGCTGTTCATCAAGGTGACGATCTCACCAATCTTGTTGGAGGCCTGGGAGATGTCTTCCATGGTCGTCACCACGTTCGAGACTACCTGACCGCCGTTTTTCGCTACTTCAGAAGCGGCATGAGAGAGCTGGTTGGCCTCCTGGGCCGACGCGGCGGTGTGGGCGACGGTGCTGGTGATCTGCTCCACCGACGCAGACGTCTGCTGCAGGCTGGAAGCCGCATTGTCGGTGCGGCGCGACAGGTCCTGCCCGCCCATGGCAATCTCGTTGGCGGCGTGGTGCACGGCTTCGCTGCTGGTACGCACTTCGATCAGCACTTCTTCCATTTTGCCCACGAAGCGGTTGAAAGCGCGGGCGATCTGAGTGACCTCGTCGTTACCCTCTTCCGGTAAGCGCTGCGTCAGGTCGCCTTCGCCGGAGGCAATGTTATCCATGGCGTTACGCACACCCAGCAGGCGACGCAGCAGCAGCGAGAGCAGCAGGCCGAACACCACGGCAGTGATGGCGGCGACGATCAGCAGGGTGATGATGGACGTGGCAGCAATGGCGCGCAGTCCGGCGGTGGCTTCTGCTTCGTCCAGCGCGACCACCAACTGCCAGCCGCTATTGCCGCCCACCTGGCTGCCCATGAGCAGCTTGCTGCTTTCCTGCAGGGCCATGGGCTGGGGCGTGTCGGACTGGATAATGCGCGTGAGCTCCTGAGGGTTCAAGTTCGCACTCAGGGCGGTCGAAGGCTCCAGGGTCAGGGCGGCGTCCGGGTGGGCAACCAAGGTGCCATCCTGAGTGGTCAAAAAAGCGAAGCTTGAAGGCGTGGGGGAAATATTACCCACGATATCGATGACGTCCGCTATGGTAATGTCTGCCCCAATGACGGCCATCAGCTCGCCATTACGGTAAAAGGGGCGGGCGAACGTGATGATCAATCCGCCGGTTTGCGCATCGACATAGGGCGCGGTAACGACCGTGTCCGCTGCGCTAACGGCTGCCTGATACCAAGGCCGTCCTCTAGGATCGTAATCACTGGGTGGCTGCCAGCCGTCTGAAAAAATGGCGTTTGATGTGTGTGGATAAGCGAGGTATGCCGTCATGAAGTCGCCAGAATCGGCCAACTGGCGCAACGCCGACAGCGGCTCTTCGCCGCCTGCAGTGTGCTCCATGCTTGCCATCATGGTGTAGCGTGCATTGAACCACTCATCGATAGCCTGTGTGTTTCCATTCACAACAGCGCTGAGGTTGCGGCTGATCTGTTCGCTATTATGGTGTTTAACGGTGGAATAGCTGGCGATGCCATTGATCACCAGGGCAACAACGATGGCAGTCAACGCCGCTAAGAGTATTCGAAAGCGTAGGGTAGCGAACATGGTCACTCTCTTGATCGTCAGGGTAAATGACGATTATCGGCGAGAGTGACCACTTCTTTAGGCGTATAGCCGTTTATTCATGGATCAGCGCAAATCGCTGACGGCTTCCTGAATATCCGACAGCGAGGCTTTGCTGAGGTCCTTGGAGAGGGTATGGATCACCAGCTTCTGGGTGGGGTTGTCGAGCTTTTCCCGCAGCAGCCCGAGAAACTTGGGCGGGGCCACCATGATCAGCTTCTCCATGCGGTTATCGACGCGGGCAGTATAGAGCCGTTGGGCGACTTCCTTGGCAAACAGCTCGTTTTCATGCCGGGAAGCGGCGCCTTCTTCACCTGACGAGCGTGACGTGGTGGACGTGGATTCATGCACGTCTGCACCACGGCGGTCGGTGATCAGGTCGCCTTCATGCAGCCTGCCTGCCGCATGCACCATGCTCTCCTGCTCGGCGAGTTCCAGAGCGTCACGGGTAAAGATCCTGGCGCGTGCCGCATCGGCTACCACGATATAGGTGGTCATCGTCATACGTCCTCCATGTCGTTGATTACCCTTTAACCATGGCAAGCGTTTGGGGTTAGGTCAAACGCTTGCCTGGTGGCCTTACAGCACTTTGCGGCGCAGCACGCTGGTAATGGCTTCACCGATCAGTACCAGCACGATAATGGCGATCAGGATGGTGGCCACGGTCGGCCAGGCGAACGTATCGATGGCACCTTGCAGGATCACGCCAATCCCTCCGGCGCCTACCAGGCCCAGCACGGTGGATTCGCGGATATTGATATCCCAGCGCAGAATCACGATGGCGAAAAAGGCGGGCATGACCTGCGGGACGATGGCGTAAGCGACCACCTTGGCCTTCGAGGCGCCGGTGGCCTCCATGGCTTCGACGGGACGGCGGTCAATCTCTTCGATGGCTTCGCCCATCAGCTTGCCGATGAAGCCGATGGAGCGAAACACGATGGCCAGAATACCGGCCAGTACGCCGGGGCCGAAAATCGCCACGAACAGTAGTGCCCAGATAATGGTGTTCACCGAGCGGCTGGAGACCAGAATAAAGCGCCCCAGCCACAAACAGGCCCGGTTCGGTGTCGTGTTCTGGGCAGCGATATAAGCCACTGGCAGCGCCAGAAAGATGGTGATGAACGTGGCCAGGGTGGCGATATGCACGGTTTCCAGCAGGGCATTCAAGATGTTGCCCAGCCCGGCGCTGCTGGGTGGCCACATGCGTGCGCCCAGCCCCGAGATCTGGTTCGGCGCGTCCCACACCCAGGGCCAGAAAATATCGATATCGCGAACGGCCCAGAACACCAGCATCAAGGTGGCTAGCAGGACGGCATAGCGGATCAGCCGCTCTTTCCGGTCGTAACGTTGCCAGACTCGGTCGGCGAGTTGCTGTGCGTGATCTACCATATTTTTTTCCTCACCCAGCCGCTGACGCCTTCGCTAAGCAGAATCACCGCAATGATGATCAGCAGAATGGCGAACGCAAAGTCGTAGTCATAGCGCCCGAAGGCATTCATCAACGTGCCGCCAATCCCGCCTGCACCGACGATGCCCACCACGGCCGACGCGCGCAGATTGCTGTCCAGCTGATACATGGAGAGCCCCACCTGGCGAGGCAATATTTGCGGAAACACCGCATAGAACAGCGTGGCCAGATACCCGGCGCCAGCGGCACGCATGGCTTCCACCTGGCCCCAGTCGATCTCCTCGATCTCTTCGGCAAGCAGCTTGCCGACAAAGCCGATGGAGTAGAGGGTCAGGGTCAGGATACCCGCCAGCGGGCCAAAGCCCACCGCTGCAACGAACAGGATGGCCACGATGACCGGATGAAAGCTGCGTGACACGATGATGACGCTGCGACCGATCAGGTAGATCGGCAGAGGCGCGATATTGCGAGCGGCCATGACCGCAAAAGGGATGGAGAGCAGCACGCCCAGCAAGGTGGCCAGAATGGCGATCTGGAAGCTCTCTTTAAAGCCGGTCAGCAGCAGCCCGAAACGTTCGAAGCTGGGCGGAAAGCCGCCGCTGAAAATACGCGCCGCCCGGGGCAGGCCTTCGGAGATACGGGCCCAGTTGAAGGGCAGCGATCCAAACGCCCAGACCAGATACGCCAGGGCGATCAGAATGAGCCCGTAACGAAGGACGGGGTTGGCGATGAAAGGCGGCTTTTTCCAGGTGCGTGGAGTAGGGGGAGTCGTCATGTCAGCCCCCTTGCGCTGCAGGGGCGGGCTGTTCACTGACGGATTCGTCCGGCGCCTCGATGCCCCCATAAATGGCGTCCAGTGCCTCCTTGTTGAAGTCGCTCGGCAAGCCATCGAAAATCATCTTGCCATGCCGCAGCCCCACGATGCGTTCGGTGTAGGTCTTGGCCTGGGCGACGTTGTGGATGTTGATGAGCACCGGCAACGACAGCTCGCTGGCCAGGCTCTGCAGCAGCATCATGATCTGCTCGGACGTTCTCGGGTCCAGCGAAGCGGTAGGCTCATCCGCCAGCAGCAGGTCGGGCTCCTGCATCAGCGCACGCACCACGCCTACCCGCTGGCGCTCGCCGCCAGACAGCTCGTCGGCACGTTTGTTGGCGTAATGGGCAATCCCCACGCGCTCCATCAGCATGAATGCACGTTCGATGTCCGCTTGGGGGTAGCGCCTCGAAATGGCCTGATAAAGGCTCACATAGCCGAGTCGGCCCGCCAGCACGTTCTCCATGACCGTCAGCCGATCGAGCAGGTTGAACCCTTGAAAGACCATGCCGATCTTGCGGCGAGCACGGCGCAGCTCGGCGCCTCTGATATTCACCAGCTCCGTACCATTGAGCTTGATGGAGCCGGACGAGGGCTCCACCAGACGGTTGATACAGCGCAGCATGGTGCTCTTTCCCGCCCCCGATGCGCCCACGATCGACACGACGCTGGCGCCTTCTACCTTGAGGTCCAGGCCCTTGAGAACGGGCTCACTGTGGCCATAACGTTTGACCAGATTGGTAATTTCCAGCATGGGTGCACATCCATTCGCTCTATAAAAGCGCGCCGCCAGGGCGGCGCGACCAGGCTACTCCAGGTTTTCCCGCGTGTAGCGCACGTCATTGGCGGCCTGAATGGTGCGAATCACCTGCCAGTGTTCCTGGTAGTTGATGGGGATGAATTTCTCGACCCCTTCGAACTCCTCGCCCAGCTCGGTGCCGACGAAGTCAAAGGTAAAGAACGCCTCTTCGATCTTCTCGACCAGGTCCGGGTGCAGGTTGTGGGCGTAGTTGTAGGAGGTGGTCGGGAAGCGGTCGGACTCATAGATCAGCCGTACGTCCTCTTCGTCGTACAGGCCACGCGCGGCCATGCGCTCGACCACTTCGGAGGCAACCGGCGCGGCGTCATAGTCGCGGGCCACCACGCCCAGCATGGATTGGTCATGGCTGCCGGAGTAGACCACCTCATAATCTTCATCCGGGGTGATGCCCAGCTCGGGCAGCAGTGCCCGCGGTGCCAGGTTGCCGGAGTTGGACGTGGGAGAGGTATGCGCGACGCGTTTGCCCTTCAGGTCTTCCAAGGACTCGATGTCCGAGTCGACATGGGTGAACATTTGCAGCGTGTAGCCGAACTGGCCATCGTCAGAGCCCATCAGGGCGAAGGGTACGGCTCCGGCCAGGTTCACGGCAAAGGGCGTCGGGCCGGTCGAGAACCCGGCAATGTGCAGTCGGCCGCTGCGCATGGCTTCCACCTGGGCAGCGTTGGACTGCACTGCAAAGAAGCGCACGTCGCGGCCCGTGACCTCGGAAAGGTGGTCGACGAACGGCTGCCAGATGTCGGAGTAAATGGCAGGGTCCTCCACCGGCGTGTAGGCGAAGATCAGCGTGCTGGGATTGGCCCAGTTCGATTCATCGGCCGGGCGGTCGGCGACCATGTCGCCATTCTCGTCGCAGTAGAGTGCGTCCAGGGCGCCGCGTTCGCAGTCGGCCTGGGCATGGCTGGCAAGCAGTGCCATGGGGAGAAGCGAGACCGCAGTGAGCAGAGCCAGCGGACGCTTGGGCCAGGATGGCGTTTTCATGAGAAGCCTCTTATGTGCGTTATTGTTGTTGCGTGATGCCCACCATCGCTGCAAGGTGGTGTTGCGATCAGCGTGCGTTTCGCTAATGGACATTTGAAGACGCAGATGTTTATTTTTCGAAAACGAGCATTCTCAATCTAGGGTTTGTTACAAAGATATGTCAAACACTTTCCTGACCCCCTCCTACCATTGGCGCAACCGTTATCTGCTGATGCGCCATGGCCACAGCCAGGCCAACGCGCAGGGGCGAATCATCAGCACCCCCGAGCGTGGAATAGACGCCTATGGATTGTCGCCCGAAGGCGAACGGCAGTTGGACGATGCACTGGTGGACTGGCGTTGGCCGGTGCCCACCCAGGTGGTGCATTCGGACTTTTTACGCACGACTCGAACTGCCGCCCGAGTGGCCAGCGCCTTCGGGTTGGGCATGGCCATCGACGAGCGCTTGCGAGAGCGCCATTTTGGCGAGCTGGAAGGCCAGGCAGATAGCCATTACCCCGAGGTATGGGCGCAGGATACCCAGAGTGCCGCGCATCGGCAGTGGCAGGTAGAGCCGCTCACCAGCGTGGCAGCGCGCATGTGCGCGACGCTGGAAGCACTGGAGCAGCGCTGGCAAGGGGAAACGGTGCTGGTGGTGAGCCATGGCGACCCGCTGCAGATCCTGCTCACGGCGCTGGCAGGAAAGCCATTGACCCAGCACCGTGAGCAGCTCGCGCTGGCCCCGGCCAGCATCACGCTGGTAGGCGGTTAAGCGCCTTCCTTGGGGGGAATCCAGGCAATCATGTCGACTTCCACGTCGGCACCGCCTGCCAGGCCGGTGACGCCGATGCAGGTACGGGTGGGGAGCGGTTTCTCGAAGTAGCTGGCGTAGACCTGGTTCACTTCATCGAAGTGGCCCATGTTGGTGATGAAAACCCGTGACTGCACCACGTACTCGAAGCTGCTGCCCACCTCTTCCAGCACGATGGCCAGGTTCTGCATGACTCGATGGGTTTGTTCGGTAAAGGTGCCCAGCAGCATTTCGTTGGTTTCCGGCACGGTCGGCATCTGGCCGGTGATGAACACCAGGTCGCCCACGCGGCAGGCGTGAGAGAACGGCGCAATGGGCTGTGGGGCGCGGTCGATGAACAGTTTTTCCATGATGACTCTCTGGTGTGATGTGGGGTATTCAGAAGGGCCATGAAAATGGGCCTCAGCTGAGGCCCACGTTACGCATTATGACGCGCTGGCAGTCGAATCAATGCCCCAGAATCTGGCTCAGGAAGAGCTGGGTGCGCTCGGACTGCGGGTTGTTGAAGAACGGCTCTGGAGCGTTTTCTTCGATGATCTGGCCCTGGTCCATGAAGATCACGCGGTCGGCCACGGTCTTGGCGAAGCCCATTTCATGGGTCACGCAGAGCATGGTCATGCCCTCTTCGGCCAGTTCGATCATGACGTCCAGTACTTCCTTGATCATTTCCGGGTCAAGGGCCGAGGTCGGCTCATCGAACAGCATGACGTCCGGGTGCATGCACAGCGAGCGGGCAATGGCGACCCGCTGCTGCTGACCACCGGAAAGCTGGCCGGGATATTTCTTGGCCTGTTCGGCGATGCGTACCCGCTGCAGGTAGCGCATGGCCTGCTCTTCGGCTTCTTTGCGCGGCTTTTTCTGTACCCACATAGGGGCGATACAGCAGTTCTCCAGCACGGTGAGGTGAGGGAACAGGTTGAAGTGCTGGAACACCATGCCAACGCTGCGACGAATCTGCTCGATACGCTTCACGTCCTGGGTCAGCGGCACGCCGCCGACCACGATCTCGCCCTTTTGATGCTCTTCCAGATGGTTGATGCAGCGAATCATGGTGGACTTGCCCGAGCCGGACGGCCCGCAAATGACGATCCGTTCGCCGCGCTTCACTTCCAGATAGATGTCGCGCAGCACGTGAAAATCGCCGTACCACTTGTTGACGCCGCGCATTTCGACCATCAGATCCGAAGTACCGGTGCCAGGGTTATGGGAAGCTGCTTGTGTCATGTCACTATCCTGCTAAAAAATCGTTGATAAAAGCGGCGTTAACGCCTGTGGCCGGTGTGTAGCCTGCGTTCCAGATACTGGCTGTAGCGCGACATGCTGAAACAGAAGATCCAGAACATGAAGGCCGCAAAGACATAGCCTTCCAGCGAGAAGCCCAGCCAGCGCGAGTCGGCCAGTGCCGCTTGCACGATCCCCAGCAGATCGAATAGCCCGATGATCATGACCAGGGTAGTGTCTTTGAACAACGAAATGAACGTGTTCACGATACCAGGAATCATCATTTTCAGAGCCTGGGGCAGTACGATCAGACCCATGCGCTTCCAGTAGGTCATGCCGAGGGCGGCGGCGGCTTCTTCCTGGCCTTTGGGAATGGCCTGCAAACCACCGCGAATGACTTCGGCCATGTAGGCGCTCTGGAACAGCGTCAGGCCGATCAGGGCGCGTACCAGACGGTCCACGCTGACCCCGGTAGGCATGAACAGCGGCAGCATCACCGAGGCCATGAACAGCACCGTGATCAGCGGCACGCCACGCCAGAACTCGATAAAGATGACGCAGAAGCTCTTGACGATGGGCATGTTCGAACGCCGCCCCAGGGCCAGCACGATACCGATCGGCAGCGCACCTACCATGCCCACGGTGGCCAGCAGCAGGGTCAGCATCAGGCCGCCCCAGCGATGGGTCGGCACACGCGGCAGGTCGAAATAGCCGCCGTGCAGCAGCACGTAGGCGATCACGGGGAAGCCGACCAGCGCAAACACGGCCACCCAGCGCTTGAAGGGCAGGCGTGGAATCGCCAGCCAGGCAATCAGGGTGAAGAACCCGGCAAAGACGATATTGGCACGCCAGATTTCCGAGCGCGGGTACAAGCCGTAGATGAACTGGGTGAAGCGTGCGTTGATGAACACCCAGCAGGCGCCTTCCCGGGAGCAGTCTTCGCGGGAGGTGCCTACCCAGTCGGCGTTGATGAACGCCCATTGCACCGTGGGAACCACGAGCAGGTAGAGAATATACAGGCCGATCAGCGTAAAGATCGTGTTGATCGGGCCGTTGAACAGGTTGCTGCGTAGCCATGCCACAGGGCCCACGGAACTACTGGGCGCCGGCTTTGGCTCGATCATCGTTCGGTTGTGAATCATGGGAATGTCCTCGCCAACGGCCTAGCGTTCAACCAGCGCCACACGGGCGTTGAACCAGTTCATGAACATGGAGACCAGCAGACTGATGGTCAGATAAACCGCCATGGTCATGGCAATGACCTCGATGGCTTGGCCTGTCTGGTTCAGCGTGGTGCCCGCAAAGACCGAAACGAGGTCCGGATAGCCAATGGCGGTGGCCAGCGACGAGTTCTTGATCAGGTTGAGGTACTGGCTGGTGAGCGGGGGAATGATGACCCGCAGTGCCTGCGGAATGACCACCAGACGCAGCACCAGGTTACGCGGCAGGCTCAGCGCTTGTGCGGCCTCGGTTTGGCCATGGGAAATGGCCTGAATGCCGGAGCGCACGATTTCGGCAATGAACGCAGCCGTATAAATCGAAAGCGCGAACCACAGCGCCAGGAACTCGGGAATGACGGTGACACCGCCGCGGAAGTTGAAACCGCGCAGCTCGGGGACATCCCAGGTGATCGGCACGCCGGTGGCAAACATCACCAGCAGGGGCAGGCCGAAAATCATCGCGAAGGAGATCCAGTAGGCTGGCAGGCGCTTCCCCGTGGCCTCCTGACGGCGCTTGTTCCAGATCACCAGCGCAATGCTGGCGATGATCGCCGCAATGAACGTGACCGGAATCAGCCCGAACCCGGACTCGAATAACGGCTCGGGAAGATACAGGCCGCGCACGTTGAGAAAGATGACCTCACCGAATGCCAGGCTGTCACGGGCGCTGGGCAGTGTACGCAATACGGCAAAGTACCAGAAGAAAATCTGCAGCAGCAGCGGGATGTTACGGAAGGTTTCGATATACGCCGTGGCCAGTCGTGCGATCAGCCAGTTGGGCGACAAACGGGCAATCCCGACGATGAAACCGATGATGGTGGCGGCAATGACCCCCAGTGCGCCCACCAGCAGAGTATTCAGCAGGCCCACGAAGAAGGTGCGGCCATAGGTGCTTTGGGAGGAGTAGTCGATCAGACTTTGAACGATCCCGAAGCCTGCGGTGTTGTTAAGAAAACCGAACCCGGTAGTGATCCCGCGAGAGGATAGGTTGTCTTGAACATTACCGACGATATAGAACAGAAACGCAATAACGGCAGCAATGAGTAAAAACTGAAAGATCAGCGCACGCTTTGCGCGGTCTCGCCAGAACGGAGGCTTTTGGCCAACGGGGCGAGCGTTAGGTCTTACGGACATGGATGGCGTCTCCGCTACACGGAAGGTCAATCAAATGGCCCGCCGATACCCTTGAGTGTTGATGGCAAGGGCCGGCGGGCCGGGGTCAAGCGAGACGCTTAGCGAATCGGCGGTGCGTACTGGAAGCCACCCTGGTTCCACAGAGCGTTGACGCCCCGTTCGATTTCCAGCGGTGAATCCATGCCGACGTTACGTTCGAAGCTTTCTGCGTAGTTACCTACCTGGCTCAGGATGTTGTAGGCCCACTCGGCATCCAGACCCATGCCTTCACCGTAGTTGCCGTCCTGACCCAGCAGGCGAGCCACGTCCGGGTTGTCGGAGCCGCGCATTTCTTCGGCGTTTTCGCTGGTCACGCCGTACTCTTCACCGTTGATCATGGCGAACAGAGACCACTTGACGATGTTGAACCACAGGTCGTCACCCTGACGTACCACGGGGCCCAGCGGCTCCTTGGAGATGACGTCGGGCAGGATCATGGCAGCAGACGGGTCGTCCAGCTGAATACGCAGTGCGGCCAGCTGAGAAGTGTCAGAGGTCAGAACGTCACAGCGTCCCGCCTGGAAGCCACCCACGGTTTGCTCGGACGTATCGAAAACGATGGGATCGAATTCCATGCCGTTGGCGCGGAAGTAGTCAGCCAGGTTCAGCTCGGTGGTGGTGCCGGACTGGATACAGATCGCAGCGCCATCCAGCTCGGAGGCGTTGGAGATGCCCAGGTCGGTAGAGACCATGAAGCCCTGGCCGTCGTAGAAGTTCACGCCGGTGAAGTTCAGGCCCAGCGTGGTGTCACGGGTGGTGGTCCAGGTGGTGTTACGTGACAGGATATCGACTTCGCCAGACTGCAGCGCGGTAAAGCGCTCGACGGCGTTCAGGGAAATGTAGTTAACGGCGTCCGCATCGCCCAATACGGCGGCAGCCACGGCACGACATACGTCAACATCAAGACCTTGCCACTCGCCGCTATCGTCCGGCGCGGAAAAACCTGGCAAGCCATCACTAACGCCACACTGTACGGCACCGCGAGAGCGCGTTTCTTCTAATGTGTTCGCTTGCGCGGTAGCGATACCGGCCAGCGTAATTGCACCCGCAGAGGCAAGCAGTACCAGGTGTTTCTTGTTAACCATGTGTGTTCCCCTTCCTCGATTTAATGATGTTATGCATGTCGATGCATGCCTAAAAGCTAGCAAGGAAGGTGCCAAAAAAGATATGTCGGCAAATTCAGCGGTTTTCAACGTAAAATCAGCGAATTTAACGAAAGTATTGGTGCAAAAAAGTGCTCCAGCGGCTACGCGATGCTCCGTTTTGGTGCGTAGCCGCCGGTGTGGGCAGGTGGCCGTAGGCTCGTCGGTCAGCGAATCGGCGGGGCGTACTGAATACCGCCGTCTTTCCAGAGCCCGTTGAGGCCTCTGGCAATGTTGAAGTCCGACCCTGAGCCGACATTGCGGTCATAGACGTCGGCATAATTACCTACCTGCTTGACGACCTGGTAGGCCCAGTCGGCGCTGATGCCCATGGGGCTGCCGAAATCGCCATCCTGGCCCAGCAGGCGCTGCACGTCAGGGTTGTCGCTGTCGAGCTGCTCGTCCACGTTTGCCTGGGTGACTTCCAGCTCTTCGGCATTGAGCATGGCAAACAGCGTCCATTTGACGATATTGAACCACTGATCGTCGCCCTGGCGCACGGCCGGGCCCAGCGGCTCCTTGGAGATGATCTCGGGCAGCACCGCGGCCATGTCGGGGTCGGCCAGCTGCATCCGCTGGGCATAGAGCTGCGAGGCATCGGAGCTCAGCACGTCGCAGCGGCCTGCTTCGAACCCGGCAATCGACTGCTCGGGAGAGTCGAAGACCACGGCATCATAGGTCATGCCGTGAACCCTGAAGTAATCGGACAGGTTCAGTTCGCTGGTGGTGCCCGATTGGGTGCATACCGCGGCGCCGTCTAGCTCCTTGGCACTCTGTACGTTCAGGTCGCTGGCGACCATGAAGGCTTGGCCGTCGTAATAGCTGACGCCGGTAAAGTGCATGCCCAGCGTGGTATCGCGGCTGGAGGTCCAGGTGGTGGTGCGCGACAGCACGTCCACTTCACCGGACTGAAGGGCCGTGAAGCGCTCCACGGAGTCCAGCGGCACGAAGTCCACCTTGTTGGCATCGCCTAGCGCGGCGGCGGCAATGGCGCGGCAGATGTCGGTATCCAAGCCCCGGTACTGGTCGTCGTCATCCAGTGACGAGAAACCGGGCTGGGCGGCATTCACGCCGCAACGCAGGCTATCGCGATTCTGGACGGTGTCCAGCGTGCTGGCCATGGCGATGGCCGGTGCCAACAGGCTGGCCCCTACTCCCAACCAACGAACACTCTTCATGTGTGATTCCTTGACGTCGAAGCGCGCTGATCTGCGCGCATAAAAAAAGCCGAGCAGCGCCCGGCTTTTCCACTAACGATGCCCGATCTCACGCAAAGGCTTTGCGCATGAAGGGGGGCAGCGCCAGGGCTCCACGATGGGCCTCTGCTGTGTAGTACTGTAGCGGCATTTCGTGGCTGGCGGCAGCTTCTTCGCGGAAGCTTTCAACGCTGGTGCCTTTACCTGCCAACGTCACGCTCCACCAGCCAGAGGGGTAGACCGGTTGGGGGAAGGGCAAAGTGGCCACGCTGTCGAAGCCCGCTTCGCGCATGTCGTTGCGCAGTTCGCGAATGATCGAACCGCTATGGTAAAGCGGCGACTCGCTCTGCTGCACCATCACTCCGCCACTTTTCAGAATACGGTGGCAGCGTTTCAGGAAGTCGGTCTTGAACAGGCCTTCGGCCGGGCCGACCGGGTCGGTGGAGTCGATGATCAGCAGGTCGATACTCTCGTCGGCCGCGTCATCCACCCACTTCACTCCGTCGGCAAACAGCAGCTCGGCGCGGGGGTCGCCGTTGGCTTCCACGAGTTCGGGGAAAAAGCGCTCGGCGGCCTTGGTGACTTCCTCGTCGATATCGATCTGGGTGACCTTCTCGACGCCCGGATGGCGCAGCACTTCTTTCAAGGTGCCGCAGTCGCCGCCACCAATGATGACCACGCGCTTGGGGTCCTGATGGGTGAACAGCGCCGGGTGGGCGATCATTTCGTGATACAGGAAGTTGTCGCGGTCGGTGAGCATCACGCAGCCATCCAGCACCATCAGGTTGCCGTAGGTCTCGGTGGCGTACACTTCCAGGTGCTGGTAGGGGCTTTGCACATCCAGCAGTTTTTCAGAAACTTTCAGCGAGAAAGCGCTGCCGTGGCTATCAAAGACTTCGGTAAACCACTGGTCGTCGCGTAGGTCGCTCATTGCTTGGCTCCTGGGCATGAGTCGTTCGATTGAGTCGGGATGCCCTGATGGTACTGCGGGCTCAAGTCGTGCAGCGCCTCCATGAAGGCGGTGACATGATCAGGGTTGGTGAACTGGCTGATGCCATGGCCCAGATTGAAAACGTGGCCAGGGCCGTGGCCGTAGCTCTCCAGTACGCGAGCCACTTCCGCACGAATGGCCGAAGGGCGCGCAAACAGCACGTTGGGGTCCAGATTGCCCTGCAGGGCCACCTTGTGGCCCACGCGGGCGCGGGCGTCGGACAGCTCGGTGGACCAGTCGATGCCCAATGCGTCGGCACCGGCACAGGCAATGTGCTCCAGCCACTGGCCACCGTTCTTGGTGAACAGAATCACCGGTACGCGACGGCCATCGTGCTCGCGGATCAGCCCGGAGACGATCTGCTCCATGTAGCGCAGCGAGAACTCCAGGTAGGCCGGGGTGGACAGCGCGCCGCCCCAGGTATCGAAAATCTGTACCGCTTGAGCGCCTGCGCGAATCTGAGCGTTCAGGTAGTCGGTGACCGCTTGCGCCAGGGTGTCCAGCAGCTGGTGCATGGTGTCGGGCGTGTCGTACAGCATGGTCTTCAGGTGACGGAAGTCCTTGCTGGAGCCGCCTTCGACCATGTAGGTAGCCAGTGTCCAGGGGCTGCCGGAAAAGCCGATCAGCGGCATGCGGCCGTTGAGCTCACGACGGATCGTGGAGACCGCCCGCATCACGTAGTCCAGGTCGCGCTCGGCATTGGGCACGGTGAGCGCGGCGACTTCTTCGGCGGTGCGTACGGTCTTCTTGAATTTGGGGCCTTCGCCGGTTTCGAAGTACAGGCCCAGCCCCATGGCATCGGGGATGGTCAAAATGTCCGAGAACAGAATGGCGGCGTCGAGCGGGTAGCGCTCCAGCGGCTGCAGGGTGACTTCACAGGCCAGGTCATGATTGCGGCACAGGTCCATGAAGCTGCCCGCATCGGCGCGGCTGGCGCGGTACTCGGGCAGGTAACGGCCCGCTTGACGCATCATCCACACCGGAGTGCGGTCGACAGGCTGGCGCGCCAGCGCGCGAAGAAAACGGTCGTTCTGCAAAGGTGTGGTGGTCATAAACACTTGCTCTTGGAAAATTTGCCCGCATTGTAAGGGAGTCAGCACATCCGACGATAGGAATTGTACGTGAAGTTGGGCAGCGGTGGCGCCTGTTGGCTGGCCAACATCGTCGCACCCCGGCCAATCGTGAGGCTTGCGCCACTTCCTGTTAGACTATGCGCCCACTTGCCAACACTGATGTGGATAACTGGCCTGGTTCATCTGTGAGGTAATCCGTGACCATTCGCTTCATCGCCGCTTCCCGGCTGCCCACCCCCTGGGCCACGTTCACCATGCATGGCTTCGAAGACGATGCCACGGGGAAAGACCATATTGCGCTCACCCTGGGCGATGTGAGCGATGGCGCGCCGGTGCTGGGGCGGGTGCACTCCGAGTGCCTGACGGGCGATGCGCTGTTTTCCATGCGCTGCGACTGTGGCTACCAGCTGCAGGAAGCCCTCAAGCGCATTGCCAGCGAAGGCCGCGGGGTGCTGCTGTACCTGCGTCAGGAGGGGCGCGGTATTGGCCTGCTCAACAAGATTCGCGCCTACCACTTGCAGGACCAGGGGGCGGATACCGTGGAGGCCAACGAGCAGCTCGGCTTCGGTGCCGACATGCGCCGTTACGATCTCTGCGTGCCGATGCTCGAGCATCTGGGCGTCACGGCCCTCAAGCTGATGACCAACAATCCCCGCAAGGTCGATGCGCTCACCCGCGATGGGGTCAACGTGGTGGAGCGTCAGCCCATCACCACCGGCCTCAACCCGCATAACGAGCAGTACCTGGCCACCAAGGCGGGCAAGCTGGGCCACATGATGGCGCTGGATGACTTCACCCAGGCCAGCGATGTGGATATCGAGCGCAAGGGGTGATAATGGTGGGGCGTCAGAGGTCGGGAGCGCCCCAGTATGAAAGCTGTACGAAAAGAATCGTATGTCGGCGTGCATGAACCGCCGCTTGAAGAGCAGGGGGAGCTCAGCCCCCTCGAAGAGTGGCTGCACAGCGTTACCCATGGCATTGGAGCGGTACTCAGCTTGGTGGGTATGGTCATATTGCTGGTGGCGGCCAGCGTAGCTGCTCACGTGGATGCCTGGAAAGTGGTGAGTCTGAGTCTTTACGGCACAACGCTGCTACTGCTTTACACTGCCTCGACCCTTTACCACGGCATTTCTCATCGCCGCTGGAAGCAGCGTTTTCAACTGCTTGACCATTGTGCGATTTACCTCCTTATCGCAGGCACCTACACCCCCTTCTACTTTGCCGTTTATAGCACCGTATTGCCCCACGCTTCGGCGGCGTAGTGATTATTTACTGGCAGCACGGCTGCCCAGGGTCTTGGCAGGCCTGGCGCAAACGGCCATGATCCGGCTGTTGATGAGCGGTGAAGACGATCCCCCTGGAGAGAGCAGGTACAGCACTTATGGCTTGCACCCGGAGGAAAAGTTAGCAGATAAGACTTTTCGTACAAACCCCAAGCCGAAAAACTCACGCTTCAAAATATTAAGCCTAAAGTAGTATTAGGGGTAGCTCCTGTCCTGGATGTAGGTAATGCTGTGTGGCCTGAACAATCACGGCGGGTTGGCATAGCGATGCCTATCGCCACACCCGTAACGACATTCAACAAGATTTTTCCAACAAGAGGATTGTCATGAGCACTGTTAACAACGCCCACGACATGACCATGCCGTCGGTGCTGGGCAAAAAAGACAGTACTGATGAGATGGTGCAGCGCATAGGCCACTTGACGCGACTGCTGCGGGACAGCATGAAAGAGCTGGGCCTGGATCAGCAGATCACCCAGGCGGCGCAAGCGATACCGGATGCCAATGACCGTCTAAACTATGTCGCCTCCATGACGGAGCAGGCCGCAGAGCGGGCATTGAATGCCGTTGAGCGTGCTCAGCCGTTACAAGACGGTCTTGAGGAAGAAGGCGCCGCACTTAATAAGCGCTGGCAGTTGGCGGCAGCGAAGCTGGCGACGATAGAGGGTGATCCCAGCCTCCTCGAAGACACCCAGGACTTTTTGAACAACAAACTTCCCAGCGCAACCGGGGCGACGCAAAAAGAGCTGCTTGAAATCATGATGGCTCAGGACTTCCAGGATCTCACCGGGCAGGTGATCAAGAAAATGATGGAGGTCATCAAGCTCATCGAAGAGCAGCTTGTTCAGGTGCTTGTCGATAATGTGCCTCATATCACCGATGGCGTTAAGGTGGAAGATAGCCGAGATGAGCATGCCAAGCTGCGGAACGGACCGCAGGTGAACCAAAATAAGGCAGATGTGGTAGCAGGGCAGGAACAAGTAGACGATCTGCTGGATGAGCTGGGCTTTTAGACCAAGCCAAGCGACATCGAGCCAAAACCATTGCCATGCGTTGCCAGCAACGGTTTTGAAAGCGTTTAGCGATGGATCAATGCTTTGCTGCGGCCTGCTCCTTCTCCGCGGCACGGGCCAGCGCCGGGCGGTTGGCATGGCGGGCGCGGTAGGCCACCAGCGGTTCCGGCAGGCGGTGTTTCATGCTCGCTGCCCAGCTCAAGGTGTGGGTCAGGAAGAGGTCGGCCAGTGTGAAGGTATCGCCCACCAGCGTCTCCTGGCCGTGGTAGCGGCGCTCCAGGGCGGTCAGGGCGCGCTGAAATTCCCAGGCGGCGGTGGGCAGTACGGAGGGCACGCGCTTGTCCTGAGGCAGGGCGAACTTGTGCTTGGCCTGCAGCCACAGCGGCTGCTCGATCTCGGTGACGATGAAGCTTAGCCACTGATCTACCTGGGCGCGTTCCTCCACGCTGTGTGGCAGCAGTTGGCCTTCGCCATACCGTTCGGCGAGATAGCGGCAGATGGGCGCAGATTCGAACAGCGTCAGTTCGCCGTCTTCCAGCACGGGTACCTTGCCATCCGGGTGGCGAGCGAGATGCTCGGCGCTTTGCCCTGCGCCCTGGTCCAGGGCTACGTGGTGGCACTGGTACGCCAGGCCCAGCTCTTCCAGCGTCCAGGCGGCACGCAGCGAGCGGGAGTTAGGGAAGCTATAAAGGGTGATCATGGGGCGGCTCCAGGCAGTACCGTGAAGCCTTCACTGTAGCCACTGCCTGAACGCCTGTCACGGGGCTACTGGCCCCGCGCCGCGCGGATGCGCTCGTAGGCATTGCCAATCTCGCTGGTGCGGGCCTGCGCCACCTCGCGCATGCTCTCCGGAAGCCCCTTGCCCGCCAGCTTGTCCGGGTGATTCTGGCTCATCAGGCGACGATACGCTTTCTTGATCTCGGCATCGCTGGCGTCTTCGGCCACGCCCAGTACGCGATAGGCATCCTTCAGAGCTTCCTCGCTGGCGCCTTGGGAGTTGGCCGCCGCGCCATGCAGCATAGCTTCGATCTGCTGTACTTCGGCCTCGCTGCAGCCAACGCCCCGCGCCACGCGCAGAATCATCTCATGCTCGGCGGGGTGCAGGACCCCATCGGCGGCAATCGCGCTGAGCTGAACCTGCAAAAATACCTGGCGCAAAATGGGCTGACGCTGGGTCAGGCGATTGACCTTGGCCAGCTCGGCCTCCAGGTCGAAGTCGTCGGCACGGCCCCGTTCGAAGGCGGCCCGCGCCTTGACGCGGTGCTCGCCCTGCAAACGCATCTGATCGAACAGCTTTTCGGCCATGCCCAGCTCACCTGGCGTGACCTTGCCATCGGCCTGGCAAAGGCAGCCCATCACCGAAAAGATCGACTCCAGGAAACCTTCCTGCAAGCGCGTGCGGGCGGCATTCAAACGGCGCCCCAGCTGGCGTGCCAACCACCAGCCCAGACCCGCCCCCACCAGCAGGCCCACGGGGCCGCCGCTGGCAAGGCCGATCAAACCAAACAGAATCATCAAAAAAAGCATAACGGTCTCAACAAGTTAGTCAGAAGGCTCAAGGCGACGGCAGGCGCGAACGAATGGCCGCTTCGATGCCGGCAGCATCTAGTCCGCAGTCGCGCAGCAGCTCGGCGGGGGTGCCGTGCTCGACGAAGCTGTCCGGCAAGCCCAGGTTCAGTACTTCGACCTGAACGCCTTCGCTGTGGAGCAGCTCATTCACCGCGCTGCCCGCGCCGCCCGCAATCACGTTCTCCTCCAGCGTGACCAGCAGTTCGTGCTCGTCGGCGGCGTGCAGCACGGCGTCGCGATCCAGCGGCTTGATGGAGCGCATGTTGATATGCGTTGCATTGAGCTTCTCG
The DNA here is from genome assembly GCF_007655045.1 of Halomonas sp. C22. NCBI lineage: Bacteria > Pseudomonadati > Pseudomonadota > Gammaproteobacteria > Oceanospirillales > Halomonadaceae > Halomonas > Halomonas sp. C22. The sequence continues at coordinate 594,707 of NZ_VBVC01000002.1, read as the reverse complement.
GCCACCTCGGCGGCGGCACCATTGATGCTGCCGAAGGCCAGCAGGGCGATGCGCATGCCGTCGCTGGTGCCGGTGCGGCGTACCTCGGCCTGGCCAATCGCCATGGGCTCCAGATGGTCTGGAATGGCCACGCCGGGGCCGGTGCCACGGGGGTAGCGAACGGCGGCCGGGCCCGGGTGGTGATAGGCGGCGCTGAGCATGGCACGGCACTCTGCTTCATCGGCGGGGGCCAGAATCACCATGCCGGGCACGCAGCGCAGGAACGACAGGTCCATGCTGCCGTGGTGCGTCGGGCCGTCTTCTCCCACCAGGCCAGCTCGGTCGATGGCGAAGGTGACATCCAGGTCCTGCACAGCCACGTCGTGGATCAACTGGTCGTAGCCACGCTGCAGAAAGGTCGAGTAGATGGCGACGACGGGCTTCATGCCCTCGCAGGCCATGCCTGCGGCCAGGGTGACCGCGTGCTGTTCGGCAATCGCCACGTCGAAATAGCGTTCGGGGTAGGTCTGCGCAAAGCGAATCAGATCCGAGCCCTCGCCCATGGCGGGAGTGATGCCCATCAGGCGCGGGTCGGCGGCGGCCATGTCGCACAGCCAGTCACCAAACACATTGCAGTACTTCTTCTTCGGCGCAGCGGGGGGCTTCACCGGGGGCGCGCTGGACGCGGGCACTTTTTCCAGCTTGGTGATGGCGTGATAGCCGATCTGGTCGGCCTCTGCCGGCAGGAACCCTTTGCCCTTGACCGTCTTGATATGCAGAAACTGGGGGCCTTTCTGGTCACGCAGGTTGCGCAGGGTCTGGGTCAGTGCGTCCAGGTCGTGGCCGTCGATGGGGCCCACGTAGTGAAAGCCCATCTCTTCGAAGAGCGTTGCGGGGCTTACCATGCCCTTCATGTGCTCTTCGGTGCGCTTGGCAAACTCTAGCGCGCCGGGTAGATGCGAGAGCACTTTCTTGCCCTCTTCGCGCATTTTCAGGTAAGGCTTGCTGGAGAGCATCCGCGCCAGATAGGTGGCGATACCGCCGACGTTCTCGGAGATCGACATCTCGTTGTCGTTCAGCACCACCAGCATGTTGGCGTTGACGTGCCCGGCGTGGGCCAGCGCTTCGAAGGCCATGCCCGCGGTGAGCGCGCCATCACCGATGATGGCACACACGCGGCGCGGGTCGTTTTGTGCCTGGGCGGCCAGGGCCATGCCGAGCGCCGCCGAGATCGAGGTGCTGGAGTGACCAACGCCGAAGGTGTCGTACTCGGATTCGGCGCGGCGGGGGAACGCGGCCAGGCCGCCGTGCTGGCGGATACCGAGCATGGCCTCACGGCGACCGGTAAGGATCTTGTGGGGATAGGCCTGATGGCCTACGTCCCATACCAGGCGGTCCCTGGGGGTGTGGAAGGCGTGGTGCAGGGCCACGCTGAGTTCCACCACGCCGAGCCCTGCGCCAAAGTGGCCGCCGGTGACACCGACGCTATACAGCAGGTAGGCGCGCAGCTCGTCGGCCAGCTGCGCCAGCTGGCCGGGACTCATGGCCCGCAGGGCCGCGGGGTGGTCAAAGGAGTCGAGCAGCGGCGTCGCCGGGCGCTCGCGGGGTATCTCGTCGAACAGCTTCATAGGCGGCATGTTTTCATGGGTATGTTGTGAAAGGTATCGTTAGTGGTCGCGCTCGATCATGTAATGGGCAAGATCGGCCAGGGGCGCGGCGGGCTCGCCAAGCGGGGCGAGCGCAGCAATGGCCTCGTCGATCAATGCGTTCGCTTTTTGCTGGGCGCCCGCCAGCCCGAGCAGGCTGGGATACGTGGGCTTGGCGCGGGCAGCGTCGGCACCGGAGGTTTTGCCCAGCGTGGCGGTGTCTCCGGTGACGTCGAGAATGTCGTCGTGAATCTGGAAGGCTAGACCAATGGCGCGTGCATAGCGAATCAGTGCCGCCAGGCGTGGGTCGTCGGCCTCGACGGCGATCAGCCCACCCATCCGGACCGCCGCCACGATCAGCGCGCCGGTCTTGTGGGCGTGCATGTGCGCCAGTGCCTCGACATCGGGATGGCCACCCACGGCTGCCAGGTCCAGCGCCTGGCCTGCCACCATGCCATCGCGGCCAGCGGCTACCGCCAGGGTAGATACCAGTGCAGCCAGGCGCGGGTGCGGGCGGCTGGCCATGACTTCAAAGGCCAGCGCCTGCAGGGCGTCGCCTGCCAGAATGGCCGTGGCTTCGTCGTAGGCCTTGTGCACCGTGGGCTGGCCACGACGCAGGTCGTCGTCATCCATGGCGGGCAGGTCGTCGTGGATCAACGAGTAGGCGTGGATCAGCTCGATGGCCGCCGCGGGGGCGTCCAGGGCGTCGTCTTCTGCTCCCAGGGCACGCCCCGCCAGATAGACCAGCAGCGGGCGCAGGCGCTTGCCGCCCACCAGCAGGCCGTGGCGCATGGCTGCCTCCAGGCGCGCCTCGATAGCGGGCCGAGACTCGAACAGCGCCGCCAGGGTGGCATCGACGCGGGCGTTGCTGGCGCGGCGCAGCGTGGCCAGCGGTGTGTCGTGGGCCGTTACCATGGGGGCGTTTCCTCGCTGTCGTCGTGTCCCTGAGCGGCTGACGGCTCTGGTGCGGCATGGAAGGGAGCCACGTCCAGCTTGCCTTCGGGGGCTTCGCTGAGCGCGCGCACTTTCAGCTCGGCGCTGTCGAGGCGCTGCTGGGCATCGCGAGTGAGCCGCACGCCCTGCTCGAAGGCGGTCAGGGCATCTTCCAATGAGAGTTCGCCTGACTCCAGGCGTTCCACGATGGTTTCAAGCTCGGTCACCGTGGCAGCAAAATCTTGGGGAGGGGTGCTCATGGTCAATGCCTACCGTTTGTCGTGGGCCCTGTGCTCGGTGCGGGCGGCGAAAGTGGCCGGATGCCAGTCAAATAAACGCACAGTATACACCGAGGCAAGGGGGTGGCGTCTGCCTCCCGCTGGCGGGATTCCCCGACGTGTGCCGAGTTCATCTTCAAAACGCAGACTTTTCATCATCCGGGAGCGCTGAGAAAGGCGGGGGCTGTGCTACCATACGGGCCTTCCGTGAACCGATACACGGCGCCTGCCGCCGACCATAGAGGTTGATTCAGCCATGGCCAAAACGTCCCTGGAAAAGAGCAAGATCAAGATCCTGCTACTCGAGGGCGTCCACCAAAGCGCGGTGGACAATTTTCACAACGCGGGTTACGAAAACATCGAGTCTCTCTCTACATCGCTGGATGAAGAGGCACTGATCGACAAGATCCGTGATGTTCACTTCCTCGGCATTCGCTCCCGGACGCAGTTGACGGAGCGCGTGTTCGATGCCGCCGAGAAACTGGTCAGCGTGGGCTGTTTCTGTATCGGGACCAATCAGGTCGACCTGGATGCGGCGCTCAAGCGCGGTATCGCGGTCTTCAATGCGCCGTATTCCAACACTCGCTCGGTGGCCGAGCTGGTGCTGGCGGAAGCCATTATGCTGCTGCGTGGCATTCCCGAGAAAAACGCGCTGGCGCACCAGGGTGGCTGGTTGAAATCGGCCAAGAACTCCCATGAGGCGCGCGGCAAGACGCTGGGTATCGTGGGCTATGGCAGCATTGGCGCTCAGCTGTCGGTGCTGGCGGAGTCGCTGGGCTTCAACGTGATCTACTACGATGTGATCACCAAGCTGGGCATGGGTAATGCCAGCCAGGTCGCCAGTCTGGAGGAGTTGCTGGGTCGTTCGGACGTGGTCAGCCTGCACGTGCCGGACCTGCCCTCTACCCGCTGGATGATGGGTGCGAAGGAAATCGCTGCCATGAAGGATGGTGCGATCCTGATCAACGCCGCCCGGGGCAGCGTGGTCGAGATCGAAGCGCTGGCCGACGCCGTGAAGGCTGGCAAGCTGAACGGTGCCGCCATTGACGTCTTCCCGGTCGAGCCGAAGGGCAACGATGAAGAGTTCCAGAGCCCGCTGCGTGGCCTGCACAACGTGATCCTGACGCCGCATATCGGCGGCTCGACGCTGGAAGCGCAGGAGAACATCGGGGTCGAAGTGTCCGAGAAGCTGATCACCTACTCGGATAACGGCACCACGGTGACGTCGGTCAACTTCCCCGAAGTAGCGCTGCCTGCTCACCCGGACAAGCACCGCCTGCTGCACATCCACGACAACGTGCCCGGCGTGCTGTCGCAGATCAACCGCGTGCTGTCGGAAAACGGCATCAACATCTCCGGCCAGTACCTGCAGACCAACGACAAGGTAGGCTACGTGGTCATCGACGTCGACAAGGCCTACGGCCCGCAGGCGCTGGAGGCATTGAAGCAGGTAGAGCACACGCTGAAGATTCGCGTTCTCTACTCGGCGCAGAACAGCTGATCTCGCCCCTTCGTGCAATAAAAAACGGCCCCTCTGGGGCCGTTTTGCCTATCAGGCCAGGTCGAACAGCAGTACTTCGCTGGCCTCGGTGCACGCCAGCGCAACGTCCTCGCTGGGGGTGAAGGCCGCCGCGTCACCGGTGCGCAGGGTTTCTCCGTTCACTTCAACGGCCCCTTTCACCACATGCAGCCAGGCATGGCGGGAAGGTGGCGCTGCCAGCTGATCACCCGCGCTCAGCAGGCTGGCATACAGGTTGACGTCCTGATTGACGCCCACCGAGCCGTCGCGGCCATCCTGAGAAGCGACCAGGCGCCACTGGCCCTGGCGCTCGGCCGTGGGGAACGCCTTCTGCTCGTAGCTGGGCGAGATGCCCCGCTGGGCCGGTTCGATCCAGATCTGCAGGAAATGCAGGCCGTTTTGCTGGGAGTGGTTGAACTCGCTGTGCACTACCCCCGTGCCCGCTGACATGCGCTGTACGTCGCCGGGGCGCATGACCTCGCCGTTGCCCATGTTGTCCTTGTGCTCCATTTCACCTTCGAGCACGTAGGAGATGATCTCCATGTCCCGGTGGGGGTGGGCGCCAAAGCCGTGGCCTGGGGCGACCCGGTCTTCGTTGATCACCCGCAGGGCGCGAAAGCCCATGTGCTCAGGGTCCATGTAATTGGCAAACGAAAAGGTGTGGTACGAGCGCAGCCAGCCGTGGTCTGCATAGCCGCGCTCGTTGGAACGACGAATCTTCATGAACGGTACCTCGTTGATCAGTCAGGTTGTTGCCTACTCTATGTTGCCTACTATACGACCGAGAGCGCCCTGCGTGGGGTGAAGCTTTCTCAATGATGGCGTCGAAATAATCGACGATTGAGGGCCGTCAGGAGGGTGACTGGCAGGTGCGTGCAGATGCACGCGCGGCGCGCTTTTTGCTATCATGCGCGGGATTATTCACCCGGTCCGCCCTTTGCGAGGGCGACTACCAGGAGCACTGCATGACGACCCCCACTTCCACACCGCCCATCGTGGTGGCTGCGCTGTACAAATTTGTCACCCTGAACGACTTCGAAGCGCTGCGCGAGCCGCTGCACCAGACCATGCTGGCCAATGGCGTCAAAGGCACGCTGCTGTTGGCCAAAGAGGGCATCAACGGCACCGTGGCCGGCAGCCGTGAAGGCATCGATGCGCTGCTGGCCTGGCTGACCGCCGACCCGCGCCTTGCCGATATCGACCATAAAGAGTCCTTCTGCGACGAGCCGCCGTTCTACCGCACCAAGGTGAAGCTGAAAAAGGAGATCGTGACGCTGGGCGTGCCGGGCATCGACCCCAACGACACCGTGGGCACTTACGTCGAGCCGGAAAACTGGAACGACGTGATCTCCGACCCGGAAGTGCTGGTGATCGATACCCGTAACGACTACGAAGTCGCGATTGGCAGCTTCGAAGGCGCGGTCGACCCCAAGACCACCACGTTCCGCGAGTTTCCCGAGTACGTGCGCCAGCACTACAACCCGGAGCAGCACAAGAAGGTGGCGATGTTCTGCACCGGCGGCATTCGCTGCGAGAAAGCCTCCAGCTTCATGCTGAAAGAGGGCTTCGAAGAGGTGTACCACCTGAAGGGCGGCGTGCTCAATTACCTGGAAAAGGTGCCGGAAGAGCAGTCGCTGTGGCGCGGCGAGTGCTTCGTGTTCGATAACCGCGTCACCGTGCGCCATGATCTCACCGAGGGCGAGCACGAGCAGTGCCACGCCTGCCGCATGCCGATCTCTCAGGAAGACATGCAGTCGTCGGCCTACGAGCCCGGCATCAGCTGCCCGCACTGCATCGACTCGCTGCCCGAGAAGACCCGCGCCGCTGCCCGCGAACGCCAGCGCCAGATCGAGCTGGCCAAGGCCCGCGGTGAGCCCCATCCGCTGGGCTACAACCCCCGCCAGGCGGCCCACGACAAAGCGTAACCCGACCCCGTGGCCGCTTGCCCTGCAAGAGGCCACTTTGGTCGTAGTGAGCGATCAGCGCGTCGGGCAGGCGCTAGACTGAGCAGCACGTTTTGCTCAGGAGCCTGCCATGCCCTCTTCACACGTTGCTTCCCTCGACGACTGCCTGCTGCGCACCGCGCAGGACGGCGCCGTTACCCTCACGCTCAACCAGCCGGAGCGCTTCAATGCGCTTTCGGAAGCCATGCTGGAGGCCCTGCAAACGGCGCTGGACGAGATCGCCCAGGATGACCAGGTACGCTGCGTGGTACTGGCTGCCAATGGCCGAGCGTTCTGTGCGGGGCATGATTTGAAGCAGATGCGCGCGCACCCCGAGCAGGCCTATTACCAGGCGCTGTTCGCTCGCTGTGGCAAGGTAATGCAAACCATCGTTCACTTCCCCGTACCGGTGATTGCCAAGGTGCAGGGGATCGCCACCGCCGCGGGCTGCCAGCTCGTTGCCAGCTGCGATCTGGCCGTGGCGGCCAGCAGCGCGCGTTTTGCGGTCTCCGGTATCAATGTCGGCCTGTTCTGCTCGACCCCGGCCGTAGCGCTGTCGCGCAACGTACCGCGTAAGCGAGCCATGGAGATGCTGCTGACCGGCGACTTCATCAGTGCCGACCAGGCAGCGGAGTGGGGGTTGATCAACCGCGTCGCAGAAGAGGGAGCGCTGGACTCGGCGGTGGAGGTGCTTACATCGAGCATCTGTGCCAAAAGCGCGGTGGCGGTGCGCACCGGTAAAGCCATGTTTGCGCGCCAGCTGGCGATGCCGTTGGGAGAAGCCTACGCCTTTGCCGGAGACACCATGGCCTGCAACATGCTGGCTGAGGACGTGGCCGAGGGTATCGATGCGTTTATCGAAAAACGCCCGCCGGTCTGGCGGCACCGCTAGCGATCCATTGGTGGAATTTGTTTCCGTAAACGCGACATGGCCGCCGGGCCGCGTTATCCTGCTGATTTATGAATGTTAACGCGCCCTCAGGAGAGTGCCAGGTGAGTGAAGTCAAGCGCAGGTCAGTTGGACGTCCGGCGGGAGCCACCAAAGCCAGCGGCGGGCATAGCCAATCGTTGGTACGCGGCCTCACGCTGCTCGAATACCTGGCGGCCAGCCCGCTGGGGATGGCGCTCTCGGAGCTTTCCGAGCAAGCGGACCTGGCACCTTCCACGACCCACCGGCTACTCCAGGCACTGCAAAGCCAGGGGTTCGTCACCCAGGAGAGCGAGCAGGGCCTGTGGCGAATCGACGTAAAAACCTTCCGCATCGGCAACAGCTTTCTGGAAGCGCGTGACGTGGTGGCGAAAAGCCGTCCGTTTTTGCGCCGCCTGACGGCAGAGACCGGCGAAACGGCCAACCTGGGCATTCGCGATGGCGCCACGGCGGTGTTCCTGGCCCAGAACGAATCGCCGCAAATGATGCGCATGATCACGCGGTTGGGGTCGCGGGCACCGCTGCACGCCTCTGGGGTAGGCAAGGCGCTGCTGGCCTGGATGAGCGAGGAGGAGCGCGACGCGCTGTTGGCGGGTGGGTATGAGCTGGCGCGCGTCACGGAAAACACGCGCTATCAGGTCGATTCGCTGTTGGCAGAAATGGCCGCCATTCGTGCTCAGGGCTTTGCCTGTGACCGTGAAGAGCATGCTATTGGCCTGCACTGCGTGGCCGCGTGTATTTTCGACGAGCACGCCACTCCCCTGGCGGCCATTTCCGTTTCCGGGCCCATGGCGCGCATTCCAGAAGATCGCCTGCTGGCGCTGGGGGCGCTGGTGCGCCGTACGGCGGATGACATCACCCTGCAAATGGGCGGCCAGCGGCCTCGTTAATTGCCGATGATTGCTCATGTTTAGTCTGTTTTGGGTGGCGCTTGCCAGTGCCACCCTGCTGCCGGGCGGCTCTGAAGTGTGGCTGGCCAGGCTCTGGTGCCTGGGCGAGCCCGCGCTGGGGCTTTGGCTGGTTGCCACGGTGGGCAATACGCTGGGTAGCATGATCAACGTGGCCATGGGGCGCTATGCCCGCCAGTTCCAGGATCGCCGCTGGTTCCCCGCATCGCCCCAAGGGTTGGCCCGCGCAGAGCGCTGGTATCACCGCTTTGGTGAGTTCAGCCTGCTGTTGTCATGGCTGCCGGTCATAGGCGACCCGCTCACCGTCCTGGCAGGCGTCATGCGCTTGGCCTGGTGGCGGGCGCTGCTCTGGATCGTGCTGGCCAAGGGCGCGCGCTATGCGCTGTTGATCGTCATGGCCCAGCAGTGGCTGGCCCCTTACTGCCAATAAGGCACTGCTATGCGATTGCCTGAAAACTGCGCGAGGGTGTTTTCGTTGGTGCACCGAAAGCAGTCGCGATAACCTCTCTGGCAGTCAGGCATGTTACCCTAGCGTATGTTATGTCAGGTTTGCATTCCTGATGGATGCACTATTCTGTGTGGACGTGTCTGTGCGGGCACGCGTAGGCAGGTTCTTGGCAAGTCGCAGGATCGCAAAAACTCACCCAAAGGGAGGTTATGGTGTGACGTCACTACGTTTACTACCTTGGCTAGGCGTCTGGATGCTGACGCTGTTCGCCTTGCTGGCCGGGCCAGCCATGGCGCAAACCACGCTAGGCGCTGACAATGAAGCGTCGAATACGAGTGCCGAGCAGCCGCCCTCGTATTCTGCGCTGGCGGACTTGCTGGAAGATGAGCAGGCTCGCCAGGAGCTGATTGAGCTGCTGCGCCACCAGGCATCGGCGCTACCTCCCGCACTGGCCAACGAGCTCTCCCCGGAAGCCGCGGCTGCCGGTGGCAATGTCTCTCCTGAAGACGTCTCGCTGCCGCGCCAGCTGGCAGAGTTGACCAGCCGCACGGTGAGCGATGTGGGTGGGCAGCTAGAGCAGGCCGTCTCGATCGTCGGCAACCTGTTCACGGGGCAGGGGGTCGGCACCTTCAATATGGCCGACTTCACCAATGCCGCGATCAATCTCGGCATTGTCATCATTGCCACGTTTGCCCTGTTCTTTACCTTCCGTCGTCTCGCCAAGACGCTGTTTACCAAGCTCAGTGCCTGGTCGTTGGCCGGTGGCAACCTGACCCCGGTGCTGCGTCTCGTGCTATGCGTGGCGCTTGCCGCGGTAGTAGATGTGCTGCTGGTGGCGCTGGCCTACGTGGGCGGCAATCTGATCGCCACGTTTGCGGTGGGCGAAACGGGCGAGCTGTCTACCCGGGCCTCGCTGTTCCTGAACGCGTTCCTGATCATCGAGCTGCTCAAGGCGGCAGTGCGCATGCTGTTCTCCTCCCGCTATGAGGGACTGCGGCTGCTGCATATTTCTGCCCAGGAAGCCTCCTATTGGAATCGCTGGATCGCCCGCCTGATCGGTATGGTGGGCTATGGCCTGATGGTGGTCGTACCGCTGGTCAACTATTACCTGGCCCCGACCTTGGGGCAGGCCGTGGGCACCTTCATCATGCTGCTGGCCTTCGTCTATGCCGTGGCGGTGGTGCTGAAGAACCGTGTTCGACTGCGGAATAACCTGAACCTGATGGGCGACCGTTCGACGCTGATGGCCAGTCGTGTCTCGCTGCACCTGTTCGCTCGTACGTGGCACCTGTTTGCTCTGCTCTACTTCCTGATGGTGTTCGTACTGACCCTGACCCGCCCGGGCGATGCGCTGCCCTTCGTGCTCATGGCCACGCTGAAAACGCTGGTGGCGGTGGTGGTGGGGCTGCTGCTGTCCACCTTCCTCACCCAGACCATCGGCCGTCGTATTCAGCTGTCGGATGACCTGCGGCGCAAGCTGCCGCTGCTGGAAGCGCGCCTGAACAGCTACGTGCCCAATGCCCTGCGCGTGCTGCGCACCATCATTGTCGTGGCTGTGATCATGGTGGTGCTGGATGCCTGGGGAGCGTTCAATCTCGCTGCCTGGTACGCCTCCGAGCGCGGTGCCAACCTGGTGGGCAACCTGATCAGTGTGGCGGTCATTCTGATCGTATCGCTGGGCGTATGGCTGGGGCTGGCCAGCCTGATCGAGCACAAGCTGAACCCCGAGACGGGCGACGGGGAGCCCTCGGCGCGTGCCAAGACGCTGCTTAGCCTGTTCCGTAATGCACTGGCCATTGCCATGGTGACCATTACCGGCATGATCGTTCTGTCGGAGATCGGCATCAACATCGGGCCGCTGATTGCCGGTGCCGGTGTGCTGGGTCTGGCGATCGGTTTCGGTGCCCAGAGACTGGTGCAGGATGTCATCACCGGCGTCTTCATCCAGGTCGAAAACGCCATGAATACTGGCGATGTCGTGACCGTAGGCGGTATTACCGGCACTGCTGAGCGGTTGAGCATACGTTCGGTGGGTATTCGCGACCTTTCCGGCACCTACCATATCGTGCCGTTCTCCAGTGTGGACACGGTCTCCAACTACATGCGTGAGTACGGTAATCACGTGGGCGAATACGGTATTGCCTACCGCGAGAACATCGACGATGCCATTGCCCAGCTCCAGTTGGCCTTCGAAGACCTCAAAGCCAACCCAGAGCACAGTCACAAGCTGTTGGCAGACATGACCGTGGCGGGCGTTACTGCGCTGGCCGACAGCTCGGTCAATATCCGTGTGGTCATCAAGACCACGCCGGGTGACCAGTGGGGCGTTGGCCGGGCATACAACCGCCTCGTCAAGATGCGCTTCGACTCGGCGGGTATCGAGATTCCGTTCCCGCATACCACCCTGTACTTCGGGCAGGACAAGTCCGGCTCTGCGCCGCCTGCCAACCTGCGTGTCATGCAGCAGGACTTCACCATCGATGGTAGCCCGGCAGGGCAGCCCAAACGAGCAGAGCTCGAAGTGGATGACCGCCATCGCCCTCGTCGTGGAAAATCACCGAGTGAGCAAGAGGCTGAGCACCACAAGCCTGACGATGAGGAAGTGTGATCCTCGATGCATCAACGACAAGGCCGCCTTCGGGCGGCCTTGTCGTATGCGCAGAGTCTGCCAGGCTCACTCGCCCGGATAATTTTCGGAGTGACGCCCCACCAGGTTGATGGACTCCCCACCGTCCACGAACAGCACCTGCCCCGTGACGAACGCATTGTCCAACAAATAGTACAAAGCTTGTACGAGATGCGCTGGATTCCCCTGATGATCGACAGGAATGCCTTCGATCCGCCACTGGACATAGTCACTGCTGCGCTGCGATGCGGGTAGCACGACACCAGGGGCGATGCCATTGATACGCAGGCGAGGTGCAAACTCCAGCGCCGCCATGCGCGTCATGTCTGCCAAGCTTTTCTTGGACAGCAGGTAGGCCGCATAAGGGTACTGATGGTAAGCCACCTTGTTGTCGATGATATTGATGACCTGGCCGTGTTCGACCACCTCGGCAAAGTGGCGCGTCAATAGCAGCGGGGTAAACATATTGACCCGAAACTGAGTCTCCAGCATGGCCAGGTCTGTCTGGGCGATAGGTGCAGGCGCGTAGGCACTGGCGCTGTTGAGCAGTACGCAAAGCCCTGGGAAACGAGCCTTGGCGTGGGCAATCAACGCGTCCAGCGGGTCTTCCAGAAAGTTGCAGGGCAAGATCTCGCAATCACGCCCCTTGCTCCGGATGCGTTCCGCGACCTCTTCGGCCTCGGTTCGCGAGCTGTTGACATGCAGCGCGATATCGAAGCCCTTGTCGGCCAGCGCTTCGGAAAAGTGGCGGCCAAGACGGGTGGCGCCACCGGTGACGAGTGCAGCAGGGTTTCCCATGGGTTGCTCCCTATACGGAAGATTATTATTGGGTGGTCAGCTGACTTTCTGCGTGTAAGCAGCGTTTGTCAATAACTTATACAGATGTTGAACATAATGCTGAAAACGCTACGCTTGGAGGGTGCCGCTCGTTTCCCGTGGGCAAGTGGAAAAAGGCGGCGGGTACGTTTCAACAGAAACCGTCTTTCTGCTCAAGTCCCGAGGGCTTGCCATGACAGCCATAGCGTCTCATGAGTGCATCATTTCGTTAGGAACCAACATCGAGCCAGAACACCATTTTGCGCAAGCGCTGGAAATCTTGAGCCGCGAGTGTGAGCTGGTGGCCCGCTCCGAAGCTGTACGAACAGCGCCCGTGGGGTTTCAGCAGCAGCCTGACTTCCTCAACGCTGCGTTGGTCGTTCGCACCTCGCAGACCCGTGATGCCTTCAAAGCTTATCTGAGGGATGTCGAGCAGCGTCTGGGACGTGTGCGAGGACCGATCAAGTCAGGCCCGCGTACCATGGATCTGGATATCGTGGCGTGGGATGGTGAAGTGGTCGACGAAGGCTATTTCCAATATGACTATGTGCGTGGTCCCGTGGATGCCGTATTGGCTTCCTGCCATCGCGCTTTGGGAGAGCAAGCGCCCCAGCAGCCGTGAGGGGAGCAGTGTTGCAAGCCTTGTGGTCGTTTTGTTGCTGGACGCGCTCATGTATTGGCCAGGTCGGCCGATAATAACGTTACCCCGTTTCTGTTTCGTTGATGCCTGAGGTCACGCCCTTGCTTAGCCTTGCGACCAACATCACGTCGCTGTTGGTGATGAACAATTTACGTACGAGCCAGCAGGCCATGCAGACCTCCATGCAGCGCCTGTCTTCCGGCTTGCGTATCAATAGCGCCAAGGACGACCCCGCTGGTCAGGCCATTGCCAATCGCATGGGCGCGCAGATTCGAGGCATGAACCAGGCCATTCGTAACACCAACGATGGCATTTCCATGGTGCAAACGGCGGAAGGCTCGCTGAACCAGATCAACGACAACCTTCAACGTATCCGTGAGCTGAGCGTTCAAGCCCTCAACGGCACCAACTCTTCCGAAGATTTGGCCTCTATTCAGCTGGAAATCGATCAGCGCCTGGAAGAGATCACCCGTGTCACTGAGCAGAGTAACTTCAACGGCATTCCTCTGATCAACGCAGATCGGACCCTGAACATTCAGGTGGGTGCCAATGCGGGGGATGTGATTGGCATTCGTTTTTCCGCCATGGGGCTTCAGGCGCTTGGGCTGGAAGGTTTTAGCGTGCTGGACGATGGCACGGCCACCGGCAAGCCCATGGACGTGGTGGATGAAGCCATGAAGCTGGTCGACCGCCAGCGCAGCTACCTGGGCGCCGTGCAGAACCGCTTCGAAAGCGTGATCGACGGGCTCAATACCAACATCATCAACACCTCTGCCGCCCAGTCACGCATCCAGGACGCCGACTACGCGCAGGAAGTCTCCAACCTGATTCGTGCCCAGCTGTTGCAGCAGGTCGGCATCTCCATGCTGGCTCAGGTCAACCAGCAGCCGCAGGTGATTCTACGGCTGCTGCAAGGCTTGTAAGCCGAGATCAGTCGATGATCCCTTGCTCCCGCGCCATGGCGTAAGCCGCTTGCGGGCCGTTCCAGAGTGACGGCAGCAGGATCAGTGAGACGGGAATCGCGGTAATCACGATGAACTGCTGCAGCGCGCCAATCTGGCCTGCGCCCATGTACAGCAGAACCGCCGCCATCAGTGCCATGGCGATCCCCCAGAACGCACGCATGTAAGGGCTGGGCGCATCGTGTCCCGCTCCTACCACGGCAATGGCATAGCTCATGGAGTCGCCGGTGGTGGCCACGAAGATGGTGGTCAGCAGCAAGATGGCCATGGCCATCCAGGTGCCGCCCGGCAGTGCCTGGGCTACGGTGAGGGTAGCCACGTCGAACTGGAAGTTTTCGAGTGCCTCGGTGATATCGATCACGTCGGTCAATTGGTAGTAAATGCCGGTACCGCCCAGCAGCGTGAACCAGATGGTCGTCGCCAAGGGGGCGAGCACCGCCACCGCCAGAATCATTTCGCGTATCGTGCGTCCTCGGGAAATGCGCGCCACGAAAATCGCCATCAGCGGCGCATAGCCGATGAACCAGGCGAAGAAGAACACCGTCCACCACTGCATCCACCAAGCGGGCGCGGTGTCGGCGGTCATGGTGGCCATGGTGAAAAAGCCGCTGACATAAGCGCCCATGCTGGCCATGTAGCTATTCATCAGAAACAGCGTGGGGCCAAAAACCACAATCACGGCACCAATGGCCAGGGCCAACAGCACGTTGAAGCGGCTGAGCAGCTGGATGCCTTTGTGTACCCCACTCATGGAGGAGAGCACATAGATGGCCCCCAATACGGCCAGGATGATCAGCTGGCCTGTGTAGCCTTCCGGCAGGCCGAACAGCTCATGCAGGCCGAAACTGACCTGCGTCGCCAGAAAGCCAATCGGCCCCACGGTTCCCGCCACGACACCGATCACACAGCAGGCGTCCACCACGCTGCCTAGCGGGCCGCGCATCAGGCGCTCACCGAACACCGGATAAAGGAGCGTTCTGGGCTGAAGCGGCTGGCCCTTGACGTAATGCGCATGCGCCAATACTACCGCCGTGAGTGAACCCAGGACCGCCCAGGCCATGAACCCCCAGTGGGTAAACGACTGGGCCAAGGCACCTGCCACCGCCTCGGCAGTGCCGGGTTCGGTATCGAAAGCGGGGGGCGTAACGACAAAGTGATAGATCGGCTCGCCTGTGGCGAAAAACACCCCACCACCGCCCAGCAGAGCGCACAGAATGATCGATACCCACTTGAAGGTGCCCATTTCTGGTGCATCCAGATTGCCGATACGCGCCTTGGCTGCTGGTGTCAGCGCTAGGCCCATGGCAATCAGGAAGGTCATCAATAGCAGCAGTTGAAAGTAGCTGCCCAGCGTGAGCGCCGTCCAGGCAAACCCTTGGCTGATGGTGCTGGCAACCCGCTCGATGTCATACAGCGAAAGTGACAGGAAGGTCACGATGAAACCAATGCTGAGCACCAGTACGATGGGGTCTCCAAAGGGTCGCCGTGTGGCTTCCTCAGTGGGGCGAGAAGAGTGCGTCATGTCGAATACCTGTTCAGGATCGAAGGGGGAGTAGGCAGGGTAAGGGCATGGCTTGAGCGTGTTACGGAGCAAAACCGCAGCACAAAAAAAAAGCGCCATTCAATGAATGGCGCGAGGACAGGAAACTGAACACAGTATACCGTCGGGTTAGACCAAAGTCTAACGGTTTGGCCAAAAATGTTTTCTTATGGTGCGCGTCCAATGCGTGGCGCACCATTTTGGCGCTTTCGAGGGCGCTGGCTGATCCATTTGCAGGCCTAAGCTCATGAATGAACAGTAAAAAGCAAAAGATGGCAGCGTTGCTGCAAAGCATCATCAATATTGTATACAAGGTGCTCACTGCCATGCCGATTCGTTTCCGTACTGCCCGCTCCTCTTTGTTTCCGCTAGCGCTATTTGGCGCGGCGCTGATGATTCCGCTCGGCGCTGCTGCCGAGACGACCTCGATTCGCTTCCAGCTGGACTGGCGTTTTGAAGGTCCGGCAGCACCGTTTCTGATGGCAGCCGAAAAAGGCTACTTCGCCGAAGAAGGTCTGCAGGTTCAGATCGATTCGGGAAGCGGCTCTGCAGGGGCGGTGAACCGGGTGGCCTCGGGCGCCTATGAGATGGGCTTTGGCGATCTCAACGCGCTGGTCGAATTCCTTGCGGAAAACCCGGAAGGCCCCGGCATCAAGGGCGTTTATATCGTTTATGACGGCACGCCCGCGGCGGTGTTTGCGCGCAAGGAGAGCGGCATCGAGAGCCCCGCTGACCTGGCAGGCAAGACCATCGCCGCCCCGGCCTTCGACACCGGCTATCGCGCCTGGGGCATCTTTGCCGCTGCTAATGGGCTGGAGGCCGACGCAGTGGCGTGGCAAAACGTCGATCCTGCGCTACGCGAAACCCTGCTGACCCGGGGCGATGTCGATGCCATCACCGGCTTCTACTTCACCAGCCTGCTCAATCTGGAAGAGCGCGGCATGAGCGAAGACGAGCTGACCATCATGCCGTTCCCCGACTACGGCGTCCCGCTGTACGGCAACGCGATTCTGGTCAGTGATGCCTTTGCCGATGCCAACCCCGAGGCCGTGCAGGGCTTTCTGCGCGCCTTCAACCGTGCGCTGGGAGAGACCCTGGCAGACCCCGAAGCGGCCATCGAGTACGTGCGTAACCGCGATGGCCTGATCGATGTCGAGATGGAAACGCGTCGCCTGAAGCTGGCGTTGGAGAGCGTGGTGGATACCCCCGATGCCCGTGAATATGGCGTGGGCGGTGTGGATGACGAGCGGCTGAGCCAGGCGATTCAATTGGTGGCGGATGCTTACGATCTGCCCACGTTGCCATCCCCCGATCAGGTCTTTGACTCCCGCTACCTGCCGCCGGTAGAAGAGCGCATGCTGCTGCCGGAGGCGGAGTGATGTCGGCAGCGTTCGTCCGCTTCGATGACGTCAGCCTGGCGTACGACGGCTCGGGCAACGCCATCGAAGATATCGACCTGTCGATCCACGAAGGCGAGTTCGTCGCCTTCGTGGGGCCGTCAGGGTGTGGCAAATCCACCTTCATGAAGCTGTGTACCGGCCTGCATGCCCCTACGCAGGGAAGCATCCAGGTGGATGGGCTGCCCGTGACCGGGCCTTTGAAAATCACCGGCATGGCGTTCCAGAATGCCAACCTGCTGCCCTGGCGTACCACTCTGGACAACGTGCTGCTGCCGCTGGAAATCGTCGAGCCCTATCGGAAGCAGTTCCGCAAGCGCCGGGAAGAGTTCAAAGGCTGGGCTCGGGCGCTGCTCGAGACGGTGGGCCTGGCCGAGCATGAAAACAAGTACCCCTGGGAGCTGTCGGGGGGCATGCAGCAGCGGGCGTCCATCTGTCGCGCGCTGATTCATCGGCCGCGCTTGCTGATGCTGGACGAGCCCTTTGGCGCGCTGGATGCGTTCACCCGTGAAGAGCTCTGGTGCGTCTTGCGTGACCTGTGGGAGGCCCAGCGCTTTACCGTGGTGTTGGTGACCCATGACCTACGCGAGGCCGCTTTCCTGGCCGACACCGTCTATGTCATGAGCCGTCGTCCGGGGCGCGTGATCGAGCGGCGCACCATCGAACTGCCTCGCCCTCGGGCGCTGGAAACCACTTACCAGAAACCGTTCATTGACCTGGTGCAGTCGCTGCGCGCCCAGATCGGTGAAGTGCGCAGCGCCTGAAGGAGTGCCCATGACCCATAATCGCAAGCTGGCCGAGCGGCTGGCACCCTGGATCGCCATGGCGGGGCTAGTGGTGATCTGGGAAGTGACGGTACGCCTGTTCAACGTGCCCAGCTTTATTTTTCCCAGCGCGCTGGACACGGTTCAGGCGCTGGTGACCTACGCCGGGCCCATCGGCAAGCACTCCTGGCAAACCTTCTGGACCACGCTGATTGGCTTTGGCCTGGGCGTTGCCGTGGGGCTGTTGCTGGGCTTCATCATCGGCTCGTCGCGCTTTTTGTACAACGCCTGCTACCCGCTGCTGGTGGGGTTCAACGCCATTCCCAAGGTGGCCTTCGTGCCCATTCTGGTGGTCTGGTTCGGCATCGGCTCGGTGCCCGCAATACTCACCGCCTTCCTGATCTGCTTCTTTCCCATCGTGGTGAACGTGGCCACCGGCCTGGCGACCCTGGAGCCTGAGATGGAAGATGTGTTGAGAGTGCTGGGCGCACGGCGCATCGATGTGCTGCTCAAGGTGGGCTTGCCACGCTCGCTGCCGTACTTCTTCGCCTCGCTGAAAATCGCCATCACGCTGGCCTTCGTGGGCACGGTGGTGTCCGAGACCGTGGCCTCCAACCAGGGCATTGGCTACCTCATGATGAGCGCGGGCTCGCAGATGCGCATGGGCCTGGTATTTGCCGGGCTGCTGGTGATCAGTGCCATGGCCATGGTGATGTACGAGCTGTTCTCGCTGCTGGAAAAGCGCATGACCGCCTGGGCACACCGCGGGCAGCAGCGCCAATAGGCGGTCAGGCTACCAGCGGTAGAGGAGCGACGCGCTGGTGGTATGGTCGGTCCGCTCGCTGGCCTCTTCGGGGGGCTGGGAGTTGCGCTTGATCTCATGAGACAGGCGCAGCGACAGCCGCGAATTCAGGCGTGCCGTGAGGGCCGACAGCGAGCGCGAGGTGGTGTTCTCATGGGTATACTCCACCGACATCTCCTGGCGCAGATCCGCGAACTGGGAGAACTCCCAGCGGTAGTCCAGCGCCGAGTAGGCCACGCCCAGTTGCTCGTTCTCATCGTCACGCAGCCGGTCATGGCGATAGCCGGGCCCTGCTTCCAGAGAAAGGTAGTGGCGCTCGCCATCCACGATCTGTCGACCATAGCCACCGATGGCGGTGAGCTGCTGATCGTAGCCCGCAAAGCGGTCCTTTTCCCAGCGGGCAAACCCAAACAGGTAATGCGGGCCGTTGAAGTCATAGCGCTCCCGCCCTGCCACGAGGTACTGCTCCGCGCTGGTCTCGCCATCCTTGCTGACATTACGCACTTCTGCCCGAAACGAGTGGGTGAAGTCGCCGGTCAGCCAGGTGAGCAGCGTTTTGCCGATCAGCGTGCGGCTGTCGGTATTGCCGGAGAGCTGGTTGAACCCAAGCTCGGCATCACCGCTGAAGATGGGCGCATCTTCCTGGGGCGGCGGGGGCGCATAGAAAGGGTTGGCTGCGGCAGCCCCGGCCCAGAGCGGGCAGCTGGCCAGTAACAGGTAGTGTGAAAGGTGTCGCACTCTTCTCCTCCTTGAGTGTTGCGGTGGGCAGGGAGTATATAAGCCGCAGGGTGAAAAAGCGCAAAGCCTAACGCCGCCTGACGGTGCGTGCCATAATGACGCTCTTGCGCATCACGAGTTCCCTTATGACCGAGCCCCGCCCACGCACCCTGGCCGAACTGCAGCGCTGGCGTCGCACGCGCGCCAAGCGACGCTGGTACAAACGCAGCTTTCGCTTGCAGGTCATGATCCTGGTGGGCCTGCTGCTGGCGGGTATGCTGCTGGCCCAAGGGACCTACCTGAACTACCGTAAAGCCGACATCATCACCTATCAAATGGGCGAGCGGGCGCTGGCGGTCGCCAAGACCGTGGCGGCCATGCCGCAAATCGTCGATGCCTTCTCCACGCCCGAGCCCTCCCACTTCATTCAGCCGCTGGCCGAGCGGGTGCGCCAGGAGACGGGCGCGCGCTATGTGGTAGTGGGCAATGCCCAGTCGATACGCTACTCCCACCCGGTGCCCGAGCGCATCGGCGAGCGCATGGTGGGGGATGATAATGATCAAGCGCTGATCTATGGTCAATCCTACGTGTCCGAAGCCACCGGCACCCTGGGCACCGCCATGCGCGGCAAAACGCCGATTTGGGATGAAGAGGGCAACATCATCGGCGTGGTTTCCGTCGGCTTCATGCTCGACCGCGTGGACATGGACGTAGCGCGCTACACCAAACTGGGCTGGATGCTGGTGGCCATGATGATCGTGCTCGGGTTTGCCGGCGCCTATTGGCTGTCGCAGCATCTCAAAAAAATCATTCTCGGCCTCGAACCCTACGAAATCGCCCGTCTCGCCATGGAAAAGGAAGCCATCCTGCAATCGATTCACGAGGGCATTCTGGCGGTCAATCGGGATGGCCACATTACCCTGGTGAACCAGCAAGCACGCCGCTTTCTGGAGCTGCCCGACGAGCATGTGCTGTTGGGGCAGCCCATCCGCGAGGTAGTGCCCAATTCCCGCCTGCTGGAAGTGCTCAGACACGGTGAGCAGGAGTTCGACCAGGAAATGTGGCTGGGGGATCACCCGGTGGTGGTCAACCGCGTGCCCATCATTCACGAGGGCGAGATCGAAGGCGCCGTGGCCACCTTCCGTAGCCGCCGGGAAATCATCGACCTCTCCCAGGCGCTGACCCAGGCCAGTCGCGATGTGGACATGCTGCGCGCCCAGGCCCACGAGTTCTCCAACAAGCTCTACACCATTTCCGGGCTGCTGCAGTTGCAGCGCATCGAGGAAGCGCTGGCCCTGATTCATCAGGAAACCGAGCGTGCCCAGGCACAGATGAACTTTCTGATGCGCCATGTGGCCGATGCGGTGCTGAGCGGCACGCTGCTGGGCAAACTGACCCGCGCCCGTGAACTGGGCGTGGCACTGGAAATCGACGAACAAAGCTCGCTCTCCTGCTCGCTGACGCCAACGGGGCAAGAGGTCATGATGAGCGTGGTGGGCAATTTGCTGGATAATGCCTGCCATGCGGCACTGAACGGCCCCCACGCCAGCGAGCCCCGGGTGCGGCTGTTCTTCACCGATTTGGGCGAACAGCTGTTGGTCGAGGTCGAAGACAATGGGGCAGGGGTCCCTGCGGAGCACGCCGGGTCGATCTTCCAGGAGGGTTTTTCGACCAAGACCGGCAAGCACCGCGGCATTGGTCTGGCGCTGGTGGAGCGGCTGTGTCGTCAGCACGGTGGCGCGATCACCCTGGAAGAGAGCGAGCTGGGGGGCGCCTGTTTCATTGCCGTGCTGGACCGCTCGCTGTGCGCCCGCAGCGATGAACCCGGCCCACCAGGCTAAACGGTTCACACTCATAATAACGACGTTAACAAGAGGATGACGCATGTCTGCGACGCAATACGGCATTCTGGTCGTCGAAGACGATTTCCGCATCGCCGATATTCACCGCGCCTTCATCGAGCAAAGTGACGGTTTTTATGTGGTGGGTATGGCGCGCAACGGCAGCGAAGCCAAAGCGCTGATGGCCGAGCACGCCTCGCAAATACAGCTGATTCTGCTGGATGCTTACCTGCCCGATGTGGAAGGGCTGGAGCTTTTGTGGTCGATTCGCCGCGACCATGTGCACGTGGATATCGTCATGGTGACGGCGGCCCGCGAGGTGGAGACCATCAGCGAGGCGCTGCGTGGCGGGGTGTTCGACTACCTGATCAAACCCATCGAAGCGGCAAGAATGAACCAGATGCTGGC
This sequence comes from Halomonas sp. C22, assembly GCF_007655045.1. NCBI lineage: Bacteria > Pseudomonadati > Pseudomonadota > Gammaproteobacteria > Oceanospirillales > Halomonadaceae > Halomonas > Halomonas sp. C22. The sequence goes on along the minus strand of NZ_VBVC01000002.1, from coordinate 573,612 downwards.
ACGTTTTCGGCGCGAACGGGAGGCGCTGGCCAACCGCGCCGAGCTGAACCAGGACGAGCTGGACCATGTGCTGGCCCGGGTGACGCCCAGCGAGCCTGCACGCGCCCCTCAGCGCAGCTTGCCCAAGGGCATCGACCGCTTGACCCTGCGCCGTGTGGTGGAAGCCTTGGCAGCAGACAGCGGCGCCCTGACCGCCATGCAGGTGGCGCGTACCATGGGCGCCAGCCGCTCGACGGCACGCCGCTATCTGGAGTTTCTCGTGGCCGAGCAGGCCGTAGGCGCCGAGCTGGGTTACGGGGATGTCGGGCGACCCGAGCGGCGCTACCGCTTATTGAAGGGCGATCACGGCTGGCTCGATGCGTGAACAAAATGAACAAAACGACCATAAAGAACAATTTGTCGTTTATGGTCACAAGCTTGTCCTGAAAGGTGGCTGTCTTCTAACGTTCGCGGTGTAATCACAAATGCCGCGTGTCGATCACCGCGCATAACAACATAATTGACTGTGGAGAACGCCCATGACCTCGCTTTCCTTCAAGCGCGCCGCTGTATTTGCTCTGCCTCTGGCAGCCCTCGCCATGACCACTGGCGTACAGGCCCAGGAGTGGACCCCAAGCCGTTCCATCGAATTCGTCGCACCCGCCAACCCAGGCGGTGGCTGGGATACGCTGGTGCGTACCGTTTCTCGCGTGCTGCAGGAAGAGCAGCTGGCAGACCGTAACTTTGCGGCTATCAACGTGCCTGGCGGCGGCGGTGCCGTGGCATGGGCGCAGATCGCCCGTGACAGCGGTAACCCGCACAAGCTGTTTGCCACCAGCCCGCCCATCATCCTGGTGCCGCTGGCAGGCGCCTCGCGCTACGACCACACGGATTTCACCCCCGTGGCGCGTCTGATCACCGACTACTCCATCATTCTGGTGTCAGCGGATTCCGAATATCAGACCATCAATGACCTGTTCGACGCGCTGAAAGAGAACCCGCGCCTGAGCGTGGGTGGCGGCAGTGCGCCGGGCTCGATGGACCATATTTCGGTGGCTGGCTTGGCCTCTGCGGCGGGTCTCGATGCCTCTACGGTGAACTATATTCCCTTCTCGGGTGGTGGCGATGCCATGACCAACCTGATGGGGGGGCATATCGAGGCGGTCATTACCGGCGCGGGTGAGTCCGTGGGCCAGCTCGGCGAAGGCAGCCAACTGCGTGCTCTGGGCGTATCTGCCCCTGAGCGCCTGGGCGGCGCCCTGGCCGACGTGCCCACGTACCAGGAGCAGGGTGTGGACTACACCTTCGATATCTGGCGTGGCGTGATGGGTACCCCTGACATGCCTGCCGAAGCCGTGGCCTACTACGAAGACCTGTTTGCAGAAATGCTTGAAACCGATGGCTGGCAGCAGGCGCGTGACCAGTTGGGCTGGATCGATGCCTACCAGGACAGCGAAGCGTTTGGCGCGTTCCTGGATGAGCAGAAAGAACAGTTCAGCAGCGTCCTGAGCGACCTGGGCTTGCTGGCTCAATAACCCCCGCTTCACCGTGCTGCCCCGGGCCAGCTAGGCCCGGGGTCACTGCCTGTGACCGTAAGCGCAACCTGCGCCTTCGGAGAGACTCCCCATGACTCGATTGAACACTAATCAGTGGCTGGCCCTCGTGCTGGCGCTTCTAGCTGCCGCCTATCTAGCAATGGCCTGGCAAATTCCAACCTTTCCTCTGCCGCGCCCGGTGGATTCAGACCTGTTTCCAAAAGTGCTGGGAATTACCTTGTTATTGCTAGCAGGGCTGCTCTTCTTTGAAAAACCGGTACCGCTGGCAGGCGCTGACGAGATCGACGAAGAGGCCACCAACGGCCCGCTGCTGTTCACGCCTTGGGCGCGGGTCGTGATCACCGCTGTGGCCATCGCCGCCTATGCCCTCCTGCTGGTGCCGTTGGGCTTCGTGTTGGCATCGACGCTGCTGTGCACCGGGCTGACGGCCTATTACGGCTACCGTCGTCATGGCATCAACCTGGCGGCTTCCCTGGGGGTGGTCCTGGCGCTGTATCTCACCATGACGCGCGTCATGGATGTGTATCTGCCCACTGGCCTCTTGCCGTTCTGAATACGCCGTGCCCACGCACCTGCCGTAGTTTTTTAAGAGAGATACGCCCATGGATGCCTTGAACAACTTGATGTACGGCTTTGGCATCGCGCTCGAGCCCATCAATATCGCTTACGTCTTTGCCGGTGTGTTTGCCGGTACCATCATCGGTATGTTGCCGGGCCTCGGCCCGATCAGTGCCCTGGCGCTGATGATTCCGATCACCTTCTCAATGGAGCCTGCATCAGGCCTGATTCTGATGGCGGGTGTGTATTACGGGGCCATTTTCGGTGGCTCGACCTCTTCTATCTTGCTCAATGCGCCGGGGGTGGCGGGCACGGTCGCGACCTCTTTCGATGGCTACCCCATGGCCAAGCAGGGGTTGGCGGGCAAGGCGCTGGCCATTGCCGCCTACGCGTCGTTCATTGGCGGCACCGTCTCGGTCGTCTTCTTGATGCTGGTGGCGCCGCTGCTTTCCAAAGTGGCGGTCAGCTTTGGGCCTCCCGAATATTTCGCGCTCATGGTGCTGGGCCTGACGGCGGTCGTCTCGCTGTCGGACAAATCGCTGGTGAAGGGCCTGATTGCGGCGGTGATCGGCATCATGATCTCGATCGTCGGTATCGACATGCAAACCGGCACCGAGCGCTACACCTTTGGCTCGATTCAGCTGCTCGACGGCATCGACTTCCTGGTCGTGGCGCTGGGTATCTTCGCCCTGGCGGAAGTGTTCTACATGCTGCTGCGTGGGGGCGGTGGCAAGGAAGTACCGCGTAACGCCATCGGTTCGCTCAAGTTGAGCGGCAGTGAAGTGAAGCAAATTGCAGGCCCCATCAGCCGCAGCTCGGTGCTGGGCTTCTTTACCGGTGTACTGCCGGGGGCCGGTGCCACCATTGGTTCTTTCCTGGGCTACAGCATGGAAAAACGCCTGGCCAAGGATGGTGACACCTTCGGCAAGGGCAACATCAAGGGCGTGGCAGCTCCCGAAGCGGCCAACAACGCCGCCTGTACCGGCTCGTTCGTACCACTGCTGACCCTGGGGGTGCCTGGCTCGGGCACCACGGCGGTGCTGCTGGGGGCGCTGCTGGTCATGGGCGTGACGCCTGGCCCCATGATGCTGGAGCAGCGCCCGGACGTGTTCTGGGGGGTCATTGCCAGTATGTACATCGGTAATATTTTCCTGCTGGTACTCAACCTGCCGCTGATTCCGCTGATCGCCAAAATTCTCGATATGCCGCGTCCGCTGCTGCTCTCGATGATCCTGATCTTCTGCATGATCGGTGTTTACGGCATGAGCTTCAGCGTCTTCGACCTGCTGCTGCTGCTGGGCTTCGGTTTGATCGGCCTGGGCTTGCGGCTGTTCGGCTTCCCCACGGCGCCGCTGATTCTGGCGCTGATCCTGGGCAGCCTGATGGAAGAGTCCATGCGTCGCGCACTGCAGATTTCCGGCGGTGACTGGTCCATCTTCATCGACAAGCCCATTTCACTGTCACTGCTGATCATTGCGGCCCTGTCGTTGGGCATGCCGCTGCTGAAAAAGCGCCGCAAGCAGAAGGCCATGGCCGCCAAATAAGCGATTGTTGCGTGGTGTGATGGAGTGAGTTTTGGCGTTGTCAGCGCCCGGGGGAAACCCCGGGCGCTTTTTTGTGTGCGTGCACCCCTCTTTGGTGCAAGGCGCTTTGCTGGTGCATGACAACTGTGCATGGCGCCTCTCGGCTTGCCCTGAATTAGTGCGCCTGGCGCAATGCGGGTTTTTTTGAGTATCGCTAACTGTCTGATTGTCATTGTCTTAATAGGCTTTGATTCAATCTGGCGCACCCCTTGCTATGTGAAAGGTGGATTAGCCCACGGCGGGTGAATGCCCGCTCTACGCGCCTATAACAAGCCCCTTCCAAGGGGTGCAAGGAGGTTCAAGTGACCACATCGCAACGCAAGACACACCCTCGTACCCTTGGCCGTTTCGCCACGGCCGCCCTGGCTGCCGCCATCATGGGCGCCAGCGCTCAGGCCGTTGCCCAAGACAACGACCCGATCAAGGTAGGTATTCTGCACTCCCTCTCCGGCACCATGGCGATCAGCGAATCGACCCTGAAAGACACCGTCGAAATGCTCATCGACCAGCAGAACGAAGCCGGTGGCCTGTTGGGGCGTCAGTTGGAAGCCGTGGTGGTCGACCCCGCTTCCAACTGGCCGCTGTTTGCCGAGCGTGCCCGCGAGCTGCTGGCCCAGCATGAGGTAGACGTGGTGTTCGGTAACTGGACCTCGGTATCCCGCAAGGCGGTACTGCCGGTGTTCGAAGAGCTGAACGGCCTGCTGTTCTACCCGGTACAGTACGAAGGGGAAGAGTCTTCCGAGAACGTCTTCTACACCGGCGCGGCACCCAACCAGCAGGCCATTCCTGCGGTGGAGTACCTGATCAACGAAGTCGGGATCGAGCGTTTTGCGCTGATCGGCACCGACTACGTCTACCCGCGTACCACCAACCGGATTCTGGAAGCCTTCCTGAAGGATGAGCACGGGGTGGCCGAAGAAGACATCATGGTCAACTACACCCCGTTCGGCCATTCGGACTGGCAGAACATCGTCTCTGAAATCCGTCGTTTCGGTGAAGAGGGCAAACCCACGGCGGTGGTCTCCACCATCAACGGCGATGCCAACGTGCCGTTCTATCGTGAGCTGGCCAACCAGGGGATCGATGCTGCGGATATTCCCGTCATCGCCTTCTCGGTGGGTGAGCAGGAGCTGTCCGGTATCGATACCGGGCCGCTGGTGGGCCACCTGGCCGCCTGGAACTACTTCATGAGCGTGGACACCGACGCCAACTACGACTTCATCGACGCCTGGATCGACTGGACGGGCGATGAAGAAGCGGTCACCAACGACCCCATGGAAGCCCACTACATCGGCTTCAACATGTGGGCCGAAGCGGTGCGCAAGGCAGGCACCACCGATGTGGACGCGGTGAAAGATGCGATCATCGGCGTGACCGTGCCTAACCTTTCCGGTGGCTATGCCGCCATGATGCCCAACCACCACATCACCAAGCCGGTGTTGATCGGTGAAGTGCAGGACAACGGCCAGTTCGACATCGTCTGGCAAACGCCGTCCACCGTGGCAGGCGATGCCTGGTCGGACTTCCTGCCGGGTTCTCGCGACCTGATTGCTGACTGGCGTGCACCGATGCGCTGCGGCAACTTCAACGTCGCCAACGGTTCGTGCGGTGGCAGCACCGCAGCAGAAGAAGCCGAAGCGGCACTCGCCGAGTAACACTCTTCCCTTGCCGCGACCCGTCGCGGCAAGGGAGCACGCTACCTCTCCCCATTGATGATGACCAAAGGAAGAACCCCATGAGGCGTTTCCTTTCTGGGGTGTTGTGTCTTTTGCTGCTCAGCATGGCGACGTTGTCGCAGGCACAAACCCCCACCACACCTTCTGATGACGACGCGGCACTGGCGCTGCTGGAAGCGCTGGACGTGGAGAACTTCCGCGCCAAAGGCGACGCGATTACGGCCATTTTGCAAAGCGACGACGAGCGCGCCAGAGATTGGCTGCAAGCCTTGCTCGATGGCCGCCTGCAGCGCACCAGCGAGGGTCGCTTCGTCGTGGTGTTGAACAACACCGGGCGTGACTGGCCCGTGGCCGATGCCCTGACCGAAGAGTCGCTGGGCGAGATGTCCCGCCGCGACCTCAACCGCATCGGCATCAACAACGCCCTGCGCAACCAACTGCGCAGCGCCATCGCCGTGGTCGACCTCTACTCCCCCAACGTGGAACGCCGCCGTACCTCCGCCGAGCGCCTGTTGGGCGAAGTGGACGAGACGCTGGCCGAGCCTCTGGAAGCGCTGATTGCCGAAGAAGAGGATAGCCAGGTGCAGCGCCGGTTAGCGCAGGCACTGGCCATTTATCAAACCGAAGCGGGCCAGATGGAAGGCGTGGAAGCGCTGCGTGGCAGCCTGCATCCGCGTGCCCGTGTGGCGCTCAATCGCGCGGCCAATGGCGATGACCCGGTGGTCGCCGACGCGGCCAGAGAGGCGCTCCTCAGTATCGAGCAAAACCTCAAGCTCAATCGTGGCCTCGAAACGCTCTACTTTGGCCTGAGCCTGGGGTCGGTACTGGTGCTGGCGGCCATCGGCCTGGCCATCACCTTTGGCGTCATGGGCGTGATCAACATGGCCCACGGCGAGCTGATGATGCTGGGCGCCTATACCACCTGGATGATGCAGCAACTGCTGCCGGGCCAGCCGGGGCTGGCGCTGATTCTTTCCATTCCGGCGGGCTTCATGGTGGCTGCCCTGGTGGGCATTGCCATCGAACGGGGCGTGATCCAGTTCCTCAAGGGCCGCCCGCTGGAAACGCTGCTGGCCACGTTCGGCATCAGCCTGATTCTGCAGCAGCTGGTGCGCACGGTGATCTCTCCGCTCAACCGCACCGTGGTGACGCCCGAGTGGATGAGCGGCTCGCTGGTGATCAACGATACGCTCTCGCTGACCCTCAACCGCATGTTCGTGCTCGGCTTTGCGCTGGTGGTGTTTGCCGGGCTGATGCTGATCATGCGCCGCACGCGGCTGGGGCTCGAAGTGCGCGCCGTGACCCAGAACCGCGCCATGGCACGCTCCATGGGCATCCGGGCCACCCGGGTGGACATCATGACCTTCGCGCTGGGTTCCGGCGTGGCGGGGCTGGCCGGTGTGGCGCTGTCGCAGCTCACCAACGTCGGCCCCAACCTGGGCCAGAACTACATCATCGACTCGTTCATGGTGGTGGTGTTCGGTGGCGTGGGTAACCTGTGGGGCACGCTGGTGGCGGGGCTTTCACTGGGCATCATCAACCAGGTGCTGGAGCCCTGGGCGGGTGCCGTGCTGGCCAAGATCATCGTGCTGGTGTTCATCATCCTGTTCATTCAAAAACGCCCGCGTGGACTCTTCCCGCAGAAGGGCCGGGCTGCGGAGGGCTAACCCATCATGATGACATCATCTTCTCAACGGTTCTGGCTGCTCCGCCCGTTCGGCGAACGGGCCACCCAGCTCTTTCTCGGCGTACTGCTGGCCGCCCTGGTGCTGGTTACCGTGCTGCACGTGGCGGTGCCGCAAGGGCATCCGCTGCATGTCAACGCCTACACCGTGAACCTGTTCGGCAAGTACCTGAGCTATGCGCTGCTGGCCGTGGCGGTGGACCTGGTGTGGGGCTATCTGGGCATTCTGAGCCTGGGCCACGGGGCGTTCTTCGCCATTGGCGGCTACGCCATGGGCATGTACCTGATGCGCCAGATTGGCGACCGTGGCACCTATGGCCATCCGGTTCTGCCCGACTTCATGGTGTTTCTGAACTGGGACAGCCTGCCCTGGTACTGGCTGGGCTTCGATATGGCCTGGTTCGCCTTTGCCATGGTGCTGCTGGCCCCTGGCCTGCTGGCGCTGGTGTTCGGCTTCCTGGCGTTCCGTTCGCGGGTGACCGGGGTGTATCTGTCGATCATCACCCAGGCGCTGACGTTTGCCCTGATGCTGGCTTTCTTCCGCAACGAGATGGGCTTCGGCGGCAACAATGGCCTCACCGATTTCCGTGAGCTGCTGGGCTTCAACCTGCGCAGCAACGACACGCGGCTGGGGCTGTTCATTGCCACTGGGGTGGCGCTGGCGCTGGGCTACATCCTGTGCCGTGCCATTGTCACCAGCAAGCTGGGCCGCGTGTGCGTGGCCACCCGCGATGCCGAAGCGCGTACGCGTTTCATCGGCTACCGGGTCGAACGCTTCCAGCTGTTCGTGTTCGTGGTCTCGGCCATGCTGGCGGGCCTGGCGGGGGCGCTTTATGTGCCTCAGGTAGGCATCATCAACCCCAGCGAATTCTCGCCGCTGTTCTCCATCGAAATCGTGCTCTGGGTAGCACTGGGTGGGCGAGCCACGCTGTACGGTGCCGTCATTGGGGCGATTCTGGTCAACTACGCCAAAACCGTGTTTACCGGGGTCATGCCGGACGCCTGGCTGTTTGCCCTGGGCGCGCTGTTCGTACTGGTCACGGTCTTCCTGCCCAAGGGCGTCGCGGGCCTTTTGAGCCACGTGAAGCGCCGTCGCAAAGCCGAACAACCGCCTACGGAGGCTGCAGCATGAGCCTGATACAATCGCTGAAAGCACGCGACCGAGTGTTCGACTTCATGGCGGGGGAAGCCTCGCCGGTGGACGTTCGCCACGGCCCGATTCTGTACATGGAAGACGTGACGGTGAGCTTCGATGGCTTCAAGGCCATCAATAACCTCAACCTGACCATCGACGACGGCGAGCTGCGCTGCATCATCGGCCCCAACGGGGCCGGTAAAACCACCATGATGGACATCATCACCGGCAAGACCCGCCCCAACCAGGGCAGCGTCTGGTTCGGCAGCCGCCATAACCTGCTGCAAATGAACGAGCCGGAAATCGCCAGCCTCGGCATTGGCCGCAAGTTCCAGAAGCCCACGGTGTTCGAAGCGCTCAGCGTGTTCGACAATCTGGAGCTGGCCATGGCCGCCGACAAGCGCATCTTTCCCACGCTGACCGCCCGCATGACCAGCGAGATCAGCGACCGCATCGACGACGTGCTGGACACCATCGGCCTGACCGCGCTGCGCTTCCAGCCCGCCGGGATTCTCTCCCACGGCCAGAAGCAGTGGCTGGAGATCGGCATGCTGCTGATGCAGCGCCCGCGCCTGCTGCTGGTGGACGAGCCGGTGGCCGGGATGACCGAACAGGAGATGGAGCGCACCGCCGAGCTGCTTACGGGGCTGGCTGGCAAACAGTCGGTGGTGGTGGTGGAGCACGACATGGGCTTTGTACGCTCGATTGCGCGCAAGGTGACCGTGCTGCACCAGGGCAGCGTGCTGGCCGAAGGCAGCATGGATCAGGTCTCCAATGACCCGAAAGTGGTCGAAGTGTACCTGGGCGCGGACGAGGAGGAGATGGCCTGATGCTGACCGTCGACAAGTTGAACCAGTTCTACGGCGAAAGCCACACCCTGTGGGATCTGGACCTGGAGGTACCCGCCGGGCAGTGCACCTGCGTGATGGGCCGCAACGGGGTGGGTAAAACCACCCTGATGAAAGCCATCATGGGGGAAGTGGCGGTGAAGAGCGGCCAGCTGCGCTACCAGGGCAATGATGGCGAGATCGAACTCACCAAAAAAGCCGTGGAGGCGCGCTCGCGCCTGGGCATCGGTTTCGTGCCCCAGGGGCGGCAGATTTTCCCGCTGCTGACGGTGGAGGAGAACCTGCGCACAGGGCTTGCCGCTCGGGGCGACGGGCTGAAGAAAATTCCCGAGCGCATTTACGAGCTGTTTCCGGTGCTCAAGGAGATGAAACACCGCCGTGGCGGCGATTTGTCCGGTGGGCAACAGCAGCAGCTCGCCATTGGCCGCGCGCTGGTGATCGAACCGAAACTGCTGATTCTGGACGAGCCCGGCGAGGGCATTCAGCCCAATATCGTCGCCCAGATTGGTCAGGTGATTCGCCAACTGATCAAAGAGGACGGCCTGACGGTGCTGCTGGTAGAGCAGAAGCTACCCTTTGCTCGCAAATACGCCGACCGCTTCGTCATCATGGACCGCGGCCGCTCGGTGGCCAAAGGCGAGATCAGCGAACTCTCCAACGAGCTGATCAAACAGCATTTGACGGTTTGATTCTGCTGAGGGAACCACTGAACAAATCGGTTCTGCGCGGCTGAACCGTTCAGCCTGACTAGATCATCGTCTCAGCGGTCATTACATGACCACGTCAAGTGGCCTGTTTACCTGGCAGCCGTGTTATCCGGCTGCCAAGCCGGATTCAGGACACACTGACCCCGTCAGCATCCCCCTCGCACCTTCTCGCCAGCACCAGGTTGCCGAGGGCGAACAGGGTGAACAGCTGCGCCTGGTTCTTGGCCAGCCCCTTGTAGCGAACCTTCCGGTAGCCGAAGAGGTTCTTGATGACATGAAACGGGTGCTCCTCCTTGGCGCGGATGCTGGCCTTGGCCTTCTCGAATGCCAGCAGCAGCGTTTTCCTGGGGCTGCCTTCCATCTTCTTGATGGTGCCGCGCTTGGCGGCGACACAGCATCGGGAGTTCGGGGCGTCCTTTTCCTCGTTCAGGTATTTCCCCATGCCGGTGTACCCCGCATCGCCGTATACCCGCTTGTCATCATCGCGGACCAGGGCGCCGGTCATAGTAACATCGGCGACGTTGGCCGAGGTCGCGGCAACACTGTGGGTCAGGCCGGTGACCGCATCAACGCCGATATGTGCCTTCATACCGAAAAACCACTGGTTGCCCTTCTTGGTCTGCTTCATCGCCGGATCGCGTTGCTTGGCCTTGTTCTTGGTGGAGGGCGCAGCGGCCACGATGGTGGCATCGGGCACGCTTTCGATGGCCAGGTCGATACCGATGAAGTCACGCATGGCCTGGCTGTCATAGATGGCATCTTCGAGCGCCTCATCGGCAAGTGCATACCACTGTTGAAGGAAGTAGATCCGCAGCATGCGCTCCAGACCAATCGGCGGCCGGCCCCGTTTGCCTGCCGCGTTGGGGAAGTAGGATGGCGACAGTGCGTCGATCAGGCGTTGCCATGGCACCAGGGCATCCATCTGGGTCAGGAACCGCTCTCGGCGGGTAACCTTCTTCTTGTTCTGGTGCTCAGCCTGGGCGAACGAGATCTGCTTCATCGGATAGCTCTGTCAGTGGGTGTTGAACGGGTCAGATTCTACCCCGCCGGTGGCCACGAGACAGCTCTGGCGGGATTTGTGCAGCGTTTCCCTAGGGCCCGCTCAGGTCGGTATCCGCGTCGTGGATATCGTGTTCAAGAACATTCCCTCGATGGTGACGACCATGATGTCCGTGACCTTCACCCTCCTGGGTATCGTCATTTTGCTCGCGTGGCCCGCCTACGCGGTGGCGGGCATTATCCTGTACGGCTTTGGCAACGGGCTGCGCGCCATCGTGCGCGGCGTGTTGCCCCTGGCCATTTTTCCCGCATCGCTTTATACCACGCTGATGGGGCGGTTGGCGCGGCCTTCATTGATCGCCCAAGCGGTTACCCCGATCCTGAGCGGCCTCGCGCTAGGTCTTCTGGGCTCGCATGCCACCTTCGCCCTGCTCGCCGCGCTGGCCGGGCTCAACGTCGTGTTATCGCTGCTGCTGTATCGCTACGTGCCCAGGCCCCGCGTCCCGGCAAGTCAGCCTTGAGCCAGTTTTTGGCGCACCAGCGCCAATAGCTGCGCCATGCCATTGGAGAAAAAGTGATCCGCCCCCGGCACCATGACAATGGGAATGGGAGGCTTACGCACGTGCGCCGACAAAAGGGCCAGAGGCGCGTGCTCATCGTGCTCGCCGTGGATCAGCAGCGTGTCACTCGCCAGTGAAGGCGTTGCATAGAAACGCCCGTCGGGCACAAGGCCGACGGGCAACCCCAACAGCACGACGTACTCGGCAGGCTGGCCACTTTGCGCCAGCGCGTTGGCAACGCGAGCCTGCACATAGGCGCCAAAAGAGAAACCGATCAGCGCGATCGGTAACGCGGGCCAGGCGTCGCGAAGCGCATGCACCAGACACAAGAGGTCGTCACTTTCCCCCTCGCCCTGATCATGCTCGCCCTCGCTTCGCCCCACGCCTCGGAAGTTAGGGCGAATGGCGAGCCAAGCGTCATCGCTCAACGCTCGCGCCAGGCTGAAGGGAATCTTGTGCCGAGCACTGCCCCCCAGCAGCGGCTGGGGGTGCGCAATGAGCGCGATGCCCTTTAAAGGCGCCCCGGGAACATCGACCAGCAGCTCCATGTTTCCCTGTCGGGTCTCGAACAAGGGGGCCTGCCTGCCCGGGGCTTGCGTGTCGATCAGTGACCGTAACGTCGTCATGCCGCGCTCATTTCTCGAAGTGGACTCTTTAGCGTATCGAGGGCCTGGTTTACAGCTTGCTCTCGAGCTCCGGCAAAATCTCGAACAGATCCCCCACCAGGCCGTAGTCGGCGACCTGGAAGATTGGCGCTTCTTCGTCCTTGTTGATCGCCACGATCACTTTGGAGTCTTTCATACCGGCCAGGTGCTGAATCGCCCCTGAAATCCCGACCGCCATGTACAGCTCCGGCGCGACGATCTTGCCGGTCTGGCCGACCTGCATGTCGTTGGGCACGAAACCGGCGTCCACCGCGGCGCGCGAGGCGCCAATGGCGGCCCCCAGCTTGTCGGCAATGCCGTCCAGCAGCTTGAAGTTATCGCCGTTGCCCATACCGCGCCCACCGGAGATGACGACCCTGGCGCCACCAAGCTCTGGGCGGTCGCTCTGGGCCAACGACTCGTCGACGAAACGGGACTGGGCGTTGTCGGGTGTAAAGTCCACTGCTTCCACGCTGGCGCTGGCGCTGCCACCCACGGCGTCGAAGGCGGTGGCGCGCACGGTGATGACTTTCAGCGCGTCGTCGCTTTTCACCGTGGCAATGGCGTTACCGGCATAGATGGGGCGCTTGAACGTATCGGCACTCTCCACGGCGATGATATCGGAGAGTTGGCTGACCTCCTTGAGGGCGGCTAAACGCGGCAGAACATTTTTGCCGGTGGTGGAGGCGCTGGCCAGCACGTGGGTGTAGTCGTCGGCCAGTTCGACCAGCAGGGCGCTCAAGGGCTCGGCGAGCTGGTGAGCGTAGACGGCGTTGTCGGCGACGCGCACGTTGCTGACGCCGTCGAGCGTGGCGGCGGCCTCCGCGGCCGCCTGGACACCTTCGCCAGCGACCAGAATATCGATATCACCGCCAATGGCTTGGGCCGCCGCGACTACATGGGCTGTAGCGCCGGCCAGTTGGCCTTCATGCAGATCGGCAAGTACCAGAATGCGCATGGGTTAACTCCTTTCAAGGCTCTTTTAGCCAAGTGCCTGCTTTAGAGCACTTTGGCTTCGTTTTTCAGCTTGTCGACCAGCTCGTCGACCGAAGCGACCCTGACGCCGCCTTTGCGCTCGGCGGGGGATTCGACCTTGAGCAGGCTGACCCTGGAGGCGACCTCGACGCCGTAGTCGGCGGGCGTTTTGACCTCCAGCGGTTTTTTCTTGGCCTTCATGATGTCCGGCAGCTTGGCGTAGCGCGGCTCGTTCAGGCGCAGGTCGGTGGTGACGATCGCCGGTAGCGTCAGGGCAACGGTTTGCAGGCCGCCGTCGATTTCCCGTGTCACCTGGACCTGATCACCGTCCAGCGCCACCTCCGAGGCGAACGTGCCTTGCGGCAGGTGGGTCAGCGCGGCGAGCATCTGGCCGGTCTGGTTGTTATCGGTATCGATCGCCTGCTTGCCGAGAATCACCAGGCTCGGCTGCTCTTCATCCACCACTTTGGCCAGCAATTTGGCAACCGCGAGGGATTCGGCGCGCTCGTCGGTCTCGATATGCAGGGCGCGGTCGGCGCCCAGCGCCAGTGCCGTACGCAGCTGCTCCTGCGCGGCTTTTGGCCCGATCGTAACGGCGACCACTTCCGTTGCGGCCCCCTTCTCTTTCAAGCGCACGGCCTCTTCCACGGCGATTTCGCAGAAGGGGTTCATGGCCATTTTGACGTTGGTCAGGTCGACATCGGAGTGGTCCGCTTTCACACGAATCTTGACGTTGTAGTCGATGACGCGTTTAACGGCGACGAGGATTTTCATAAGTAGTACCCATTAACGTGAAATAAGCGCTCAAGACGCCGTGATGACGGCCTCTTCAGGCGAGACCCGATGGCGCCGGAAAGTCCCGGAAGCGGTCGCGATGAGCCGATCCCCCGCGAGCAGTTGCGCATCGGCAAAAAAGACGCGCTGGCCACCTCCCTGCAGGCGCCCTTTCGCCACGAGCGTTCCCTGGTTGACTTTGGCGATGTACTGCACCGTGAGCGACAGGGTGGCCGCGCGATGCGGCAGCTGACCATTCTCGGGACAGAAACCGGTGTAGCCACACGCCACATCGAGCAGCGTGGCGATCACCCCGCCGTGCAGGCTGCCTTGGGTATTGGTGTGGTGGGCCGCCAGCGCCAACTGCCACGTACACTGCCCCGGCTGCCACTCCACCAGCTGTGCGCCCAACATGTCGATAAACGGATTATGCAGCACGTTTAGATCCATACTCCGAGCCTTCTTGATTAGCGGCCGGCGGCTGCCCGGGCGATCAGCGTTTCGGCACGGGCAATCACGGGCGCGTCGATCATTTTGCCATCCAACTGGAAGGCACCCCCTTGTTTGGCGGCCAATGCTACCACGCGCTGTGCCCACTCAAGCGCCGCGTCGTCCGGCGTGAAGGCCGCATGAATCGCCGCTACCTGCCGGGGATGTATGCACAGCATGCCCGCAAACCCCATCTCCATCGCTTTTTGCGCCGTTTGGGACACCGCGGAAAGATCCTGGATCTCCGGCACGACACTCTCGATGGGCGGCGGTAGTGCCTGCGCACGCGAATGCAGCAGTAATTGATGGCGGCAGTGGTCGAGCACCGACTCGGCTCCCGCGCTTCCCGGCTCCATGTTCAGCTCCGTGGTCATGTCCAGAGCGCCCAACACCAGCCGCGCCACCCCCGGGGCAGCCGCGATTTCAGCCAGCGCGGTAATCCCGCGTGCGGTTTCGATCAGTGGCCAAACGGGCTTACCGCTGCGCGCGGCGAGCGCCACCTGCTCGGCACTTTCCGCCTTGGGCAGCATGATACCCATGACCGCGGGGTAGTCGGTGCAGAGCGCCAGGTCGCGCTGGAAGTGATCGGTATCGTCATGGGTGGCCGCGTTGACTCGCACGATCAACGACACCGCCGGGGAGGTCGCCAGAAAATGCGCGAGGGCCTCGCGCGCGGTGGCCTTGTCGGCGGGCGCCACCGCGTCTTCCAGGTCGACGATCACCGTGTCGGCGCCGCTATCCAGCGCCTTGGTGATGCGGTGCGTGTGCGTACCCGGCACAAAGAGCAGCGAACGCTGTGGATGGTGTTGCATGGGGCTCTCCGGTTAAATCACGCCTGCGGTTTTGAAAGCGGCGATGCGCTCGTGGTCGTAACCCAGTTGCGCCAGAATCGCGTCGCTATGCTCACCAAGGCCGGGCACGGCACTCATCCGGGGGTGGAAGGCACTGCTGCGGCCAGGCGGGAGTAGCGCGGGTAGCGACCCCGCGGGGCTGTCCACGTTGACCCAACGCTTGCGGGCTTCCAACTGGGGGTGGCGCCAGACATCGTGCATATCGTTGACGTGGGCATTGGCGATACGCGCCTCCTCCAGGCGGACCACCACGTCCTGTGCCGACAAGCTCGCGAACACCTGGCATATCAGCGCTCGCAGCGCCTCGCGGTTGGCGGAGCGGCGGGCGTTACTCTCGAAGCGCGCATCCCGGGCGATCGATGCATCCTGCAGCACTACCTCGCAAAAGGCGGCCCACTCACGCTCGTTTTGCAGCCCCAGCATGACCGATTGACCGTCGCCTGTGGGGAAAGGCCCGTAAGGATAAATGGTGGCGTGGGACGCTCCGGCGCGGGGCGGCGGCTCGGCACCTTGATAAGCGTAATACATGGGGTACCCCATCCACTCCACCAGGCTCTCCAGCATCGAGATATCGATATGGCTGCCCTCTCCCGTGCGGTCTCGTAGAATCAGCGCAGAGAGTATATTGGTATAGGCGTACATGCCGGCGGCGATATCGGCGATGGAGCATCCCGCCTTCGCCATTCCCTCTTCACCGGGCTGGCCGGTGGTGGAAAGAAACCCCGCCTCGCTTTGAATCAACAAATCATAGGCTTTTTTCTTCTGATAGGGGCCATCGTCGCCATAGCCCGAAATATCGCAAACGATCAGCCGCGGAAAACGCTCGTGCAGCGCTTCATAAGAGAGGCCTAGCCGGGCGGCGGCACCGGGCGCCAGATTTTGTACCAGCACATCGGTTTCCTGAAGTAGCCGCTCCAGCACCTCATCCGCCCCGGCGGCTTTGACATCCAGCGTCAAGCTCTGCTTGGAGCGGTTGGTCCACACGAAATGCGATGCCAACCCATCGACCCGCTCATCGTATTGACGCGCAAAATCCCCCACCCGGGGTCTCTCTACCTTGATGACTCGCGCCCCCAGATCGGCCAACTGGCGCGTGCAGAAGGGGGCGGCGATGGCATGCTCGAGGCTTAAAACGGTAACGCCTTCCAACGGCCGAAGCGTCGCTGCCTTGGTCATGGTGCACTCCTTGATCATTGAACGTGAACGCCGCTTACTCCGTGATGGAGGACACACTTGCGCCCCCATGCGCCCGGCGAGGCGTGAGCAATAAGGGGATCGTGGCGGCCTCTCTTAGCCCCCAGGCAACGTCAATCAGTCGCTGGCAGGCCCGCTCGTTCACCGCGTCGGAGAAGCCCACCAGGCGTTTGAATTTCTGCTCGAGCTCCGGGCGGGTCAGCGGGTTACCCGGGTCACCTTTGGGATCATGGACCGTGGCCTCGAAGCGCCCGCCCTGGTGGGTCGTCACCACGACTTTGCCAATCCATTTATGGGGGTAGGCGCTGTCCACTTCGTCATCCAGGTGCATACGCACCCGCTGCCGGAACGCCGCGACCTCCCGGTCTTGAAGCGCGGCGGACTGAAATGCCGCCAAACCGGCACTGCCATGCACGGCCAACAGGCCCAATACCGTTCCCATCGAGAACTTCGCCTGGTGAACCGTCGTTGGGGTTTCGACAGGCCCGAGCACGTCTATCGCTGCCTGGTGAACATGGGTGTCGACCGCCGCGATATCGGTATGCGACAGGTTTTCGCGCTGCATGATGACGAGCAGGGCATCGGCGGCGGGATGGGTGTGGCGACACGAGGCGTGAAACTTGAAGGAGGTTTCCGCCAACGCCCACCGGCGCCCTAACCGGTCGCTCAGGCATTCGGGGTTCGCGTCGCTGGACATGCCCGCCGCCAACCCCTGCTTGCCATCCAGAATACGCTGAGCGCCGGTCAAGCCATCCGCGGTCATGTAGGCCGCCAACAAACCGTCGGCCGCCGCTTTAGCGGTATGCAGCTGTTTGGAGTCCGCGCCATCGCGCAAAAACTCCCATAGCCCGGCGGCCTGGGTACCCGCACTGCCCAGCGCATGAAGAAAATCCTCCGCCGAGAAATTGAGCAGCTTGCCGACCCCCACCGCCGCCGCCAGCGTGCCCACCGTACCGGTGGTATGAAAGACGGTGTAGTGCGAACGCCCTAGAAACTCGCCGATACGAATGCCCGCTTCGTAACCGGCCACCGCCGCCAGGATCAGCTCGCGTCCGGATTTGCCTTCACTTTGTGCCGCCGCCAGCACCGCAGGGAAGACAACGGTGCCAGGGTGCAGCACCGAGGAGTTGTGCAAATCGTCCTGCTCCACCACGTGCGAGGCGGCGGCATTCACGAACGCGGCAAAATAGGGCGACGTTGTCGCGCTCAGTGTCAAAAGCTCACTGCGGCCCGACGCGGGCCCCATTCGCTGGGCGAACCGCTCGAACAGGGGAATGGGGGGGTAGCCTTTACCCGCCAGCGCCGACCCCAACCAGTCGAGAAACAGCTCTTCGCAGCGATCCACCACCTCGGTGGGAATGTCGTCGTAGCGAAGCTCCGCCAGAAAGGTCGCGAGCTCATTGGTTGTACTTGTCATGACCATCTCCTATGCAGCACCCGTGACATCGCGGCGCTCGAGGCCTTCGCGGCACATTGCCAAACCCGGCCATCCCGAGGGCAAATGCGAAAGGGGATTAGAATGAGCGCGGCAGCTCCAGCAGATGCTCCGCAACGTAGGATAGAATCAGGTTGGTGGAGATAGGCGCGACCTGGTACAAGCGGGTTTCGCGGAACTTGCGCTCGACATCGTACTCGGCCGCGAACCCGAAGCCGCCGTGCGTCTGCAGACAGACGTTGGCCGCCTTCCAGGACGCTTCCGCCGCCAGATACTTGGCCATGTTGGCACTGGCACCGACCGATTGACCGCTGTCGTATTCGTGGCAGGCACGCCAGCGCATCAAATCCGCGGCTTCGACCTCGATATGCGCCTGGGCGATGGGAAACTGTACGCCCTGGTTTTGGCCAATCGGGCGCCCGAAGACCTCGCGGTCACGTGCGTACTGGCTCGCTTTCTGGATGAACCAGCGCCCGTCGCCAATACACTCGGCCGCGATCAGCGCCCGCTCGGCATTCAGGCCATCGAGAATATAGCGAAAGCCCATCCCCTCCTCACCAATCAGGTTGTCGGCGGGAATTTCCAGGTTATCGAAGAAGAGCTCGTTGGTTTCATGGTTGACCATGTTGGCGATCGGCTGCACCGTCAAGCCATCACCGATCGCCTTGTGCAGGTCGACTAGAAAGATCGACATCCCCATCGACTTGCGCGTGACCTGATCCAGCGGGGTGGTGCGCGCCAGTAAAATCATCAGGTCCGAGTGCTGGATTCTCGAGATCCAGACCTTTTGGCCATTGATGACGTATTTATCGCCCTGACGCACCGCAGTGGTTTTGATTTTGGTGGTGTCGGTGCCGGTCGTGGGCTCGGTGACCGCCATGGACTGCAGGCGCAACTCTCCGGCGGCAATCCGGGGCAGATACTCGCGTTTCTGCGCCTCACTGCCGTGGCGTAACAGGGTGAACATGTTGTACATCTGCCCATGAACGGTGCCGGAGTTGCCGCCGCAGCGGTTCACTTCCTCCAGAATGACCGAGGCTTCCGTCAGGCCTAGACCCGAGCCGCCATACTCCTCGGGTATCATGGCCGCCAGCCAACCCGCCTCCGTCAGCGCATCCACGAACTCTTCGGGGAAGGCCTTGCGCTCGTCCACGCCGCGCCAGTAAGCCTCATCGAAATTCGCGCACAGCGCACGTACACCATCGCGAATCGCTTCCAGGGACTCCGGATCATGATGGAACATTAGTTACTCTCCTTGAAGGTGATGTCCGCTTGATGCGCGGGACCTTGATCATTGAACGCCCACGCCGAGCAGGTCTGGGCGCCATCGGCGACTCCTCCAATAGAGAAGGGCGTATCGGCAATGAGCGGACGCAAGCCGCGGTAACTCAGTTTTTCGGGGATTTGTTGCGGGTGCTGGCGGGTAACACTGCGCATCACCAGCGTGGCGATCATCGGCCCGTGCACGACCAGCCCCGGATACCCCTCTTGCTGAGTGGCATAGGGGTAGTCGTAGTGAATACGGTGGCCGTTGAAGGTGACTGCCGAGTAGCGAAAGAGCATGACGGGGGTCGGCTGGATCGTGTCGGTCCACTCGAGCGCAGGCAATATTCTGTCGATGGTCAATTTGGGCGGGCTGGGTTCGCGATAGACGATATCCTGCTCTTCACTGATACACAGCGCATCGCCCTGGAAATACAGGTGCTCGACGGTGACGAAGAGTAGCGAGCCGGTCTGACCATGCTTCTCTTTCACCGTCAGGATGGTGGAACGACACGTTGCCTGCTGACCGACGATGAGTGGCTGATGGAACGTGACGCGCCCGCCGGCCCACATGCGCTGCCGGTTCTCGGCGGGGGGAAGAAAACGCCCCCGAGCGGGATGGCCATCCTCACCCAGCTCCGCTTCGACCACCGGGGATTGAAAGAACGCCCAATGCCATAAGTAAGGCAGCGGCTGCCCCTCCTTGGGGCAGGCTTCATCGAACAGGGCGGCGAGGCGCACCGACAGCTGTAGTGAAATAACGTCCTGCTTCTCTTCTTGCTTACCGACCCAGAGTGAGTTTTCACCGGTGGATGGTTTTGTATCGAGCTGGGGCATGCTGAGCTCCCTTTCTCACGACAATCATTATTTATTAGGTAGGGTGATCAGCATGCCTGAAAGATAAATTTCAAAGGAATCAAAAAAAAGATAACGGGGCTTTAGATGAAAGCTAAATCAAACAATTCCTAGTCCTTTTCTTTCTCAATCTAGAAAAATCCACCAGCTAGACCAAAGTCTTATTATCGAAATACAAAGGGGGGTGCCGGAAATCCGAAATTCTCATTAAGGAAGCTTTGTGGCAGTCTAATTTTTAGGTTGGAATTATGTGCGTCTAATTTTTCGCCATATCGACTTATCTCAATAATAAAACAGCGCCAGGATTTGATTATGAAAAAGACAGCACTCGTGACAAGCATAACGGCATTTTCATTTTTCGCTCTTAATAGCGGCGCAGATGATCGCGCAGACTGGCCGAATAGTATGACCGTGGGCACGGCTAGCCAAGGCGGCACCTACTATATCTACGGTTCAGGCTGGGCTAATTTAGCCAACCAACACTTAGGCACACGTATCGGTGCCGAGATCACCGGCGGACCGGTACAAAACGTCAGCATGGTGCAGCTCGGCGAGCACGATTTTGGCATGGTCACGATGGGCCCCGCTCTGGATGCCTTGGAGGGTAACAGCCCACTGCTGCCTAATGACCCCCACAGCGATGTACGCGCCATGTTTCCCATGTACCAAACGGCACTGCATATTGTGAGCCTGACAAGTTCGGGTATTGACAGCGTGGCTGACTTAGAGGGAAAACGCGTAGGTGTTGGCCCAGCGGGCGGAACCAACGACGAATATCACCCCAAACTTTTTGAGGAACTCGGTTATAACGTCGAAACCCTCCAGGGGGGAGCCTCCGATCAAGCGGGACAATTGCAGGATAACCTGATCGATGCCTTTGCCTTCGGCGCGGGACTCCCTATCGCCTCTTTCAGCCAGCTGGAGGCGCAGGCGGATGTCAACATCTTCAGTTATAACGAAGAAGAGATCGCCCAGATCCTCGAAGCCTTCCCTGCCCTTTCGCCGGCAACGGTACCCGGCGGTACCTATCGGTCGATTGAGGAAGATATCCCCACCGTCTCGCTATGGAATTTTGCCATTACCCACAAGGACATGCCCGAATCGCTGGTTTACGCCATTGTCGATGTAGTCATGAGCAACCCTGAGCAAATGCTACAAGTTCACGGTGCAGCCGCTGAAACCCTGCCGGAAAACATCACCTACAACAACTCGATTCCTTTTCACCCGGGAGCGGTGAGATGGTTTGAAGAGCATGGTTATGAAATCCCGGACGAACTTAAAGGCTCCTCGTCAGAGAGTTAACGCGCACTTTGCGTGCTGCTAACCGCTTGCTGCCCCGCTAGGGCAGCAAGCACACGCGTTGTAGCACGAAGGTAGCACTGAACAACAACAGCGGCGATGTACACGTCCACGCTATTCCGCTTCGAACACCATCTCGACGGCAACAGCCAGGTGCCATGATGAGCAAAGAGATCAGTAACGACGCCTCAAGGCAGGAGCCATCCGTGCAAACAGGCTCTGAAAATCCCATGATCGATGCTACCAGTGTTGACGATGTTCAACCTGCAAGTAACGAGCGCCTACTAAATGGCGTGGCCGCCACCCTAATTTTTGTCATCGGCTTCGTTTATATAGGATTCCATCTTTACGCACTCAATATTCAGCCCATCGAAACTTGGATGTTTCGCATCATTCACGTTTCGGCTGGACTGACAATCGGTTTTCTGATTCTCGGAGCTTCCAGCCACTTCAGCGACACGTCTTCCTCCGGAATCACCGGCAACCTCCTTGGCATATCGGCTTTGCTGATAGCCGCTTATGCCACACTCTTGGTCATCATGCTTTGGTGGCAGATACAGCATGGCGCTTTACCTGATTACCAGGGGCTCGTGCAGAGCCAACTCGGTCTGGTCACCGCCCTTGGGTTAGGCATCGCGTTGCTGGGTAGCTACTTTTCTAGCGGTCACCGGCAACGACTTCATCTACCAGACGTGGCACTAGGCATTCTGGCACTCTGTATTGCAGGCTATCTGATTCTTTCCCTCTCTCGTTGGCGTTTGATGGCAGGTACGGCGATGGCGGGCGAGCTGGATTTTATTATGTCGGCAGCAGGGGTGGTGCTGATTTTAGAATTGACGCGTCGTGTAGCGGGTATGGCACTGGTGGTGATTACCGGAGTGTTTATCCTTTATGCGTTTATCGGCCCTTGGCTACCCGGTATTTTTGAACATCGTGGTTACACGCCAACGCGTTTTTTTACTTACCTGTATACCGATAACGGCATTTTGGGGCCGACTATCGCGGTATCGTCGACCTATATCGTGCTTTTTATTACCTTTGCCGCCTTCTTACAAAAATCACGGGTGGGGGAATACTTCGTCAACTTCGCGTTTTCCGTGGCGGGCCGCTCGCGCGGTGGGCCTGCTAAAGTGGCGGTATTCGCTTCAGGCTTGATGGGGATGATCAATGGCACATCAGCAGGTAACGTAGTTTCGACCGGTAGCTTAACGATTCCTCTGATGCGCAAAGTCGGCTATCCGGCCCGCAGCGCCGGCTCCATCGAAGCGGCGGCGTCCACCGGCGGCCAGATCGCACCGCCCATCATGGGCGCGGGGGCGTTCATCATGGCCGAGGTCACCGGGATTGCCTATACCGATATCGCCATTGCGGCGATCATTCCGGCCACCCTCTACTTTCTTTCCATCTATTTCATGGTGGACCTGGAGGCCCAGCGCAAGGGGATGCGGGGTCTTAGCCGGCAGGAGCTTCCGCGCTTGCGCCCTCTGTTAAGACAAGCCTACCTGTTCATGCCGATCATTATCCTCATCGCGACTCTCTTCATGGGATATTCCGTGATTCGAGCGGGCACCCTGGCGCTCGTATCTGCTGCTATGGTTTCCTGGTTAACGCCACATTGGATGGGGCCCAAAGCCATACTGGATGCTCTAGCGCTTTCGGCACGCATGGTCATCCCTCTTGTGGCGGTCTGCGCCTGCGCAGGTGTGGTTGTAGGCGTGATTTCCTTAACAGGTGTCGGCGCTCGTTTTGCCTCTTTATTACTTGATATTGCTGCTAACAGCCAATTTCTGGCGCTCTTCTTCGCCATGATGATCAGCATTTTATTGGGCATGGGCATGCCGACCACGGCCGCCTACGCGGTGGCGGCCTCCGTGATTGCACCAGGGCTTCAGCAGATCGGTATCGAGCCGCTGGTGGCTCACTTTTTCGTCTTCTACTATGCCGTGATCTCCTCCATCACGCCGCCGGTCGCGCTGGCCGCGTATGCGGCGGCCGCGATTGCCAACACCGATCCGCTCAAAACCTCGTTGACCTCGTTCAAGTTTGGCCTGGCGGCCTTCGTGGTGCCCTTCATATTTTTCTACAGCCCGGCCATTTTGATGCAGGGCGACTGGCTGGATGTCGTCCGGGTCGTCATTACCGGATCGGTGGGGATTTACCTTCTCTCGGCGGCGGTTCAAGCGTGGCTTTTGAGCTCGCTCAACTGGGCGTTACGCGCGATTGCGCTGATCGCGGGGTTGACGATGCTGGCTGGCGGCATCACGACCGATCTCATCGGTATTGCGCTGGGCCTGCTGGTGATCGGCTACCAGGTTCGAGTGAGCAAGCGCCCGCCTCAAACCGAGTTGAGCGAATGAGCGCAAGCCATTTCCCTGTCACGAGGCAGAGCCCGCTGTTCCGGGGCTCTGCCCGCTAGAAAGGCAACGGATATGACATGTTACCGTTTTGAAAACCATCAACCGATCGTATCAGCCAGTGCTTACATTCATCCGACCGCGGTGATCATTGGTCACGTGATCATTGGCGATGGCTGCTACATAGGCCCCGGGGCCAGCCTCAGAGGGGATTTCGGCCATATTCGTATCGAACATGATGCGAACGTGCAGGACAACTGTGTCTTGCACGGCACGATAGACTCGGAAACCATTATCCGTGCCAGAGGGCATATCGGCCATGGCGCCGTGGTGCACGGCTGTCTTGTCGAAGAGGATGTACTGATCGGCATGAATGCTGTCGTGATGGATAACAGCGTGATCGGTGCGCGCTCCATCATTGGCTCCTGTGCCATGGTGCGCGCGGGCTTCTCCTGCCCCGCTGAATCCTTGGTGATGGGGGTGCCCGCCAAAGTACACAAAACCCTGAGCCAGCGAGAAATCGACAAAAAGCGCGAAGCGACCCAACGCTACATGGCGCTGGCCAAGCGCTCATTAGCCGCACTCGTTCCCTGTTGATCAATTCTCGGCGCCCGCCTACCCCATCCGCCTAGCGTGGCTCGCCGGCATAGTGGTGGTGATTGCGGATTTCACGGATCAGGCTTTTCGCCGCTTCGGGCAAGGACTCGAACTCCCTCACCACGACAGAGCGCTCGCGAGTCGCCCAGGCGTCTTGCAGCGCCACGATCTCCAGCTGCATCGTCTTTTGATAGCGCAGAGCGCTCGATTCGGAGATGACACCGATGCCCACGCCCGCTTCGATCATGCGGCAAGCGGCTTCGAACCCGTAGACCTGAATACGCAGGGGCAGCGTTTGCCCGTACTCGCTGACCTCCTTTTTGAGAAACTCCAGCAAGGTACTGCCGTCGTGAAGCCCCACGTAGGGGTAAGTGAGCGTTTCCCTGAAATGGACTTTCTCGGCGCGCGTCAGCGAATGCCCCTTGGGCACGACCACCACCAGGCGGTCGACGCTAAAGGGCAGTATCTCCAACCCTTTGGTTTTTATCTCACCGGAGGTCACCCCAAAATCCGCCGCGCCGTCCAGCACCCCTCGAAAGATATCCCGGGTGAGCCGCTCCTTGAGATCGATGGTGATGCCCGGGCGGCTACTCAAATAACTCGCCAGCACTTCGGGCATGAACTCGGTCACCGCCACGGTATTGGCAAAAATGCGGATGTGGCCCGATTCGCCGCTGCTGTAATTGGAGAAATCGCTTTTGACGTAATCGACCTGGCGCATGATGGTGCGCGCGTGGTGCAACATATTATGGCCGGCGGGTGTCAGCTCCACCCCATGGCTGCCCCGGTAGAAAAGGCGCGTCCCTAGCTGGCCTTCAAACGATTTTATCCGGGTACTCGCGGCCGCGGTGGAAAGATGCGCCAGTTTGGCTCCGCCGGTCAGGCTGGAGGCCTCGGCCACATGAATAAATAGTTTTAGATCTGCAATGTCAAAATGCATCTAGCTAGCTCCACCTTGGGATTGCTGTCTGACTCTATACTTTAATTATAGCTGTGTTCATTATCATGCCAGAGGTGTCGGTGGCATCAGTGGCAATGGCTCACTTGAATCAGGTGGCCACAAACCGCACCAAAAGGCCCAAAACCCTGCCTTGGGTGCGTATTGTCTCACCTTGTTTATGTGTAACATGGTCTTTTTCCGCAAAGGTCATCGGGTGGGGTATGCGCTATAAAGATAAACATCAGCTCGCTGCCGAGTGGCAGTCACTCCTGGAGCGCACGCCTTTGGCGCTACGCCAGGCGGTGGAGACACTGGTGGAATCCCGCCGCGATATCTTTGCCGATCATTTCTATCAAGTGATGCTGGAAGACCCCCACGCGTCGCTGTTTCTCTCCAATGAGCAGGTAAAAAACCGGCTTCACCCCTCCATGCAGCGCTGGCTCAGCGCTATGTTTGCCGTCGAGCACGCCGATTTTGAGTCCCTGGTCGAGCAGCAGGAAAAAGTCGGCCAGGTGCATGCGCGTATCGATATCCCGGTGAACTTGGTACTTAATGGCGCACGGCAGTTAAAGCAGGCGCTTTATGAGCACATTAACAGCACCTTTAGCGCTGAACTCTCTTCCGGTGATGCAGCGGTGTATGTGTCCGATCATATTGATATGGCCATGGAAATAATGAGCCATGCCTATTCAGTGGCGAATAATCGTAATACCCGTATGGAAGAAGCCTATAAGCTGTTCTCTTTGACCCAGAGCATCGGTGATGAGCGCGAGCGGCAGCGCTCGGCACTGCTCGATTGGGAGAACGCACTGATGTTTGCCGTGGCTGCGCAGCAGGCAACGACGGCTTTACCCCGATTAGCCAGCTCCGAGTTTGGGCTTTGGTATCACCACAAGGCGTGTCACGCCTTTGAGGGCGCGCCGGAAATTACCACTATTTCACAGCATGTTCGTCGCGTGGACGAGGAGTGGCTCGCCCAGCTAGGCGACTCAGACAGCCAGCGTCGCCTGACTGCGTTGAGCAGCATTCGCGATGCGGCTCGCACGATCTTGATGCTGTTGGATGACGTTCTGGATCGCGCCTCGGGGCTCGAAGCAGGCCGCGATAGCCTGACGCGTCTGCTCAATCGCAAGTTCCTCTCGGTGGTGCTGAACCGTGAAATAGAGATCGCGCGCCACTCGGAAAAGTGTTTTGCGCTGCTCATGGTGGATGTTGATCACTTCAAATCAATTAATGATACCCATGGTCATGATGCTGGCGATAACGTACTGCGGCAGGTAGCCAGTATCCTTGACCGCTCGACCCGAGGCGGCGACTACGTGTTTCGCATGGGCGGTGAAGAGTTTCTGATTGTGCTGGTGGATACGGATCAAGACGGCAGTCGACTGTTTGCCGAACGGCTGCGCCACGCGGTGGCCAAAGAGCCGATGTTAGCCGCTGCCGATACGCTACTGAACGTCACGGTGAGCGTCGGGGTTACGCTTCATGATGGCCACCCAGACTACCAACGCTCGATGCAGCGCGCCGACCAAGCGCTGTACCAAGCGAAGCGCAGCGGGCGTGACCGGGTGGTGGTTGCCGCTGCCACTGAGTAATATCGCGGTAAGCGCTAGGTTTTGGCGATGTTACCCACGGAGAACACTATGTTGATGCGCCGTTTTATGCTGTTAACCGCACTGTTGTTCATGAGCACGCCGCTGATGGCGGCTCATCATGGCAGCGGCCACTCGGATGCCATGGAGGGCCACTCCTCTATTGAAGTGGTGCAACCCTGGACCCGTGCAACGCCGCCGGGGGCCGGGGCGGGCGGTGGCTTTGTCACTCTCACCAATCACGGTGATGGCGATGACATGCTGCTGGGGGCGACCAGCCCGATCACCGAGCGTGTCGAGATCCATATTATGGAGATGGACGGCGATGTGATGCGCATGGTACCCCTGCCCAGTGGCATCGAGTTACCGGCGGGCGAGAGCGTCACGCTAGCGCCGGGCGGTTTACACTTAATGTTGATGGAACTGGGCTCACCCATCGTGGAGGGTGCGCCCGTCCCTGTGACGCTGGAGTTCCAGCACGCCGAGCCGATGGAGATCGAGCTTCAGGTGCTGCCAGTGGGTGCCTCTCCGGAAGGGAGCCACCATGAAGGTAGTCACCCTAAAGGTGCCCATGATCATGGGCACGCGACGCACTAAGTCGGCCTACCGCCCTGTTAGCCTTGGCGAGCGGGGCGACGCTTCCACCACATCACGCCTGCGGCCACGCATATCACGATGACGGCGATGCATACCGCCAGCAGGAAGAGCTGATTGGTAAGCCCAAACTCCTGCCCCGAACGTTAATCCCAAATTCCAGCCAGCGGCCTAGCGGGCCATAGTCGGCGTAGCTCATATCGAGCAGCGGCTCACCACGCCGCCCCTGCCGTTGCGCGGCCACCAGAGATAAATGCCGGTGGCGACTAACAAAATCGACCAGCCCGCGGCAATCTCAATCAGCTTGCGTGGGGGTTGCCCGAAAAACTTGAAGCTATGCAGGTAGCGAACGGTCCACATCACCGTTCCCCCGTCATCCAGAGAACCAAGCACCTCAGCCGTATAGGGATTGACGTACACCGCCAGCCGTTCGCCGGTTAGGTGCAATGTGATGGCTATATGCACATATTTGGTGCATTGAAGGGCTGGGCAAGAGGGTTGAGGCTCAAAAAAAGGTCTTTATGGCGGTAAAAAAGCGCTTTTCACCATTTTGGCGCATTCTTTGCATTTATAAGGCAATGATGAATCCACCAGAAAGCGACAGCGCCCCATGATGTTGAGCGAACTTGCCCCACCCGCTGCTGATTCCGGCCACCGCTTTGACGCCGAGCGCCGCTGGGCCGCCTCGCTGGCCCTGCGCTTTGCCAACCGCGATGGCGTGACCCGATTAGTGCAGGCGCGCCACCAAGGGCCGCTACGGGTGCAGCGCCCGTTCTACCCGGAAGGCAGCCAGGAAGCGTGCCACGTTTACGTGTTGCACCCGCCCGGCGGGCTGGTGAGCGGTGATGCGCTGACCATCCGTGCCCATGTGGAGCGCGGCGCCCACGCGCTGCTCACCACGCCCGCTGCCAACAAGCTTTACAAAGCCGACAGCCAAGGGGTCGCCTGGACACAGCACACCGAGCTGACGGTAGAAGAGGGCGGCACCTTAGAGTGGCTGCCCCAGGAAACCATCGCGTTTAACGGCTCAAAGGGTGCTCAGCGCACCCATATTGTGCTGCAGGGTAATGCCCGCTGCCTAGGCTGGGAAGTGATGGCGCTCGGACGCCCGGCCAGCGATTTACCCTACGTTTCCGGGCAGATCGAGCAGCACTTCCGCCTGACCCTGGACGGCAAGCCGCTATGGCTGGAGCGCCAGCCGCTGGACCCCGCACACCCGCGCTTCGTGGGCCGCTGGGGGCAGGGCGGCGCGACGGTGCAGGCCACGCTGTGGGCCGTGGGGCTCGATGATGCCCCGGCGGCCATCGAAGCACTGCGCGAGGCGCTGCCGGATAACCCCCGCTGGGCAGTGACGGAACGCCATGGCGTACTGCTGATGCGCTATTTAGGTGCATCCCGAAACGAAGCCTGGGCCCTGTGTGAACACGCCTGGCAGCTACTACGCCCGCGCTGGATCGAACGCGAAGCGCATACGCCGCGCATTTGGCTAACCTGATTGGCAACACGCTGATAACGCTGGAGACACTCCATGGAACTGACCCCAAGAGATAAAGACAAGCTGATGCTGTTCACGGCCGCCCAGCTCGCCGAGCGGCGCAAGGCGCGCGGCCTGAAACTCAACTACCCCGAGGCGGTGGCGCTGATTAGTTTTGAAATCATGGAAGGCGCACGAGACGGCCGCAGCGTCGCCGACCTGATGAGTTACGGCCGCGAGATCCTCACCCGTGACGATGTCATGGAAGGCGTGGCCGAGATGGTCGATGAAGTGCAGGTAGAAGCCACCTTCCCCGATGGCACCAAGCTGGTCACCGTCCACACCCCTATCAACTAACCGTCCACCGCTAGGAGAGCGCCATGATTCCCGGTGAGTATCAGTTGCACGAAGCGGATATCGAGCTGTGTGCGGGCCGCGAACGCATCAGCGTAGAGGTGGCCAATACTGGCGACCGCCCCATTCAGCTCGGCTCCCACTACCATTTTGCCGAAGCCAATCCGGCGCTGGTGTTTGACCGCGATAAAACCCGTGGCTACCGGCTGGACGTCGCCGCAGGCACCGCCATCCGCTTCGAACCCGGCCAAACCCGCGAAGTCACGCTGATACCGTTCGTCGGCAAGCGGGAAATCTACGGCTTCCGTGGCGATGTGATGGGGCCGCTCGATTAGCCAACGGATTAATAAAGAACAACCGACGGTAGGGCGGTCATCGTCTGGGTGACTGGTCACACAGACGATGACCGCCCAGCACTGGACTCAACGCTTGAGGCAGAGGCAATACATGAAACCGGTAAACAAGATCAGTCGGCGCGCCTACGCCGATATGTACGGCCCCACGGTAGGCGACCGCGTGCGCCTGGGCGACACCGAGCTATGGATTCAAGTCGAAAAAGACGCCACCCACTACGGTGAAGAAGTGAAGTTCGGCGGCGGCAAGGTGATCCGCGATGGCATGGGCCAAAGCCAGCGCCAGGATGCCTCGGTGATGGACACCGTGATCACCAACGCGCTGATTCTCGACTGGTGGGGCATCGTCAAAGCCGATGTGGGGCTGCAAAATGGCCGCATCGCCGCCATTGGCAAGGCGGGCAACCCCGACACCCAGCCCGATGTCGAGATCGTCATTGGCCCCGGCACCGAAGTGATTGCCGGTGAAGGCAAGATCCTCACCGCTGGTGGCATTGACGCCCATATCCACTTCATCTGCCCCCAGCAGGTGGAAGAAGCGCTGATGAGCGGTGTCACCACCATGCTGGGCGGTGGCACTGGCCCCGCCACGGGCTCCAACGCCACTACCTGCACCCCCGGCGAGTGGCACATTGGCAAGATGCTCCAGGCCGTGGACGACCTGCCCATGAACATCGGCCTGCTGGGCAAAGGCAACGCCAGCCTGCCGGAAGGGCTCGAAGCGCAGCTGGAAGCGGGCGCGATGGGCCTCAAGCTGCATGAGGACTGGGGCACCACCCCCGCCTCCATCGATACCTGCCTGAGCGTGGCGGAAAAGTACGATGTGCAGATCGCCATCCACACCGATACGCTCAACGAATCCGGCTTCGTGGAAGACACCCTGGCCGCGTTTAAAGAGCGTGGTATTCACACCTACCACACCGAAGGTGCAGGCGGCGGCCACGCCCCGGACATTCTCACCGCCTGCTCCAAGGAGTACGTGCTGCCGTCCTCCACCAACCCCACGCGGCCCTACACGGTGAACACCATCGACGAGCATCTCGACATGCTCATGGTCTGCCACCACCTGGACCCCAATATTCCCGAAGACGTGGCCTTTGCCGATTCACGTATTCGTCGCGAAACCATCGCCGCCGAGGATATCCTCCACGACCTGGGCGTGATCTCGATGATCGCCTCCGACTCCCAGGCCATGGGCCGCGTGGGTGAAGTGGTCTGCCGCACCTGGCAAACGGCCCATAAAATGAAGGTGCAGCGCGGCCTGTTGCCGGAAGATGAAGCGCTGGGGGCCGACAACCTGCGCGCCAAGCGCTATATCGCCAAATACACCATCAACCCCGCCATTACTCACGGCATCGCCCATGAAGTTGGCTCCATTGAAGTGGGCAAGCTGGCCGATTTGGTGCTGTGGAAGCCCGCCTTCTTCGGCGTCAAACCGGCGCTGATTTTGAAAGGCGGCATGATTGCCGGAGCGCCCATGGGCGACCCCAACGCCTCGATTCCCACGCCGCAGCCGGTGCACTACCGCCCCATGTTCGGCACCTTTGGCCGGGCGGCCAGCCAGGTAAGGCTCAACTTCGTCAGCCAGGCCGCCATCGATGCGGGCATCAAGGAGCGGCTGGGCCTGCAAAGTACGCTGTCGGCCTGCAAGAACGTGCGCGGCGTGCGCAAAAAGGACATGAAGCTCAACGACGCCTGCCCAGAGCTCACCGTCGACCCGCAAACCTACGAAGTGCGCTGCGACGGCGAACTGCTCACCTGTGAGCCCGCGACTGAACTGCCGCTGGCGCAGCGGTATCACTTGTTTTGAATGTAAGACATATCCTAGGCGACACGAGAGCCGGGGGCAGCCCGTAGAGAGGGTCTTTTGCCATGGATGGCAAAAGTAGCGTACAGGGAGGTATTTACAGCGCCCTCTCGTAGGGCTGCTCCCGGCGAGCCCCCCAAGGCTATAACAGGACGATATCGATGTTGAAACTGATTGAACGCCTCGGCCCCGTAGATGAGGACACCGCCAGCGACACGCTGACACTGCCCTTCGAGCTGCGCATTCGTGGCCGCTTGAAAGCCGAAAGCGACAGCGGCCAGCCGCTGGGCCTGTTTCTGGATCGCGGCCCGGTATTGCGCGATGGTGAAGGCCTGAAAGCCGAAAATGGCGAGATCGTGCGCGTTTGTGCCGCCATCGAGCCCGTGGTGACCGCGCGAGTGAGTACTGGCTTACCCCTGGCACGGCTGGCGTACCACCTCGGCAATCGCCATGTGCAGCTGGCGCTGGGAGAAGACCAGCAGGGCGGCTGGGTGCGTTTCCCACCCGACCACGTTCTCGAAGAGTTGGCCGAGCTGCTGGGCGCGACGCTCGAGCACCACAACGCCACCTTCGACCCCGAGCCGGGCGCCTATAACCAGGTGGGGGGTGGGCATTCGCACGGCCATGGTCATAGCCATGGCCACGGGCATTCCCATGCTCACGACCACGACCACGACCACGACCACGACCACGACCACGACCATGGACATGGACACAGCCATGCCCACTAAGCCAAACACCTCGCCAGACCTGGCGCTGCTGGGCTTGCTGCAACTGGTGAGCCCGGCGCTGCCCATCGGCGCCTTCGCCTTTTCCCAAGGGCTGGAAAGCGCCTTCGAGCTGGGCTGGGTCCGCGATGAAGAGAGCCTGAGCGAGTGGCTGTCCGGGGTACTGGAAGATGGCCTGACCCGCTGTGAACTGCCGGTGATCGACCGGCTATACGGTGCCTTTGCCGCCCAGCAAGGGGGCGACGTTGCCGAGTGGGACCACTGGCTGGCCGCTACCCGTGAAACCGCCGAACTGGCCGCAGAAGATAGCCGCCTGGGCGCGTCACTCACACGGCTGCTGGGCAGCCTGGACCTGTTGCCAAACGATGAACTGTTGAAAAGTGAAGACTCACTGACGCCGCTTTTGCCACCGCAGGCGGGTTACGTCACGATGTTCAGCTGGGCAGCTTATCAACGGGGCATTCCCGTTCACCAGGCGCAGCTGGGGTTTGCCTGGACCTGGCTGGAAAACCAGCTGGCCGTAGCCTGCAAGGCACTGCCGCTGGGGCATACGGCGGCACAACGTATCATCGAGCGGCTACGCAGCGAACTGGTCGTGGCCGTCGATCGGGCGAAGCACCTGGACGACGATGCGCTGGGCCCCGTGCTGCCCGGCGTGGCACTGGCCAGCGCCCTGCATGAAACCCAATACTCCCGTTTATTTAGAAGTTAACTGGCATCATTCAGGAGAAGACAATGACTCACTGTTTACGCGTTGGCGTGGGTGGCCCGGTAGGTTCCGGCAAAACCGCGCTGCTCAAGCAGCTCTGTTCGGCGCTGCGCGATCATTATGATATTGCCGTGGTCACCAACGACATCTACACCCGCGAAGACGCCGATTTCCTGCTGCGCCACGAAGCGCTGCCCGCCGACCGCATTCTGGGGGTGGAAACCGGCGGCTGCCCGCACACGGCGATTCGGGAAGATGCCTCGATGAACCTGGCGGCCATTGACGAGCTGCATGCCCGCCACCCCAGCCTGGAACTGGTGCTGGTAGAGTCCGGTGGCGACAACCTCTCCGCCACCTTCAGCCCCGAGCTTTCTGATCTGACGCTCTACGTGATCGACGTGTCGGCAGGCGACAAAATTCCCCGTAAAGGCGGTCCCGGCATCACCAAATCCGACCTGCTGATTATCAACAAAATCGATATTGCCGAGCAGGTCCACGCCTCGTTGGAGGTGATGGAGCGCGACTCGAAGAAAATGCGCGGCGAGCGCCCCTTCGTGTTCACCAATCTCTACGATGGCGTGGGCCTCGAAGAGATCATTCGCTTCATTCTTGATAAAGGCATGCTGGAGGAGCGCCGACCGCAGGTGGCCACGACCTAACTGCTCACGACGCTCGACGCATAAAAGACACATAAACAAGCTGCCCAGCCCGGGAAACCCGGTGCTGGGCAGCGTTGTTTCGTGGCTGGCACCGCGCCAAAACGGGCCATCCCTGGCCACCACTCCGTTACAGTGAACCGATAGGCGATTGATAACCTTAACCCATGTTATGAAAAGGCGGTGAGCAAGCTAATTTATTGTTCATAAAGCGAGAAAGTTGCCTATAGGGGTCAAGCTGATGCACCTTTTGCCGATAAAACCATGACAACCATAAGAACTCTGACCTCAAAGCAACCGGAAAAACTTCATGACGAGCTCTGACAAGACAAGAAAAAAGCTATGCCTAAGCCTTCAAACCAAAGTATTGATGCTTGTACTCATCCCGCTGCTTCTCATCACGGTACTGCTGGTGATGTTTAATGCTTATACGCGAACGTTGGACACCCGGGAAACACTGGCGCAACAGCGTGATATGCTCATCGAAGAGCGCCGTACTGCAGTGCGGAACATTGTGCAAATGGCAACGACCGCCATTGCGCCGATATATGAGCAAGCCGGTGCAAATGATGAAGCTGCAAAACAGCAAGTCGCTCAAATCGTGCGCTCCATGCGTTTTGAAGATAATAACTACATCTTTATTTACGATTACGAGGGTAACAACATCGTCACCGCGCCCGCACCTGAAAGGGAGGGCACTAACATGATCGATGCACAAACGCCTAATGGTACCTACCTAATCCGTGAAATTATCGACGTTGCCAAAAGCGGTGGTGGCTTTTATAGCTATGAATGGGACTATCCAGGTACTAATGCCGTCGAGCCCAAACACTCCTTCGTGGACCGTCTCGAAAAATGGGATTGGCTGATCGGCGCAGGTATATACGTTGTCGATGTTGACCAAGCACTTGCGGCATTTGAAGCCAACGCTATGGAAAAATTACGTCGCTCTATTGGGATGTCGATAGCGATCAGTGCGGCCGTGTTTGCGTTCATTGCCGTCTTTACGTTCTTTTTTGTACGTCGTCTAGTAGGACCAGTTAAACGCACCGCCGATGCTATGGCCGATATCGCACAAGGTCGTGGTGACCTAACCCGTCGTCTTACCATAGAGAGCAACGACGAAGTGGGGAACCTCGCTGTCCAGTTCAACGCCTTTGCTGGCCGCATGCAGGATACCCTGCGCGATGTACGTCGCAGTACCGTAAGCGTCTACCACTCGGCGGGCGACATTTCCCATAGCTCGGAAGAACTGGCGACGCGCACCGAGCAGGCAGCGGCCAACTTGCAAGAAACCTCGGCTTCCATGGAAGAGATCACGTCCACCGTGAACCACAGTGCCGATAATGCCCAGCAGGCCAACAAGTTAGTGCAGTCCACCGCCGAAGTGGCGCACCAAGGCGAAGAGGCCATGGGGCAGGTCGAGCGTACCATGCGCGATATCAACGACTCCGCCTCGCGTATCAGTGACATCATCACGATGATCGACGCGATTGCCTTCCAGACCAACATTCTGGCGCTTAATGCCTCGGTCGAAGCTGCCCGCGCAGGGGAGCACGGTCGTGGGTTTGCGGTGGTGGCTCAGGAGGTTCGCACGCTGGCCAGTCGCTCCAGTAACGCGTCGAAAGAGATCCGCGAGCTGATCGATGCATCCGTACAGCACACCCACACCGGTGCGGAGCTGGTCCGCAGCGCAGGGGCCACCATGCGTGACATCGTCGAAAGCGTCTCGAAGGTCACTGACGTGATCGGCGAAATCAGCGCGGGGGCCAAAGAGCAGAGCAGTGGCATTGGTCAGATCAACACCGCCGTGGCCGAAATGGACACCATGACGCAGCAAAACGCCGTCATGGTGCAAGAGGCCACCACCGCCGCAGCGGATATGCGCCGTCACGCCGAGCATTTGAACGAGCTGATCAACTCGTTCGTGCTGGGAGAAGACAGCGCCTCGGTGCCGTCACGCAGCGGGGCGCGCCAAGCGTTGCCCGCCAACGGCACGGGGGCAGCCCAGGAACTCAAGCGCCCAGCACTGGCCGCCAAGCCGTCGTCTGCCGCACAGGGCGCAGACGACTGGGAAGAGTTCTAGGCGTGACGCTGGCGCAGGTGGTTGATCACGCCACCTTGCGCTATCAGCTCCCGCTGGCGGGGGCTGAGCCCATGATGCAGCGTCAGCTCGCCCTTGCCGGGGATATGCGCGGTCAGCGTGTCCCCGCGTTCCAGCTGCGCGTAGAGCCCCTCGATCACCAGGCAGTCGCCCTGGGTTAGCCGGGCGCTGTCTTCCTCGTGGGTAAAGGTGAGGGGCAGGGCACCAAAGCAGATCAGATTTTGCCAGTGAATCCGCGCAAAACTCTTCGCGACCACCACCTGTAGCCCCAAATAGCGCGGCACCAGCGCGGCATTCTCGCGACTGGAGCCCTGGCCGTAATTCGTTCCTCCGATGATCGCGTGCCCACCCTGGGTGCGAGTGCTTTCTGCGCGCTCGGCGTAGTGCGGGTCGACCGCCTCGAAGGTGAAGGGGGCCGAGGCATACACGCTGCTCCAGTAGGGGAGCACTCGCTGCCCGGCAGGCATGATGTCATCGGTGGAGATATTGTCGCCCGTGACCAGAAGTACCGGCACTTCCAGGCGGTCCGGCAATGGAGCGAGCTCTGGCAGGGCCGGTGTGTTGTCGGTCTTCTGTAGCGCTTTCAGCTTTGCTTCATGGGGAGGCAGCGGCGCGTTGAACAGGGCGCGGTTCACCTCGATTCGGGCGGGCTCCTGGGGGCGGGGGTAGGGCATGTCGAGGGTGCGTGGGTCGGTGATCACCCCGGCCACCGCTGAGGCGGCGGCGGTTTCCGGGCTGCACAAAAACACGCTGTCTTCCCGCGTACCGGAGCGCCCGGGAAAATTGCGCGGCACGGTACGCAAGCTGTTGAGCCCGACGGCGGGCGCTTGTCCCATCCCGATACAGCCATTACAGCCCGCCTGGTGCAGCCGTGCGCCGCTGGCGACCAGGTCGGCCAGGTAGCCTTGCTCGATGAGCGAGGTCAGCACCTGGCGGGAAGAGGGGTTGATATCCAGCGAAACGCCGTCGGCCACCTGCTTGCCGCGCACGATCTCGGCTACCACGGCAAAATCGCGAAAGCCGGGGTTGCCCGACGAGCCGATGTACGCCTGATGCAGCGGCTGGCCCGCCGCCTCGCGCACGGTGACGACGTTATCCGGGCTGGAGGGCCGCGCAATCATGGGTTCCAGCTGGCTGAGGTCGAGCGTCTCGTGCAGGTCGTAGTGGCAGCCGGGCTCGGCAGCCAGCGGGGTCCAGTCGGCTTCTCGGCCTCGGGAGGCCAAAAAGCGCCGAGTCTCGTCATCGCTGGGGAACACCGTGGCCGTGGCTCCCATCTCGGTGCCCATGTTGGCCAGCACATGGCGGTCCATGGCGGAAAGGTGGGCAAGCCCTGGCCCGTAATACTCGATGATGGTGTTCTTGCCGCCCGCCACGCCGTGGCGGCGCAGCAGCTCCAGTACGATATCTTTCGCCGAGACCCAGTCGGGCAGCTGGCCTTCCAGCTTGATGCCCCAAATCTTCGGCATGGTGATGTACAGAGGCTCGCCTGCCATGGCCATGGCCACTTCGATGCCGCCCGCACCAATCGCCAGCATGCCGAGGGCACCCGCCGCCGTGGTGTGGCTGTCGCAACCGACGATGGACTCGCCGGGCACACCGAAGTTTTCCATGTGCACCGGATGGCTGATGCCGTTACCGGGGCCGGAGTACCACACGCCAAAGCGTTCGCAGGCACTTTTCAGAAACAGGTAGGTTTCGGCGTTCAGGTTGTCGGCCTGGACGAGGCCGTGGTCGATGTACTGTACGCTGGGCTCGGTGTGTACACGGTCGAGCCCCATGGCTTCCAGCTCCAGCATCACCAGCGTGCCCAGCACGTCCTGCAGCAGGGCCTGGTTGATGCGCAGGGCGATTTCACTGCCAGGGGTCAACTCGCCGCTGACCAAGTGACGTTGAAGCAACTGCTGGGCAAGGTTTGACGGCGGAACAGGGGAGGATGCGGTCATGGTCATTCACCAGGTTGTCGTTGTTATCGATGGCACAGAGGATTCGGGAGAAAACGTGTTCAGGGCAGGGCGTAGCAGCGGTCCGCGCTGCCGGCTTTCACCACCTGGCCGGGCGTGTCGTGGCCGATCAGCGCTGGCAAGGTGGCGGAAATATCCAGTAACGCGGGCAGGTTGATACCGGTGGCAACGCCCATCTGCTCGAACATGTGCACCAGGTCTTCGGTGCAGACATTGCCCGTGGCGCCGGGGGCAAACGGGCAGCCGCCCAGGCCACCCAGCGAGGCATCGAACCGCAGGATGCCCGCTTGCCACGCCGCCAGGGCATTGGCCAGCCCCATGCCCCGGGTGTTGTGGAAATGCAGCGTGAACGGCACGCCGGGAAAACGCTCCAGCACCTGGCGGCACAGCGCACCGACCTGGGCGGGGTTGGCCACGCCGGTGGTATCGCACAGCGTGATGCCTTCCACGCCTAGCGCCAGCTGCTGTTCGATCAGGGTGAGCACGCGGGCTTCGGGCACCTTGCCTTCGAAGGGGCAGCCAAAGGTGGTGGAGAGCGAGGCATTGATGAACACGCCGCTCCCCTGTGCCAGCTGAATGATCGAGGCGAACTGTTCGAGCGACGCTTCTGGCGTCATGCGCAGGTTGGCGCGGCCATGGGCGTCACTGGCCGACATCACCAGGTTGATTTCATCCACGCCGCAGGCCAGCGCCCGCTCGGCTCCCTTGACGTTGGGCACCAGCACGGTGACCTCCACGCCGTCGCGGCGCTGAATGGCATTCACCACGTCGGCGGCATCGCGCAGGTTGGGAATGGCTTTGGGAGAGACAAACGAGGTCGCTTCGATACGGGCAATGCCGGTGGTCGTTAACGCATCAATCAGCGCGATTTTCTGCTCGGTGGGGATAAAGCGTTCTTCGCTCTGAAAGCCATCGCGGGGTGCCACTTCGTTGATTTGCAGGGTGGTCATGGGGGTCTCCGGTTAGATGATGCCCGCTTGGCGCAGCTTGTCGCGGGTGGCGGCATCGATGCCCAGCTCTTCCAATACGTCATCGGTGTGGGCGCCCAGCGTCGGCCCGCCTTGCCCCAGCCTGCCGGGGGTGGCGCTCAGCTTAGGCAGCACGCCCGGCACCTTGAGTGGGCGGCCATCGGCGCGGGTGACGTTCTGGATCATCTCCCGGGCAAGGTAGTGGGGGTCGTTGGCGATATCGGCGGCGGTGTAGGGGAAGCCTGCCGGTACGCGGGCGTCGTCCAGGGCGCTGAGAATATCGTCGCGGCGGCGGGTCTGGGTCCAGGCTTCGATGGCCGCATCGATATCGCTGGCGTGCTGGCTGCGGCCATCGTTGTGGGCCATGGCGGGGTGGTTGGCGAGATCCTCACGGCCAATCACACCCATCAAGCGCTTGAAGATGCTGTCGCCATTACCGGCAATCAGCACGTATTCGCCTTCGCAGGTGCGGTAGGCGTTAGAGGGCGTAATACCGGGCAGCGCGCTGCCGCTGGGTTCCCGCACCTGGCCGGTGGCATCGAACTCCGGCAGCAGGCTCTCCATCATGGCAAACACGGATTCGTAAAGGGCCACATCGATCTCTTGCCCCAGGCCGCTGCGCTGACGTTCCTGCAGGGCCAACAGAGTGCCGATCACCGCGTAGAGCGCCGAGAGCGAGTCGCCGATGCTGACCCCCACCCGCACCGAAGGCTCGCCGGGGTGGCCGGTCAAGTAGCGCAGCCCGCCCATGGCTTCGCCAATCACCCCAAAGCCTGGCTTGTTGCGGTAGGGGCCGGTTTGGCCAAAGCCGGAAACCCGCACCATGATCAAGCCCGGGTTCCGGGCGGCCAGCGTGTCGTAGCCCAGCCCCCAGCTTTCCAGCGTGCCGGGGCGAAAATTCTCGACGATCACATCGGCTTCGGCGGCCAGGCGGCGCACTACCTCCTGGCCCTGTTCACTGCGCAGGTCCAGCGTCACCGAACGCTTGGTACGGCTCTGGACGTGCCACCACAGCGAGGTGCCCTCTTCGAGAATACGCCATTTGCGAAGGGGGTCGCCGGTGCCGGGAGGCTCGATCTTGATCACGTCCGCCCCGAACTCCCCCAGCAGCTTGGTGGCAAACGGACCGGCGATGAGCTGGCCAAGCTCTACGACTTTAAGTCCATCGAGAGGAAGCTGTCGCGTCGTCATAATAGAGACTCCTGGTAACGCTTGAGCGAGCAAGCGAGTCTGGATGCAGACTCGACTGTTGTTGTCCATCAAGCATCTGCGAGCCTGCCGAGCA
Organism: Halomonas sp. C22; assembly: GCF_007655045.1. NCBI lineage: Bacteria > Pseudomonadati > Pseudomonadota > Gammaproteobacteria > Oceanospirillales > Halomonadaceae > Halomonas > Halomonas sp. C22. The sequence continues at coordinate 534,072 of NZ_VBVC01000002.1, read as the reverse complement.
TCACAATTAGGCAATCAGGAAACGGGCGTTCGTCACTGGCGAACCCTGAGGCGACGCGCGGTACCTTTTTTCCAACCACTGACCAGGTAATGCCATGCTGCGATTCGATTTTGTCACGCTCAGACTGTTCGTCGCGATTGCCGACGAAGGGCGCCTGACCGCTGCGGCGGAGCGTGAGCACCTGGCGCTGGCGGCGGTCAGCAAGCGGGTCAGCGACCTGGAAACACTGGTGGGCACCGAGCTTCTGTATCGGCGGCCACGCGGCGTGGAGCTGACCCCCGCTGGCAGGGCCTTTCTGCACCACGCCCGGCGTATTCTGGAAGATGTGGCCCGGCTGCAGGCCGAGCTGAGCGAGTACGGCGAAGGCGTGCGGGGGCACGTGCGCATTCATTCCAATACCTCGGCGATCATTGCTTTTCTGCCCCAGGACCTCAGCGCCTTTGCCCGGGAGTACCCGCAGATCAAGATCGACCTGCAGGAGCGCACCAGCAGTGAAGCGATTGCGGCGGTGCGCGACGGCGTGGCCGATATCGGCATCTTTGCCAGCCACGTGGCCGCCGATGAGCTGGAGGTGCGCCCCTATCGGCGGGACCAACTGGTGCTGGTCACCCCGCAGGACCACCCGCTGGCGGAGCACGACAAGCTCTATTTGCACCAGGCGGCGGAGTACGATTTCGTGGGGCTGCAGCAGGACGCCTCGCTGCAATCGCTGCTGCATGAACAGGCCAGTCAGGCCGGTAGAAACCTGCGCATGCGCATACAGGTACGCAGCTTCGATGCCATCTGCCGCATGATTCACTACGGCCTGGGCGTGGGGGTACTGCCCCAGCGCACGCTCTATCGAGACCTGAAAGACCTCAAGCTACGCATGATTCCGCTGGCCGACGAATGGGCTACCCGGGAGCTGGTGATTGGCATGCGCCATCACGCGAGCCTTCCGGTGGTGGCGCGTCATCTGGTCGACCATCTGCTATCCCCTCAGGAGACACCCCATGACCACTGATTTCGTTGATGACATCAAGGCGCTCACTTTCGATGTGTTTGGCACCGTGGTGGACTGGCGCGGCAGCGTCATCCGCGAAGGCGAACAGCTCAACGCCGCCAAGGGCCTGGCCATCGACTGGCCGGCGTTTGCCGACCGCTGGCGGGCAGGCTATGCCCCGGCCATGAACCGCGTACGCCAGGGGGAGCTGCCCTGGACCAAGCTGGATGCGCTGCACCGCATGACGCTGGATACCCTGCTGGAAGAGTTCGGCGTGGCCGACCAGCTGAGCGAGGCCGACAAGCAGCACCTGAACCGCGTATGGCATCGCCTCACGCCCTGGCCGGACAGCGTCGCAGGGCTGCAGACGCTAAAGCAGCGCTTCACCCTGGCCACGCTCTCCAACGGCAACGTGTCGCTGCTGGTGAACATGGCCCGCCACGCGGGGCTACCCTGGGACTGCGTGCTCTCCTCCGAGCTGGCCGGGCACTACAAGCGTGACCCCGAGGTGTACCACATGGCGGCCAATCTCCTCGACCTGAAACCCTCGCAGATTCTGATGGTGGCCGCCCACCAGGACGATCTGCAGGCCGCCCACCGGGAAGGCATGCGCACGGCGTTCGTGAAGCGCCCGCTGGAGTTTGGCCCCACGGCCACGCCAGACCTGAGCATCGACCCCTGCTTCGACCTGGTGGCCGAGGACTTCCTCGATCTGGCACGGCAGCTGACATGAAGCTCGACCCCACGTCACTCAGGCTGTTCGTCAAGGTCGCGGAGCTGGGTACCATCAGCGGGGCGGCCGACGCCTCGTTCATGGCCACGTCGGCGGTCAGCAAGCGGCTCAGCGAGTTGGAAGGGTACTTCAATACGCCGCTGCTCAAGCGCAACAATCGCGGGATCGAACTGACGCCCGCAGGCAGTGCGCTGCTGAACCTGTCGCGCGGCGTGCTGCACAACCTCGAAGACCTCGACCTGCAGATGCGCGACTACGCCAGCGGCCACCGGGGCCTGGTACGGGTCTTCGCCAACATGTCGGCCATTACCCAATACCTGCCCCACGAAATGCGCGCCTTCTTCGAACAGCACCCGGACATTGGCGTTCAGCTCGAAGAGAAGGTCAGCCCCATCATCACCCGGGAAGTGATGAACAATAACGCCGACATTGGCGTCTGCGCGCAGCTGATCCACGGCTACGAGCTGATGGAGTTTCCCTACCATGTGGATGACTTGGTGCTGGTGGTGCCGCAGCAGCATCCGCTGGCTCTGCGGGAGAGCGTGCAGTTCCGTGAATGCCTGGACTACCCCCACGTGGGCCTGCATACCGCCAGTGCCATCAACCTGGAAATCATGCGGGCGGCCAGCATGGCCAACAAGACCCTGCGGATTCGTATTCAGGTCACCAGCTACGATGCTCTCTGCCTGATGGTGCAGGCGGGGCTGGGAGTGGGCGTGCTGCCCCGAGGGGCCATTCGCCAGTACGTGGACGGTCTCAATGTCAAGGTGCTGTCGATTCAGGATGCCTGGGCGCGGCGCAAGCTGCGCATTTACGTGAAGGATATGGAGCGGCTTTCCATGGCGGCCCGCGTGCTGGTGGAACATCTGATTCAGTCGGCCAGCGCCGCATCGGCCCCGCCTGAGTCATGACACCATGGCTCTGCTTTCGCGTTTGGAGAAGGCAGGTTCATCAATCACCAATATACAGCCTGTCGCTTTGGCGTTATCACTTTAAGCACCACTAAGCGATCCCCTTGCTTAACTGGTTATCGGGAGAGGCCCTGAGCCTTTCGCAGCACATAACAGCACAACATGCTTCCCGACGCTTCGAGGATATAACAATGACGACGCTAACCTTACGCCACTTGCTTCCCGCTTCCCTGCTTGCCGTAGGCGCACTGACTGCCGCCACTGCCCAGGCCAATACGTCGCTCAACATTGGCGCGGTGCCCACGGGGACCGGCTGGTTCTTCGGCATCTCCGAAGGCGCTCGGGTGATCAGCGCCAACACGGACTACGAAATCACCGTGCGTGAAACAGGCGGCACCCGCGAGAACGCCATCCGCCTGACCCGTGGCGAGCTTGACCTGGCCTTCACCGAAGCGCTGGTAGGCTACGAGATGTACAACGGCACCGGCCGCTTCGAAGATACGCCCAACCCCGACGCCCGCCTGATCTACTGGATTGCCCCCTCTACCATGCACTGGGCAGTGCGCGAAGACTCCGGCATCGAGAGTTTCGAAGGCCTCGACGGGGCGCGCTTCAACCCTAGCAGCATCGGCGGCGGCGGCGAGTACATCACCGAGCTGGTGTTCGACATCCTGAACATAAAACCCGACTTCCAGCGCATGCGTATCGATGATGCCGCCGAAGGTGTGATCGACGGACGCCTGGTCGGCTTCAGTTACAACGGCGTGCCGCCCATTCCCGCCTTCACCGAAGTGCACTCCTCTCGCACGCTGCGCCTGCTGTCGCTGACGGACGAGCAGGTCGAGGCGGTCACCGAAGAGCTGCCCTTCCTGGCCAGCACCGTGATTCCTGCCGACACCTATCGCGGCATGCCGGATACCACATCGCTAGGCATCTACATGGGCGTGGCCGCTAACGCCAGCCTGAGTGAAGACTCGGTCTATGAAATCACCAAGGCTTACTGGGAGAACCACGAGCAGGTTGCCAACTCCTTCCAGCCCGCCCAAGGGGTAACGCCGCAGGTCGTGATCGACAACGCGACGTTCCCGCTGCATGCCGGTGCTCTGCGCTATTACCGGGACGACCTGGCGCTCGATATCCCCGAGGAAATCATCCCTCCTGAAGCGCAGTAACCCTTTACTTCTGCGGGCCCATCGCCCGCAGAAGCCTCTGATGCCCTTATCCTGACGCGCCGCCATCCTATCGTGCTGCGGTGCGGGAGCTATTCCAATGGACACCCCTGCAAACCCCAACGTCGTTGAGAAATATTCGGAGGACTCGGGCAAGCGTCAGCTGTCCGGCTTCTGGTTCATGGTCACGCGCCTGGCGGCAGTCTCCATGGCGCTGTTTCATCTCTATACGGCCCTCACCGGCCCCATGAACACCCAGAACGCGATCCACTTGCTGTTCGCTCTGCCGCTGATTTTTCTGGCCTACAGCTGCCGTAGCCGCGATGCCAACCGCATTCCCTGGTACGACCTGGTGCCGATCATCCTCGGCGCGGTGGTCAGCATCTATTACGTGATCCACTTTGACCGAATCATCTATCAACTGGGCTATTTGATGCCCACCCAACTGGATATCATTTTTGGTGTCTCGGCCATCCTGCTGCTGCTGGAAGCCTGCCGCCGAGCCATCGGCCTTGCTTTCCCCATCCTTGTACTCATCGCGCTCTCCTATGCCGCCTTCGGCCAGCACCTGCCGGGCGTTTGGGGGCATGGCGGCTTCCGCTGGGATGACCTGGTAGCGACCTTCTACCTGAGCCCTACCGGCGTCTACGGTAGCCTGATGCGCACCTCGTCCACGGTGATCGTCGTGTTCATCATGTTCGGTGCCCTGCTGGTGACCACCGGCGGCGGCGACAGCTTCATGCGCCTGGCCAACGCCGCCACCGGTCGCCTCTCGGGCGGCCCCGCCAAGGCCGCCACCCTGTGCAGCGCCATGTTCGGCAGTATCAGCGGCAGTACCGCTGCCAACGTGGCCACCACCGGGGTGTTCACCATCCCGATGATGAAAAAGAACGGCTACAGCCCGCGCTTTGCGGCGGCCACCGAGGCATCTGCTTCTACCGGTGGCCAGATACTCCCGCCCATCATGGGGGCCGCCGCCTTCGTCATGGCCGACGTCATCTCAACCAGCTACCTCGCCATCATCAGCGCCGCCCTCATTCCCGCGCTGCTCTTTTATCTCGCTATCTGGATGAGTGTGCACTTCGAGGCCAAGCGCCTGGGCCTGTCGCCGATTCCCAAGTCCCAGCGCCCCAGCCTGCGCGAGGGTCTGTTCAACATCGAGACCTTGTTGATTCCTCTGATCGTGCTGATCACCCTGCTGGTGATGCGCTATACCCCCACCACGGCGGCGGTGGCCGCCTACTTCACCGCCATGGCGCTTTACCTGTTCTCCTGGCGCAGCCCGGGCACCTTCGTGGAGCGCCTCAAGTCGCTGCCCGCAGCGCTGGAAGCGGGCGCCATGACCGCTGCCATGATCGCGGTCATCATCGGCAGCGTGGCCATCATCGCTTCGGTGATCAGCCTGACCGGCCTGGGGCTGAAGGTCTCCTCGGTCATCCTGGTGGTCAGCGGTGGTGATGTGCTGGTGACGCTGGTGCTGGCCATGGTGGTGGCGATCATCCTCGGTATGGGGCTGCCCACCGTGGCGGCTTACATGCTGGCCGCCTCGGTGGTCGCAGGGGCCTTCATCGAAGCCGGTCTGCCGAGCCTCTCGGCGCATCTCTTCATTCTCTATTTCGCGATTCTCTCCGGGGTCACGCCACCGGTGGCGCTGGCTGCCTATATCGGCGGCGCCATCGCGGGTTCCCACTGGTTCCGCACCGCGCTGACCGCCACCAAGATCTCGCTGGGCGGCTTCCTGATTCCCTACATGTTCATCTACCACCCGCCGCTGCTCGGCAACGGCACGGCGCTGGAGATTGCCCTGGCGGTGGGCTCCGGGGTGATCGGCATCACGGCGCTGGCGGCCTCCACCATCGGCTACTTCCTGCGCCCCTGTTCCTGGCTGGAACGCGGCCTGCTGCTTGCGGCCGCGTTGATGCTGATCAGCGGACAACTGATCACCGACGTGGCGGGTATTGCCGTGATCGGAGGGTTGTTCGTTTGGCAGTACCTTAAAAATCAGCGCTCAGAGGTAGCTCTGACGCCCCCCACCCACAAGGAGCCCGCCTGATGAGTGATCGACAGGACACACTGGACCCGAACGGCCTGGCCACCCGCCGCGAAGTGCTGGGCGATGCCTACGTGGATGCCGCCCTCTCCCAGGTGGATGAGTTCAGCTGGCCCATGCAGGAGCTGGTGACCCGCAACTGCTGGAACGACATCTGGAACCGCCCGGGCCTTGCACGGCCCACCCGCAGCCTGATCAACATCGGCATGCTGGTGGCATTGAACCGCCCCCACGAACTCAAGGTGCACCTGCGTGGCGCGCTGAACAACGGCTGCACCGAGGAGGAGATTCGCGAGGTGCTGCTGCAGTGCGTGCCCTACTGCGGCTTTCCGGCGGCCATCGACGGGCTGCGCACCGCCCGCGAGGTGTTGGCCGCCTGGCGAGAGGAGCAGAACGGCCGCTGAGGCCGTGTTCCGACGACCCGGCCGCCACCGGGCGAACGACAACAATAACCGAGTATGGAGAACTGCCATGACGCTATCCCCCAAACGGCTGCTCGCCCCGCTGACCACGGCGGTGCTGACCGCCGGTGTCGCCTCGGGTGTGGCTACCCAGGCCGTGGCCAACGAGGCCCTTGGCATCGGCGTGGCACCGGCCGCTTCTGGCTGGTACTTCGGCTTTTCGGAACTCTCGCGGCTGGTGAGCGGCGATTCACCGCTGGAAGTCTCGGTGCGCGAAACCGGCGGCTCCAGGGAGAACGCCATCCGCCTGAGCCGTGGCGAGATTGACCTGGGGTTGATTGACGCCCCGGGCGCCTACGAGGCCTACAACGGTGAGGGCCGCTACGAGAACGACGCCATCGAGCAGATGCGCATCGTGCTGTGGGTGGCACCTTCCACCATGCACTGGGCCGTGCGCCAGGACAGTGGCATCGAGACCTTCGAGGACCTGGAGGGCGCACGCTTCAACCCCAGCAGCATCGGTGGGGGCGGCGAGTACATCACCGAGCTGGTGTTCGATGCGCTGGGAATCTCGCCTGACTTCCAGCGCATGAGCATGTCGGACGCCGCCGATGCCGTGGTGGATGGGCGCATCGTCGGCTTCAGCTACAACGGCATTCCGCCTATCCCGGCGTTCACCGAAGTGCACTCCGCGCGCCCGCTGCGGGTGCTCTCGATGAGCGAGGAGCAGGTGTCCACCGTCACCGAGACGTTGCCCTTCCTGTCTGCCACCGAGATTCCTGAAAACGCCTATCGAGACATGCCCGCCGCCACCACGCTCGGCACCTACATCGGTATCGCCGCCACCCATGAACTCTCTGAAGAGGCAGGCTACGCATTCACCCGCGCCTACTGGGAGAACATCGAGCGGCTGGGCGAGACGTTCGCCCCTGCCCGTGGGATGACGCCGGAGATATCGGTGGAGAACACCACCACGCCGCTGCACGCCGGTTCGCTGCGCTACTACCGCGAGATCGGTATCGAGGTGCCCAGCGACCTCGTGCCGCCGGAGGCGGAATAAATCCAACAACCCCGTGCCTGTGGAGTCATGGTATGTCGGCAGCATGACCTCGAATGCCGCCACGAAAATGTCCTTGGGCGGCTTCCTGATTCCGTTTATTGTTGACGAGCGGGCAGGCCCTCAGCGCCCAGGTGGGCAGGGCGCTGACCTTGAGGTATGAGCGTGAGGTATGAACGTAAGGTACGAGCGAGAGGTATCTGCCTGACAGCGTTATGTTAGCCATGCCGTGAAACAGGGCACTTCCCTAAAGCAGGCAGCAAGCAAGGAGCCGCTTTGATGAACATTGTCATTCCCGATGATTACCAGGATTGTGTACGCGACCTGGATGCCTTCGCCAAACTGGCGGGCCACCAGGTGACGATTTACAACGACACCGTCACCGATGAGGATGCGCTGGTCGAGCGCTTCAAGGAGGCCGACGCGCTAGTGCTGATTCGTGAGCGCACGCCGATCACCGCGTCCCTGCTGGCGCGGCTGCCCAAGCTCAAGCTGATCAGCCAAACCGGCGGCGGCGCGGCCCACGTGGATATGGCCGCCTGCCGAGCGCACGGCGTGATGGTGCTGGCAGGCACCGGCTCGCCCTACGCCGCAGCGGAGCTTACCTGGGGGCTGGTGCTCTCGGCCATGCGGCGCATTCCCGACGAGGTGGCCAACCTTAAGGCAGGCCGCTGGCAGCGCACGCTGGGCATGGGCCTGAAAGGGCGCACCCTGGGCGTGTTTGGCTACGGCAAGATTGGCCAACTGGTGGCCCGCTACGGCCAGGCGTTCGAAATGAACGTGCTGGTATGGGGCCGCGAGGGCACCCGCCAGCGGGCCGCCGAGGCGGGGTTGGAAGTCGCTACCTCGCAGGAAGCATTCTTCGAACGCAGCGATGTGCTGAGTCTGCACCTGCGCCTGAACCCGGAAACCCGCGGGATCGTCACCGCCGCCAACCTGGCCAGCATGAAGCCGACCGCCGTGCTGGTGAATACCAGCCGCGCCCCGCTGATCGAAGCGGGCGCACTGGAAGCGGCGCTGAAGGCTGGCCGCCCCGGCATGGCCGCCGTGGACGTGTTCGACGAAGAGCCGGTGACCGAGCATCCGCTGCTGGCGCTGCCCAACTTCCTGGCCACGCCCCACCTGGGCTACGTGGAGAAAGACAGCTACGAGCTCTACTTTGGCGACGCGTTCGAGAACGTGCTGGCGTTCGAGGCAGGCACGCCAGGGCGTAATCTGGCAGAAGAGGGCTAAGCCTCTGACGCATACCCCGCGAGCGGTGAAAAGTCACCGCCCGCGAGGTGATAGAGGCCGAGGCGTCGGTTCAGTGGCCCGACCAGCCCAGCAGGATGGGCACGTAAACCACCAGCAGCAGAACGCCGATCAGCCCTAGCAGGTACGGCAGGATGGCTTGCGTAATGCGTTCCAGCGGCAGCTGAGTCACCGACGAGGCCACGTAAAGGTTGATGGCCACGGGCGGGGTAATCATGCCAATCGAGAGCCCCACCACGATGATCAGCCCGAAGTGGATCGGGTCGATGCCCAGCTGCAGCACCAGCGGCAGCAGCACTGGGGTTAGGATGATCAAGGCGCTGGCCGTCTCGATGAACACCCCGGTCAGCAGAATCACCGCCACCACCAGCAGCATGATCACGTAGGGGTTGGTGGAGAGCGACAGCACCGACTGGGCAATCGCACCGGGCACCTGCCAGCTGGAGAGCGTCCAGCTCAGCACCGCCGACATGGCAATTACCAGCATGATCACGGCGGTGGTCATCGCCGAGCGGATCAACAGCTTGTACACCTGGGGCAGGGTCAAGTCCCGGTACACGAACAGCGACACCAGCAGCGCGTAGTTCACCGCCACCACCGCCGCTTCCGACGGTGTGAAAATCCCCGAGAAGATACCCCCCAGAATGATCACCGGCGTCATCAGCCCCCAGCTGGCCGATTTCAACGTGCGCCAAATGGTGGCCAGCGAGAGCGGCGTGCCTTTCGGGTACTGGCGCTTGTACGCCTGGGTGATGGCAATGGCCATCAGCGCCAGGCCCATGGCCAGCCCCGGCAAGAAGCCGTTCAGGAACAGCTTGGAGACCGACTGCTGGGCAATCACCGCGTAGATGATCATCGGCACCGAAGGCGGGATCACCACGCCGATGGTGCCGCTGGCGGCGATCAGGCTGGCCGCCGAGGCGGGGTCGTAGCCCTTGCGCTTCAGCTCCGGCACCAGGCTAGACCCCACCGCCGCCGTGGTGGCCGCCCCCGAGCCGGAAATGGCCGCGAAGAACATGCCTGCCATCACCGAGACCACCGAGAGCCCGCCGCGCATGAAGCCCACCAGCGAATCGGCAAAGCTCACCAGCCGCTCGCTGACCTTGCCCTGGGCCATCAAATCACCGGCCAGGATAAACATGGGAATGGCCACCAGGGCGAACGAGTTGATGCCCTGGAACATCTGCTGGGTGACCACCATCAGCGGCACCCCCGACTGATGCAGGGCGTAGAGCGTGCTGGCGCCAATGGCAAAGGCAATGGGTATGCCCAGCAGCATGAACAGGAAGAACAGCCCGAACAGCACCAGCGTCATAGCACTTCCTCCTGGGCGGTGATGGGCTGCCCGTGCACCAGCACCTCGATCATGTCTACCAGCGCATACCACGCCATGATGCCCGCCGAGAGCGGAATGACGGCGTAGACGTAGGTCATCGAGAGACGCAGCGCGGCCGACTTCTGAAAGCTTTGTACCTGCATGTAGCGATGGCCGATGACCACTAGCGTGACCATGAAGGCCAGCACGATGGCCAGCGCGGCCAACCTGGCCAGCTTGCGCAGCGGCAGGGGCAGGGCATCCACCGCAAAGGTGACCGCAATGTGCCGCCCACGCTGGAAGGCCAGCGTGCCCGCGAGAAAGGTGATCCATACCAGCAGAAACCGCGCGACCTCTTCGGTCCAGCCCACGGCACTGAAAAACACCCGTGACACGATTTGTAGCGTGATCACACCGATCAAAGCTGCCATGCCCGCAAACACGACGGGCTGGATGATGGCATCCAGCCCGCGTTCAATGCGTTGCAGCAGCGTCAAAAGAGGCTGTGCAAAGGGCATCACTGATTCAGCGCCTCCTGAATGCGCGGCAGGTAATCACCGAACTGCTGGCCGTACTTCTCATACACTGGCGCAACGGCGGCCTGGAAGGCTTCCATATCGGGGGAGTCGTTGATTTCCATGCCCGCTTCGCGCAGGGCGGCCAGCTGTTCGGCTTCCATATCGGCGTTCACCTGACGCTCATGCTCGGCGGCTTCCTGGGCGGCCTGGCGGATGACGTCCTGGGCGGCTTCCGGCAGCTGGTTCCAGGCGGGCATGCCCATCACGAAAATCGCCGGGGCGTAGGTGTGGCGTGAGAGGGTCATGTAGTTCTGGGTTTCATCCAGCTTGAACGAGTGAATCACGTTCACCGGGTTTTCCTGGCCGTCGATGGTGCCCTGCTGCATGGCGGTGAGCGCTTCGGTCCAGGCCATCGGGATGGCGTTGGCCCCCAGCTCGCGGAAGGTATCGGTGTACACCGGGTTTTCCATCACGCGAATGCGCAGGCCATCCAGGTCTTCCGGCGAGTTCACGGCGCGCTCGCTGTTGGTCAGGTTGCGGAAGCCGCGCTCGGCGTAGGCCAGGCCTTTCAGGTTCACGTCGGCCAGCTTGTCCAGCAGCTCCTGGCCAATAGGGCCATCCAGCACGCCATAGGCGGCTTCGGGAGTGGGGAACAGGAAGGGCAGTTCGAAGACCGCCATCTCTTCCACGAAATTGGCCACCGGCCCGTTGGTGATCACGCCCATGTCCACGGTGCCGATCTGCATGCCCTCCAGCAGCGTGCGCTCATCGCCCAGCGAGGCGTTGGGGAAGATCTCGATGTTCACCTTGCCTTCGGTGCGCTCTTCCACCAGCTCTTCGAACTTGGTGGCGGCAATATGGAAGCCATCCTGCTCGTTCACCACGTGGGCCAGGCGAAGGGTCACGGGGTTCATGTCGGCAAATTCGTTGGCGTTCGCGGCGCCGACCAGCGCCAGTGAGATGCCCAGTGCCAGCGTACTACGTGCAAATGTTTTCATTTATTATGTTCCCAAACGGATCAGGGTAGGTGCGAGGTGCAAAAGTGCCCCCAGAGCATGCACCACCACGGGGAAAACGGTCAATCATCTACGCGCCGAAAACCGCCAAGCGGCTGGACACCACGCCCCCACACGGGTACGATACGCACCCAAAGCGCCCGTAGCTCAGTTGGATAGAGTGTCGGCCTCCGAAGCCGAAGGTCGCAGGTTCAATTCCTGCCGGGCGCGCCAGAATTTTTGTGAAAAAGGGCCTACGAGAAATCGTGGGCTTTTTTTGTTTAGCTGTCTTCGGGCAGAAGCGGTCTTTTAGACGGTACTGGTGTAGCGCTTGGTGTAAGCGCGCGCCGCATTTGGCACTTCCTCGCGCCGCATTTGGCACAACGATCTAGCCAGACTCACCCCCTCCTTTGCGTTTCCTTTGGCACTTAAAACAAGCCAGCCGGTTCGGCATCCACATCCCAGCTGAAGATCAGCACCTCTTTGGCGTCTGAGCCTTTGCCGCCGCCGACGGTGTAGCGGATGTCGGTGGTTTCGATGTGGTAGTCCGCGAAGATCCGGCGGATGTCTGGGTGGTCGTTGAGGCTGATGATGGCCTTGCCTTTCAGCTTTGCCAGCATGCTCGCCATTTCCTCGTACTGCTCTATGCCAAAGGGTACCCCATATCCTTCTGTCTGCCAGTAGGGCGGGTCCATATAGAACAGCGTGTGCGGTCGATCGTATCGCTCGATGCAGTCTTGCCAGCTTAGGTGTTCGATGAACGTGCTGGCTAAGCGCAGGTGTGCCGCGGACAGTGACTCCTCCAGGCGCAGCAGGTTTAGCCCTGGTGGGGTGGTGGTGGCGGTGCCAAACGTCTGGCCTTCGATGCGAGCACCAAAGGCGTTCTGTTGTAAGTAGTAGAATCGGGCGGCTCTTTGGATGTCCGTGAGTGTTTCCGGGCGTGTCATCTTCAGCCACTCGAACACCTGACGGCTCGAGAGCGCCCACTTAAATTGCCTGACGAATTCTTCAAGGTGGTTTTGTACTACACGATAGAGGTTCACGAGGTCGCCGTTGACGTCGTTTAGCACCTCGACGTCTGCAGGGGAGGGGCGCAGGAAGAACAGCGCGGCCCCTCCTGCGAAGGGCTCTACGTAGCACTGGTGCGGTGGCATTAGTGGGAAGATACGGTCAGCGAGGCGGCGCTTGCCGCCCATCCAGGGAATGATTGGGGTAGCCACGAGGCGTCTCCTTTAAGGGTTTGGAGCTCGTGGCTCTCTGCTGGTTTAAGTGCCTACAACGTGGGCACTTTATTTCGATGAACTGATAGTCGCTGACGTTGGCCAGCTTGCGGTTGCACTGCTTACAACGGATTTCTATTAACACCATGTCAAGCCTTCTAACGTTCTAACGTTTGGCTTAGACTGCCCGTGCCTCGCGAGGCAGGGGAGTCTTGGCCGACTTGCAGGCTTGATCTGCTTGTTGGTGGCTACCCAAGGTGTTCCCGCACCTGGGGTGGTCACTCCTCTTCTACTGATCTACAACGTCGCTGCTTGAATAAAGAGGCTGTCGACGTCTTCTGTTGATAGCCCTAGCGCGTTGCCGATGGCTAGCAATTGGGGGTTGTTGCGCTCCCAGATGCTGGCTTTGTCTAGCCAGTTCCGGGCCAGTTTGCGCTCTACTATGTCGGTGATGCCGTTGATAGCGTCATCGACTTGTTCGTCCAGCCCACTGCGGATTAGCTGCTCCATGCCTTGCCTGCTTGTTACAGACTCAGGAACGGGCATCATGCTCTCTGCGAGCATGCCGAACTTGAAGGGCGGGACGTACGTTGTGGTGCCGCCTTCGCCGTCGTCGATTTCACGCGGGCTTGTGTTGTAGACCGATTCGTAGAGGGCTAGCGCCTCGGGGTCTGCTTTGATTTGCTGATACAGACGGTCAGTGGTACCGACGCCAGTGTATGGGGTTTCAGCCAGCACTGTTGCGTGTGAGCGCCATTGGTTTAGCTGCTCCATGTGTAGGCGCACGTAGTGGAGGCGGTCGCCTGTTGCGTTGATTGCGGTGGGGTCGCTGAGATCTGGCGTGCCATTATCGCTGATGATGTCGGCAGGCAGCTCAGTATTAGCGCGCAGGTGCAGTATGGCGTCGATCATAGTGTTGTTAGCTCCTGCGCTTCGGCACGTGACAATTGCAAAGGAATATAAAAAAATCCGAAAATGTTCGTATTTGCATGGAGGTCGTTGAAATTAGCCCGGCGTCGTCCTATTGCAATATTGTTTTCGAACCCGGCAGGCAAACGAGTCAACTCACCAGTACCAGCAAAACCACCATTAACAAAAAGTTCGAATATATAGGAGGTACCGTTGAAGACATACGTAAACAAAGCTTTCTCAAGCTCTCCGATTTGAGATTGCAAGCTAGCAGCGTTGATGCTGGAAAATTCACCACCCGATCTTAAGTTGATGAAAGTGGATCTAGCGCTTGAATTCCCTAGGTTTATTTCCTCATCATTAGCAGTGCCCAAGCCGAGGATGTAGTCAAAACCACCGGGTGGCTTTAAATACTGAGCATAAAAGGTGCCTTGCTGTCGACTAAATTGGCCCTCTGATATCCGGAACAATTGATCTGACTGCCTAGTAACGCTGGAATCGAGAGTGGGTATGTACGATGTGGCCTTATCGCCAATTTCCAGCTGCATCGCTGTCAGCGCAATGACATCGCCTGGAATCCAGTTGTCGTTGTAGCCGACGCTGTTAGATTTTCTAAAAAACACCCCAAACCTGTTCTGAGTCGTCGGAAGCGTCACGGTTAGACAAAATCTGCGTCCGTTGAGTGTTTTTCGTACAAATAACGCGGCACTCACGCCAGCGGGATTAGAGCTTATGACTTCATTTTCGGTGTCAACAACGACTCTGAAATCGTTGCCCATATTAAACGCTAAATACCGGGGCGTTGTTTCGTTAGACACATACGCGGATAGAGTTACAGCCTGACCGGAAGAGACGGTTATGTTTTGTAGAATCGACAATGAGCCACTAAAAGTGAAGTTATCATAACGCATATAGGGCTTATTTAACCAAGAAGCTAAACCATCCTTTATGTCTCCCATTGATGTTGCAATCACCCAGCCTGAGCCGGAAAAATCCTCACTATAAACCAGCAAGTTTTGGCTGGTAGGCTCGATCACTGCCCCCAGCGGCTTGCCTTTATTCCACTCACGTGCCACTACATCAGGAGCGTACTCTCGCAAATATTGATTAGACGCCTCCAGAAATTTGGGCGTTGAACGTACTATGCTAAAGATCAAGCTCGGATCGTTAGTATCTAACCGCGCCCCATCATCCCGCGTATACCGCCCTGCTCGAAAATCCGCGCCCAGCGTAATTCGGTCACGGTAGGCGTCCAGCAGGTTGACTGCATACGCTTCCGCCACGGCCTCAACGTACCTTTTCGCATCTTCAGCCCTATCCGCATACGTCGCTGCCGCGTCGATTTTTGCGGCGTATTGAGCTGTGTAACCTGCCATGGCCACTACATTTTTCAGGCACGGTACAAAACGTGTGACGTGCCCCAGTCCATCCAGGCCGGTATCTGGATGGGCATCGTCGGTGTAGGTTTTACCATCGCCGCCGAGGGCGGTGGGGAACGTTACGCTCGCCATTTATAGGATCTCCAGTAGTGACATCGCGTGTTCGTAATTTGCGTGGTACGGGTGCGTGATGCCGTTGAGTTCGGTTTGCTGGGCAATCATTGCCCTCGCAAAGTTGGTAGGGGATGGTCTCGGTGACCAGAGGTAGAGGATCTCGCCGACGATGTCCTGTGTGCGTTGCAGCCGGTGCAGGCGCAGGAATGCCTCGTCTTCTGTAAGGTTCGAGAGTTGAAAATTAACGGTGCGCTTGGGCGTGACGCGTCGGGCGTAGCCGGTGCGCTTGAGGTCACCAGCGCGGGTGATTTGGGTGCCGGTGTCATAGCCGTGGCTGACGTTCCAGTCGAGGTTCTTGATGGGCTGCCAGACGTCGGCGGGCATGACGCGGCCCAGCATGATGGCCCCATCAGGGTTCGATGTATCAATCAGCTCGACGTGCAAACTGCTGCCCAGCAGGCGCTCCTCGAATAGCACAGGCGTCAGCGGCGTGTACTTTTGCCGGTCATCTTCTGAGAGGCGACGGTTCCAGAAATTGTCGGTCCCCCAGATAACATCATCCAATCCATACAGCACGGGCCAGACGTTTTGCCAGCCGGTGTCATAGATGAGGTCGGTTTGGCCTGCATCACGGTAGACGCGGACTCTGATCGTCGCTGTAGCGCTGAGATTGTGGGCATAAATCGCGAGTACTTGCAGGCGCTCGCGCTTGGGTAGCGTGATCGAAAACTGTGTGTCTGCTGGGTCTAATGATGCGGTTTTAGCGACAACAGACGTACGGTCGTCCTGTATGTGCTCCAGCGGCAGCGTGGGCACCCATGCGCCGCCGCTCACCACGGCGTCATCGATGTAGTTGGGCCAGCACAGTGCGATTTTGTTGGGATCAAGTGCCATGGTTAGCCCCAGAGGTTCAGTGTGATTTCGTCGGTTTGGGCGTTGAGCCGGTAGCCGGTGACGCGCATCGCTCGGCCTGCGCCGTAGCCCTGACGGGGCGTGATCAGCGTCAGGTTGCCGCCCACGGACGGCAGCAGCGCTTCGATGGCTTCCACGGTGACGGTGTCGCGGCGGACGCCGAGTAGGGCCAGCACGCGGTTGGCGACTGCATGGCTCTGCACGTAGCTGGCCAGCACGCTGTTAATCGTGAGTTCACCAGCGAGAGGGTGACGTTCGCGCACTGACTCATCGGTGACCACTACGCGCCGCGTTTGGCGGGCCAAACGGGAGCGGCGGCCGTTATCGACATTACCGGCGAGGTCTTCCTGTACGGTTTCGATCCGGTCGCAGTCGATGTTCACGCGCCACACCGGCAGGCCGCCGGGGCCTGCGCCGGTGGCGCTGCGGCTGACGGTTTGAATGGCGTAGTCATGAATCGCAGCGTCGGTTGGCTCGGGTTCTTCCCAGGTGCCCAAACGCAGCACCTGGTCGGGTTGTGCGGATAGGTACCCGCCGATGCTTTCAGCGATGCGATCGAGCAGCTCCAGGGTGTTTGTCTGGGTCGTTAGGTAGACGCGCACCGCGCCGTAGGCATTCAACGTGGCCACATCGTCGTCATGCAGGGTGTAGCCCCGCGCTGTTGCCAATGCCTGGGCAACGGCCCCTGCGCGTGGGTCGGCTTGGGCGGCATCGACGGTGAGCGTGCCTGTAGCGCTATCGCCGACGCGGACATAGCCCTGGTAGGCACGGAAAGTGCCCGGTGCGGGGGCGGTGCTTTGCAACTGCGCCAGGCTTGTGTAGGCGCCGCCGTTATCGAGTGCGACACCTCTGTCGTAAACGGCTTGAATTGTGCAGTCTGCGAGCGATGACACCTGGTAGATCAACAGCGCGGTGTTGATGAGCACTGGCTGGGCGTTGCGCGCTTCGCCGAACACCAGCGGCTTGGGTTCGCCTGCGATGTCGTCTTGGGTGCCTTCCAGGCCATTGGGCAGCACGTTATCGCCCGCGTAAGTCTGCATCGGGTGCGGCGAGCGTAGCGGCTCAAGCGGGTCGCGCAGCACCACCGAAACTTCGTCATCTGAAAACGCCAGGCGTGCGACGGTGCCCACTACTTGCGGCACGCCATCAAGCGCCAGCACCATTTCGCGGCCATCGACGGCATAGTCGGCGAGGTAGTCGAGGCCTCCATCGGTGTTGATCAGCGTCGTCTCGCCGTAGCCGCTACGGCTTTGCTGGAGTAGCTGGCCAGCGTACAGCCCCGCTTCATACAAGCCCGGCTGCATAATGCGCGGGTCGTAAAAGTTGTCTTCTGCATCCATAAAGCGGCCTAAGCTAAAGCGCAGGGTTTGCGGCTGGTTCTCTTCGTCGCGGGCTTGAAGGGTGAGCGTCCAGGTCATTGTTTTGCCGCCTCCAGCCGCTTGTCGTCTGCCATGCGCTTGAGCATTTTGTTGCCTTGCTCGATAGCACCGATCTGACCCTTGGCCGCTGCGCCACGCTGGTTATTTGCCGCCGCAAGGTGCTGGTTGCTTTCGCCTTGGAGCCGAGCGTTATCGCGCCGCAGCTCGGTGACTTCACGTTTGAGGTCGCGTAGGGTTTCCACGATGTCGCTGTTGCCCAGCAGTGGGTAGTTGGGGAGAGGCGCTGGGCGAGCGATGGTGATGTTGCGCATGGCATCGGCGTCTTCGGCCGTCAGCACTTTTTCGCCACGGTGCAGCTCAGCCAAATAGCCGTCAAACGGCACATACTCCAGGCCCGTGCGGTGAGAGCCGTTGATACGTGCCGCTTTCTCACGCTCCGCGTCTGCCTGGGTTTTGTTGCGATAGGCCGCTGCGTACTCTCGACCGAACAAGTACTCCAATGAATCGCGCCCGAATGTTCGACTCAGATGGGCGAGCATGTCTTCCCATTCTCGATGCGTGAAAACGCCGTCATCCATCCGCCTGTCAATTAATCGTGAGATATTGCCCGCATCGCGGGAGTCGATGCGGCCACTCAGCCGATCTGCTGTTTCACTAGAGCGTGCCGCCGCCGCATCAAAACGCTCAGCGTTCGAGATGTAGTTCGCCACGGTACGCTCACGCTCCACACGGTCGCGCTCTGCTTTCTCCGCCGCCGCTCGTTCTTTTTCGATGCGTGCGATATCGGCTTGGGCTACCCCGAGCGCGTTAATAGAGTCGCGCAGGCTGATCATGGTTGTGTTCAAACCGACAAACTGATCGGTAGAACGCGTCATCTCGCCGACTAAACTGTTCAGCTCCTTGAGCTGGTCGAATGCCCGCTCTTCAAGCGACCGTGTGTTGTCGTCGATGTCCTTTAAATGGTCGAGATCCGTCCGGCCAAAGGCCACATCGGCCAGCAGCTGCAAACGTTGCGTGCCGCTGGCGGCATTGATCACCGCCCATTCGTCTTGCGTGAGGTTCAGCGAGCCGCTGGTTTTCAGCGTTTTGATCACGTCTTCTGAGCGTGCGTCCAGCAGCTTGCGCTCGTCGCCCGTAATACGGCCATCCTTCAGCGCGGCCTCTAACGTGGTCACGAATCTGTTGCTGCTCTTGAGGGCGAGCGTGCGAACATCGCCGGACATGCCGGAGGCCAGGATGCCGTCCACGGTGGCCATGATCGCGTTGGAGTTTGCCAGCCCGAACGTACGCACGTCAGCGGGGATACCGCGTTTCAGCACTGCATCCACGGTGGTTAAATACGCGTTCGTGGAGTTCAGCGCGAGCCTGCGATCGCCGCCCCCGATCTGCTTGCCGATCAACTGGTCGATGGTGCTGACGTAGCGGTTATTGCTGTTGAGCGCCAGGCGTCTGTCGCTGCTGCTGATATCACGACCGACGATGAACTCGACGTTGGCCAGGTAGCGGTTCGCGCTATTAAGGGCCAGCGTGCGGTCAGCCTGGCTAATGTCACGGTTGACGTAGTAACCGATGAGCGCTTCGTACTGCTGGCCTGCTGAGAGCGCCAGGCGTCGATCACCACCCGTGATAGGGGCATCGACAATGTAACGAATCACCGCGTCATAACGGTTTGTGCTGTTGAGTGCCAGGCGACGATCAGCACTGCTGATGTTGCTGCCGAGCACGATGTTGACGGTTGTGAGGTAGCGGTTCGACGACGCAAGGGCGATCTCTTTACTGCCATCGTCAATATCCTTACCAACGATGTAATCAAGAGTGCTCAAGTAGCGATTGCCACTGGTGAGCGCTAGTTTCCGGTCATCGCTGCTCACGTCGGCACGGGTCGCGTAGTCGATGAGGGTTTGATATTCGTTGAGGCTGCTCAGCGCGAGACGGCGGTTGCCGCCGGTTAGCTCGGCACGCACGACATAGTCCACCAGCGTGGTGTAGCGGTTGGCGCTATCGAGGGCCAGTGTGCGGTCGTCGGCGGTAATATCGCGGCCCAGGATCATATTGATCATGGCGCTGTAGGCGTTAGAAGACTCCAGCGCCAGCCGCTTGCTCTCGCGGTCCAGCTCTGAGCGCACCACGTAGTCAATCACCGCGCTCATGGTGTTGCTGCTGGCGAGTGCCAGGCGCTTGTCGCCGTCGCTGAGCTGGCGGCGGGCGATGTAGTCGACCGTGGCCACCAGGGTGTTCGACGATGCCAGGGCGAGCTGGCGTAGCTCGCTATCGAGCTGGTTTTCGCCGAGCAAATAGTTGAGCGTACTATCCAGCCGATGGGCTTGTTCGCCCAGGATCGTGCGTAGATCCTGCGGCAGGGCTGAGGCATCGGCGGCAAAATCAATCAGCGCATCAATGGTGTACTGCGAGGAGAAAATAGCGCGTTCGATCTCTGCTGCCATTTCATCGGTGACGATGCCCCGGAAGCCTTCGACGATAAACTCGGCATCGCTCAGCGCCTTGGGCAGATCCTTCAGTGCTGAAAAAACGTCTTGCTCGATGCGCTGGCCAGCGGGGCTGGACGCGTTGTAATCGCGGTTCGCATCCAGCACTTGTTGGGCGTATTGGGTGATGCTCTGGAGCGCGTCGCGGTCGCCGTTTTCGGCGCGGATCAGCTGCCGAGCAAATTGCTCTTGTGCGGTGGCCAGGTTGACTTGGGGCGTGCTGCTGGTGGCCATTTGCTGGTCTAGCCAGTTGCCGATACTGCCCAGCTGCTGGCTCAACTGGTCACGCACGCGGGTTAGTTCGCGGATGTAGCCCTGGGCTGCCTGTGTAGCCCGCTGCTGTGCTTCTGCCTCATCTTGCATGGCCCAGATTCTTTCGCGCATGGGGCGCAGGGATTCATCGATAGAGGCCAGCTCGCGCTCGCGTTCCAGGGCCAGTGCGCCTTCCGCGTCGCCCATCAGTGCCAGCAGTTCGAGCTGCATACCGAATTGCTGTTGATCGAATGCCTGCCAGGCGCGGCGGGCCTGCTGTTCGGCGCTGGCCAGCACGGATTCCGCATCACGCAGCATCTCATCAAAGCGTTGGCCAACGCGCTCGAGCCCGCGCTCGATCTCAACAAGCGCCGGTGCCAGATTCATCGCTTCGTTGTACAGTTCGCGCCCGGAAGCGGTGGTGAGGTCGATGCTATCGACCAGGTCGCGCAGAGCGCCGGTGCTGTTGATCACTTGCCCTGTGCGGGCCGTGAACGCGCCGATTGCCTGCGCCGCTGCCGCCATGGCGCGCTCCTGGCGTTCGGTTTCGGTGAGCACGTTCTGATAGTAGTAGTCGGCGCGGGCGCTGAACGCTTCGATGCCGCCTGCCAGCTCAGCGAGGTGGCTGGCGGCGCTGCCACCGGCAAGCGATGCAGCCAGGCTACTGCCGTGCAGCTGATCAAGAATAGGGTTGAGCGTGCTGAGGGCACCGGCGAGGCGCTCCAGGGTGTCGATAGCGGATTCACCGCCGAGCGCGTACAGGCTGACGTCGCCGACGGAACGAATGGCCAGCGCGTTGAGTGTGTTGCCTAACCACTCCTGGATCTTCGCTTCGGCGTCTTCCGCGCTCAGGCCTTTGGTATCAATGCGCGTTAGGCCGGTGGTGAAACCGGTCAACGCGGAGGACTGGAAGCCCAGCACCTCGATAGTGGCGGCAAGCGACTGCTCGGTGGCGTCGTAGACCTCCTGCAAGGCCCCGGCAAACTCGCCATCGAGGGCTGATGTGTTCGTGCGTGACCGTGAGCGACGGAGCAAGCCGCCGCTGCGGCGCTGTTCGCTGAACTGATTACCCGCGATGCTGCCGTCGCTGATACCGAGATTGACGCCGGAGCCCGTTTCTCGCCAGGAGCCGCCGAACAGGCCACCCAGGGCCGAGCCGAGGCCGGAGCCCAGCAGCGCGCCGATGGGGCCGCCGAGGTACGTGCCTGCAAGCCCCCCGATGGTGCCCAGGGTGTTGCTGTGCCGCCCTTGGCCGAACAGTTGGCCACCGAGGTAGTTGCCTGCGAAACCCGCGCCCAGGCCTGCAAGGCCTTGCACGCCGGAGAAGTTGCGCAGGCTGCCGCCCATGAAGCTGGTACCGCCACTGGCCCCCATGCCTGCCGTGGCGCTGCCTGCCCAGCCGCCTGAGTAGCCGGTGGGCACGCCACCCCACTGGATGCCGCCCAGGCCCCCTTGCAGCGCTTGCCACATATTGCCCACGCTGCCGGGGCTGATGCCAAAGCCACCAGCCTGCTGGCCACCGGCACCGCCAGCCAGGCCCATGCTGGCCGCAAGCTGCACGGTGATAGGCCGAGTGATGGCCATGTGCAGCAGCTCGGCGAGGGTTTGATCCCACATGCGGCGGATGGTGTCGGTGGCGTTGCGGCTGCCGTCTACGGCACCCAGCCAGAGATCGGCAAAGCCATTATCAAGGCGGCGTAGGCCGTTGGTGCGCAGCTCTTCCATTGCGCCTTCCATGGTATAGAGGGCGTTGGTAGTGCTGGTGGCCAGGTCGTCGGCGTCGTTTTGTGCCTCGATGTACGCGGTTTGCAGTGCGCCGATCATGTAGAGGTATTCGCTGGCCGTGATGCGACCCATGGCGAATGCCAGGTTCAACGTGTTCTGGTTCTGGGCGAGCTGGAGGGTTTGGCTGCGGTGAGGCACCAGGCGGTTGCGCAGGGCTTCGATGGCGGTGGCTTGGGCCTCTGTAGCTTTTGTAAGTGCTAGCGTAGCAGCAGCGGCCGCTCGTGCTGCTTCGGTGGCAGCGTTGGTAGTTTGGGTAGATCTCGCAGCGGATACCGTGATGTCATCCAGCGCTACTGCGGCGGCGCGATCTGCGGTCGTTGCATTCTCTCGCTCTGCGCGGTTTTGACGAATAGCGGTTTGAATCCTGACTTGTTCTTCCCACAGCCCGGCTAGCGACTGTGCCTGCTGATCAATGGCACCCGTGACGCTGTCTGACATTCCCTTATGGGAGTTCTCATAAAACGCCTGCCGAGCCTGAAGCTCGGTCATTTGTGCCATTGCATCCTGCGCTTGCAGAGATACCGCCTCTAGCGCATTGATGAGATTGTCATAAGAGGCATCTAATGCCGCCGCCGTACCACTGCGTATAGCAGCAGTATTTTCTTCTAAGGCATCAGTAGTGTTTTGTGCCACTACATCGACCAGCCCTAACTCTTCACGGAAATAGTAAATAGCGCTGCCCGCAATCACGGCTGCGCCCAACGGACCACCCACTAGGGCCAACGCACCCGCAGCGGCACGGGTTGCGCCCGCTAACGCTAATTGCCCGGTGGCTGCCGTGGCGCTGATGCCCGACATACGGGCGAGTGCCAACTGATAAGCAACGGTTTGTTGGGTGGCCGCAAGCTTGGCGGTGGTGGCGACGCCCAATGCCCCCACGTAACGGCCCGCCAGCAAAGCGGCCACGGCGGTGGCGGCGAACTGGATGTTGTCGATGTTATCGACAAGCGGATCGATGGCGGCGTTCATCAGGTCGGCGGCACCGATCAGGATGCCTGCAACGCCTTCAGACGCACCCATAGCCTGGTCCAGCTCGCCGACCAGGCGCGTGGCGGAGGTGCCGATGCGTACAAAACCATCTTCAATGGTGGCGGGCATTTCGCCAGCGCGTTCGCGGACGTCATCCAGCGAGTTGATCAGGGCGCTGGCGATTACATCGCCGGTAATCCGCCCCTCCGTGGCGAGGCCACGTAGCTGGCTGACGGTGACGCCCAGTTGATTGGCCAATGCCTGGGCCACTTCACCACCGTTGGCCAGCACCGTCTCCAAGCCATCGGCTTGCAGCCTGCCGACGGCCATCGCGCGGGAAAGCGCGTTCTGCACGGATTCCGCCTGCTGGCCACGCGTCGCGGTCAGGACAAGCATGTGGTTGAGTGATTCGGTGTAATCCGCTGTGTCGGCGGCTGTTCGGCCCAGATCTCGCAGTGCCGATACGTTGCTTGCGTAGGTGCGGGCGGTCTGCTCCAGCGGGGCATAGGAGGCATTGGCGATATCGGTGATGCGCTCCATCATGTCGCCCGCAGCGCTCATGTCGCCGATGGCCGCACCGACGACCGATCGCATGTCTGACCAGCCATCGGTCATGCCTGCGAGTTGTCGGACTGAGAACGCGCCCAGGGCTAGACCCACGCCACGGCGTAGCATATTGAAGTGGCTGGTGGTGGCCTGGACCTCTTGGCCTGTTTGGGCCAGCGCCTGGGTGGCTTCACGACTGCCCTGCACGGTTTCTGCGCCAAAAGCGCGGGCTTCGCGCTGCGTTGTGCGTAGGTGGTCTGAGACCGTCACCGCGCTACGGCCTGGTGCCGTGAGCGCGGTATCGGCCTTGCGGCTTTCCCGCTCGGTAGTTGTGCCAAATTCCCGCACGTCGTTCTGGGCATCGCGGAGCGTGCCGGAGAGCTGACGGCCATCACCAGTGAGGGTGACGCTAAGCGTTAGATTATTCGCCACGGTGTGTCCTTCTAACGTTTTGCGGGTTGGTTCATGACGCTGAGCGCGCCGCGCTCGATGAGTTGTACTTGATCCAGCTGCGCCAACTGTTCGTCGGGGGTTAACTGGTAGAGGCTGATGACGCTCAGGACCGCGTGCAGCTCCAGCCCCACTGGGCCGCCCATGCCTGCAAAGCGCCATTGGCGGCAGCAACGCTGGAACGTCTCGACGGCTTGCCAGTTCTCAGGTAGCACGGGAAAGAGATCCGGCTCGGCATCGAGCGCCTCGGCCTCTGCGGCCAGCTCGCCGCCGAGGGTGATACCCAGGGCGGCGAGGTCATCCTTGACCAGGTTGGGCTGCGCCGTATTGGCGTCAGCCCAGTGCTTGCCTGCGTCGATCAGTTCCGACGACGGTTCTTTTTTATGATGCTGTCCTGGTAGGCCGTGATGAGCGCGAACGATGCGGCAGGGTCGTTGCGCACTGCATCGCGCAGGGCTTCGCCTTCCAGGGGCTTGCCGGTTTCATCCGTCACTTCGATTTCCGATACGCTGACCAGGACACGATCAAGCAGCGTGGCATCATCCAGCAGCTCGCGGGTTTCGTTGTTCGGCAGGATTTTGAAGACAGCGGTAAAGGTGCCCTTGACGTCTTTACCCGCTTCGTCGACCACCGTGAGGTTGACCGGCTGCTTGTAGGTACGAGTGGTATTGAGTTTGAACACGGTATTTCTCCTGATTAATCGTGCGTGTAACGCTGGTTAAATGTTGGTTGAGCGATGCTTACGGGTCTTCGTCGGGAATCGGGTTGCCAACCACGATCAGTACTTCGTCGTTGCCGTCGGTGGGCTCGGGCATGTAGTTGATGCTCAGCATCTGGATACCGTCGAGATCGGCGTAGGTCGGTGATTCGATGCCCACCTTTTGCATGCTGATCTCGATGCGTTCTTCAGGTGTTTTGCCATGCACCAGCTTCAGTACGCCCGTGGCAGCGTTTTGCGACATCTCGAAGTAGTTCACCGTACCAACACCCGGATCTTCGATACTCAACTGACCCGACGGTGAGCGACCGGTGATCTCAATGTCGTTGGAGCCCACGATTTTTTTGTGGATGACCTGACCCGCCATATCGAGCGAGAACTGGTTAAACGGTACGGTTGCCCCCATGAACTCCAGCGGCTCAGTGTTGAGCGAGTTAACGGCCAGCGCCTCACGCCACTGGCTCAGCGTGACGTTTGGCAACTGTTCAGCTGTCACGGGGCTGATCAATGCACGTAAGGTGAAGCGGATCACCGGCATGTTTTCCGCGTTGACAGTGAAGGCAGGAGTGCCCCGCGCCCCGCGGCCCTTATGCAGGTTGCCATCGACGTTGCAGAAGAAAACGCCGGAGTCTTCGTCTTCAGAGACCGGCGAATAGATGACGCGCTCGCCTACCTCAATCACTTCGCTCCAGCCACACGCGCGCAGTAGCTTGCCCCAGGGCGGCGGTGTGCCCAGCTCGCCGCTGGTGTTAAATTCCACCTCCACGACCGCTTCCACATGCTTTTCGCCGGGGGCCTGCGGTGAGTTGCCGTAGTAAGGCCGCACAAAGTTACGCTCGATATTGCTGCCTGATAACGGCGTGACGGTAATATCGCGCATCAAGATGGCATCTGTTGCTGCTTCGGGCGTGGTGGTGCCATCGTTGTATTCTGATTCCAGAGCGAATCGCATCGCCCGGCGGTTCGTTTTCAGGCTCACGGTGAAGTCTCCTCAAGTGGCCAAAAGTATTCGGTGGTAAACACGTCAGCCCAAAACAGGGCATGGCTTTCCAGTGCGAGCAGCTGGCCGCGCTGCCATTTCACGGGGATGTCGCAGCCGGCTGGCAGCCAGTTGATCAATGCGGTCAAGGCGGGCTGCCGTAGGCTGGCCAGCTCGTCGCTGCCTGATGACGCCACCGGGCCGAGCGGCGCGTTCATGCGTTTGATACCCGTGACCAGGAGCACTTCGGTTTTCACCCGGTGCCGTGCCTGGTTGCTCATTGGCACATGGCTCACCGTTTCGCGCCCGAGCACCAGCATCATGTTGGGCAGGCCCACCTTGTTCTTGGCCGCTTCTACATCGGCGGCCAGTTGCACGGTGGGCAGCCCTTCCAGGGCGTTCAAACGGTCAAGCCACGCAATGAGCGAGAGCATTACTTGGCCTCTTTGCCTGGTTCGTCACCGGCGGCTGGCTTGGCAGGCGGAGCGGCTAGCTCCACGACCAGCGCGGGGTCGTCGCTGATCGACTTGTAGGCGCTGCCTTTATCGTCCAACGTCAGGTACTTCCATTCGTTGGTGAAAATCGTGCCGCTGTTGGTGCGCTTGGCCCCGGTGGCTTTCGTTTTCACCCGCACCTGGACGTCTTTGCGCGGCACTGGCGGGGCTTTCTTCTCAGCGCTTACGGGCGCTGCTTTGGTGGTCTCTTTGGCACTCATGGTGGCTCCTTATGTCCAGGGATGGACGGTATCCCGGCGCGCCAGGACGTTAGCGCGGCGGGTTAAAAACCGCCGCCGTTGAACACTTGGCGGCCTGGGTTCATTTGCACGCTGCCTGCACTGCTGGATGAAGGGCCGGTCGAGATGCCCAGCTTTACTTCGCCACGCGAGACCGAGCGCAGGAACTTCACCGCGTCGTCGTAGCGCTTCTGCACCTGGTCGGTCGCGTGTTCGTCATAGAGCCTGTAGCGTGAGATATCGCAGGCGTAGGCGGTGACGATGCGCGGTACGGGCGAGAGCGGTACGGGGTAGCCCGCCGCACTGACGTAGCCGTCGATCTCGCCGCTGGCGTCGTCGCAGGCGCGATCGACGGCTGCGTTATCGATCTCACCGCTGGCGTCATGGGCGATGGCTTG
Organism: Halomonas sp. C22; assembly: GCF_007655045.1. NCBI lineage: Bacteria > Pseudomonadati > Pseudomonadota > Gammaproteobacteria > Oceanospirillales > Halomonadaceae > Halomonas > Halomonas sp. C22. The sequence continues at coordinate 507,461 of NZ_VBVC01000002.1, read as the reverse complement.
TAGCTCGCCTTCGCCGAACCGGGCGATGAGATCTGCTTTCGTGCAGTACGGCATGGGTTAGTGCTCCGTTATGCCGCTGCGCTGGGCAGCCAGGGGTTCATGATGAGCTGTGAGGTGTTGGCCCATTCGTTGGTCGCGCCTGCCTCATTCATCGCGTTGGTGAGCACACGCCGTGCGGGGCCTTCCATGTTGCTCGGCACCATGGTGTGGCTATGGCGCAGGGCCAGCGGCCGCTCATGGTCGCCTTTCAATTCCTGAAGTTTTTTGCGAGCCAGCTCATAGTTCTCTGCGTTGAACGGCTGATTGGAGCGCACCACCAGTTGCCACAGGCCTGCACCGGCATTCACTCGGGCGTCCACGCCCATGAGGAAGTTGTCGGTCATGAAGACTTGGGTGTCGTTCAAATTGGTCAGGGCGCGGAAGTCATAATCACGGCGCTTCTGAAACACCATCGGCTTGATGGCGCGGGTTAAGTCCATGACGTACCAAGCCGCGCCATTACCGCCCATATCATTGGAAACGCCGATCAGCTTGTTTTTGGCATCCAGTACCGGATGGTCATTGGCAAACAGGCGCTTGCCGTCGTAGCAGATTGGGTTGGCGGCCAGTACCTCAACGGCGATTTCGTTGGGGTGCTCACGGCTGGAGCGGCCAAATTCCTGATACACCGGGGCATACAGACCGTAGGTGTCGTCTTCGATGCTGTCGCGAGGCACGCCAGCCGTCAGCTCGAACTTGCGGTTTTTGATCGAGAAGTCGGCGCCTTCCAGGCCGTGGATGACTCGATCACCCAGCCATTCACGCATACGTGGCAAGGCTTTGAGCCATGGGTACACTTCCACAGCAGTGGTGCTGTTCACGACGGTGCAGAACTGTTCGTAAACGCTGCCCGCGTCGCCGACAGAGTTAAAGCCTTGCTGGAAGTTGGCCCGGTAGGCCTTGAACAGGGCGTTCAGGTTGGCGTTATTCAAATCCATGGTTGCTATCCTCTTGGGCCAAGCGGGCCGTTAGTAGGGCGTTACAGGTAGACGCCAGAGGTGGGGTCGATCAGCACCCACACGCCAAAGTCGTCTACGCCGTCGATGATTCCGGCAAGGGAGCGGCCCCCTTCGCCATCGGTTTTGGCCACTGTGTGGTCGTCCACCAGGTAGCAGGGTTTGCCAACATCGGCGGCGGTGATTTCGTCTGCCGCAGCGGAGTTGTCGAAGGCAAAGCAGCCAACTTTCACATCGACGTGCTGGTCCCCCGCATCGCCAGTGGTGTTGTCCTGGTAGTGCGTGGCCACGCCAACGGCCACCAGGCCGGTTGCGGTTGTGCCCGCCGCCACAAAGCCACTGGCGGCCAGTGCGACAATGCCTCCGGCAAACACCACCGCACTGGCTGCCAGGGGGTAGCTACGGCTGGTGTTATGGCGGTACGGCGTATTGCGGTTTTTGCTAAGAGCCACGGTGATATCCTCTTGCGGAGTTAGGGTGTGCCGTCGTTATGCGGGGTTCGCTGCGCGGTATTGCTCAGGCGTCAGGCCAGCAGCCTTGCACACCGCCAGCTCTGCATCGGTCAGCGCCCCGTCGTTGGATTGGGTTTCCTCCGGCTGTTTGCCTTGTGTCTGGGTCGCCTTCAGCGCCGCGATGCTCGGCGCGCCTTCAATGTGTGCCTTGCAGGCAGCTAAGCCTTGCGTGCGCAGCCAATCGGCGGTGGCTTTGCCGGGAATGCGGCCATCGGCGAGGCCTTCGGTGATCAGCGCTTCCAGCTCAGCGGTGTTGCTGTTGGCTTTCAGGGCCGCAAGCTGCTGAGTGGTTTCGTGATACACGGCCACGGGCACGAACTGCGTCATGTCTACCGGTGCGGCTGCACTGGAAGCCTTGAGCGCAGCCACGGCCTCCGCTGGCTTTGCGTCGTCTTTGGCACCCAGTGCCGAGCGGAACGCTTCGGCATCGGCTTGGGCGGCTTTCAGCGCGGCGATGGCGGTGTCGATCTGTTCGTCGGTCGCATCATTGGCCAGACCGAGCTTGGCAATCAGTTTTTCGCGGTCCACGGTGTTCTCCTTTGGAGGTGTCGCTTCAGAGGCACCGCGCCCGGCTCGGGCGGCGGCGAGTTCGGTGATGGCGGTGTCGATCGCCGGGGTGTTGGTCAGGGCAACGTGCAGCAAATCCAGCACGGCGCCGGTCTCGGCGTCGTAGGGGAAGACGGGGGATAGATAGCGGTAGCTGTCGGCGTCGATCGCCGCTTTCGCGGCAGCGGTCCACGTCACTTGGCCGTACAGGCCATCGTTGCGCCATTCCAGCGAGCGCGGGTCAATCCAGCCCGCCGCCGGTGCCGGTAAGCCGTTGCGTTCGGCCATGAGCGTTTGATGCTCGTAGTCGATGGGGATGTCGGTGGAGCGGGCGGCCGCCAGCGCGATGATGGCTTGGGCACCGGCGGCATCGAGTTGCCACGGGCCACTGCCACTCATGGCCCCACGGGGGGCATTGAATTCGCCGGAAGGAATCAGGCGCGTTTTTTCTTCGGCTTGCGTAACACGCAGCGCCAAGGCCGCAATGGGAGCGGTGGCGCTGGCGGCGCAAGCGGCGATGGGGTGAGGTGCTGCGGTACGTGTTTTCATGCCCCCATGATCGGGGGCGGGGGAGGCTAGCGGGATTTAGCGTGGGTTAAAGGAATTCAAGGCTTATCAGAGTCAAGGTCTAGGTTGATCTGGTTGCTTTCTACAGGGCCATCTTTTTGAAATTCGTCATAAACCTTTGTATTGAATAGGTGGGCAGACTGTACATCCAAGAAGCCAAAAACTAGCTCAAAGTTAGCTTCATCTAAATGTTGTATGCTCTGTGTGATCGGTATTCGGTCGTAAAGCTTTTTGTAAAAAGTGGTGAAGGTGACTTTGTGTGTGACTGGGTCTCTGAACCCGCTCATGAGCGGCAGGATGCGAAGCATATCTCTACTGTCGACAGGGTCTACTGAACCCATTAGCCTGCCGACATAAACTTTCCCATTTTTCAAAGTGAAACAGATAGGTTTGGCCTGATCCATGCCTCTGAAGAGAATGAGCTCAAAATCTGCGTTCATATGAGTAATGGCACGGTACAAAGGTCTAGACGAGGAGTAGCCGTATATTTCTTTCAAGTAGTAAGCAGGATTTAACCGCCTACCCTTTATGCCGTTACCGACTAGCAGCACCCAATCCTGCTCTTGCATGGTCATTATGCCTTGCAAGAAATTCAAGATGTAGCTTGCAGGTATACATATTGTGAAGACCATCCCTAGGACTATTATCCAGTAAGAGACGGCGATGCTACTTTCGTTTTCACTTAGCGGCAGATGGGCTTTCACCCAAAAGGACAAGGTTTTAGTGGCCCATAGAAGGTGATCTTCCATTAAGCTCACCAAAAAAACTGACACTACCAGGAGAGTGATGCCTGCTGCTGCAGCATAAAAATAGACGCCCTGAGAATCTTGGCGTCTAATAATATATCGCGATTCATGCCATTTGGTTATAAACAAATAGCCTGAAAGGACTGTGACGAAAGCAATCAGCGCTTGGAGCATTCTGGATTACGTTTCCGATACCCTTAGCCCATGCTCCAGTCTTTCTGAAGCTTTCAACTGTTCTTGAAAAGCTTTAGTTTGCACCACATCAGATGCTTTCATAGTCATGACACCATTACCGACCACCTGATAGCGTGGCTTCTCTCTCCGCTCTTTTTGCGCACGTCTGTAGCTTATCCAAAAGCGACGCCTCATTTTCTCGAACATAATCATCCTCCCCGATACGTACTCGCCAGCCTCTACGTGGGCTGTTCTGAACCTTATCTTTGTACCTATACAGTCACAGTGTAGCAAAATATACGTGAAATCGATATCTAACGCACCTCTAACGTGCCTCACGGCAAAAATCTGGGCCAGCGTAGCGGGGTAGCGCCTTGCGGCGCTGACAGGGCGTTTCTGGCGGTTCGGGGTCAGAGGCTGAAATGGTCGGCGAGGATGCCCAACACCTCGTCTTCGTCGTCATCGTTCAGGCCGATGAACTCGCGGCTGGGGATATCGCCCCAGAGATGCGGGAACTCCGCTTTGGTACCGCCGTAGTTCTGCATGGCGGCATAGACCATCAGGCTGCCCCATTCGACGCCTTCGCTGCTGGCGCTGTAGCTGAACTGCCGAGCGAGCTGTTTGCTCTCGCCTTCGAGCACTCGGCCATGCCCTTTGCGTTTTTCAGTTACCGGGGAGTTGGGTGCCCAAGGCGTGCCGTCCGGTGCTTCTTTATCGCGGAAGCGCCCTTGAGTGCGGTTGACCATCTCCTCGCCAATCGACTTCATCGGCGCTGTTAGGTCGTCGCCTTTGCTGATCAGGTCGGTGATGGCACGTTCGATGGCGTCGGTGTTGGCGTTGATGGTGATCATGGTTCTCTCCTATACTGTTGGTGCCTGTCCTCGGTATGGCTACCGACCCCTTCGCTCATTCGAGCGTTGATGAGGGCTAGCATGGGTGCCTCCCATGCGACAGGCGTCACCCCTGTGTTACCCCCCTTCTTATCTCAAGCGTTCTGCATCCGGCGGCGGTTGATCCGTGCGGCTCTTGAACAGCGTCAGGAAATAACTCTTCTTACCATCCTGCGTGCGCTTGAGTGCGGCGCGATAGGTAACGCCTTCGATTACCAGATAGATCAAGCGACCCGGTTGGTCGGGTAGTTGGTACACCTGGCCATCGTCCAGGAGCTGCTGTACGCGGCGATAGTCCTCAAGGCCTATCTCGGGGTGGCGTTCGCGGTGGGTGCGCAAGCTTTGCTGTGAGAGCAGCACTACCGGCGACTCGGCGCCCAATACTTGACGTTCCAGTGGCGGCACTACCGCCACTGGATATTCCCCCTGGATCTCACCATTGAAGAATCGACTGAACAGCGGTGCCTGCACCAGGTCGGCCACGTGCTGCCGGGCAATGGTGGCCTCGACGTTATCCAGCCGGTTCAGCCTGGCGGCGATCGCACGCTCCGTTGCCGTTTGCCCTGGGGCGTAGTCCCACCCTGGTTGGATGCCGTTGGGCACGGTGACGACTTCGCCGGTGGTGTTATCGACGCTTTCATAGGTGCCGTCGTTGGGCGCTGCGTCTGGCCCGTCCTTGCCCAGGCGGCGCAGGCCGCGTTCGTTTAGTGTTTCTACACCGCAGTTGCAGCCAAAGCCGTTGGGCGCGAAATGGGTTTGCCACCATGGATGATCGTGACGTAGCACCAGGTTGTGCCAGCGCTGGTGCTGCTGGCGTGGGTTCTCAATCGTGTTGTGGATGTAGCGCCAGTAGGGGCGCAGGCGCACGACTTCGGGATCTGTCATCTGGGCCCAGCGGCCAGCGGCGTAGGACGTATCGAGGTTCGTCTTGTAGATAAGCCGAGTGCGCCAGGCGCGTCCTGCTTTGGTGTCTTCCCCTGTCCAGCCGGTCCACCCGCGCCGTGCCACAATCTCTTCGAACTGCTTTCGGAACTCCCCCAGGCTTTGGCCATTGCTGATCGCGTCGTCTACCGCACCGCGCAGATCGGCGAGCAGATCCGCCTTAGTGGCACCCGCCACCACAAACGCGGCGTCGTTTTGGTCGCGGGTAATCTGGCCGCTGCGGGTCGTGGGCAGGTTCAGCTTGTTACGGAAGAACGTGACCTGCTCAGGGAACGGGCGGTTGAACTGGGCGCTAATCGGCATCGCCGGTTTCCTCATCGACGCTGGCCCGGCCTGCTAGCGCTGCGGCCTCAAAGGCGGTGGCCATCACGTCTGCAAGCTCCGATTCGTCGAGGTCATCAAAGGCGCTGGTGATCAGCTCTTGCAGCTGCTCGAAGCTGGTCGCCTGCTCTACCAACTGCTGCACCTGCGCCACCCAGCCATCAACGATTGGCTGCGCCTGGTCGTCGAGCTGGTCGAGGGTGGCATCGCGGTAGTAGCTCGGCTGGCCCGGTTGCGTGGGTGCTTGGCGCAGAGCGGCTAGAGGACGCTGCCATTTTGCCAAACGCAGCGCGGCGAAGGGGTTTTGTGCCGCCTTTGGCATTAGTACGTCTTCGCCTTCGGCCGCTTTGGGAATGCCGGATTTCTCATGGAACCACCACATGGGCACCTTCACGCCCATGTCCACAATGGTGGGCAGGCTCTTGGAGAGGCGTTCGAGGTCTTCGGTTTCGCCGGTGTCCAAATAGAACCGAGGCGCACGCTGGGGCTTATCAATGCCGAAGTTCAGCGCTGCCATGGGCCAGAGAATCGCGTTGCGAATGCTGCCCGCATACTGGCGAGCGTCTGAACGGATCAGGCTCATCTGTGCGCGTTCGTGCACATTGCCGAGTGCATTGGTGTTGGTGCCTTCGCCGGTACCGCTGGTGAGCGTGCCGCCCAGGATGGCTTTGGCCTTGGCGCGCTCGCACCAGTCCATCATGGTTTTGTAGAGATCCGCAGACGCTCCCTTGCCTGCCGCTTCCATGAACTCGATGCCCATGCCTTCGGGGATGATGCCTGCAGCGTTTTGGCCAAGCGTGACCACGGCGCGCAGCAGCGTGGCCTTCTCTCGCTCGGTGGCATTGCGTGGGTACTTACCGATGCGGGCCGGTAGGCCGTAGATCTCCAGCAACTGCGCCAAATCGCCGAGCGCGTAGTTCTGGAACAGGTAGGGCCACGCTAACATTCTGTGCAGGCCCATGCGGGCAACATAGCCGCTCTTGGCGCGGTGGCGGTGTTGCACCCAGCCGAGTGGCCATAGCTCGGCACCGGTGGCGCTGTTATCGCGTAGGGTGATGCAGTTCTGGTCATCCGGGTGGAGCCTGAACCAGCTATGGGGGCGCAGCGTGGGCTGCTCGATGTAGCGCAGTGCGCCATCTCGCTGCCACGAAAGCTCAAGGTTGGCCCAGCCGTGGCCGATGCCGGTACCGAGATCCAGAATGAGATCCTCGACTTCGAAGCCACTGAACACTTCAGCCGCGTGCTCGGCGGCTTTCTTCTCCTGCGCATTGGCACCGTCGGGCGGCACGATCTGCCACTCCAGTTCGGCGGCGAGCTGGCGGCGCTTGCCGAGGTCCGCGCCGATCTGCGGGTCTTTCTCCTCCATGTCATCGAACAGCTCGCTTTGCGCCTTGAGGTCTCCTTGCTCGGCCCCTTCCAGAATCTGGTACAGGCGCGCAGGCGTGAGGCCTTTAGTAGGGTGCTCGGCGAACTCTCTTTTGAGCTGGCCAATGCGGGCGTCCTGGGTTTGTTCTTCCTCTAGCGCCTGGCTGCTGTCGCTGCCGAATAACCGCTTGATGAGTGCTTTAGGGCTTACCATGCGCCGCCTCCTATTCCAAAGCCGCTGGGTTCAATGTCGTCGCTGTCGTCGTCCTGGCGGGCGCCAGGCAGGGGCGCGGGGGTGAATTCGATCTCAATGGCTTCCAGCTCGGCGGCGTGGTCGGCCAGTACGCAAGCCATTGCGCCATCGCCGTGGCGTTCGCCGCTGGTTTTGCCTTCGGGTAGGCGGGCAACGCCGCGTACCAGCTTGAAGGCGCGGTGGTCATCAACTAAGTCGTCATCCTTCGGAATGGTGATTGAGCCATCCTCAAAGCGAGCTTTATAACGGGGCATGCGTTCGCGGTACCAGTTTTCGGTGGCCATCACCTGGTCAACGATAGAGCCCCACTCGTCGGTGGCCGACTCGCCCATGTAGGCGCCGTTGCCTCTGCTGTCGATCGCCACGCCACACAAGCGCGGCAGACTATTGCCAATGGCGAACAGTACCTGCTCTTGTTGTTTGAACGGTACGTTGTGCATTTCCATCAGAAAGGGCACCGTGCGGTGCAGGGTGTCGCCGATCTCCATGGGGGCGATGACCGAGAGGTCACCGCTTCGCGCGAAGTCTTGCCCCAAGGCGTGTTGGCGGCGGGGGTTGAGCGTGGCCAGCACGGGCTTGAGATTGTCGGTAATCCAGTCCGCCATCTCGGCGGCGCGTAGCGGCTCTGGCATGGCGTTGAACTCGCGGGTGCCGTTGAAGCGCAGCACCGGGGCAGGCGCCATGCACGCCTCGATCATCACGCGGGTCAGGTAGCTGCCGCCGCCCTGGGCGGGGATGCAGAACAGCTCTTCGTCTTCGTTGGGCTTGTAGCGGTTGATCAACTGTTGCCGCCAATGGGCTTCGCCTGCACGGGTCCACTGCTGGCCGGTGACCCTGCAAATGCGCTTGTAAAAGCCATCGGCCAAGGCGTCGTCCAGATCGACACGGTGCAGGCTGTAGTCGTACTTACCGGCGCGTATGTCATTGACCAGCTCATTGAATGGGTTATCTTCGCCGTTGTGGGTACTGATGATGCGAATCTGACCGCCCCAGATGGTCATGGCCATCGCCGCTTTTAGCAGCTCCTGGATGTCATCTACGAACGCGGCTTCATCAATCACCAGGCGTTCGCCAGGGCGACCTTTACTGCGCAAGTTACGCGGGTTGGAGGTAAAGGCTTGGATCTGGTGGCCGCTGTCGAACTTGATGGTGTAGCTGAGGATCTGCTTGTCTTCGGCTTCAATCACCGACTCTTCGATCTGGCTGGCAGCGGCCTGATAGGCTTTGGCCCACCCGGCGCAATCCTGAATAAAGCCTTGGGTCATTTCCTTGTTGTAGGAGATGTAATAGACGTTAGCCCCTTCGCTGGAGGCGGCATACAGCACGTCGTCTGCCGCTTCGCCGTAGGACAGGCCGATACGCCGCGACTTCTCAATGACCTTGACAGGCGACGTGTCTTTTACCCAGCGCTGCTGGTAGGGCAGCAACACACTTTGTTCAATGGCAGCGCTCACGACATGCCCTCCAGGATGGCAGCGCGCAGTGCCGCGACGCCTTCATTGGATAGCCCTTGGGCACGGCCTGCCGTCTCGGCCTTGGCGGCAGCTTCTTTGGCCACTTCCACCCGCAGTTCCTTGGCCCATTTCTTCTGGCTGAGTGATACGCGCCCAATATCGGCCAGCGCTTTGGTCACGCTGCCTAGTTGCTTGGCAGCTGTGGCGGGGTCTTCTTCGGCTTTGCGCATGGCGATAGAGATGCGCAGCAGCTGGTCTTGCACGATGCGGGCGGTGGCGTCGATCAGGTGGCCGCTTTCGTCTTCGCCATCGCTGGCCATGGCGCGGGCAAGCTCGGTGGTTTTACGCACGTCGCCCATGGCTTCTTCGAACTCCTCCTGGAGATCCTGGCCATAGCGGTGAACGCTGGACTTGGAAACGTTATAACCGCGCTCGCTGAGCCACCCGGCTAACGCTTCGTAGCCTTGGAAGCCACTGCTGACGAGCTTCTCGTTGAGTTCTTCGCGCACCTCTTGGGGTAAGTCGAACACCTTGTTACGGGGCGGCATGGTTACGCTCCCGGTCGCGGTTTGGCGACGCCGGGAACGGTGGCCAAGCCGTCGGCGACATCGCCGCCCCGTGAGGTGAGCGTGATGACCAGTCCTGCTCGGGGGCTCTGGAGGATGACCAGGTCTTGCTCTTCCAGCCATGCCAGATCACTGCGCAAGCGGTCGGTGCTGACGATGTGGGCATACGCCCCTTTTAGCTCGTCGTTCAGCGAGTACTCATTGGTGGTGAACTGCGTGCGCCGCGAGAGGATGCGCAGGATGCACAGGCGGCGGCCTTCAGTCTGGTAGTCGTTGTAGTTCATTGCCGATTCCCTTTTTCCGTCAGCAGGTATTCGTGCAGCCGATTCAGTAACGCATTACTGGCATGCACCTGGGTGGCCAGCTCGCCGACGGCGCGGTTCATGCCCGCCATTTCGCCGCGTAGCTTTTCGATCTCGCTGTAGCCGGGCCGGTTTTCCAGCGTCTGTTCCAGGCGTGTCACGTGGCGGTCCACCTCATCGATACGGATGTGCACATCTCGAATCGCAGTGCTGGTGGCGCGATTGCGCGTTGTCCACCACACGTAGATGCCCACGGCGAGCAAGAAGCTGTTCTTCATCACTTCGAATAGAAAGCGGGCATCCCATAAGTTGGTGATCTCCATGTTCCCCTAATCCTCGTCGTCGTCTTCGTCATTGCTGGCCACGCACTTGTCGGCGTGTTCGCGCACGCGTGCGAGCTTCAGCCAGCCCCGCGTGGCCCAGTGGTGTAGGTCGGTGATGTAGAGCGCGACGTCCTCCTGGGTGTAGTTGCCCACGGGGCGCAGCGGCTGGCGTTCTGGTGCGGTCATGCCTGCTGGGGCAGCGCACTGGTAGATGTTGACTGGGGGTGGCGTTGGTAGCGCGCCGGGCGTGCTGCTACAGGCGGCGAGCAACGCCCCAGCGGCGACGATCACGATAATGTTCATGGCAGGCGCTCCAGGGTATCGCGCAGCACAGGGGCCACGGGGCCGTTGTCGCTGGCGGGGGCGCGGCGGATGCGCTGGCGGAGGTCGTCGTAACTCTCTGCCTGCGCGGCGAGTTCCTCTTGAAGCGCTTGAACAGCGGCTTCAGCGTCACGGTAGCGCTGCTCGGCTTCGTCTAGCTGGTCAGCGACCTCAGTGGCTTCCCGTAGCCATTCATCACGCTGGTCTGTCATTTGCGATAGCGCTGAGCGTTCAAGGGTTAGCTCATTGACGAGGTTGTTTACCTGCCATGCTTTCCACGCGAAGCCGATGGACGCTGCAACAAAGAGTATGGAAATTACACGCTCGAACATGGCGCACCCCCTTGCCAGCCAGCGCGCTCATAGCGGGGCGTGAGATCGAGCAGGATGTGGCGCACGTAGTGTCGGTTTTCACGCCGCGCCCAGCTGGCGCGGGCGGTGTAGTGCTCCACGTGATTGAACCAGCGGGTGGCATCCTTGCCTGCGGCGGTGGTCAATCGACGGTCTCGGTTCACCCAGCCCAGCCCGCCGTTGTAGGCGGAGAGCGCGAACGCCCAGCGCTGGCATTCATTGGCAGCCCCGCTGAGCCGCTGCCAGTGCCATTTGTTGTAACGGGCTTGGGCGCGCATGGCCCATGTGGGGGAAAATGGGGCTGCACTGCCCAGGTCGGGGTAGATCTCGGCAATCCAGGCGCTGGTGGCGGGCATGAACTGGCTGAGCCCCTGGGCACCCACCGGGCTGGTAGCGTGGGTGCGCCAGGTGCTCTCTTGGTGGATCTGCGCGGCATGCACGGCCACACGGCCATTCATGCCCCATTCCTGTTGCACCACTCGCGTGAGTTCGCGCTGGTAGCCCTGCGCGGCGCTGGGGATCTGGCCGTGAGCGGGCTGGCAAAACGAGAGCAGTAGCAGCGTGGCCAGCACCAGGCACAGGGCTATCCAGGTGCCGCACTCGCGCAGGTAGGCGATGAGGTTGTTCATTCGGGCCGTTCCTCTTTGAGCCCTGACTCCACTTGAGCCAGCAACTGTTTCAGGCGCAGATACAGGGGCAGCACGCGAGCGCCGGGCGGCAGCGCGTCAATCTGCGCTTTGACGCGCTCGGCTTCTGCCAGTAGCTCGGCGGTGCCCATGTCAGACCCCGAGGCCCAGCGCCAGGATGGCACCGGCAATAATCAGGGCGCGGCGCAGCATGAGCAGCTCCCAGAGGGTGCGTTCTTTGGGGGCGCGGTCGGGGTTGAAGCCATCCGGGCGGGCGTAGGGGAATATCGAGCGGTCGATCCAGTAGCCGAGGTAGGCACCCCAGCAGAGCTTGGTGAGCGACCAGAGCAGCACGCCGAGCTGGTGCGGGTACAGCGCGCCGACGACCACGGTGGTGATGATGGCGAGGATCAGCCAGGGGCCGATGCGGAGTTTGTCGAGCAGGTTGTGGCGGGTTTGGGGTTTCACGAAGGTGACCTCAAGCAGGTGGAAGCACAATGCAGTGAGGTTCAGGATAGGGTGGCGGGGTGAGGCGTCGGGATTAGCGGGAATTAAAGAAAACAACCCGCCGAGGCGGGTTTGTTGGGAGTTCAGGTAGGTCGCTTTATCTCAAGTGTAGCTCTGCCATTGTATTGATGTACTGCATGCTTTCGTTGAGCCTGGAGACGGTGCGCTGGTGCATTTCCAGATCCACGGTGTCTGCATTGCCGTATGCGTCATTACCTTCGCTGGCTAAGCGGTTGGCAAATTGTGCATAGAGGGCCATGTGACTTTCCATGTGGCTATAGAAACGATCGCATCGCTCCCCGTACTCTTGTTGTACCTCGACTCTGCAAAGCGCTGCTAAATCAGCGGCAACCTCAGTGGAAACTTTGTATTCCGAAAAAGACGGTCCCGATTGCGCTGTTGCTACCGTGGCCACTAACGCCAGTGCGAATCCTGCCAGTGCCTTCATGATGTTCCCCTCCCTTAAAACAGCCCTGGCTGGATGCGGTTGCGGTGCAGTGCCCGCTGCTCGGCCAGGATCTTGTAGATCTGGATCACGTTCTTATCGTAGCGCCGTGCCAGCTCGGCGTGGTTGCTGCCGTTAAACTCGCACCATATTTGATGGTCGCGCAGCGCTCGGTCGAGCTGATCCCCTTTGGCTAAATAGAATACCTGCCCGCCGTGGTAATACGCCAGAATTCTGAGGGTGGAAAACGCCAGGCGTTGAGCGATGCGCGGCGCCACCCCTATTTCGACATACTCGGCCTCGATTACCTGCAGCATGTCGACCAGCGACTGAGGCCAGTGGCGGGCCAGCTCTGGATCCGGCAGGCGCTCCAGGGCATCTTTGGGGATCTCATCGAACCCAAAATCGAGGTTATCGTCATTTGAGGTCATTGGGGTACCGTCCTTGCCGCTTGGCATCGATGATGAGCCCGGTCATCAGGCGGTGTAGCTGGTCATCGTCCAGCCAGTCCACGCGCTCAACGTCGAACATCCGCTTGGCCATGCTGTCGGCGTAGGCCCATGGGCGTTCTGCATGGGTGAGCATGGCTTCGATCTTGCTCATCACGTTCTGGCGTGAGCGCGGCGGGCGCGGCGCTTTCCGGCCCGCTTTTTTGGCGGGCTTAGGTTCAAAACCGAGGCGGCGAAACTCGTACATCACGCCGCCAACGGTTCGGTTGGTGAGTTCTTTGGCACTGCTCACGCCCGCCGTGCGGGCGAGGATGGCGCGGTAGTCTTCATCGGTCAGGCCCAGTTGGGCCTTGGCGATGTGGATTTGGGCCAGCTTGCCTTTGCTGATCATGATTGGCGTCCCATCTGGCGGCGTACCGCGCTGCACCAGCCGCCGCACGGTTTGCCGTGGTTATCACCCTCGTGGCACGCGAAGATGCCACGACGCTTTACAGCGGCGTTGAAGTCGCGCTGGGTGTGCAAGCTCCTGGAGGCGTCGCTGCCCTTGCGAGCCGCACAGCCGCCACACATGGGCACCGCACTGTTCAGGGCGTCTTCCAGCGCCCGGCCTTCCAGGATGCGTACCGGGCGCGGCTGGTAGCTGAGGCAGGTGACACCCGCGCCTGGGTCGGTGACCCAGCCCCCATCGGGCCACGGAGCCCCGAGCTTCATCTCGATCATGCCGTCGATGATGTGGCACTCGTTCACGTTCTTGCACATACCGCACAGCATGCTAAACGTGATCAGCCACTCTTCTGGCACTGGCGTATAGGGCGTGCGTTCCAGGGTCATGACACCAGCTCCAAGTCAGGGAAGTTCTTTTTGAGGTGGTTGATCAACGTGCGCGGGCTGTTCCAGTGGGGCAGAAAGCCCACAACGCGCAACTCAGTCATCTTGTCGGCCGACGGCTTGCCGAACGCCTTCTTCAATTCCTTGTACTGCCTCAAAGGCCATGCGCGGCGCTTCATTGGGTAGAAGAACCTTCCTTCTGGGGCCTTTGGCTCTCCGTTATCGCCCACGCTGATCCAGTCGCCTTTGATGTAGCCATTCACATAGGTCTCAATGACCAGCCGCTCCCCCTTGCCTAAGCGCTTGTAGAAGGCCACTTCATAACCGTCAGCTTTGATCGTGGCGCTGGCGAAGACGCCCGAGAGCTGCTCTTCTAACTGCTTCCATTTATTCATGTGTAACCTCATTGGCTGCTCATCAGTGCCGGGCCACCACGCCCAGCAGACGCCCCAGCAGGGGCGTTTCGCTATGCTTCGACCTTTAGCTTTTGGCCGTTCACCTCCATGTTTTGAATGGTGATTCCTTTGATGGGCTCATGCGTTAGGTTGTCCCCCATCCAGCTACCGCTCTCTGGCTCAATTACTAGGCGACATACCAAGCCGTTGTAGGTGCCGATCACCACTTCGCCTGCCCTGACGAGATCTTCCTTTGGCTCCAGGTCGAGCATTTTTTTAGCGGTCTCCTCGCCATGCGCATCAAGCAAGGCCTTAGCGCTAATGATGGGCGCAGCCAGCGTGGTGAAGGCTTGGCCAATCGCTTTTGTGTGTACCGCTACGTTCATGCTGGTAATTTCAAACTCGCTCATTGGGCACCTTCCTGAATGGCCTTGATGGATTCGGTGAGCGCGTTGGGCTGGCTGGCAGGCCGCACGCTGTTGGCTTTTACGTGGATCAACCGCCCATTACTGGCGCGGATGAACGCTACGTCGCCCTTGATGCTGATCAGCATTCCCTTACGCGCTGAGATGCTGATGCTGTTACCCCGGCGCACCGTGCGGGTGTAGCTCACCCGGTCGCCGTGTTTGAGTGCGTGGTTCATGCGGCACCTCGCTGGGTGATGTGGTAGCGGTACTTAACGCCCGCTTTGGCATCGGATTCTGCCAACTCGGCGCTGACCACATCGACATGGTCGCCATGCACCTTGCGTGCGACTTTGCGAGCGGCTTCCTCCGCGCTCCAGGCGCAGGTAGCACGCTGGCCCTTCAGGGTGGCGGCGTAACCGCCGATGGCATCGCGGACGCGAATGGGTGCGGCATTCGTTGTGGTGCTCATTGGGTCACCTCATCGGTCATGTTCTCAGCAGCCCAGCGCCAGGCGCTGTGCTTCCATTGGCGTGGCATCGGGTTCTTCTTGAGCCACTGCTTGGCTTGCGCGGCACTGATGCCGTGCTCCTGGAGTTGGTAGAAGTAGGTGCATTTGCTGGGCATGGGTTACACCTCCGCGATGTTCAGGCTGATGGGCTGGTACCGCTCGGTGTCGCCGATGCGCTCGTAGATCCGCACGTAGCTTTTGGAGCCGGTGACCTGCACGGCGTCGGCGATGGCATCCATGGCTTTGAGCCAACGCTTGTCGTCGAAGTCGTGGCGGCGCAGGGCTAACACCGCACCGGTGCGCAGGTTGCCTTGCTTGTCAGTACGGAAGGCGTCCTGAACGATGGTTTTCACTTCGTGCCCAGCGCCGGACGTCCAATCCTTCAAGCACTCATCGATAAGCCCCTTGGCGGCTTCCAGGCGTTCATCGAAGGTGATGTGATCAGCTACTTGGCGTTGGATCTTGTAGCGGCCATCGAAGCTCAGCAGCGTGACGTTGCCTTTCTTGCCGCCCACGTTGACGCCGTACTGTTCGGCAGAGAGCTGCACGAACGTTTCGATGTCGCCAAAGGCAGCGGCTTTGAACTGCTGTAGCTGGCGGTTCAGCTCGATGGCCTTGGTCACCAGCTCGATGGCGAGTTCATCGCGGGCCTGATCAATCGGCTTGATGCTCTCTTCGGGGATCAGTCGCCCTTTGGCATCCATGCGGTAGCCATCGGGGATCTGGGTGATGTCAGTAGCGGCGCTCATTGGTTGGCTCCAAAACGTTGGTCGAGTTTGATATCCCGCGTGACGCTGTTAATGGCGTCGAGATAGCGCTGGGTGTGGGGGCCGTGCAGGCAGATCAGCGCGGCGAACGGTTCAAACTGGTGGCTGCGGGTGATGCCTACGGCCACCTGCTCGGCGCTGGTGGCGCCCATGTCTTGCAGCAGTTGGCTCACGCTGGCGTTGCCGATTTCGTCGGTGTCGATCAGGCGCAGCACGGGGTTGGCGGTGTGTGTGCTCATGTCAGGCTCCCTTGCGTGCAAAGTTGGCGGCAGTGCGGTTGCGGCCATGGTGGCGGTGGTGGCGCATCGGCTCGACGTACGCGCCGTTGCGCTGGTTCATACGCGCCAGGGCGCGCTCGGCTTCGGCGGTTTCTTCACGCCAGCGGTCGAGGAGATCGCGCCAGTCCCAGGCGGCGGCCTGGATCTCGTCGTCGGCGTCGTCTTCGCTGGCGGCTTCGGAGACCGCTGCCAGGCCGGTGTCCCAGCGCTGCCAGAAGCGCAGCACGGTGGCATGCTGCTGGGGCAGCAATGGCTCTGGCTCCAGGGCTAGACGCTCGATCACCAGTGGGTTGACGAGGTACTGGGCCAGGTTGAAGCCGTGACGGGCGATACGCAGGCGCATGAAGCGGTCGGCGTAGTACTCCAGTTCGCTGTCGGTAATGGTGTTCATGGCTGTTCTCCCTGGCTGGCTGCCTCTTTCAGTAGGTCGCTCAGGCGCTTTGGGGCGTTGGCTCTTTCAGCGACTTTGTCGTGTTGTGGCGGGCGCTGGTGGGTAACGTGTGCCTTGCGTTGGGCTAACCGCTCATGCTCGGCAAGTACGTCATCGGTGGTGCGCTCGCGCAGGGGCGCAACGGCAACACGGTTTGCAGGCTGTTTGGCACCGCTACGAACTTGCTCCTCACGCTGCTTTTCCACCTCGGCGGCGTGGCGGTCGGCGCAGTTGGCCACCACTTCATAGAGGTAGCCGTGGCCAGTGAGCGGCAGGTTGCTGGGCGGGCGTTCAAGCAACTGGTCAAGCGCCATCACCCAGACCTTGAGCGGTGCTTCACGGGTAATGCCTTTACGCTCGATCACGCCGCTAGTGATGACGTCCTTCAGCTCGCCCAGCAGGCGGGCGCTTTTGGCGCTGGCCAATGCCCGTGATTTGGGCCGGAACAGGCCGAGGTAGCGCACGATGCGGCTGCTCAGTAAGGCGGGCATTTCCAGCGCGGCGGCCAGCGCCTGGTTGTGTTCGCCTTGGGTGACGAACGCGGCCATGTCGCCGCTCATGCCGCATTCCGGGCAGGTGGCTTTGAGGGTCATTGGTCTTCTCCCTGCTGGCGGTCGGGGTTGTTCGGGCAGGTTTGGCAGCTGCGCCATAGGCGCATGGCCATGGGGTTGTGGGTAGGCGCTGGGCGCGAGCGGTACTCGCGGCACTGTTCCACGCTGATGGTGCGTTCCTGTGCGGGGCAGTTCAGGCCATCCAGCGCCTGTAGCACCTTCTTTTCGATGCTGCTGGTGGAGGGGCTGGGGTAGCGGTTGGCCAGTGCCAGGGATACCGCGCTGCGCGAGACGCCGATGCGATCACCGGCCATCTTGCGATTGGTGGCGCGCACTTCGTTGGCGAGCAGGGTGATCCAGCGGGGCGGTGCTTCGCCCCAGTTGGAGATATCCACGGTGCGGGTGCGACGAATGGCGTTCATGGCTCGCCCCCTTCGGTTTTGATCACGCGGGAGTAGATGACGGTGCCGGTATTCGGGTCGTACATCTCTTTCGTGCGGCGAATCTGCGGGGCCATGGGGCCGGTCCAGCGGCTGGGCACCAACCGGTAGCGCCCCGGTACACCGGGCGAGGCGGGTGTCACAACGCTGAGGTAGTCAGCGCGTACCAGCATCGTGATGTATTCGTCAGCCGTCGTTTTGGCTACCGGCTGGTGGACGGTACTGGCGGCATCGGCCAGCTCTGCGCCGGTGAAGTCGCCAATGATTTTGAGGGTGCGCCACATTTGCTCACGGCCTGGCGGTGGCGGGCAGGTGCCATCGCGGCGCACACGCGGTGCTTCGATGCCCACGTCTCGCAGTAGCGTGTATTCGGCACGTTCGCCGGGACGCTTACTGACATTGGTACGCTCTATGTAGCCACCGATGGCTAGGTTGCGAAGGTAGTCGACAATGCGGTGTTGCTTGACGCGGCGAACGCATTCAAGCCCCATCGCTGTTTGAATACCGGCCATGGTAATGGGCGTATCGGCATGGTTGAGCTGGCGAATAGCGTCCCAAATGTATTGGCGTGGCGGCACATCACCGGCCATGGTGGAGGGTTTCTTCTTGGCCATGCTTAACCCCTCCGCGCCGGTGGTTGGCCGGTGTGGATGTCTTGCTCGCTCCACTCGCGTAGGCTCACTGTCTTCCAGCCTTGAGCGCTGGCTTCGGAGTGGATCTGGTAGAGGTTCACCGCCACACGGCGCAGGCAGCCTTTAACGCGGTGGTTGATGGCGTCCAGCAGGTCGTCTTCGATGGTGATATCGGGGTAGCTTTTGGCGGCCAGGGCACACACGTCGTCCAGGCTGGCGGCTTGTGCGGGTACCCATTCCAGTACGCGGTTGTGCAGGCGTTCTAGGCGGGCCATGGAGGCAGGCACGCGCTCTTCACCGATCAGAATCAGGGTGCCTTGGCTGGCGTTGTAGATGTCGGTGAGGACGTTGGCGGCGGCTTTGTCGATGACGTACTGAACGTCATCAATAATCAGCGGGCGGCCAGAGCGGGAGAGCTGCTCGGCGATCTGGTCGACCATCTCGCTCAGTGTCTTCATGGGGATGATGCCCATCTCGCGCAGGATGGCGACCACGAACGCTTTTTTCGTCCAGCTTTCGCGGCACTCAACGTAGTAAGCGCGGTGCATGTTGGCGGCATAGGCGGCTGCCAGGCTTTTTCCGTAACCGCTGGGGCCGTACATGACCACCAAGCCAGGTAGTTCGGGCGGGCGGTTGGCGGCGCTTTCGACAGCGGCGGCCAGTAGGCCAACGTTGGTGAGTGGTACAATGGTGTTGACGCTCATAGTGCTTCCTTATCCAAGGTTGGGGTGTCGTGGGCCGTGGTCTAGACGGCCCGTCGGTTGCGGGCGGGTGACAGCCCGTCCGCTTCCATTACGCGCTGGATGGCGCGGAAATCGTTGTGGTGCTGGTAACTGTCGTGCCACTGGCGTGCCTGTTCGGGCATGTCTTCGTTCTGCTGAAGCTGGGCATCCAGCTTTTGCCAAAGCCGATAACGCTCGACTTTGTTTTGGGGTATCTGAAAGCGTTTGCCTTGATCGGCCAGTTGCTTGGCGTAGGCGCGGCCTTGAGCGGCCTGCTTTTCGTCTGATTGGCGGGCGGCGGGGGTAATCGTTCTGAACTCCACATCGCTGCCGGTGACCACCTTGGCTTTCTGCACCAGGCGGTTGAGCTGGCCTTTTTCGCGTTTTTCGGCGGCGCGTTCGATCATGCTGGCGGGCATCGCGGGGGTGGCATTGCCATCCAGTTGGGCATCGCCGAGGTATTCACCGTCCAGGGTGAAGATGCCGACGCAGCCGGTGTCGCGGTAATCCCAGGCCACGCGGATCTCGTCGCCGTGGAAGTCGCGCAGGGCATCCATGAAGTAGACGCCGCCGTTGATACGCACTTCGCCACGGTTGGTTTTGCGCACTTCTTGCGGGCGTATAAGCGAGGCGACCACATCACTGGGTGCAGTGAGCGCTTCGAAGCCTTCGGCCTCGGCACTTTTCCAGGCTTCCATGGGGCTTTGGTGGCGCAGCTTGCCGCTGTCTAAGTCGCGCACTTTGGGCAGCCCTTTGTGGGGCCGATGGTTATAGGCATCCAGGGCGTCGTTCAAGCGCTCGAAGAACTCTTGAAACGTGGGAATAAACGCGGGCTTTAACCCTTGTTTAATATCGCGGCGGCTTAACTTGTGCGCTTTGGTGGCGGCTTCTTTATCCATATCTGCGCCAATAAAGCTGGGCATCTCTTTAGCCAGTTTCACCAGGATGGTTTGGTGGGCGCGTTCAATGACGCCGCGTGCCTGGGAGTTGTAGGGCAGTGAGTGGGTAATGCTGCCACCCAGGCGGTCGACCACTTCGTAAACAGTGGCGTTGTCAAAGCCTGAACCGTTATCGACATAGAACAGGTTGAACATGCCCACACGGCTCACGGCATCGCGCAGGGCATCCAGCGTGGCCACGGTGGATTCGGCAAGGTTGAGGGCAAAGCCGACGATGCGGCGGGTGCCCCAATCGATGATCAAGGTGATCTCGGGCCGGAAAGCCTGGCCGGTGAGCGGGTTGATCACTTCGGCATCGAAGGTATGGCCATCCGCTACCCACACATCGTTGGGCAGTAGCGCGTCGCTGGTGCGGCGCTTGAAGGGCTGGAGGGCTTTCAGCTCATGCGCACCCATGCGGCCACGCTCACGCGCTTCCGGGCTTAGCTTGGCAAGCCAGCGGCGCACCTGATGGATAGAAGGGTGCGGCGGCTCGGTCTGCTCGACGAGCAACTGATAGGCCGCTTCTACGCTGGGCTTTTGCGGCTTCTGGTAGCGCTTGAGAAAGTCACCGGCCCACGGCGGCATGCTCATATCAGCCTTGCGGCGCTTGGGGGCAAGGCCGCGTTCGCCGTACTTGCGGAAGTCAGCGATCCAGCGCTTGAGGGTGCGCTCGCTGAGGGTGCGGGTATCCGTTTTACGGTCGTTGGCCAACACAACGCGCTCTTTCAGGTACAGCGTTAGATCGTCGGCCTGGGCATGGGCGACTAACGTTTCGATAGCGCGCTGCTGGCTGACCATCTTGCTCATGCGCTCGATCTCGCGGACGAAAGCCACGCGGGCACCCATGACACGGCGCTGGGCATCGGTGAGTTGCTGCTGGCCTGGGCGCTGCTCTTCTTGCTGCGGCGCTACGGTGCTGGCAGGCGCAGGGGCGGCTTGGTCGGCCTGTGTCAGCAGTAGGGCGTTTTGGGTTTCTTTGGGTAGTACGGCGAAGGCGTATTCCACGGCCTTGCTGCCTATGCGGCGCTGGCCTTCCCAGCCTTCGCGATCGGCTGCTTTTTTAACCCCCCTTTCTGTGCTGGGCATACCTGGTAGCCCAGCCAACTCTTTGGCGGAGTACCAGTTCATTCTTCTTCTCCCATCATCTTTTTCAGCTTGCGCAGATCCGCATTGACTCGCTCCTGAATGCGGGACAGCTTCCCGTATTCGGCAGCTAGCGCTTCGCGGCCATAGGCAACGCGCCCGCCGCGCAGGTGGACGATCCAGTCGGTAAAGGCATGGCTTTGGCACACCTCTTCCAAAAGCGGAATGCGGTAGAACGGAATGTTGTGGTCGGCGCGGCCTGGGCTCGACCACGCATCCAGCATGTGCTTGGAAACGTCGTCACCTGAGAGGCGGCTCATTTGCGTGGCAATCTCGTAGCGGTCTACTGGGCACTCTTTCAGCACTACCCCTACCAGCTCGCTGACCTGAGCGGCATAGTTACCGCTGCCTGGCGTAGGCACGACCGGCACTGGCACTTCGAAGATGTCTAACGTTAAGTCATCTTTGACACGGCGCATGGTTATGCCCTCCGGGCCAATTGACGATGCGCGATAGCGTTAGAGCCGCTATCATGCAGACTTAATGTTGATGCGCTCTTTTCCGCTCGATTGGGGCGCTGACGGCAGGGGGTGCCATCGTTGTTCCAGCGCTCAGGCCAAATCACTGCAGGCTTGAGATCTAGTGCTGCTGCGATAGCTCGTTCCATACGTGGGTAGGGCGTGCGCTTTACGGATGCCAGCGTTCCAAGCTCTACGCCAAGGCGGCGAGATAGCTCCGCCAACGTAAGGCCACGAGACCGGATCTGATATTTGATCCACTCCCATCGCGCCGTTGGGTTGGTAGGTATGTCCAGTTTCATAGCGTCACTCCGTGGCGTTTTTTCTGGCTGTCTAACCCTCACTTGTGAGTAAACATAACTCCATATATGGAATTCATCAATCCCTTTTCGGAGTTCTTTTTCTCTCCTATTTGGATTCTATAGTCCTTTTAAGGAATTTTGGGTTTGAATCAATGGCTTATGAAGAATCGGAACTGAATAGAAATACTGAGGAGTCAGTTCCGAATCCCAATAACGGAATCGGAACTCGAATTTCGGAAGTGTCAGAGATGTTGGGTGGGCGCAAAAAAGCCGCTCAAACTGCAGGCGTTGCTATGTCGACGTTTCACCGATGGCTTGCTGGTGACTCTGTACCCGCGCTGGATAGCATTGCCCGGCTTGCGAAAGGTGCAGGCGTATCTCTTGATTGGGTTGCTACTGGTGAAGGGCCAAAGCAATTAGACGAGAAACCGCCAATTCCGAATACGGAAGTGTTGGGAATGGAGGATTACGCCTTTGTGCCGCTGTATGACGCGCAGTGCAGCGCTGGGGCAGGTGCCTGGAATGAGAACTGTCGAGTGCTCACGCATATCTCGTTCACGCGCTACTCATTGCGCAAGCAGGGGCTGACGCCGGATCACCTCTCAGCGATACGTATCGACGGCGATAGCATGGAGCCGGTATTGCACAGCGGTGACACGGTGCTGATCGATCACACGCGCACCACGATTGAGGGCGAGGGTATCTATATTCTGCGCCTGGATGGACACCTCTACGCCAAGCGGCTGCAGCGTAACTTTGATGGGGTCGCCATCATCAGCGCCAACAGCGCGTACGATAAGGTGACCGTGCCGCGTGACCGCTTGGCAGAGCTTGAGATTATTGGGCGGGCTGTTTGGTCTGCAGGGTGGTTGTGAGTCGTTTAAGGAGGCAACATGGAAGGTACTGTGGTTGGCATCAACCCTAGAAAAGGCTTCATAGCCATAAGATTAGATGATGGAGACATCACGGTTGCAGAGCTGCTGGGTGACTACGACGTTGATTTGCGTGACAGAATTCGCGGCGATTTAGAGGCTCTCGGCGGGGAATATTTCTACAACCTTACGAAGCAAGAAGAACTAGACGTGTTTGTCCAAGGGACGGGCTGCTCTGACTACAATGCCAAGCTGCTTTTATCCAACTGATTTCAGTGCCAAACATCTTACAAAAAATGCCGCTCAGCTTATGAACGGCATTTTTTTCAATTTGCGCATCTTTGGCACTGCTGGCGTCTAATATGCTGGCGCTCTATGCTGGCTGCCTGCATGTAACTCTCTGAATCTATGGCGCTAAATTTCGCCTCTCGTCCCACCTTATCCCTCTATGTTGTTTATAGTCCCACATTAGGCCGCTGTGCCATATCTCCTGCTAACCCACACTTGGTTATAAGCCTACTGCACTTTGTTGATGTGCCCAACAGCCGCACCAAAAATGAAGTGACAAATTGAGGCAAAACCAAACAAAATCAACTGCGTTATTCCAAGGCCTTTGCTAGGCATTATTAGCATTAGTGAATAAATAACAACATTTACCACCAAGCCAAGGCATACAAGAATCGTTAAATATAACGTAATAGCAGGTATTTTCTTCTCTCTGTTTGTCGCTGCTAATGCTGCAGAAAGTTTTACTATAAGCTGTCCGTAAATGATTGTTGAAGCAATAGACCAATCAGATATTGTTAGTAAATCCGAAAGCTTTTCTTGGGCAAGGCTTATGATTGTCAGAATAATAAATGGCAAAAGATAAAATATATAGTCTGCAGCTAATACCAGTGAGGTACTTTGCTTTTTAGACTTCATCATTTTTGTTCTCAAATTCTAGCATTTGTTGCAGCTCATCATTTTTTATAGGATGACCTACAGTAAGCACTTTATGATCTTTGTAACTGAAATATTTAGCCCCTTTTTCCTTATACATAGAAAACTCTACGAAGGCATTGATGGCATCGCCTGGTTCAAGATGAATTTCTCGGTTTTGATACCTTTCTAGCCAGTTTTTGTCCTCTATGGGGGCAGAAAAAATTTTCTTTCTTTGTATGCTTTTAAAATCCCACATCGAGTAGCCAACAAAAACAGGTTTCCTTACGAGAAGAATTTCTGTAGTTCTTTTAACTTCAAAATGTTCTTTGAAAAGGTCTTCTGGTTCACGTGCAAATCTTGTTTTGGTGTTAATGTAATAAACATTGCTATCTTTTTTTCGAACATCTACAGTTTCACCTTGAACGAGCATTTTCGATGCTTCTGCTAATTTATATAGCCCTTTAGCAACTTCTAGTCGGTTTATGTTTGCCTGATTTGGAAAGTCTATTACTGTGTCAGACAAAACGTCATCTTCAAGTTTCTTGGTGAAAGTTTCTATTTGATCTTCTCGATCGATTTCATCAAGGTCAACCATATGTTGAGCAATCATTAGAGGTATTTTTGACAGCGTTGAACAATAGCCACCAATACAATCAACAATACTACTGATTGAACCAGTTTCAACAGCTGACAGCTCACAAGTAACTACGTTATCAGGGGCGATTCCTTTACCAACAACAAGAACCAGATTTTCAAACGCATTAACATATTGCGCCATAGCAAGAAAAACTCTTTCTGGACTTCCTGTATTTGGTTTGAAATCCAGCCGAATTTCGAATTGATCTTTCACTTACTCTCCTTTCAAGTTGAAACTTGATTGGGTTTATAAATTAAGTGGCGACTTGAGGGTTTGGCTCTGCGTTCATTAGGAAGTATGAGGTATAGGCAGCCGCATTTAGCCCACCATCATGCACTGTTCCCAAATCTTCAGGAGATACATCTTTTGTAGGCCAAATTTTGTTATGACCAATGAATCGGTCAAAGTTTAATTTTTCGAGCTCAAGAAATAAATAATCATCTTTTTCTCCTCTGCTTACTCCTGCAGCCCAGTAGGCAAAGGAACTAGCAATAACATCTGCTACTTGCAGTTGATAATGTGAGTCAGAGCTGGAAAATGTAAGGCTTTTCCCTTTTAATGGTAATTTGTATTTCCTTCGATCATAGCCAAGTTCAATATCATCCTGTGTCCAGTCCATAAACTGAGCAAACAGCAATCTCTGTTTTTCAATTGTGTGTGAATCATCATGAATGACATGAAAACCCTTTGGGTATTTTTCGCCCCAATTAACACATTGAGCAAATAATGCAGGTATAGATGGATCTAGTGAGAATTTGTCAATGCCGTTTAGAGCATCTTTTACGCACCTTCTGGTTTCTAGAATCATATTTATATATTTTTCAAAATCTTTAGATCTTAGGTCAGGAATTAATGACTCAACACTATTATAAAAATCATCAATAGCTTCATCTGTTTGCTCTTTGATCATTTTGATGAAAGAGTCATACATTTCTTTAAGTGAATCATCATCACAAAAGGCGCCTAAACAATAATAAAGCATGTTTGAAAGAGCAATGTTTTGTCCGTTTAAGTATAAGTCTTCACCACGAAGATGCATCATGTGCTCGATCAAAATATCTACAATTTTCGATGCCAACATGAACTCTTTGTGAAAAATATTTATTGCTATTTTATCTTTACAGATCAACTTGCTGCTCATCAGCCTCACAATGCCATCTTGGCCTGCTTTTCTTCGCTTAAGCCTCTTAAAATGTATCTCATGTGCTGATTTAGAACCAATTAGCCCAAGAAGCTTTTCAGCCTCAGCATCTGAATATTGACAGCTTGCCAATGTGAAAATTGTCTGATCTTTATCAAGTAGATTTGAACCTGTATTGCCAGACTCATCAAAATAAATATGAGGAACTCTTAATTTTTCTCTGATTGTTTTGTCCTTTATTAAATTTCTTTTTCTGGTCTTCTTAGCATGTTTACTCTTTCTTTTCGCTTGGCTATTACGGCTCATTTCTCACCATTTTGGTTAGGAAAACTTAACACCCGCATTTGCGGCTGATTTGGAACGTAGCGGAGAACCAGTCAGCAGCATGCGTTTGTTATGCCATTATATTTCTAATTTCTGTACGTGAGTATCTATTCTTTCAGCAAGCTCGCGACAATTATTTACTAACTCTTTAATGCTTTCTACCGACACGGTAATAGACTTTCCTTCTTTGTCATAGCCAGCGCGATGCACACAATCGTGTCTCACTCTAACGGCTCTAAATAGCCATGATATATCCCCAAAATCACACCCAAAAACTTTAGCATACATTGGTTTTACCTTGCGCATATCATGGAAAATAATGCCTTTTAAGTATGTGGCAACAGTTGATTTGATGTTGCTATGCTGAGCGTAAATCTCGTTTACTGTAAACTTGCGACTCCCAAATTCAGGGTCAGTTTCGATCAATTTTCTCGTTAATATGTCGGAGTTAGTGACGCAATGAATAAATGTAGTAGACAGGAAGTGCTCCAGCGTAGAAACAACATGGGCATGCAGCATTACCAATAAACTAAATCGAGCGCTTTGAGTTGTTTTTATTTGAAGTATTGCAGGGATTTCAGCCAACTGCTTATTAAACATTTCCATTTGCTCTGAATTAACCAATTCCCACTGAAGCTCATCTTCTTCAGGATCTTCCAAATCCCACTGAGATAAGCTCACATACAAGCCTGAAGTCAGGCCATCTATTTTTGCCATGATAGATGAATCGTTATCATCGTTGAACCGAACAACATAGCCATAAAGCAATCCCTCTTTGCTGTAATCACCTTCAATGTCGTAAGCGATCTGATCTAATTCATCTTCGGTAATACCAAGAAAATTAGCCAAACGACAATTTTTTTGTGCTTCAATTCGATCAAACCAGTAGTCTTTAGTACTGCCCATCTATATGACTCCCTACGGGGGCATAACGCCCGCATTTGCGGTGGAGCGCAGCGGAAAACCAGTCCGACAACATGCGCTTCTTAGCCTCTGAAATATGGCGGTGAAAAGCTTCTGGCTTGAAGGCCAATTCTTTGTGACAGCGAAATATTCATAATATGCGGCCTTCTATTCTCAATTTTACGACTACTGGGAAGCTCCAAAGAAAATCCCTCCACTTTATTTCGCTTAACCGAAGGCACTTTCATTTCAATTTCATCTGGAAAAAATAGCAAAGGCAAATCTGAAAGCATTTCAAAACATTTCATTATTTCGTTTGAATCAAGGTTGTTGCATTGACCACTATTTAATCCTGAATATTTAACAAGTACGCCATTCAGGCCACGTGATACAAAGTATGTATTAATCAGGTGATATGGGATGTTTCTATTTAAAGAGAACCCCGTTCTCATTCCATGAAAATCATCATGAATTAGTGGGTCAGCCCCTAATGTACCTCCAGGGAGAACACCCTCTATATAGTATCCAATAACCAAGTTGGCATCCCATGATGATGAAAATGGTCTAACCCTTCTATGCTTATGCTTTATCTCATTTATTATTTTTGATACATGAGCTCGATAAGATGATGTTAGATTTTTAAATTCTCTTGATGCCTTAGTGAATTTTTCGTTCTTGTGGAGTATGGACTTTAAGATAGACTGGCAAGCCTCAATGAAATTTGCAGAAAAGAATATAAGATTAAATATATCTACTCTGTAATCCTCCAAGTTTTTAGGGGTATACGCATGGTTTTCTTTTCTTTTTAAAGCATCACTGCTCAATCTTTCCAGTAGCCTCTTCGCGCTATCAATCACATCTAAAAATGAGAAATAGAAAATATCTGCAGGATGATTCAGCCCTAACTCACTGTACCCAGAGTTTGAACATTCCATGTTTTTGAGCAGTGAAATAACTTCCGGATAATATCCAGTTTTTTTGTTTGGTATCTGGAACTTCACTTTAACTCCTCGAGAGGTTAACAGCGTATTAGAAGGCGCGCTCTATGACTGAATGAGCGTGCTGGCACGTTCTACTAGTAAATATAGCTCGTGCTCTCCACTTA
Organism: Halomonas sp. C22; assembly: GCF_007655045.1. Lineage (NCBI taxonomy): Bacteria > Pseudomonadati > Pseudomonadota > Gammaproteobacteria > Oceanospirillales > Halomonadaceae > Halomonas > Halomonas sp. C22. Next base: position 480,099 of record NZ_VBVC01000002.1, on the reverse strand, counting down.
AGTATTTGATTTTATTAAATATTAACTTAAAGTAGTCGTCATATCCAAAATTCGCGAGCCTGCTGTATTTTAGGAGGAACGCTTTGGGGTGTTTTCACCCTTGTGCTATTCGCTGCCTATCTCATGCCAAGTGCTTAATGAAATTAGCCTAGCACAACCCTCTGAAGCAAGCTGAGGCTCGTAAGTTTTTCTTTTCAACGCTCCTCAGTGGCCTGCTACTGAGGGCTCGCACCGCCCTCCTGCCTTGGCAGGTGTGCAGCCGTTGTGGTCTGGGCTGGCAGGGAGTCGATGGATAGAGTCAAAATGCTGAGAAAACAATAACTCACAGGCAAGTTGGTGAGCGCCAAGAGTCGCAAGATGGGCTTGTGGCCATCACGCTATTAGCCCTTATACCCATGCCACATAAAAGCAAGGGCGCTTCACAAGAAGCGCCCTCATGGTCACGTTAGAGAGAAAGCGTGTCTTAAAACTCGACAGTCGCCGACAGCTTGAAGGTGCGCGGTTCGCCTTGAACCAGGTAGTTCGCAAAGGAGGTCGAGGCGCCGGACCAGTAGTTTTCGTCGGTCACGTTGTCGATGCCTGCGCGCCATACCCAGTCAGCGCCACCCAGCGGGGTGGTGTAGCGCAGGCCGAGATCGAGGCGTGTCCAGGAGTCCAGTTGCAGGTCGTTGGCGACATCGGCGTACTGGGAGCCCGTGTGCAGGACGCGACCCGTGGCCGTGAGGCGTTCGATGAAGGGCGTGTCCCATTCGCCACCGAACACAAAACGGTACTCAGGCACGCCCGTGGCGTCGTTTCCTTCGTTGCCATCCTGTGTTCTGGTGAGTTTGGCGTCTATCCAGGTCGCGCTGCTGAACAGGCGCACTCCGGGTGTCGGCTCGCCGTAAAGGCTTAGCTCCAGGCCGCGATTGCGCTGCTCGTTATCCAGATTGCCCACGCCATCGAAGACCGCAGCCGAGGGCAGCTCGATCTGGAACAGGCTGATGCCACCGCCCAGGTTGCCGTAGTCGAACTTGGCGCCCACTTCGTGCTGCTCGGCACGGGCAATGCCCAGGTGCTGGCCAAAGTTCATCGCGGTGGTATCGGTGACCGTGCCGCCATCCTGCAAGGCTTCGACGTAGTTGGCGTAGAGCGAGACATTCTCCGTGGTCTTGAACACCGCGCCCACGGCGGGGGTCACCCGACGGTCGGCATAGCGGTTGCTGCTATCGGCATTGGGGCGTTCGTCGATTTCGAGCTCCTGATAGCGTGCGCCCAGTGTCAGCAGCAGCCGGTCATCGATGAAGCCCAGCGTATCGCTTAGCGTGACCCCTTGGGAGCGGGTGCGCGTTACGCTTCCCCCCACGAACGGGGTGCCTTCCGGGCGGGATAGATCGACCGGGTTGTAGATGTTGGTGGTGCCTGCCGCGAGGAAGCTCCAGTCGGTGTCGAACTTGCGATAGGCGCTGGAGTAGCCAACGGTGATGTCGTGGCTGACCGGGCCGGTCAGCACGTAGCCACGCAGCCCCGCCTGGCTGGCGAAGTTGTCGATGTGGTTGCTGGTTTCGAAGTCGTTGACGCTGGCGTTGCCCGCGTCATCGGTCAGGGTTGGAGTTGCCGATACGATGCCTTCGAGCGTGCGATTGCCGCCCAGGGCCGCGAACGCGGTCCAGGAGTCGGTGAGGTCATATTCGCCCCGGACCATGCCGAAATTGGTTTCTAGCGCGGTTCCACCGAACGAGGGGGTGTAGTTCAACGAGGCGTCCGGCGCAGCGGGCACCTGGGTGGCCACGCCGGTGTTGACGCTTGAACGGCCATTATCCAGGGTGAGCTTTTGATGGCCGACATCGAGCAGTATCCGGCCTTGTTCGCCACGGTAGTCGAGCCCCACGACGGCGGAGGTATCGCGCTGGTTTTCGTCATCGATGGCGGTGTCACCCCGGCCGCGCGTGGCACTAACCCGCGCCCCCCATTGCTGTTGATCACCATAACGTTGGCTGGCATCGACGCCCACTTCGCCGTAGCCATCGGAGCGATAGCCACTGGAGAGGTTGAGCATCGGCTCATTTCCTGCCCGCTTGGGCTCGATGTTGACGGTGCCGCCAATGCCGCCGTTCCCGCCGATGGGAATGCCCGAGGTAAAGGCACTGGCGCCTTTGAAGACTTCGACGCGCTCGGCCAGGTCGCTGTTGATGATCTGCCGTGGCAGGACGCCGTAGAGGCCGCCATAGGCCACGTCGTCACCGGTCAGGTTGAAGCCGCGCACCTTGTACGCTTCGCCGTAGATGCCAAAGCCCAGCCCTACCGATACCGAGGCATCGTTTTGCAGCGTATCGCCCAGCGTCTGGGATTGCTGGTTTTCCATCAGCTCGCTGGTATAGCTGATGACGTTGAAAGGCACGTCCATCGCGTCCCTTTCACCGATCAGGCCCACGCGGCCCCCTGCCGCGATTTGGCCACCGGCGAAGGCTGGCGGCGGCGTATCGCCGTAGGTGGGGATGGTGCCCGTGACGGTGACGGTATCCAGGGATTGGGTGTCGGCGCTCGTTTGTGCCCAGGTGGCCACGGGCGTCATGCCCATTGCGAGCAGTGTCATCGCGCGCAACAGCCGTGCTTTGCGGTGCTTGGCCGCTGTGTTGGAGGTGTTCCCGAGAGGCATGGTATCGATCCAGTTTTGTGTACGGCAGCGCTTGGCGTTGGCGCCACGGCCACCTGCCCGATGTGGATCTATATGATAAACAAAATGAGAGACATTGGCATATGCAGGTGTGATTTTTTCGTGATGCCTTGCAAAAAGTGCCTATTGACGTCTAAATGTGGTCTCTTTTTTCTGATGCTTTCGCTGCCATGTGCCACTGGTCGATGCTCTCTTTCCTGGCTCGCTGCTGTTTGATGGCCGCTTGCTGGCTGCCCTTGTCGAGTGCCCACGCGCAGTGGGCCACCCTCAACTGGACCATTGCCGAAACGCTGCTGGCCATCGACGCGCCGCTGAGCGGTACCGCTCAACACAAGGGCTACCATGAGTGGGTAGGGGAGCCAGGGATTCCCGACGGCGTTGCAGACCTGGGCCTGCGTTCGCAGCCCAACCTCGAACTCATGGCCCAGTCGCCCCCGGCGCATACGTTCATTTCACCGATGTTCGCCGGTTTGACGGAGCGGCTGGAGCGAGTGGCCCCGGTCACGTCGTTTTACCCCTATTCCCCCGGCACCCATACCTGGCAAGAGATACACACACTCACCCGCCAGTTGGGTGAGTTGACCAGCCGCCAAGAGCAGGCCGCGCAGCTCATCAACGAAACGCAGGCACTGCTGGAAACGCTTCGCCAACAGCGCCCCGATGCGCCGCCGCTGCTGATGGTGCAGTTCATGGATGCCCGTCATGTCAGGGTGTTTGGCGACAACAGCCTCTATCACGCCGTGCTGGAGCAGATCGACTTGGCCAATGCCTGGGACCGGCCCACTAACGCCTGGGGATTTTCACTGGTAGGGATCGAAGCACTCTACGACTACCCCGAGGCCACGCTGGTCGTGGTCGAGCCGCTGCCCGCCGGAGTCGAAGCATCACTTTCGCAAAGTGGTTTATGGCAGCACTTACCCAGCGTTGAAAACGCCACGCTATTGCGCTTACCGCCGGTATGGAGTTTTGGCGCACTGCCTGCGGCGCAACGCTTCGCGCGGGAGCTGGTGGCTGCCCTGACGTTACGCAGTTCCTTGGAGTAAGTGATTGTGCGGTTAACGTTATTTTTGGGGCGGGCTGGAGGCTGATCCATGCTTCATATTGCCAGTAAAGTAAGTTGAGCCTACTGACTTTATCTAGCTGTTGCTCGACGAGCGTGAAAAAACCTGGTGTTTGTAAAGCCGAGGTCTGGAGTTTTGGCGTCCCAGAGTAGTCGCAGTACTTTGAGTAATGCATGTAGAGGAAAGAGCGTCGTGCCGGTACCTTCTCGACTTTACCGTTAAGGTGAAGCAAAACATGGGGTACCGACAACTGGCCCAGAGTGACTGATCGGTTGTGTAAAAGTGGAGCCCAGAGCAAGGAGCAGCGATTTCATATTCAACCTCCTTGGCTATGCGGCGGGCTCCGTTCCTCAATCAGCCTGGTTCAATAATGTCACGAGCCCCTGTGGCGCCTGGTTGGCTTGGGCTAACATGGACGATCCTGCTTGTTGCAATATTTGCGCTTTTACCAGTTTGGAGGCTTCCTGGGCGTAATCAGCATCCATAATACGAGATCGTGCTGCAGCGGTATTCACGCTTTGGTTAGCCAGGTTATCAATAATGCTTTCAAAACGGTTTGTGAGCGCTCCGTATTGAGCTCGGTAATCATCCACTTGGTTTAATGCGGACTGAAGCTTTTCTATTGCTTCCCGGGCTTTTTCGATAGGGTCCAGCTCAACATCCATTAGCCCTAGAGAAATATGGTCCGAGGGAGTGGGCTGTATGGTCATGCTGTCTAGTGCTTCGCCATAACCTGCGCTAGTCACAACCTTCGTCGCTGTGCCGACAGGCGGTGGTATTGGGGCGGACTCCACTAGCTCTACCGGCATCTCATCCCACGTGGCAAAGGCGCTAAATGCCCCTTGTCCTACGACTAGCAGCATGAGCTCCTCGGTGGTTTGGTCAATGGTAATGACTTCTCGCATTTCAGAAGAAGCCACTCCACCCAGTTGTCCATCGTTAAAACTGCTGTCGTCTGGGTCGAAGGCGCGATCGCGATCCCCGCTATAAGTGATGGTCATGCCACTATACGTTAGGGAGACAGGCGGCTGTGCAACATCGTATTGGTCTGTTGCATCTTCAAAAAAGCTTGCATCGTAGTCTGCATCTACCAGAAAACCGTTCGCTTCACTTAGCAGGTTTGCATTAGCCGATGCGGTATCGCTAATGCCACGTGCCGACCAGACGTTATCTGTAGGGCTGTTGTCGCTTCCAATAATCGGGGTTCCTACTAGATGTTTACCATCGCGTGTAAACAGCTGCATGTCATCGTCCATGGAGAACGAGTCAATCTCGATGCGTATGTTGGTGGCGCCCGTAGGTATATAGGCGACAGGCACGATCCCCGAGGTAAATACGCTGCTAGCAGGGCTTAGTTTAGCAACGATATGTTCAGTGTTTCCGAGCTGGGCGGGTTGGGGGGGAGGCTGCGTGGGCGCCAAAGGGTATTTTCCAAATGCTTCCGTACCCTTGGCTATCCGGTCTATTTCAGCGCGTAGCGCTTGATATTCATCATTAATGAAAGCCCGGTCGCTATCCGATAAGGTGCCGTTTGCAGCTTGAACGGCCAGCTCGCGGGAGCGCTGAAGAATGCTGTTGATGCTATCCAGCCCGCCTTCGGCTGTCTGTATTAGTGAAACGCCATCGTTGATTCCCCGCGTGATGGCGGAATTTGCTCGCAGGTTGGTCGCCATGCGATTACCAATCGCTTGCCCTGCTGCATCATCCTTTGCACTATTAATACGAAGACCAGAAGAGAGTCGCTCAATACTTGTCGACAGCTTTGCGCCAGTATTATTCAGGTTTTGCTGTGCCTTGAGCGCAGCAAAATTGGTGTTGATCGTCGCCATTATTCCGCTCTTCTTGTCCACGATAGTGAGATATTGCGACAAATATTAAAATAAATTTAGCGTGCTTGCGAGTGAGATGATGGGATGTCTGTTGTCGTACTGCGACTGCAACGCTCATGATGCGGTATGTGCTTGAGGTAACCAGCCTGATTGGTGGTGTTGCTTAACTGCTTGATTTGTGGCTTGCAAGACTCTTTCTCTACTCCCCAAACTGCACCACATGCTCAACAAAGCGGCGCACCTTGGCGAGTTCTCCCAGGTGTTCGGGGTAGACGAGGTAGTAGGCGTTGCGGCTGAGCAGTTGGTAGGGCCATGCCAGGGCGAGCCGTTGGCTCTCCAGCTCTTCATCCACGGTGAAGTGGGGCACCAGCGCCACGCCGCCGCCTGCCATGGCAGTTCTGACCAGCATGGGGAAGGTTTCGAAACGGGTGCCGTGGTAGCTGCGCTCGGTCATGACGTGCTGGCTGGCAAACCAGTGGTGCCAGGCATCCGGGCGGGTCGAAAGGTGCAGCAGCGGGCGCTGGGTCAAATCGTCGAGTGAATGAATGGGGTGCTGGGCCAGCCAGGTCGGGGAGGCGACGGCGACCATGAGGTCGTCGGCCAGCTTGTGGCAGGCCAGGTTGGGCCAGCTGCCGTGCCCATACAAGAGGGCAATGTCGATGTTCTCCTGCTCCAGGTCGAAATCCTCGACGCGGTCGTGAAACGCCAGGCTGATGTTTGGATGCGCCGCCATGAACGAGGGCAGCTTGTTGGCCAGCCAGCGGCTGCCGAAGCTGGGCAGGGTGGCGATGTTGAGCACTTCGCTATGGCCGCTGTACGTCATGATGGCTTGGGTGGACATCTCGATCTGGGTCAGCACCTTGCGCACATCGCTCAGGAAAATTGCCCCTTCGGGGGTCAGCAGCAGGCTGCGACGTACCCGTCGGAACAGCTTGTGCTCCAGGGTGGTTTCCAGCTGTGCCACCTGTTTACTGACCGCACTCTGGGTCAGGTTCAGCTCATCGGCGGCCCGGGTGAAGCTCATGTGGCGGGCGGCCGCTTCGAAGCACTGCATGGCGGTGATGGAAGGAAGATTGCGCATGGTGAACGCGGGCGCTCCTGGGCAAGCGTCACTCGGCGGAATGACGGTAAGGAATCCTACCCTATCAAAGGGCACCCCTGGGCGCCATGCTGTTGCGTACCCGGTGCTCGCCGCTCTTTATAAAAAGCCTTTACGCATTCCTTTTTGGCATGCATTGAGTGCTTTTTTTCGTTTGTGGTTCGCTCCCCGAGTCGGTTTGATAGAACGCAGCGCAAGCACGTGTCATAAAGAGGCCATGAGGCTGGCGACGCGTGCCGTTCTTTATCGACCCCAGAGAGCCACAACATGTCCTTTATCACTACTGATGCAATACGCGACCGTTTTTCCAAGGCGATGTCGGCCATGTATCAAGCGGAAGTGCCGCAGTACGGTGCGCTGCTGGAACTGGTCGAGCGCGTGAACCAGGAAACCCTTCAACAGCAGCCCGCGCTGCGCCACCAGCTGGAGGCGCAGGGCGAGCTGGCCCGGCTGAGCGTTGAGCGCCACGGGGCGATCCGGGTGGGCACCGAGGGCGAGCTTGCCATGTTGCGCCGGTTGTTTGCGGTCATGGGCATGTTCCCGGTGGGGTATTACGACCTCTCGGAAGCGGGCGTGCCGGTGCACTCCACGGCGTTTCGGCCCATCGAGGACGAAGCCCTCGCGCTGAACCCTTTCCGAGTCTTTACCTCTTTACTGCGCCTGGAGCTGATCGAGAGCGAGGCGCTGCGCCGTCGCGCCGAGGAGATTCTGGCCCAGCGGGATATCTTTACCCCCACGGTGCGGGCGCTCATTCAGCGCCACGAAACCCAGGGCGGGTTGAGCAGTGAAGAGGCCGACCAGTTCGTCAGCGAGGCGCTGGAAACCTTCCGCTGGCATCAGGAAGCGACCGTCGACCTGGAAACCTATCAGGCGCTGCACGACGAGCATCGCCTGATTGCCGATGTGGTGTGTTTCAAGGGGCCGCACATCAACCACCTGACGCCCAGAACCTTGGATATCGATGAAGCACAGCGTCGTATGCCGAGCATGGGCATGAACCCCAAAGCGGTGATCGAAGGGCCGCCCCGTCGGGAGTGCCCCATGTTGCTGCGCCAAACCAGCTTTCGGGCGCTGGAGGAGTCGATTCGTTTCGCCGGGGAGGCCCAGGGCACGCATACGGCGCGCTTTGGCGAAATCGAGCAGCGCGGCATGGCGCTGACCCCCAAAGGGCGGGCGCTTTATGATGAGCTGCTGAACCAGGGGCGTGCCCAGACCGCTGGCCTGGATAATGACTCCCATCAGGCCGTCATGGAGCGCGTGTTCACCGCGTTTCCGGACCACCACGAGGCAATTCGCACCGAGCAGCTGGCCTACTTCCACTATCACCTGACCGACGCCGGGCGGGCAGCCAAGGGCCGCGCCGAGCACGCCGACCTGGAAACGCTGCTGGCCCAAGGGTGGGTCGAGGCCCAGCCCATCACCTACGAAGACTTCCTGCCCGTCAGTGCCGCCGGTATTTTCCAATCCAACCTGGGCGGCAGTGAAAACGGCGCTTACGCCGGTAACGCAAACCGCGACGCCTTCGAGGCCGCCCTGGGTGCCCCGGTGCAGGATGAGCTGGCGCTGTATGCCGAACGCGAACAGCGCTCGAAAGAGGCCGTGCTGGCGTGGTTGGGTGGGGAGGACTGACAAAGGGGGGTAGAGCTTATTCCAGAGCCCAAGATGGGCATATTACCGTAGCGATGGTTTTAATCAGGTCACAAAAACTCAGGTGTGCCAAGAGGTCTGCAGGGTACTTACTCCTCTTGGCAACCCGTTGCTTTACAATATGGTTTGAAATATTAGTGCTTTGTTTAGGGGTTCATCAATTCATTAAAAATGAGCAAGATGGCACTTGGTCTAGAAAATCAGCATCAACAGACCAATGACGACCAGTAGACCAATCATGAAAATGATGCCGACGGTGCTTGCCAGAAATTTCAACATGTATCTCTCCTTGATTGCGATGATTAGCTCCTCATGAGCTAACGAGATAGGTGTATCCTTAGTCCATATACTGTACTCAATGTAGAAGCTAGCCGATGTTTGTGCAAATGTTGAGCACAAGCAGTTATGTGCTTTGCTCAGCTATCTTTATGAAAATGAATGAAATATTTTAAAGATAGCTGGCGGTGCGCGCATTTTTCTCGACTGCTTCACGAAGCTTGAAGCTCAATGCTAGGCACTGATCGTCGAGCGGATCAAACGCCCTTTTTCCTGCAGGAGCGGCAGGTGGTGTTTAAGCAGCGTCTCCATGTCGACCCTGGCCGCATTGGTGCTGATATTGATGGCGCCCAGCAGCTTTCCATTCATATCAAATGCAGGGACGGCCAACGATCTCAAGCCTGGGTCCAGCTCCTGGTCAGAGATGGCATAGCCTTGCTGACGAACCTTGTTGATGCATTTTTTAAGGTACTCTTTATCGGTAATCGTTTTCTCAGTATGGCGCTCGAGTACAATTCTCGATAAATAGGCATCCAGTGCCGGTTCGGAGAGCTGAGCAAGCAGCACACGGCCCATGGAGGTGTGGGCCGCAGGCAGGCGTGTGCCCACAGAGAGCGAAATAGACATCAACCGATGGGGGGCTGCGGAGCGTGCGACATAAATCACCTCATCGCCATCCAGAATGCCTAGTGATGACGATTCCCCGCACTGCGCAGTAATATCCTCCAGATACTGCTGGATCACACTGCGATAATTGTTGGCAGAGAGAAAAGAGTAACCGAGCTGTAATACTTTGGGAGACAGCTCAAAGTAACGCTGCTGTTTTCTAACGTATCCCAGCGCATGTAGCGTCAGCAAAAATCGACGTGCTTTTGCGCGGTTCATGCCGGTGCGCGCAGCCACTTCGCTGAGGGTCATTCTGGGGTGTGAATCGTCAAACGCCATGATGACTTCCAGGCCGCTGGCAAGGGCGGTAACAAAGTCTCTGTCATCAGGCTGCAGGGCATCTGCCTGTAGAATATCTGCCATGTTGCATTCTCATTGGTGGATGCTTGGTCAGGCAACAATGTAGCATATTGTTCGAATGCCGAACAATTATTCCAGGCTCAGCAATGCCTCTTCCAATTGACTCAGGTCATTGATGACCACTGTATCTGAGGGGAAAGGGGATTGATGGGGCTCTGCAGCCACGCCAATGAATCGCGTGCCATTGGAGCGAGCCGCGCGGTAGTCATTGTAAGAGTCGCCAATCATGACGGTGTGCTTTGCGGCATGGCCTTGTCTGACGAGCAGTTGCCCCAAACCAGTGGCTTTATCAGGGGGTGCCCCCACCGTCTCAATAAAGAATTGAGTCAGCTGCCGCTGTTTCACGATAGAGGTCAGCTCGTGCTGGGGCGTCGCAGAGAGCAAATAGATCGATCGCTTATCGTGCCATGAAGATAAGAAGCTCAGGGCTCCTGGAATAAAAGGAGCCTGTAAAAGCCGTTGCTCAACGCTTTGTTTGAACTGTTGGCATAAGAAACTTATGCGTGCTTCATCGGCGTCCTGGCCGAGTATATGTGCTTCGATGTGACGGAACTTGACCTCCCGGGGCTGGCCTCCCTTGCGGCTGAGATAGGCCACGATGGCGCGATACTCGTCTTCTCGCTTGTGGCGGTACATGTCAGCAAATGCTTGCCGCTTGAGAGTTGCTGAATCAAGCACAACGCCATCGAAGTCAAACACCAGTGCGAAGTCGGGAAGTCGTCTCATCTTGTCCCCATATGCAATGCCTTTTAAATGAAAGGCGGCACAGCTCGAAGCGCTGTGCCTAGGCATAGGCTAGTGTCCACGCTTGAGTTTGGAGAACAGCCATGGCTTGAAAGGAGTGTTGCTGAGCAGTACCAGGACGATGACGCTAGTGAGTACGAGCGACAAGGGATTGGTCACGAGCCCAAGTAAAAAGTCTCCCGCTTGATCCCCTACCGATGACATGGCCTGGCGATATGACTCATCCAGTAATGGGCCTAATATGACGCCTAAAATGACGGGCCCCATTTGAAAGCCAAATACTTTTAGCCAGTAACCCAAAATACCAAACCCCAGCATCCAGTAGACTTCGGTCATGTTGCTATTCAGTGAGTAGGTGCCTACGACACATAGCACTAGAATCAGCGGTATGAGTACGGCTTTAGGAACCTCGACCACCTTTGAAAATAGCTTAATGCCTGTCAGACCGAAGATGAGCAAGAAAACATTTGCAAGTGCCAGATTGCCCACGGTGAACCAGAAGATGTGGGGTGTTTCAATCATCAGCATGGGGCCAGGATTGAGGCCATGTATGACCAGCGCCCCAATAATGACCGCTGTGACTGCGTCGCCTGGCATCCCCAGGGTCAACATGGGGACATAGGCACCGCCTACGGCAGCGCTGTTGGCGGTTTCGGGGGCAACCAACCCTTCGTAAGCGCCTTCCCCAAACGGTGTAGACGGGTTTTTGACGCTGCGTTTGGCATGGTCATAGGCAAAGAGTGACGCGATGTCACCTCCCGCACCAGGCAGGGCACCCACTACAACGCCGATAATAGACGTACGAATGGAGAGCGGTAAAAACTTCAAGATCATGCTCAGCGGTGGCACGATCTTGTCCACTTTCTGTTTGACAGGAATTTTAGCCAGGTTGTGCAGCTGGTAAATGGCTTCTGCCACACCAAAAAGCCCGATCATGATGACGACATAATGGATGCCGCCCAGCAGTTCCATACTGCCCATGGTCAGGCGCGGCTGAGCGGTGACCATGTCCATGCCGACCAGGCCAACGATAGCCCCCAGTGCAACGGCGAAAATGCCTCTGGTCAGCGACTTGCCTGACAGCGAACTGACGAGCAGAAGCCCCAGGATGGCAATCAGGAAGTAATCACGGGGAGCAAACTCTAACGCCATATCTGCCAGATAGGGCGCCGTACTGGCGAGTACCGCTACACCAATCAAGCCACCAATGACGGACATGACCGTGCTAAGGCCGATCGCTCTGCCGGCTTCGCCTTTGAGTGCTAATGGGTAGCCGTCGAACGCCGTTGTGACAGCAGCGGGGGAGCCAGGAATATTGAGCAGTATGGCTGTTCGAGAACCGCCATACACCCCGCCCACATAAATGCCCACCATGAGCGCAAGCGCATTATTGATATCCCACGAAAAGGTAAACGATATCAGTATCGATACCGCCATGGTAACCGATAGCCCCGGAATGGCGCCTACGTAGATGCCTGCTAGAACGCCTAAGCCTGTCAGGAGCAAAAGGCTTGGGTCGAGCCAAGCCATGAGGAGGTAGGCAATTGTATCGCTCATAAATTGTCTCAACCGTCGGTATCAGGGAAGGTAAACTCGGAAGACCATCGTAAACAGCACGTAGATCACGCCAATAGTAATGGCCGCAATGCATATCGAGCTCAGAATCTTCCCCTTCCTGTAATAGGCAAACATTGCCGCAAGAAAGCAAAAGGTGCTGATGTAGAAGCTCGCCCAGTTAATCGCTATCAGGTAAACGATCGAGCACACGGTAAAGGCAATGATAGGGGGTTTGAAGTGCTCTTTTAGAAATGTTTCGGCCTCTTGTCTGGCCGTTTTTATGTCGGGTGCACGGCGCTTATGCCGGTGACTGATCAGAAGGGCAATTGAGGACGCAAGCATGATCAATGCCAAACCCACGGGGAAAGACCCTGCGGAGTTCAGGCGTAACCCTCCATCGATGCGATAAGCTTCATATAACACACCGATACTTAATAGCAGTAAAAGCCAGTCGAACAGTTTTTCGCCGGCTTGAACGGGTATGATTTTCTTACTCATAGTGACGACTCCGAGGGGGTAAGAGCGCATCTTACCCCCCAGCCAGTAAGATAAATGCTAGGGGCGGGGAATGCCCAACTCCTCTGGGGAGGTTTCCACGGCTTCTGCATCGAACATTGACCATGCGGTCACCGACTGCCAGCTATCCAGGTACTGTTGTGCCTCTTCACCGTTCAGGTTCAGGGGCTCTCCCCCGAAGTTCGTCAGGAACTCCTGGAAGCCGTCGCTGGCCACGGCTTGCTCGTAGGCCTCTTCCAGAGTCGCTTTGATATCGTCAGGTGTATCCTGGTGTACGAATACGCCCCAGAACGGCCCCCACGGCAGGAACGACTCGATCTCCGGGAGTGCTTCGGTGATAGGCGGAACGCCAGGCAGGCTGTCCAGCTCTTCCGCATTGAGCACGGCCAACCCTTTCAGCCTGCCGCCGCGAATCTGCTCTGCCACGGCGGACAAGCTCAACGGCATGAAGTCGATATGCTCACCCAGTAGCGCGGTAACGCCAGGGCCATCACCTGCAAACGTGACGGTGCGCACATCCAGGTCGCCGACTGCATTGATCATGGCATGAATGGTGCTCGGCAAGCCGCCTGCGCCGGTACCGCCCATACGGAGCTCGCCTGGATTATCGTTGGCGTATGCTAAAAGCTCTTCGAACGTTTCGAAGGGGCTGTTGGGATGCGTCGCGATCACCACCAGACCCTGGCCAATGATATTGACCGTGTGCATGTCGTCATAGGTGAAGTCGGCCAGGCCCATGAGCGGATAAAGCTGAGGGTTCTCGGCACCGAACAGTAGGTTGTAACCGTCAGGGCGTTGGCGCATCACATGGTTCATGCCGATGACACCGGTACCTCCTGCACGGTTAGTGAGGATGACGCTGGTGCCAAGAATCTCTTCGACATGTGGTGTCAGGCTTCGGATGACATTGTCGGTCGCACCACCCGCGCCCCACTGGATGGTGCCCTGAATATTGCGCTCAGGGTAGTCGGCCAAAGCGCCGCCAGCAATTGAAAGCGCGCCGATGGCCAGAGCAATACGGGATATGGCTGGCTTTGTCATGTTGCATCCTCCAAAATTATTATATTAGTCGTTGTCAATGTAGCCAGGGTTCGCAGGGCGAACTAAAGTGCTTAAGGCGAACACTAGTGGTCGCCAGTGATGCTGTCAATCAACAACCCAGTGAATAAGACCAAGGTGTAATACAGGCGTTGGCCTGCTTTCAAGGAGCAAGCGCCTCACTATTTAGAAGCGTCTACTTAAGCGTGGCAAGCATTTAACGGCATTTCTGCTCTATTCTATTGCCGAGATGCATACGCTTATGTGTAGTTGCCATCCCCCCCATCTTGTGGTGCATAATGCGAACTAAAGGGCGCTATGCGAACAATGGGTCATCGGCGCTCAATGACAACTAACCCAATGGTTTGTGGTGTCATTCGCATGGCAAATGGACATCACCCTGGAGGACAACATGCGCTCAATCGCGACGGTTTGCCTGAGTGGCGACCTGAGAACCAAGCTGGAAGCAATCGCCCGGGCAGGTTTCGAGGGTGTCGAGATCTTTGAAAATGACCTTCTCTCTTTCGATGGCTCACCCAGTGAAGTAAAAGCGCTATGTGAACGTCTTGGGCTTGCCATTGTGGCTTTTCAGCCGTTTCGCGATTTCGAGGCAATGCCAGAGCCCCAGCGCAGCCGTAATTTGAAACGCGCTGAGCGCAAGTTCGAATTGATGGAGGAGCTGGGAACCGACTTTCTTCTGGTGTGCAGTAATGTGTCGCCTCAAGCCATCGACGATATGGACCGAGTCGTCCAGGATTTGCGCGAACTGGCTGATTTGGCAGCCGCTCGCAATATCCGCATCGGTTTCGAGGCCCTGGCATGGGGCCGCCACATTTCTGATTATCGGGATGTTTGGGAAATCGTTCGGCGTGCGGATCACCCGCATTTAGGAATCGTGCTGGATAGCTTCCATATCCTCTCTCGGGGCCACGAGCTATCGACCATCGGTAAGATTCCTAAAGAAAAAATCTTTTTTGTGCAGGTGGCCGATGCGCCCTTGCTGGATATGGATGTGCTCCAGTGGAGCCGACATTTCCGCTGCTTCCCGGGTCAGGGCCGTTTGCCCTTGAAGGCCTTCATGCAGGAGCTGGCCAAGACAGGGTACGACGGCCCTTTATCACTCGAAATATTTAGTGATGCCTTTCGCGCAGCGCCCACAGAAATTACCGCGCTGGATGGGCTGCGCTCGTTGATCCTTTTGGAAAATCTCATTGAGGACGGGCCCTGGGCCAGCCATATTCCCCCCGCCCCCCGCTATAACGGCATTCACTTCATCGAGTTTACGCTGGATGAAGAGAGCGCTGCCCCGTTAGGTGAGTTCATTAATGCCCTGGGCTTCCGGCATGTCGGGCGCCACCGCTCCAAGAACGTCGAGCTGTGGAAACAGGGGGATATCCACCTGGTGCTCAACTTCGAAACGGATAGTTTCGCGCATACCTTTCGGCTCCTGCACGGCACGTCAGTGTGTGCCGTGGGATTCCGTGTGGACGATGTGGAGCGCGGCCTGGCACGCGCGAAAGCGTTCAAGGCGCAGGCATTCCGGGGCCAAGTGGGCGAAGGCGAGATGGAGATCTCGGCACTGCGCGGCATAGAAGGTAGCCTGGTGTATCTGGTGGACGATCAGGCGGCCGACGATCTGCAGTGGCGAACCGACTTTGAGCTGTTCGATCAGGAGAGCCGTAACGAGGCTGGCCTCATCCGAGTCGACCACCTCTCTTACGTACTCCCCGCGACACAGCTGCTGAGCTGGCAGCTTTTCCACCGTACCGTCTTCGGCTTTGGCGCTGCGTCGGAGAACGAAATCATCGACCCAAGAGGCATGATGATCAGTCAGGCGGTGATTAGCCCAGAGCAGAGCATTCGCATTCCCTTGACGGTTTCACAGGCGCAGGACACCCAGCCAGGACGTTTCCTGAGTGAGTTTCGTGGTGGCGTGCAGCAGATTGCCTTCGAGAGTGGTGATATTTTTGCTACGGTCGATGAGCTGCAGGCCCGTGGCTTGCCGCTGCTGAAGATCCCCCGAAACTATTATGACGACCTCGATGCCCGCTATGGGCTCGAAGAAGAGCTGCTGGAGGCCATGCGCAAGCGAAACATCCTGTTCGATCGCAATGAAGAGGGCGACTTCTTCCATGCCTATACGGAAACGTTTTCCGGCCGTTTCTTCTTCGAAATTGTGGAGCGCCGCGGTGGTTACCAGCAGTTCGGAGCTGCCAATGCGGGCATTCGTCTTGCCGCCCAGGCAGCCCAGCGCTAGGTCAATGAGCACATTATATATCGGCGGCACCCAGGGGTGCCGCGCGGGAGGATACCCATGAAACTTGGCCTTATCGGCAAGGCAATTATGAATTCCAGTTCGCCGGATTTGCACGTGCGGCTGGGACAGCTCACCGGCATTCCCACCACCTATGACCTGTTCGATGCCAACGAGCAGCCGATCGAATCCTTGGAAAGCCAGGTAGAAAAAGTCATTGCGGCGGGTTATCGCGGCGTGAATGTCACCTTTCCCTGGAAAGAAGCGGCCGTCAAACTGGCAACCCGGTCTTCTCCCGGCGCACGAATGGTGGGCGCTGCCAATACGCTGGTCTTTGAGAACGGTGACATCATCGCTGAGAACACTGACTTCACCGGCTTCATGAGTGGCTTTCGTGCCACCCTGGGCGAGCGTAAGCCAGGCCGGGTACTATTGATGGGCACTGGAGGTGTCGGCAAGGCCGTCGCGTTTGGCTTGGGCCAACTGGGGGCAAGTGAAGTCATTCTGATGGATCTGGATGACGCCAAATCGCATCAATTGGCCAAGGAACTTCAGCAGCAAGGATTTACCGCTTCGACCATTGCTCCGGCACAGTTGGCAGAGACCGTGCCGCTTTGTGATGGGCTGGTGAACTGTACACCGATTGGTCACGAAAAAAGCCCTGGCTGCCCGCTACCCGCCGAGTTGGTAGAGGCACGCCATTGGATCTTTGACGCGGTGTACGTGCCCGCCGTCACCGAGTTTATTGCGGCGGCGAAGCAGGTCGGTGCTGCGGTAGTAAGCGGTGTCAGCCTGTTCGTCTTTCAAGGCGTCGACGCCTTCAAGTTTTTTTGTGAAGATGACGCCAAACGCGAGGCAGCAGCGCAGCAATCGGCCACGCTATTTGCCCACTATCGCCGCCAATTGCTGAAGGAGAATGATGCATGAGCCAGGCTAAAGTGCTTGTCCTGCATGGGCCCAACCTGAATTTGCTGGGCACCCGGCAGCCGGAAATCTACGGCTACGAGACGCTGGAAGACGTCAATAACGCGCTGCGTGAAAAAGCGGTCATGGCGGGATGGACGCTGAACTGCCTGCAGAGCAACCACGAGGGCGCCCTGATCGATGCCATCCACGCTGCACGCCTCGATGGCACCCAGGCGATCATTATCAATCCTGCCGCTTACACCCATACCTCTGTGGCTATCCTGGATGCCTTGAATGCCTTCGAGGGCACGGTGATTGAAGTGCACATTTCCAATGTGCACAAGCGTGAGCGCTTTCGCCACCACTCCTATGTCTCACTGCGGGCCGATGGTGTGATTGCCGGGCTGGGCACACAAGGCTACCAGGCGGCCCTGGACGCGGTGATGAAAGCTGCCGATCAGTAACACTCGCGGGAGCCATATCGCGCTTTGATGACGAGCCGCCTGGAAAGGCGGCTCGTGTCGTTGTGGGGCTGCGTCCGGTTTTGATGATGGATTTCACCACGTTAAATGGACAATGTGGCAAGCTAGTAGCCTTTCCCCTCTTTGCTAAAAGGAACAGAGATGGCTGGCGTCATGGAACGCACGCTAGGGATTCTTGAGTTGCTTGCAAAAGAAGCTGAAGGACTCCCCCTGGCGATGATTGCAGAGCGCGTGGGTATGCCCAAAAGTGCTGCGCACCGCTTATTGAGTGATTTGGCACGATATGGCTATGTGCGTCAGGTGCGCGACCAGGGAGACTATATGTTGACCACCAAGCTCACCTCGATGGGGCTTGGTTTCCTTGGTGAAATGGGGATTCTGGATGCCGCTCAGCCATTGATCGACCGGTTAGCGGAGATCAGTGGCGAGCTGGTGCGTCTCGCGGTGGTCGATGAACGTAGCTTGACGTGGGTGGCCAAAGCGCAGGGTGCCACACGTGGCCTGCGTTACGATCCTGATATGGGGGCAGTGGCCAAACTGTCGTGTAGCGCTTCGGGGCTTGCCTGGTTAAGCACTTTGAGTGACGAGGCTGCTCTTGAACTGGTGGCAGCGCAGGGCTTTGGTAATGTAGATGAATACGGCCCTAATGCACCCAGCACCATTACAGCACTGTTGGAGGCCTTGAAGCAGACGCGGGAGCGGGGCTTCAGCACCACCGTGGAGACCTTTTCCCCGGGTATGAATGCCATGGCGGCACCCGTTTGCCGTGCAGGTCATACCACTATGGGAACCATCAGTATTGCCGGGCCAAGTATCCGCTTTACCCCTGAGCGGATGGAAGCGCTGGGCAGCACTTTGATAGAGGTAGCCAATGAACTGGCGGCCTCTACCTCGGCCTCCTCCCTGTTACGGCTGGGCCGTCCTACCACGGCATCGCAGCTTTGAGGTGGATATATAGGCGCCAGATGAGCCGTGCTGGCTCATGGGCTGACTACCCGGCGAGCCTTATCGAGTGCCATTTGGGCGCGCTCCAAGGCACTGACGCCTTGCCGACGTAATGCATCGGTCGGCACTTCCAGGCTCAAGGGTATGTGGGGAGGAATGACCTTCAACAACCCTTTCAAATCCGCATGGCCATCGCCGGGAAAGCGGCGCTCGCAGCGTGCTTCATGCAGGATGTCATCCATGCTTTCGGGTATGGGGCCTGGCACGTCGCAGAGCTGGACGTAACGCATCCACTCCGGCGGCACTTCTGCCAGCTCCTCGAGGCGACTACGTGAGCGATCCAGATGGAAGGCATCCACCAGCAGGCAAGCATTGCGGTGCCCAGCCTGACGCACGTCACCAACGATATGGCGTGCTTCCTTGAGGTTCTTGACGCCCGTCCAGGGCATGAACTCCAGATGTGGGTAGAGACCGAACGGCTGTGCCAGTTCGCATAGCGCGGCAAAGTTCTCTCTCAGACGCTCATGGTTATCGTCGTTGCCCGCGACCAGAATCTCGCTGGCGCCCAACTCGGCTCCCACTTCCATGAAGCGGCTGAAATCATTGATGACATGGGTGTGTGGCTTGAGACGCAGAATTTCGAGGTCGGCTACCTTGATACCGGTATCCCGCAGGCGACGGCAGGTCTGCTTGAGCAGGCTCGTGTCGCTGAGCAGGGGGTAATTCAGCTCCTCTGGCGTGGCAGGGATCGGGCGCAGACCGACGTAGTCGTATCCGGCACGGGCCGCCGCCTCCACCATATCGGGGGGTGATAGCTCAAGTACCGTCAGGGCGGCAAGAGAAAACGGATGTGAGTTCATGGTATGGGCTTGGTGTTGGAGGAAAGGGAACGGGCAGGCGAGGCAGCATGCTGGCCCGCGATATAGCCAAAGGTCATGGCGGGGCCAAGGTTGATACCCCCTGCGGGGTAGTGGCCGCCCATGATGCTGGCCATGTCGCTCCCGGCGGCATACAGACCCTCAATGGGCACCCCCTGCGGGTTCAGAACCTGGGCTTGCGGGTTTGTCGTGAGTCCCGCGAAAGTACCAAAACAGCCGGGAACGACTTTGATGGCATAGAAAGGGCCGTTTTCAAGCGGCGCAACGCATGGATTGGGCGTGTGGTCGGGGTCACCGTTCTTGCGATTGTAGGGTGTCGTACCACGGCCAAACGCGGGGTCCTCACCTTGGCGGGCATGCACGTTGTAGTCGGCGACCGTTTTTGCCAGCCCCGCTGGGTCGATGCCGCATTCCCGCGCAAGCGCTTCCAGGGTATTGCCACGCTTCAGATACCCTTTCTTGATCCAGTGGCGAAACGGTACGGGGGCTGGGCGCGTCATGCCCAGCCCATAGCGACGCTGGAAACGGTGAGTGCAGACCAGCCACGAGCAGGGCTGCTCATCCTCAGGGGCCGTTTTGATCATGGCATCTACATAGTCGTAATATCCCGCCGCCTCGTTAACGAAACGCTGCCCGTTGGAGAGCACGCCAATGACCCCGGGTTTGGCACGGTCAATGATATGAGGAAAGTGGCCGACCTTGCCGTTGCCCTTGGGCACCAGCGACACCGGCGCCCAGGCCACGGGAGAGTAGAGGCTGGTATCGACGGCACCGCCGACCGATTCGCCTAACCGCAAACCGTCTCCACTGGCGGAGGGCGGTGGCAGAGGCCAGTGCTCTTGACCGGTCGGCGTTCGGGGGAAGAGCGTCTTCCGGCGGCTGACATCCCATGGGAACCCACCCGCTGCCAGCACGACACCCCGGCGTGCGTTGAGCGTGATTTCCTGGTCATCACGCTCAATCACCACGCCGCTAACGCGCCCACCTGACGTGACCAGGCGCCTGGCAGGCGAGGAAACCCACATGTCCACCCCCAGCGCTTCGGCGGACTTGGCCAGCCTGCCGATCAGTGCGACTCCATTGACCAACTGCATGGCTCGCCCATAACGCGCCATATCGCACACATGCCGGGTAAAGCGTTTGCTAACGTGCCAAAACGATTTGACTGAACGGGTCACGGTCAAAAAGGCGCGGAGATCGGCGCCTGCCTGAATAGGCATCCCGAGAAACGCTGTTTCGGGCATCGTCTTGCGCAGCTTTTTTAGCGTCGGGGGGGAGAGCGCTCTGCCATCGAAGGGCGCCGCGATGACGGAGCGTCCCCCCGTGCCCGCCCCGGGCGTATCGCCATGAATATCCGCAATGGCGTTGCCATCCGCAAACTGGAGAGCCGTCTTCTCATGAAAGAAAGCCACCATCTGTGGACAGGCTGCCAGGAAAGCATCGATTTTGGCAGCGTCGTAACGCTCCCCTAGCTCATGACGCAGATAGGTCCGGACAGTGTCGGCGTCCTCATGAATACCCGCGGCCTTGGCGAGCGGGTTGAGAGGCGCCCACATCCAGCCGCCAGACCATGCCGTGGCACCGCCAAGCGTGTCGGCTTTTTCGACAACGATGACGCTCAGGCCGTGATAGGCCGCCGTTACCGCAGCGGATAGTCCGGCGGCGCCTGACCCTATCACGATAAGGTCTACATCATGCGTACGGTTGGTCATCTCGTCCCCTTGCAGAACATGGCGCTCCATGGCGATATAAAGCAGATCAATATTCAAAATTAGAACATTATTCCAGTTAATCTAGGGGAGAACGACCCTGTTTGCAATACGCACGAGACGCTTTATCAGAGTGCTAGCCAGGGGGTAAGGCTGACCAGCCAGAGAATGAGGCTAAGGGTAAAAAAGGAAGCCACAGTGGCTACCAGCATTGCTGCAGCGCTGATACCCCCCAGGCCATAGCGTTGCCCTAGCAGTGGGTAGATACTGATCATCGGAGCTGCCGAGAACAGCAGTGCCCCTACGAGATAAATAGGCTCGATGCCGGGTACCAGCAAAAAGACGATAAGGATGACCAAGGGGTGCAGGATGAGTTTGCCGATCACGATTTGGCTCACGTCTCGCGCCATGCCTTTGATCTGCAGGCCAAAAAGAGTGCCCCCGATCACAAACAGGGCGGCCGGGCCTGCTGCATTGGCCAGCATGTCAATGGCTTTCCTCAGTGGCAAAGGAATGGTGACACCGGTCACCGCCAGCAAAATACCCACACACAAGCCGACGAGTACGGGGTTTTTAGCGAGGCTTGATACCGTCTTCTTGACGGTTTTCCATGCACTGCTCCCTTGTTGTGTCGTCATCTCTGCGAGAATGATCGCCATAGGGATGATCAGCAATGTCTCGATGATCATGTTCAGCGCCAGCAGCACCGCCGCAGGTGACCCGATGACCATCGCCGCCACGGGGTAGCCAACAAAGCCGCTATTGGCCGCTGCCATGCCGAGTGCTTGTATCGAACTGACATGAGGTGGTTGGTGCTGATACCGCCAGGTCACCAGTAGAGCCCCCCCAAAGATCAGCAAAGAGCCTATTCCGTAAGCGATCAGATAATTGAGCTGAAAAATCTCTTCCAGCGGGTGCTGGGTCAACGCTCTGATGATCAGAGCAGGCAGTGCACAGTAGAGCACAAAAATGGTGACTCCCTGCATCTGCTCACGCTGAATCACCCCACTCCAGCGGGCGATATAACCCGTGCTGATGAGTAAAAATATGGGCAAGGTAATAGTCAGAATGGCGAGCATAGGATCTCGGATTGGCGGTCAATGTCAGACCAATTTAGCATGGCGTTCGAAATGCGAACAATTGTACGTTTGTTTATTTTACGCTACCTATTCTTTCAAACAGCGAGGTCGATATGCCTTCCGCATTTCTAAAACATCCGTTTATGAGCCAGCACGGCCTCCA
Organism: Halomonas sp. C22; assembly: GCF_007655045.1. Lineage (NCBI taxonomy): Bacteria > Pseudomonadati > Pseudomonadota > Gammaproteobacteria > Oceanospirillales > Halomonadaceae > Halomonas > Halomonas sp. C22. The sequence goes on along the minus strand of NZ_VBVC01000002.1, from coordinate 458,234 downwards.
TGCCTGCGATGACTCGGCCATGTTACAGGCCATGTTGGCCTTTGAGCTTACGCTAGCCAAGGTGCAAGAGGAGAGCGGTGCCATTCCGCCTGGGGTGAGCCAGGAAATGCGTGAGGCGTTAGCAAACGCGACGTTTGATCTGGATGAGCTGGCTGCGGGTATCGCGAGCGGCGGCAATGCGGCGATACCTTTCGTCAAGCAGGGGCGAAAGCGTTTATCCGATGATCTGAAGCGTTACTGGCATGTAGGCGCCACGAGTCAGGATGTGGTCGATTCAGCCATCATGCTCCTGCTGAAGCCTCGGCTAGCGGCCATGGATACGCTACTGCTGCGGTGCCGTGCAGCGGCGCTGGCGCTGATGGAGGCCCATGCAAAAACGCCAATGGTCGGTCGAACGTTAATGCAGCAGGCACTGCCCATGACCTTTGGGGTAAAAGTCGCGCATTGGGCCGTCGGTCTGGAGCGGTCCCGCCGTCGTTTGGGGGCCATCGAGCTTCCTGTGCAGTTTGGGGGTGCCGTGGGAGTGCACTCTGGCTGGGATGCCCAGGGCCTTGGGTGGATGGATTCGTTGGCAACGCATCTCGGTTTGGCAGCCCCAACGCTGCCTTGGCATACCGATCGTTACCCTGTTCACGCACTTGGCACTGCCCTGGATGCCGTCGTCGGCGCTGCAGAAAAGGTAGCGCTGGATGTCTCCCTGCTGACCCAAACGGAAGTGGGCGAAGTCGCTGAGCCTTCTGCCCCCGGCATGGGAGAGTCCTCTTCCATGCCCCATAAACGCAACCCCGTACGCAGTGCCTTGATCCGCGGGGCTGCACGCCAGGTACATGGTCACGCCTCGGTGCTGTTGAATGCTGCCGCCCATCCTTTGGAGAGGGGGCTGGGGGAGTGGCATGCCGAATGGGCGCCGCTCATCGAAAGCGCGCTGCTCACGGAAGGCGCGCTGGAGCAGTTGGTGGTGTTGCTCGAAGGGCTGGAGGTGTATCCAGTGCGCATGCAGCGCAACTTGCTGGCGACGGGCGGCGGCATCATGGCAGAGCCCGTGGCGAAGTTGCTGACGGCTTGTCTCGGGCCTGAGCGCGCGAAGGCCTTGAGTGCTGAAGCGGCAGAAACCTCCCGTCTTCAGGCGCGGCCCTACGCGGAAGTCCTGCTCGAATATCCTGACGTTAACCATCACCTGAAACCTGAAGAGCTGAGTAGGGTATGTGACCCAGCTTTATACCTTGGTAGCAGCGAGGAGCAGGTGGTGCGGGCGAGAGGTTGGCTTTTGTCTCAATAAGATATTGTTATTAATTATGTTTTTTTGGATTTTCAGGTGCGACCTCAGTCATGCTCGTGCGTTATTCATTGAAGAAGCCATTTGACCCCATTATCGTTCGACAGTAACTTGTTCGTATGTAGAATCTATGTTCGTTTGACGAACACGGCGGGTCAGTACGCCAATACGAATAAGTACGCCAACGTCCAGTGAAGAGGCAACCAACAATGGCCGAGTTTCTCAGCTTGCATGACGCGGTAGCGCGCTACGTCCAGGACGGCGCTACCGTGGCCATGGAAGGGTTTACCCATCTGATTCCTTTTGCGGCAGGACACGAAGTGATCCGCCAGAAAAAGCGCGACCTGACGCTGATTCGGATGACCCCAGATATCATCTACGACCAGCTGATAGGGGCGGGTTGCGCCAAGAAAGTGATCTTTTCCTGGGGCGGTAACCCGGGCGTGGGTTCCTTGCATCGCCTGCGCGATGCCGTTGAGAAAGGCTGGCCGCATCAGGTCGAGATTCTGGAGCATAGCCACGCCGCCATGGCCTGCGCCTTCGAAGCAGGGGCCGCTGGCCTGCCGCTGGCCGTGCTGCGTGGCTACGTGGGGAGCGAGCTACCCAGCGTCAATGAGCAGATCAAGTTCATCGAATGCCCCTTTACCGGCGAGCGCTTGGCCGCCGTGCCCTCCGTGCGTCCCGATGTTTCCATCATCCATGCGCAGCGGGCCGACCGGCAGGGGAATGTACTGGTGGAAGGAATCGTCGGCGTGCAGAAAGAAGCCGTGTTGGCGGCCAGGCAGAGCATCGTCACGGTGGAAGAGATCGTCGATGACCTGAACGCACACCCGAATGCCTGTGTGATCCCCAGCTGGGCGATCAGCGCGATTGCCGTCGCCGAAAAAGGGGCGCTGCCCTCTTATACCCACGGCTACTACGGGCGTAGTAACCGTTTCTATAAAGAGTGGGATGCCATTGCCCGTGACCGGGATACCTTTACCCAGTGGCTCGATGACAACGTTTACCGTACTGCCAGCAATCCCGCAGGAGGCCAAGCCTGATGAGTCTGGAATATACCTCTTCTGAAATGATGTCGGTGACCGCCGCGCGGGCGCTGGAAAATGGCATGACCTGTTTTGTGGGCATTGGGCTCCCCTCGGAGGCGGCCAACCTGGCGCGCCTGACCCATGCCCCCGATGTCGTACTGATCTACGAATCCGGCACGCTACAAACCAAGCCCAACTTGCTGCCTCTCTCCATCGGGGATGGTGAGCTGGCCGAGACGGCGCTGACCACCGTGGCCGTGCCTGAGATGTTTCGCTACTGGCTGCAGGGCGGCAAGATCGACGTGGGCTTTTTGGGCACCGCGCAAATCGACCGCTACTGCAACCTGAACACCACCTTGATTGGTGATTATCGTGAGCCCAAAGTGCGCCTGCCAGGCGGCGGCGGTGCCCCGGAAATTGCCACCAATGCGGGCGAGGTGTTCATCACCCTCAAGCACTCTCGGCGTGCCTTCGTGGAGCGCGTGGATTTTGTGACGACGCTCGGGTTTGGCCGTGATGGCAAGGGGCGCGATAACGTGCCCAATATCGGCAAGGGCCCCACCCGTGTGATCACCGACCTGTGCGTGATGAAGCCCGACCCGGACACCAAAGAGTTGGTGGTGGTCTCGCTGCATCCGGGCGTGACCCGTGACGATGTGATTGAGGCTACCGGCTGGGAGATTCGCTTTGCCGAACAGCTCGAGATCACGCCGGTGCCCAGCGAACACGAATTAACCATCTTGCGTGAGCTGAAAGCGCGCACCGAGCGGGCCCACGCGGGCGCATGAGGAGTTTGCCATGAGTGACGTTTATCTTTGTCATCCCCGTCGCACCGCCATTGGTCGCTTTGGCGGCACCCTGGCCAGCGTGCGTCCCGACGACTTTGCCGCCGCGATTTTCAAGGCAGTACTGGCTGACGCGCCGAACCTGGACCCGGCGGCCATCGAAGAAGTCTTTATGGGCTGCGCCAACCAGGCGGGAGAAGACAACCGCAACGTGGCGCGCATGGCGTCGCTGCTGGCGGGCATGCCCACCTCGGTTCCCGGCACGACCATGAACCGTCTGTGTGGTTCGGGGATGGATGCCGTGGGCACTGCTTTCCGTGCCATCAAGGCGGGCGAAATGGAGCTGGCGTTGGCGGGCGGTGTGGAGTCCATGTCTCGGGCGCCCTACGTCATGGGCAAGGCCGACAGTGCCTTTGCCCGCAGCCAGACCATCGAAGACACCACCATCGGCTGGCGCTTTATCAATCCTGCGATGAAGAAGGCCTATGGGGTGGACTCCATGCCGGAAACCGCAGAAAACGTCGCTGAGCAGTTCAATATCTCCCGGGAAGACCAGGACGCCTTTGCGCTGCGCTCCCAGCAAAAGGCGGCCGCGGCCCAAAAGGCCGGGCGCTTTGCCCAGGAGATCACCGCCATCGAGATTCCGCGTCGCAAGCAGGCAGCGCTGCTTTTCGACCAGGACGAACACCTGCGGGAAACCACGCTGGAGAAGCTTGCGGGCCTGCCGACGCCTTTTCGTGATGGGGGCAGCGTCACGGCGGGCAACGCTTCGGGCGTCAACGACGGAGCGGCGGCCATGCTGGTGGCCAGCGAAGCCGCGGTAAAACGCCATGGCCTGACCCCGATGGCCAAAATCATCGGCATGGCCACCGCCGGTGTCGAACCACGCATCATGGGTTACGGGCCGGTGCCCGCCGTGCAGAAGTTGCTCGAGCGCACGGGGATCGCCATGGACGATATCGATGTGTTCGAATTCAACGAGGCCTTTGCTGCCCAGGCCTTGGCCTGTATGCGCGACCTGGGGCTTGCCGACGATGACCCACGCGTCAACCCGAACGGCGGTGCCATCGCTTTGGGGCACCCGCTGGGGATGTCGGGTGCGCGGCTACTGCTGACGGCGGCCCACGAACTGCAAAACAGTGGCAAGCGCTATGCGCTGTGCACCATGTGTGTCGGCGTGGGGCAGGGCATTGCGACGCTGATCGAACGCGTTTAACGGAGGCAAGCATGGCTTTTCATACCCTCAATGGCCGCAGCGTCGCCTATCGCCTGATGGGGTCAGAAGTGAACCCGCTGATCGTGCTGGCGCACCCGCTGGGCATGAGCCAGGCCGTATGGGATGACGTGATCCCCGCGCTGCTGCCCCGCTACCGCGTGCTGACCTGGGATCTGCCTGGCCACGGTGCCAGCCAGGCGGTGAGCGGCCGCCAGGTGACACCGGCGGCGCTGGCCGACGAGGTGCTGGCCCTGACTGCGCTGGCGGGTGCTCAGCGTTTTCACTTCGTGGGCACCTCGATTGGGGGTGTGGTGGGCCAGCAGTTGATCGCCGCGCATGCCGAGCGATTATTGACGGCCACCCTGACCAATACTGGCGCAGTGATTGGTCATCCTGATTTATGGAATACGCGGGCCGAGCGCGTTCGTCAGGAAGGCCTGGCGGCGATGTCTCAAGAGATCGTGCCGCGCTGGTTCGCCCCGGCAGCGTTCGAGGCAAGCCCCGCACTTAAAGCAGGCTGGTGTACCCAGATGGGGCGTGGCGACGACGAGTCCTATGCCCAGCTTTGCGAGATGCTGGGGCGTGATACCTTCACCGGCAAGCTCTCGGGGCAAAAGGTCAAGGTACAGCTATTGGGCGGCAGTGAAGACATGGCCACCCCGCCTGCGACACTAAAAGCGCTGGCCACGGAACTCGAGGGTGCGCCTTTGGAGATTCTGGACGGCGTTGGCCACGTGCCCTCGGTAGAGGCCCCAGTGCTGTTCGCGCAAAAGCTTCTTGCTCTGCTGGCTACGGACCTGGGCGATGTGGCGAACCAGGGCGTGGCATACGCCACGGGGCTGGAAACCCGCAAACAGGTATTGGGAGAAGAGCATGTAGCGCGCTCTACCGCCAACGCCAATAGCCTCGATACGCCTTTCCAGCAAATGATTACCCGCTTTGCCTGGGGAGAGCTGTGGAGCAACGATGACTTGACCCGCCGCGAGCGCAGCATGATTACCACCGGCATTCTCGCTGCCCTCGGCCGTGAAGAGCTGTCGCTGCACTTGAAGACTGCCAAACGCATTGGGCTGACAGAAGCCGAGCTGCGCCAGGTGTTGATGCACGTGGCGATTTACGGTGGCGTGCCGGCAGCCAATCACGCTTTTGCCCTCGCTAAAGAGCTGGGCTGGGGCGAGTAGCCTAGTGACGATGAGAAACATCGATTCAAACAAGAGGTAAAGGCGATGACCCACGACAATAAACGCTTTGTGGCCCGCGACCGCAGCTGGCATCCACCCGCTTACGCGCCGGGTTACAAGACTTCCGTTGCCCGCTCCCCCCAGCAAGCGCTGGTGAGCATGCAGCAGCCTACCGTCTCCGAGCTGACCGGCCCCGATTTTAGTCACTTGCGTATGGGGCCCCACGATAACGACCTGCTGATGAACTTTAGCCACGGTCAGGGGCTGCCCCAGGGCGAACGGATCATGTTGTTTGGTCGCGTCGTCGATCAGTTTGGCAAGCCCGTGCCCCACACGTTGGTCGAAATGTGGCAGGCCAATGCCGGTGGTCGTTATCGCCATAAAAACGATAAGTATCTGGCACCGCTGGATCCTCATTTTGGAGGGGTAGGGCGCTGCTTGACCGATGAACAGGGTATTTATCGGTTCCGCACCATCAAACCCGGCCCCTACCCTTGGCCGAATGATATGAATAGCTGGCGGCCTGCGCATATCCATGTGTCGGTCACGGGGCCTGCGATCTCCACCCGGTTGATTACCCAGATGTACTTTGAGGGTGACCCACTGATTCCGCTGTGTCCCATCGTCCACACATTGAAAGATCCTGACGCCGTGGAAACCATGATTGGGCGGCTCGACATGGCCCACAGCAAACCCATGGACTGTCTCGCCTACCGCTTTGATATTGTGGTACGCGGCGAGCTGCAAACCTTCTTTGAAAATCAATAAGGTCAGGGGACGAAGGATGAAGCAACCTGTGATTCAACCCAATAGTCAGCCGACCAGTGCACTCATGCTGCGCGAAACCGCCTCGCAAACCGCTGGCCCCTACGTGCATATCGGCCTTGCCCTCGCGGCTGCCGGTAACCCGACGCGGGACGAAGAGATCTGGAACGAGATGGCCAGGCCTGACGCCCAGGGTGAACATATCGAGGTGGTGGGCACCGTCATTGACGGTAACGGCGATCTGGTGCGCGATGCGTTTTTAGAAGCGTGGCAGGCCGATGCGAACGGCGATTACCAGGCCGACTATGACCTGAGCAAGCCGTTCAACAGCTTTGGCCGCACGGCCACCACCTTTGATCGTGGCAGCGAGTGGTCGTTGACCACCATCAAACCCGGCGCGGTAAAGCACCCCAGCGGCCAGCGCATGGCGCCGCATATCAACCTGGCGATCTTTGCGCGGGGGGTGAATATCCACCTGCAGACCCGGCTCTATTTCGATGACGAAGGGGCCGCGAACGACCAGTGTCCGGTGCTATCGCGCATTGAATCACCGGCGCGCCGCCAAACGCTGATCGCCAAGCGCGAAGAGGTGGACGGCAAGGTGCGTTACCGGCTGGATATCCGCCTGCAGGGTGAGGGGGAGACAGTGTTTTTTGATTTTTAAATCACCTCGTTGACTGGTCTTTTAACGAAAAAGCGCTGCGGGTTGTTACGCAGCGCTTTTTTTGATGTTGATAACAACTCGGAAATATTTGAAAAGTCCAATTTTGTTTGCTCAAAGTGCTTTTTATATCCGTTTCTTTAAGGAGTATTCAGGGCGCCGGTTTTGTTCATGAAATGGCACCGTTGTGCCGCATTTGACATAGACGAATGTCGATTGGCTTCACGTGGGATAGTGGACTAATGTGTGGGTTGTGGCGAACTTGAATTCGCTATGCGAACCACAAATAGTCCAATAATAAGCCGGAGCCCCCATGAACAAACATTTTTCCAAATGCCTCCTTGTGGCTGCTATTACAGGCCTTGTTGCAAGCTCTGTTCAGGCCAGCACGTTACGTATGGCCCACTTCTGGCCCGGTGCTTCGGGAGTGAATGAAGATGTTCTGCAAGCATGGGCGGATACGATTGCCGAAGAGTCCAACGGCGAACTCACTATCCAGATGTTTCCTGCTGGCACTTTGGCCAAGCCCGATTCCATTTATGAAGCGGCAGCCAATGGTATCGCAGATATTGGGGCCACTGCCCAGGGGTACACTGCAGGGCGCTTTCCTCTCTCCCAAATTGTCGAGCTGCCAGGGATAGCCTCGACGGCTACTCAGGGGGCTTGCGTCTTGCAGACGCTTTACGATGAGGGGCATCTGGATGCCGAGTACGAAGATACGCGTCCCCTCTTCATGTTTACCACCGGCCCAGGCGGTATCCACACTATTGATACCGACGTGCAGACGCCCGCTGACCTGCAAGGGCTGCGCATTCGGCGTCCCACCGCCGTGGCGGGAGAAATGCTCGAAAACATGGGGGCGAGCCCGGTGGGGATGCCTGCCCCAGATATTTATACTTCCATGCAGCGCGGGGTCATTGATGGCCTGAGCTTCCCTTGGGAAGGTCTAAAAGGATTCCGCGTGAATGAGCTGGTCAGTTATCACACCGAAGTACCGTTTTATACGCTGATTTTTGTCGCCACCATGAACCAGAGGACCTATGACAGTCTCTCTGCAGAGCAGCAAGCCGTCATCGACAACAACTCAGGCATGAAGTGGGCCGAAAAGGCCGGTGAAGTGTTTGATCGCCTTGACGTAGAAGGTAAGCAGGAAGCCGTCGACGCTGGTCACACGATCCGCGAAATCGAGAATCCCCTTGAGCACCCGGATTGGCAAGCGCCGCTGCAAACGGGCATTGAAAGCTATTTGACTCAACTGGAAGAACGCGGTTTGAGCCAAGCCCGTGAGGTGTATGAAGCTGCTCTGGCGGCCAGCGAATCTTGTGGTGCCCAACAGGGATAAGGTCTCATGACGTCTACTCTTCACTTGCAGCACGTTCTCGACAGGGCCAGCCATTGGCTGGCCCTTGTTTGCCGCTTGGTTGCCGGTATCGCGCTGATTGGTTTGCTGGCAGTCACGATTGCCGACGTAAGTACTCGCTATCTTGCTCGTGTGACCGAAGGCGCGATTTCGTTGCGGGTCTCCGGAAGCGTCGAGTTAGTCAGCTATTTAATGCTGTTTGCGCTATTAGCGGCGATGGCCGCCAATGTCGAGAAAAGCCAGGTAGTGGTAGAAGCTTTTTCACACCGCTTGCCTCAAACCATCAAGAACCGCCTGCAAGGCCTCTATTTTCTTGGTTTCATGGCGCTCGGGTTGATCCTGTTCGTAGGTCTGCTGGACTCGGCTTCGGCGGCGGCCCGTCATGGCACCACCACGCAAGACCTGCGACTGCCCATGGGCCCCATTTATCAAATGGCTGCTGCGCTAAGTCTGTTGTTAGGGGTGCGCAGCTTCCTTCATGCTCTGCTAGGCATCGTTTATGGCCGGGGTGAGGAGGCGACTCATGGGGAGTGAAGCGATCGGTGCGATTGGCCTTGGTTGTTTGCTGGTCCTGATGATCTTGCGCGTGCCGGTCGCGTTGACCATGTTAGTGGTTGGCGTGGTCGGGTTTGCCAGCATCATTAGCTGGGATGCCGCGATTGCGCAGCTTAAAACGGTGCCGGTCGAAGTGCTCTCCAACTACAGTTTCAGCGCTGTACCGATGTTCATTCTGATGGGGGTTCTGGCTGCTCACTCCGGCATGGCCGGTAAGCTATTTGATTCGACGCGAACCATTTGCGGCGGTTGGAAGGGCGGATTGGCGATTTCGGCGATTGGTTCGTGCGGGATTTTTTCGGCGATTTCCGGGTCATCGCTGGCGACCGCCAGCACCATGACTCGGGTCGCGTTGCCAGAAATGGAGCGTTACGGCTATCACCGTGGTTTGGCGACAGGCGCGCTCGCTGCGGGCGGCACGCTGGGGATCATGATTCCGCCCAGTATTGCACTGCTGATCTACGCCATTCTGACCGAGCAGTCGGTGGGCGATATGTTTATGGCAGGCTTGATGGGCCTGGTCATGTACGCGTTGACGGTCTCGGTCGTAATGCGCTTGCGTCCCTCTCTAGCGGTCGCAGGGGAGCCCACGCCCTGGAAAGAGAAGCTGGTGTCTCTCACTGGCCTGGTACCCTTTTTTGGCGTTTTCCTGGTCATGATTCTAGGGATCTATTTTGGTGCCTTTACGCCCACCGAAGGGGCCAGTGTGGGGGCATTCGCGACCTTGATCTATGCGCTCGTAAAAGGCATGCGCAGCGCTCAGCTGTGGCGCAGCGTGCAGGAGACGCTGGCGCTATCTGCTGTCGTGTTCTTCATGCTGGTAGGGGCTGAAACGCTGGGTTACTTCATTTCGGTGTCGCGTATTTCATTTTCCATTACGGACATGCTTTACGGGCTGGATCTTTCCCCGCTCGTGGTAGTGCTCATCATTCTGGCGCTCTACTTCGTGTTGGGCATGTTTATGGATTCTATCGCCATGCTGGTGATCACGGTTCCGGTGGTGTACCCGATCATTCAGGCCATGGGCATCGACCCGGTTTGGTTCGGTATTCTGACCGTACTGACCGTGGAGCTGGGGCTGATGACCCCGCCCGTGGGAATGAACGTCTTTGTGATCAAAGCCATGGCTCCACATGTGCGCTTAGGAGAAATCTTCAAAGGCGTCGCGCCGTTTGTGGTCTCAGACTTGATACGTCTGGCGCTGTTAATCGCTTTCCCCATCTTGAGCACGGTATTTCTGCTGTAGGACTTTGCTGACAAGGAGCCAATACCATGATGACCATCCAGCTACTGCTCGCAGGCGAAGCAACGGCCGCAGAGCACGAAGCCACGTTTACCCGAACGAACCCTTTGAGTGGTGAGGTTGTCACCACGGCGGCGGCAGCAAGTGCAGGCGATGCGCAGAGGGCTGCTGACGTGGCGAGCCAGGCGTTTGATGCATGGTCGCAAACAGGCCCTGGCGAGCGTCGTGCCAAACTGCTGAAAGCAGCCGAGCTCATGGAGGCCCGTCAAGGTGACTTCATCGATCGCATGGTAGAAGAGACCGGTGCTACCGTGGGTTGGGCTGGGTTCAACGTCAAAGTGGCCGCCGATGTATTGCGCGAAGCAGCAGCGCTAACGACCCAGATTCAGGGCGATATCATCCCCTCTAACGTGCCGGACAGCATGGCCATGGGCGTGCGCACGCCCTGTGGTGTGGTGGTGGGCATCGCACCCTGGAATGCCCCGATCATCCTGGGTACACGCGCCCTCGCCACCCCCTTGGCCTGCGGCAATAGCGTGATCTTGAAAGCCTCGGAGCAGTGCCCCGCGACCCATCATCTTATCGGCGAAGTGCTTCAAGAAGCGGGGTTTGGCGACGGTATCGTCAATGTGATTACCAACGCGCCGGATAACGCGGCGGAGGTCGTGAGTGCGCTGATTGCCCACCCCGCCGTGCGGCGGATCAATTTCACTGGTTCGACCAGTGTGGGCAAAATCATCGCCGAGCAAGCGTCCAGATACTTGAAGCCAGTACTGCTGGAATTGGGCGGAAAGGCTCCGTTGCTGGTACTGGAGGATGCGGATATCGAGGCTGCCGTGGATGCCGCGATCTTTGGTGCGTTCTTCAATCAAGGCCAGATTTGCATGTCCACCGAGCGTGTGGTGGTCGATCACCGCATCGCGGATGCGTTTGTGGACAAGTTTGCCGCTCGTGCGCAGGCCTTGAAAGCAGGCAATCCGCGTGATGAACGCAATGCTCTGGGCACATTGATCAACGCGCAGTCCGGTGAGAAATTGAATGGCCTGCTGGATGATGCCGTGTCAAAAGGTGCTCGTGTCGCGGCAGGTGGTAAGGCCGAGGGCGTCGTGATGCAGGCTACCGTGGTCGATGGTGTCACCCGCGACATGCGGTTATATAGCGAAGAATCGTTTGGCCCTGTCGTGGCGGTGATGCGTGTCAGCGGCGACGAAGAGGCCATTCGCATCGCCAATGACAGTGAGTACGGCCTTTCATCGGCGGTATTCAGCCGAGACAGTGCCCGTGCCATGAAAGTGGCCAGCCGCTTGCAAACGGGTATCTGCCATATCAATGCCTCCACGGTACACGATGAGCCGCAGATGCCGTTTGGTGGCACGAAGTCCAGTGGTTACGGCCGTTTTGGCGGCAAGGCGGGTATCGAAGAGTTCACCGAGCTGCGCTGGATGACGATGCAGCTGGGGCCGCGTCACTACCCTATTTAGGCGTCTCGTCACTCGCTGTTTGGCGCAGCCGAAACTCGCGCGGTGACAGTGCCGTATTTCGCTTAAAAAAGCGCGTGAAGTAAGCCGGTTCAGAGAAGCCCAGGCTGTCAGACACTTGGCCAATCGTCATGTTGGTATAGGTGAGCTGGCGCTTGGCTTCTAACAGTATGCGTTCGTGAAGCAGCTGCAGCGCGCTGCGGCCAGCGATCTGTCGGCACAACATGTTCAGGTGCGCATTACTCACCCCGATCCGCTCTGCCAAATGCTCGATATTGGGTTGGCTGCGGTAGTGCGACTCGATCAGCGCCTGATAACGCTCCAGATGCTGCTGCCCTTTATCGCTTTGCCGAAGAGCGGGGCGCTTCGTCGTATTGGCAGGGGGGCATAGGCGTGAAAGCTCGACCGTCAACGCTTGAATGAGGGCTTCTAGCAGCCTGTGGCGGGAGGGTGCGGGGTGCTGGTACTCCTCGTCGATCTGATTGACCAGCGTGGTAATGCGTTGCGCCTGGTGTGAGGACGACAAAGGGTAGAAATCTGCTTTTCTGAGCGCGCTATGCTCACCCATGAGTGCGTGTAAATGGTCTGCCAAGGGTTTGGCCAGCGTGATGATGTGCCCCTGAACAGTGGGCGAAAAGTGAAAGCCGTGGATGGACATGGCGGGCACGATAATCACCGTGCCGCTTTGTAATGAGTGACTCGTGCCTTCCAGTTCCAGCGTAACGGACCCCTCGCGCACCCATAGAATATGAACAAGATCCACGTGTCGGTGAGGGCGTATGTGCCAGTCATGTAGCTGGCTACGCTCCGCGATGGACTCGCAGTGCAGCAGGTCCGGCGTGGGCCAGTGCTGTGTCTCACCATAAAGCTTGAAGACTGGTACCGGTGGAGTAGAAGAGGCCGTCATCCTGAATCCCTTGCTCGTTTCGTAAAGCGATATTTACTACTAAGGTTGGGTAATAATATTGTAAAAGTCCAATAATTGATATTTAAGATGCCTTATATTAGCTTTTGTTTCATTGAAAAATACAAGTCATAGGTATCAGGATAACGATAACGAAGAGGCATCCCCATGAAGACGCAAGTGGCCATCATTGGCGCAGGACCTTCTGGCTTACTGCTTGGGCAGCTATTACACCGTCAAGGCATTGACAACGTCATTGTGGAGCGCCGTAGCGGTGAGTACGTGCTGAGCCGTATCCGCGCCGGCGTGCTGGAACAAGGCATGGTAGACCTGTTGGAGGAAGCCGGGGTAGACCAGCGAATGAAGGCAGAGGGATACCCACACGACGGCTTCGAGCTGGCTTTCGATGGCCGCCGTGTGCGCATTGCGCTTGATGAATTGACAGGTGGCAAGAAGGTCATGGTTTACGGCCAGACGGAAGTGACCCGTGATCTGATGGAAGCCCGGGAAAAAGCTGGCGCAAGAACCATCTACGAAGCGGAAAACGTCCAACCCCATGACCTGGAAAGCGACCAGCCGTACATCACCTTTGAGAAAAATGGGGAAACGGTCCGGCTCGATTGTGACTACATTGCAGGTTGTGACGGTTACCATGGCGTCTCGCGGCAGTCGATACCTCAGGACCGCCTCAAAACGTTTGAAAAGGTATACCCATTTGGCTGGTTGGGCGTGTTGTCTGATACCCCCCCGGTATCTGAAGAGCTGATCTACGCTCGGCACCCGCGTGGCTTCAGCCTGTGCAGCATGCGCTCCGCCACTCGCAGCCGCTACTACCTGCAGGTCTCCTCGGACGAACAAGTGGAGAACTGGTCTGACGAGCGATTCTGGGAAGAGCTAAAACGTCGCTTACCCCAAGAGGTCGCTGACCAACTGGTAACGGGGCCATCCATCGAAAAGAGCATTGCGCCACTGCGCAGCTTCGTTGTCGAGCCCATGCAGTATGGGCGGCTCTTCCTCGTTGGTGATGCGGCGCATATTGTGCCCCCCACCGGGGCGAAAGGTCTCAATCTGGCCGCCAGCGATGTCCATACACTTTATCGGTTAATGATGAAGGTGTATCAGGAAGGCAGAACGGACTTGCTCGAACGTTATTCGCAGACGTGTTTGAAGCGTATCTGGAAAGCAGAACGCTTTTCGTGGTGGATGACTTCGATGCTGCACAATTTTTCGGATGAAGAAGACTTCAACAGCCGCATGCAGCTCGCTGAGTTGGAGTACGTGACAAGCTCTGACGCGGGCCTTGTTACCATTGCGGAAAATTACGTTGGACTACCCTATGAGTCGTTAGAGTAACGCAACGCCGTATATCCTCCTTGCCCAGGCGCTTGCCTGGGCTTTTTTAAGAGCAGCCACCATCACTGAAGTCTCTTGCCACTCCACATCCCGGTGAACTGCCCACGGCTTACCTAGGCTGCAAGACCGATCATGGTGGCGAGATTATTACGGCCTCGGCTCAGGCAAAGGTAGAGCCTTGAGCGTCTTTGCAGGTTCATGATCTCCCCAACCTTTAGCGCATGAAGATGCGGTTTCCTTGATATCGAATCCATTGAGCTGGTGCTGAGAGGTGTGCATGATGGATTGTGCTACGGCGCGATCAATGCACCAGTTCTTGCTGAATTTTATATTCAAGGATTACACATGCTTAGCCAGCGTGCGCTGTTATATCTAAATGAGGTGGTACGCCGTGGCTCACTGCGGAGGGCAGCCGCGCATATCAATGTGGATGCCTCTGCACTCAGCCGACAGTTGAAAGCCTTGGAGGAGGAGTTGGGTGTGCAGCTATGCGAGCGTCACGGTGGCGGCATGCGGGCTACCGAGGCAGGGCGGCTGCTCATTCAACACTATCATGCTCAGCGGTTGTCGGAAGAGGCCGTGCTATCTCAAGTGATGGCCATTCAGGAAATGGCTCGAGGTGAGGTGCGCATTGCCGTCGGTGAAGGGTTTATTGCTGACCTGATTGCGGCGCCCCTGGGGGCGTTCATGTCGCGTTTTTCGGGTATCAAGGTGGAAATTCGCATGGCGGGCGTCAATGAAGCCATGACCCTGGTGAAGGAGATGGAGGTCGACCTGGCGTTACTCTATGCGCCCCCCGTAGACCCGCAGATACATTGCCATGTGGAAACGCGGCAACCGCTGGACCTGATCGTGCCACCAGAGCACCCCCTTGGGCGCCTGTCACGGGCTGCCCACTTGAGCGATATCGAGCCTTGGCCGTTGGCCCTGATGGATAACCCGTTTGGTATGCGTCAGATGGTCAACATGGTAGCCCATCAGGAGCGCCGTTATCTGGATGCTCGCCTGCACACCAACTCAGTGTCGGTTCTCAAGAACTTCGTGCGTTCAGGCATCGGGGTGACCTTCATGCCTGAATTGACGGTTGCCGATGAAATAGCCAGAGGCGAGATCACTGCACTGCCCATGGCCTATCCGATCATGAGCGGTGCGCGGGCACAGATCGTGAGTCTGGAAGGCCGCCAGCTGACCGTCGCCGCGACTACCTGTGTCGAGCACCTGCGTCGGGGCATGCGTTTTTTCTCTGCCGATGCCCCTCGCTTGTGTTAACGGATGTGACGTCGCCAGCGGTTTTCGATGGTATCGAGCTCTGCCGGACCGTAACGGGCGTGCGGGTGACCTCCATAATGAGCCCATAGCTGGTCACCCAGATCGAAGTGCCACCATTCGCTGGGCAAATTGGTGAAGCCTTGTTGGCGCATGGCATGGTAAAGCAGCCGACGGTTGTCGCGTACGTGCCTTTGCTCTGTGGATGACGTGTCGAGGTGCTCGTAGTGGTCGGTATGTGACGCGGGCACTGCTTCGTCGAACAGCGTTCCCATGTCCAACGGGATGCCATCGTCATCGCAGAGCGTGACATCCACCGCGCCTCCGGTGAGGTGGGGGCTAGGCGCAGCAGGGTCACGACTGGGCAAGGAAACGAATTCACGTGTTCGGGTCAGTAGCTCTGCCTCTTCTGCCTGAGGGTGCTGATGCCGAATCGCTTCATGCAGCGTATCGAACAGGTATTGCTGAACACGCCAGGGTCGCCATCCATCGAGCACCAGTAGCTTGATGCCCTCAGGGAGAGAGCGCGCCACGGCTAGCAAGGCTCGATATACCCCTTCACGTACGAAGCACTCAGGAATGGCGCCGGGAATGCCCAAACGGGCGTAGGCGGGAAATACCACGATAGGGGAAGGTGCCAGGCTCATGGGAAGCAGCCGTTCGTGACACTCCTGAATAGCAATACGGCTGACGGTGCTCCAGTCGGGTGAGGGCTGACCGGGAATGGCCGTCAAGGCCGTCGAAGCAGTGGCTGAAGCAGTGGGCATCTCGGTTATCCAAGTAGTCTAGGCAGAAGTAACGTCAACGATGGGAAAAAAATCAGTAGCAGCAATACGGCAATGGCAGTGAGCACGAAGGGCCAGATGGTTTTAAACAGCGAGACGATTTCCAGTCGGCTCACAGCGGCTGCCACAAAGACGCAGGCACCCATGGGTGGGGTGATGAGCGCAATCGTGATGTTCAGCGTGATGATGACCCCAAGGTGCACCGGATCGATACCGGCCATCATGGCGACGGGGGCAAAAATGGGTGTCAGCAACATGAGTGCAGACACTTCTTCCATGAACATGCCCGTCATGAAGGTGATGGCGCTGAGCAGCAGCAAGATGATGACTGGGCTCTCCGCATAGGGGGCGAGCAGCATGACGAACTGCTGAGGCACCTGGGCGTAGGACAATAACCAACTGATCGTGGCCGAGGCGGCCATGATCAGGAAAATAGCCGAGGTCAAACGGGCGGTATCCTTGATGGCTTGCCAGCACTGAGTGATGTTCAGCCCGCCTAGCACGACACCGCACAGCGCCACGTAGAGCGCAGTGAGTGCTCCAGACTCCGTTGGAGTGACGACCCCCAGGACGATACCCGCCACAATGATCACCGGTGCGATGAGCGCTGGCAATGCGACGAGCGTGGCCAGACCAATCGCTTTGACGCTGGGCAGTTTGCCGCTTTTCGGCAGGCCCACTTTCCAGGCGTACCAGGCGTTCATGCCCATGAAGGCGGCGCCGAGCAGCAGGCCTGGAATAATGCCCGCCAGGAATAGATCACCGACAGAAGTATTCGTCAGTGACGCATACAGGATCATGAAAATACTCGGAGGGATGATCGGCCCAATGAGCGAACTACCGGCGGTGAGGCCTGCGGCAAAGGCGCGCGAATAGCCCTCTTTTTCCATGGCGGGCACCAACAGTGAACCGAGTGCCGAGGTATCCGCGACCGCGGAGCCATTGACGCCTGCAAAAAAGACGCTGGACACCACGTTGACATGCCCCATGCCTCCGCGTAGGTGGCCGACCAGCAAACGAGCCAGGCCCATCAACCGCTCGGTCAGGCCGCTGGCATTCATCAGGTTGCCGGCCAGGATGAAAAGGGGAATGGCCATGAGAGAAAAGGCATTGATACCGCCAAAGAATTGCTGCGGCATCATGCGTGGGATCATGGTCGGATCAACGAATAAAAAGCCTACCAACGCCGTCGTGAGCAGCGCGATGAACAGCGGTAGCCCGAGCAGCACGTGTACCAGAAAGACGCCCAACATGGCCAGAATCATGACGGTTCCCCTGCATCGGTTTGCTCTTGGGGAGTGGGCTCCAGAAGGCCTGGCAGCGGCGCGGGCCCATACCAAAAGACGTGCCAGGCCAACAGCGAAAACCCAATCGGCATGGACATGAGCGGCAGGGTGCGGCTTACGCCTAACCCTGACGTCGTAAACATGCTGACCGACTGCGCATAGCGATAGCTTACCCAGGCAGCCCCCACGGCCACGCCCAGGGTCAACAGCCATTGATAGAGGTTGAGCAAACGTGCCAGTGGTGCAGGCAGCAGGCGCTCCATCAATGCGACACGCATATGGCTGCCTTCGACCCACACGGCCCCGGCAGCGATGAGTACCGTACCAATGATGAGAAAGCGGGAAAGTTCGTCAGTCCAGATGGGGGCTCCACCGACGAAGTAGCGCATGATAACGCCATAGATGATGACCCCCAGGTTGGTGAGCAGCAGCAGGGCAGCCACCGTCAGGGAAAGCGGGCGGGTCACCGCCAGCATGCGAGTTCGAAGCGCGTGCATGAGAGTCTTGTCCGCAAGGTGAAGTCAGCGAGGACGGTTTGGCTATTGTCCCCGCTGAGTGGATGAGCGCAGTACGAGAGGTTAGTCGAGCAGCTCTTCATGCCCGGCATCTTCCAGAGCCAGTGCTATCCAGTGCTGGTCAATGCCGCGTTCGCTGAGCCATTCGAGGTAAGCGGGCTGACCAATTTCCCGAAAGGCCAGCAGCTCTTCCTCCGAGGGGCGAATGACTTCCATGCCTTGCTCTTCCAGGTAGGCAATGCGTTCTTCGACCTGGGCCTCATTATGCTCGCGAGCCTGCTGGTTGGCTTCCGCGACGGCTTCCAGGAAAGCGTTGCGCGTCTCTTCCTCCCAGCCCTCGATCATCTGACCGTTACCCACCAGAAACTGATTGGAGTACTGGATGTTGGCCAGCGTGAGGTAGGTTTGTACCTCATGCAGGCTGCCCAGAATGATGTACATGGGGGGATTCATTTGGCCATCGGCGACGCCCGTACGCAGCGCCATATACACTTCAGTCCACGGGATGGGGGTGCCGGATGCGCCAAAGGCTTCGTACAGGGCGACCTGGCTGGGGTCCATGGCTCTAAAGCGCAGACCTGCGAAGTCATCAGGGTGAGAGATAGGCGTCTTGTTGTTGGTAAAAGCTAAAAAGCCGCCCTCTTCAACGACCGCCAACATGTCGATGCCTGAACGCTCCTTGACGACTTTCTCGACTTCCTGCCAATAGCTGCCTTCATCGAAGAAGTCGCGTGCAGCATCGAAGTCATCGAATAGAAACGGGATGGCACTGACAAAAATTTCATCGGCAATCGGCGACACGCCTGCAAAGGACGCGATATTCAGCATGGGCGAGCTCATGGTCTGCTCCATGCGCTCCTGCTCTTCACCCAACATGCTATTGGGGTAAAGGCGAAGCTGGATCTCGCCATTGGTTTTCTCTTCGACCAGTGATTGCAGGTTGGTGGCAAACACATGCACCGCATTTTTATCGGGGTCCGGTGCGCCGTTGTAACCCAGGTTGATGGTGGTTTGCGCCATGGCCTGTGTGGCCATCATGGCGCTACCCACCAGGCAGGCAGTGGCTAGTGTTTTGATCGACTTGCGAGATGCATCAAACATCATGTTCGTCTCCTGTGTTCCCGTGCGAGATGACGACGGGAAAGTTGTTGTGACGCTGTTTTTTTAATAAGTCATGAGCCGAGTAAACTGCTGTGAGTTGTCAGTTAAACGAATAGGCTGGCAGTCACGGGCCTCTCAAGCAGCGTAGAGGTTGTCGTGTTGACTATGCAATCCTGAAAGTGTTGTTTTAATTGCAACGAAAGAGTGCCCTTTCCACGCCTGGAGACGATTCTGGTGACGCCTATGACCCTTCTCGATAAACGGGCCTTCTACCTGCTGGAAGTCAGTAGCTGTGGGGGGATTCGCGCGGCGGCCGAGCATCTTCAGCTGAACCCTTCCGTGGTGAGTCGGCAGGTGCGCTCGCTGGAGCAGGCGCTGGGCATGGCGCTGCTGGAGCGCCAGGGGCGTCATGTGATGCTTACCGAGGCTGGCCAGTTGGTCGTGGAAGGCTTTCTGGCCCAGCGGCGCTTGAATGCCGAGCTGACCGATACGCTGGCGCGGCTGCGCAATTTGCAGGCGGGCAAGGTCGTGGTGTCGGTGGGGGATGGGTTCGTGGACAGTTTCATCAATCACGTGATGCGGCGCGTTGCCGAGCACTACCCTGAGGTGCTGATCGAGATCAAGACCGGCATCTACTACCCGCGTGAACCCCATGACATGGTGGCGAACGATGAAGTGGACATCGCTATTACCTATGGCCCTATTTCGGACCCTCGGCTGGTGGTGCACTCGTTCGAGCGGGGGCCGCTGTGTGCGCTGGTGGCGCCGTTTCACCCTTTGGCCAGGCAGTCCAGCGTGAGCGTGGCAGAGCTGTTGCAGCAGAAGTTGATCTTCCTGCCGGAGGTGTCCGGGTCGCAGCAGTTCGTGAATGCCCTGTTTGCAGCAGCGGGGCAGCCAGCCACACCCGCGTATCGCTGCAATTTGCACTCGGTGGCCCGGCGCATGGCCAGTGCAGGGGTGGGGGTCGCGTTCATGACGGCGGCAGCGGCGCGCAGCGAGATCGAGGCGGGGTTGCTGCAGGCGGTGCCCATCGATCACCCCATGGCCGCCCGTAGCCAGGGCAATCTGGTACGTCGCGTCGGCAGAAGGCTGTCGCCCGCTGCCGACTATTTGTGGAAGCTGATGAAAGCGATGCAGTAAGGCTAGTTCGCCATCATGTAGACCCCTGGGCCGATGGGCCATCCCATCATCAACCAGAACATCAGAAACGCCGACCAGGCCAGTAAAAAGCCCATGGCCAAGGGCAGCATGGTGGCGATCAAGGTGCCTAGCCCCATGTCCGGTTTGTAACGCTGCATGTACACCAGTGCCACCGAAAAGTAGGGGCTCATGGGCGAGATGATGTTGGTGCTGGAGTCACCGATGCGGAACATCGCCAGCACGAAGGCCGGGTCGAAGTCGATCATCATCAGCATGGGCACAAACACCGGTGCCATCAACGCCCACTGGGCCGAGCCGCTGGTCATGAAGATGTTGAGGGTGGCGCTCATGACGATGAACGCGCCCACCAGCGGCAGCCCGGTGAAGCCCGTGTTCTGGAGAATGTTGGAGCCCTCGATGGCGATATACTGCCCCAGTGCCGACCAGCCGAAATAGGCGATGAACTGGGAAATGGCAAAGAACAGCACCAGGGTGGGGGCCAGGTCGCTGGCAGATTCGGCCATGCGCTGCGGGACGTCGCGACTGCTGGTGATCTTGCCCGTGGTGATGCCATACACCAGGCCAATCGTCACGAAGTAGAGAAACATCAGCGGAACGAGAGAGCTCAAAAACGGCGAGGGAATCAAACCGCCGTCATCGTTGCGCAGCGGTGAGGCCTCCGGCAGCACGGCCAGTAACACCAGCACGATGTACGCCAGCGTTGCCAGCCCCACGCGCTTGAGGCCTCGGCGTTCCGAAGCGGTCAGCTCAGGGGTTACCACGTCGGTCTTGAAGTCCTTGCTCATGGGCAGCGTGCGCTGCAGACGGGGCTCCACGACCTTGTCGATCAGCAAGGTGCCGACCATCGCCAGCACGAAGACCGAACAGGCAACGAAGTAGTAGTTGTCGACGGGCGAGACATACGCCTCTGGGTCGACCAGCCGCGCTGCTTCCGTGGTGATGCCCGCGAACAGCGCATCCCCGACGGTGATGAACAGGCTGGCATCGAAGCCAGCCCCGGCGGCGGCATAGGCCGCCGCGGCTCCGGCCACCGGGTGGCGGCCAACGGAGTAATAGACCATGGCCGCCAGGGGAATCAAAATCAGGTAGTTGGCATCTGATGCAATGCTGCCGCAAATGCCTGCCATGAAGACGCAAAACGTCAGCAGCGACGGGGGAGCCTTGGCCACGCTGACCTGCATGAGCGTCGACATCAAGCCCACCTTGTCGGCCAGGCCGATACCGAACATCACCACCAGAATCAGCCCCAGCGGCGGAAAGTTCACGAAGTTGCTGACCACGCTGGTCAGCATGAACTCGACCCCCTCGGCCGATAGCAGGCTGCGCACGACGACCTCGTCGCCGGTTTGGGGGTTGATGGCCGAGACGCCCAGTGCCGACAGCAGGGCCGAGACAACGACCACCAGGGCGGCGAGCACAGTAAACAGAATAAAGGGGTGCGGCAGCTTGTTGCCCACCCGTTCAATGGAAGTCAGAACACCTTGCATGAGTGAATCCTTGTTGAGACGTTGTTATTGCAATCGTGTTGGAGGTGTCGCTCAACGGCGCTGGAGCAGTGAACGGGCCAGCGCCACGAACATCCCGGCGGCCACCGGCAAGATGGCATCGTTGAAGTCGTAATGTTCGTTGTGGAGGTACGCGCTGTCGCCATTGCCCACGAAGAAGAAGCAGCCAGGCACCTCTTGCAGGTAGAAGGCAAAATCTTCGGCGCCCATGGTGGGCATGTAATCCAGCTGTTGGATGTCTGGGCTGACCCCCTGCTCGGTAGCGATGGCCAGCACCTGCCGTGACCATTCGGCGTCGTTGACCAGCGGCGGAATCTGGTGCTGATGCTCCATCGAGAAGTGGGCGCCGTGGGCGGCACACACCCCGGCCACCACTTGTTCCAGTTTGCCCACCAGGGCGTTGCGTGAGCTTTCACGGTCGCTGCGAATATTGACCAGCAGCTCTGCCGTGCCCGGAATGACATTGGCGGCATCGCCCGCATGAAAGGCGGCCACGGTGATCACGCCAGCTTCCAACGGTGATTTGTGGCGGCCCACCAGCCCTTGCAACTGCTGCACCAGCGACGCCCCCACATAAATGGGGTCGACTGCCAGATGCGGCATGGCAGCGTGGCCCGATACGCCCGACAAGGTGATCTTGAAGGTATCGTTACCGCCCATGGCCGGGCCGGGTTTGACGAACAGCTGCCTTGCGGGAAAGCCTGGGCGGTTGTGGTAGCCAAAAATGGCCTCTACCTGCGGGTGCTGGAGTACACCGGCCTTGACCATTTTATCCGCACCGTTGCCGCCCTCTTCACCCGGCTGAAACAGCAGCTTGATGTAGCCGCAAAGCTGGTCGCGCTGAGCGATGATGGCTTCTGCGGCCAGCAGCAGCGTGGCGGTGTGCCCGTCGTGGCCGCAGGCATGCATCAGCCCGTCGCGCTGGGAGCGGTGCTCGAACGCGTTGGCTTCCCTGATGGGCAGGGCATCCATATCGGCCCGAAAGGCGATCACGGGGCCGGGGCGGCCGGTGTCCAGCTCGGCCATGACGCCGGTGGTCGCCAAACCTTCGGTCACGTGATACCCCAGGTCGCGCAAGCGCTGGGCCACGAGGCGGGCGGTCTGCATTTCCTCGAACTTCAGCTCTGGGTGTTGGTGCAGCTGGTGCCGGATGGCAACTGCTGCTTCGATCTGTGCGTCATTGAAAAAGGGGGGGTAAGGCATTTCCTGTCCTCTGGTGCCGTTGTCTGTGTCGTTATGGGCTTCTATAACGCTAAGCGACTTGACGGGCAGGAACGAGTGCCTGGCAGGGTGAGTTTGTTGCCTTGAAAGCAACACTCGATGATAGCGAGCGGCTGGATGTCTGACTGTCAGTCAGCCGCTCATGTCATGAGGCTGCGGGAGTGGGTCGTTCAGAACGAGTAGTGGAACGAGGCTGTGACGCTGCGCTCGGCACCGAAATAGCAGAAATTCAGGTCGTAGCAGGAGGCCACGTACTCTTTATCCAGCAGGTTGGTGGCATTGAGCCGCGCTGACATGTTGTCGAGGCCCACGCGACTCAGGTCATAGCCCAAGGTGGCATCGACCAGGGTGTAGTTGGGCACTTTTTCGGTGTTGGCATCATCGGCCTGGATATCTGCGTGGTAGCGAAAGCCAAGACCTGTGTCCACACCCGCCAAGGCACCTGACTGGAAGGTATAGTTGCCCCACACGGCCAACTGGTGGCGGGGAACCTGATTACTGCGGTTGCCTTCATTGGCATCGTCGGTCTTGGCTAACGTGACATCGGTGTGGCTGTAAGCAGCCTGCACGGAGAGGGCGTCGGTGAACCGATGGTGCGCCTCTAGCTCGACGCCACGGGACTCGATTCTGCCGGTGGCGCGATGGAAGGTTTCATTGGGCAGTTTGGTGGCCACATTCTCTTGGGTGATATCAAAGAGGGCAATGCTGTACTGGTCGCGAGTGCCAGGAGGTTGATACTTCACCCCCAGCTCCACCTGCTCGCCTTCGGACGGGGCCAGCAGGTCGCCGTTCTGGTCGGTAGTGCTGTTGGGGCTGAACGATGTGGTATAGCTAAGATAAGGCGCGACCCCGCTGTCGAAGCGATACAGCAGCCCGGCGCGGCCACTCGACTGGGTATCATTCAGTGAACTGGTGTCACCGCTGTCCTGGTCGGTATTGGTGATGTCGACCCAGTCGTGGCGCAAGCCCAGGTTGGCGTGCCAGTGGCCGTAGGACATCTGATCTTGTAGATAAACGCCGGTTTGCTCCAGCGCACGGTGCTGGCGCACCTCTGGGTACATGGCGCTGGGGCCTGCGCCGTAGGTTGGGTTGAACGCATCGATGGTCGGGAAGGCGCCTGAGGTCCAGGTCACGTCGTTGTCGCGTTGCTGATAGTCCAGGCCGAACAAGAGCGTATGGTTCAAAGCTCCGGTGGACAGCCTGGCTTCCAGCTGGTTGTCGACGGTGAGGGCATCAAGCGACTCGTCGCCGCCAGAGTAGTAGCGCGCGAGTTCGGTGGCCGAGGCCCAGCCAAAGGCATATACCTGATCCAGCTCGACATCGGTTTCGGTGTAGCGCAGCCGTTGGCGGGCGCTGAGTGCATCGCTGAAACGGTGCTCGAATTCGTAACCGACCATGGTTTGATCGCGGCGGAATTTTTCAAAGGTATCCTCGCCTTCGAAGAAGGCATTGGAGATACGTCGTCCGTTGCGGTCTACCACCGTGCCTTCGTAAGGAAGCCCAGAGTGATAGCCTCCTTCAGGGTCTCGCTGCAAGTAGGCATGGAGGTTCAGGCTGGTATCGTCGCTGATATCCCAGCTCAACTGCGGAGCAATGGCATAACGCTGCTCTTCGACAGGGCCAAACTGCGTGTCGGAAGCCCCCGCCAACCCCGTCAGGCGGAAAGCGACACGCCGTTCGGCATCCAGTGGGCCAGTCACGTCAAATGCGGCGCTACGCTGAGCGTTATTGCCCACGCGCAGTCGTAGCTCGCCGCCTGGTTCGAATTCGGGTCGACGACTGGTCTGGGCCACCAATCCCCCAGGCGAGGCGCGTCCGTAAAGCACGGAGGCAGGTCCCTTGACGACTTCGATGGCCTCTAGAAACCAAGGGTCGATGGAGAGTGAGCTATAGGAGCCTCCATCACTCATCACCTTCAACCCATCCAGGAACGTGTTGTTGATACTGCCGTCGGCGAAACCACGCAGCACCAGGTAGTCGTAGCGGTTGGAAGCACCGATCTGGTTGGTGAAGACGCCAGAAGTGTAGTCGGCTGCTCGCTGAACGGTTTCTGCGCCACGGGCCTCCCAATCGTCACGCTCGACCCGCGAAACCGCTTGTGGCGTCTCGATGAAAGGTGTGTCTGTCTTCGTGGCAGCGCTGGCGGTCACGGTGAGGGTTTCCAGCGATGTATCGGCCTGAAGCTGCATGGAAAGTGTGACGGAGGCCATGGCGACGGCTAGGGAAAGGCGATTTAACGGGGGCATGGATAATTCTCGACGTGAATTATTTTGGTAATGAGAATTATTCCATTTAAGCGTCCTGTTGGGTTATGCAAGCTGAGCAATTCGTTATGCATAGCCAGCAGGCGGCGCTCAAGGTGAGGGTTTCGTCAGAGCGCTTGGTGAAACGCCAAAAGCGCGCCGAAACGCGGTCGTAAAGTTGCTGGTATGACGATAACCGCTCAAGTGTGCTGCCTGCTGGATGGTGTGCCCATCGAGCAACAGTTTGCGGGCTCGGTTCAGGCGCAATCGGCGCAGGTAGTCGGTGGGTGAACAGCCATAAGCCAGCTTGAAGTGACGCACTAATGTACTGGGGCTCATGGCCGCCCTGGCGGCTAATACCTCTAGCCGATGCTCGCGCTCGGGGGATTCCTCCAGCAGGCGCCGAACAGCCGCTAAGCGGCCAGGAGAAGCCGTGGCCTGAAGCGGCGCTTGGTGGGGGCGGGAGAGCCCCTGAGCCATTAGCTGTAGGGCCAGCCCTTGGAAGAATAGGCGTCGGGCACGGCCCGTCAAGGGCGACTGAACGCCATGCTCCAACGACAGGTGCAGGGCAGGCGGCAGAGACCAGGTGATGGACTGGGTGGGCAGCGGCTCGCCGCACCACTGCTGCAAAGCAGTGGCATCAAGGGAGAGCGAGAGGGTGCGAAGCCTTTGCCCTTCTGGCTGGTAGGCGTCGAGAAAATGTTGGTCGCTCAGGCAGACAGTATGGGCTTGTCCTGCGGTCAGCCAGTGCCGTTCATTGTCGGTTCCCAGGCGTACACGCCCTTCGATCACGACGATGACCAGACATGCCGCCGTGCCCAGAGAGTGCGAGGCATAGGGGTGCACGACCTCGATGTCAGAGAGCACCAGCTTGACGCCAGGAAACAGCAGGCTTTCCTCGACTCGCCCTTGGGCGACAGGCAGCTGGCTGGCTCGCTCCAGTGGGTATGCCAACGCAGGAAAGCGGTATTCGATACAGTAGCGCTGGCCGTAATCGAGAAAATCTGCAACGGTGATCCGATCAATGGCAGCCCGGGTCATCTCGCTGTCTCCTGTCGGGGGCGATGCTTACCTTGGTCGAGAGGGCCAATGACGACAGTCTGGTCGGCACGTGTCATGGTGGGCAACGGATGAGGGCCACGCCCACGAAGCGATGGGAACGCATCGCTCGTAATGGTTCACCGATATTAATATTAATGCCAATCATTAACAATAACGACTGTTTTGCTTGTGCGGTGGGCCGAGGATATTTTCTCGTGGCAGGTGGTGGCTCGTGAGAAACAATCGTTCACGATTTCGGAGTGTCCATCGCCATTTCGTTATGTAACGATGGCACAGACGAGAGTATGAACGATGGCGGGCATGACCGGCAGGAAGGTGGATCAGGCCCTGGAGTGACCTTTGGTATGGCACGGTGTGCCACCAAGTGAGGACCTATGCTGACCAAAGAGCGGGTGATGTTTCGTAATAACGTCAAGATCCTGGGAAGCGGCGACACCACGCTGATCCTGGCCCATGGGTTTGGCTGCGATCAGAACATGTGGCAGTACCTGGTACCCAGGTTGAAAGATACCTATACCCTGGTGCTGTTCGACTACGTCGGGTCGGGGGATTCGCTGAAATCCGACTTCAACGAGGTTCGCTACAGTACGCTGGATGGCTATGCCCGAGATGTCATCGAAGTGTGTGAAGCGCTGGAATTGACCAACACCGTCTTTATTGGCCACTCCGTCAGCAGCAATATCGGTTTGCTGGCCGCCGCGCAGGCGCCTGAACGCATTACCCGGCAAGTGATGGTGTGCCCTTCACCGTGCTTTTTGAACATGCCCCCCGACTATTTCGGTGGGTTCGAAAAGGCCGACCTGGATGCGCTGATCGACTTGATGGAGAGCAGCCATACCGGCTGGGCCGAGTATTTGGCGCCTATCGTGGTGGGGGAAGAGGGCACTGAAGACCTCGTCGGCGAGCTGTCGGAGAGTTTCTGCTCCACCGATCCGACCGTGGCCAAGACCTTTGCCGTGGCAACGTTCTTTTCCGATTATCGTTACCTGTTGCCCATCTCGGAACACCCGACGCTGATCCTGCAAAGCGAAGATGACAAGCTGGCCAGCGTGGCCGTGGGCGAGTTCGTGCATCAGCTGATGCCCAACAGCCAGCTTTGCGTCATGCCGACCAAAGGGCATTGTATTCACATGACCCACCCGGACGCCGTCGCCGAGCAGGTCATTCGCTGGCTGAACAAAGCTGCCTGAGCGATGGCCCAGGCGGCTTTGCCATCACTTGACGGGCTTGGAAGCCGCCAGCGTGTAGAGGAATTCCAGCCCTAACGTGGCGGCGGCCAGCGAGGTAATGTCGCCGTGATCATAGGCCGGATTGACTTCCACCAGGTCCATGCCCACCAGCTCCATGCCGACCATGCCGCGAACCACCTTGAGCATCAGGTCCGTGGAGAGACCACCGCACACGGGGGTGCCGGTGCCGGGCGCAAAGGCCGGGTCGAGGCCGTCGATATCCAGCGTCACGTAGGCGGGGTGATGACCTACCCGCGCGCGAATGCGCTCCAGCACTGCCGCCGGGCCGTGGTCGTTCACCCAGTCGGCGTCCAGCACCTCGTAAGGGTGGTTGTGGCGGTCATAGCTGGTACGAATACCAATCTGCAGTGAATGCTCCGGGACGACCAGGCCTTCCTTCAGTGCATGATGGAAGATGGTGCCGTGATCATAGCGTGTGCCTTGCTCGTAAGTATCGGTGTGAGCATCGAAATGAATCAGCGCCAGCGGGCCGTGTTCACGGGCATGGGCACGCAGCAGCGGCAGGCTGATGTAGTGGTCGCCGCCCAGCGTCAGCATCTTTTTACCCGCTTTCAGCCAGCGCATGGCGTGGCTTTCCAGGTTGTCGATCAGGCTTTCTGGTTCGCCATAGGCGTAGTCCAGGTTGCCGGCATCGCACACCCGCAGGCGCTCTTCCAACGCAAAATCCCACGGCCAGCGCTTGCCTTCCCAAATCAGGTTGGCCGTGCTTTGGCGAATCGCATTAGGCCCCATGCGCGTGCCCGAGCGGCCGGAGCAGGCCAGATCAAACGGCACACCGCTGACCACGACCTCGGCGTCGGTAGCGCTTGGGTCGGTGGCTTTGGGTACCCCCATGAAGGTGGAGATGACGTCACCAAACAGGCTCGGCATGATCTGCGATGGGTTCACCTAATGTGTTCTCCTATCAGCGTGCAGCGGGGGAAACGTGGTTCGCGAGGCGAGAAAGCGCGACGATAAGGAATTTTTGGCGATGAATGAAATGAATGTTTAGAATGAAATCATTCATCTTATGGATAGTGAGCCCTCATGCGTTCGTTACGCCATTTTGACCTGAATTTGCTGCTCGTCTTCGAGATGCTGATGCGCGAGCGCCATGTCACCCGTGCGGCGGAAAAGCTCCATTTGAGCCAGCCTGCCCTGAGTCATGCGCTCAAGCGCCTGCGTGAAGCGTTGGATGACCCGCTGCTGGTGCGTTCCGGGCAAGGGCTGCAGCCGACCCCCCGTGCCTTGGCACTGTTGCCGGTCGTGCAGCAATCCCTGGCCGCCCTGCAGGCGGGGCTGGCGCCCCCCGCGACCTTTGCAGCCGCCACCAGTACGCGGCGCTTCACCCTGGCCACCACGGATTATTTCGAGGAGGTCATGTACCCGGCGTTTTTGAGCCAGCTGCTGCGCAGTGCGCCCGGTCTCAGTTTTTCGATAGAGCTGATTACCCCCGACGTGCTGAACGAGGCGCTGGAGCAGCGCCAGGTGGATATGGTGGTGGGGCTGGATCGCCAATCGTCGCTGCCCAGTGGCGTGGTGCAAACCCCCTGGCTGCATGAGGAGCTGGTGTGCCTGGTGGCGCAGCACAACCCCCACGTGGGGGATGCGCTGGCGCTGGAGGCGTTTGCTCAGCTGGCGCACGTCGAGTTGGCCGACATCAGCGGCTTGCTGCCCAGCCCCATCGAGAACTGCCTGGCTCAGCACGGGTTGACGCGCCGTGTCATCTCCAAGAACTTGAACTACATTGCCGCTGCCCGCGTGGTCGCCCTCACCGATGCCATCATGACCCTGCCACGCCAGATGGCCGAGCGCTTCGTGGCCATGCTGCCGGTACGCATGGTGACGCCGCCCGCCGCGCTGCCCGCCCTCACCATGACGCTGATCCAGCATCAGCTTTACCTCAATGCCCCAGCCAACGTGTGGCTCACCGATCAACTGATGGCCTTTGCCAGCAGCGGCACCCGCTAGCAGTGCCCCAGGATGTCGTCGCTCTACAACCGGGTTGAATCGAAGGTTGAATGGCCACTGGCGGGCCTGGCGTTAGATCCTAAACTGCTAACGAGCAACGCCATGACGTTGCCATGACACGACGGCGTACCCGCTTCTGAGGTTGGCAATACACGGGGAGAGGCGTGCGCAGGGCGGGCTAACCAGGGAGAACGCGTGTGAAAATAGGCGCACCAAAAGAGAGTGCTAAAGGCGAGGCGCGGGTCGCGCTGACGCCGGACAGCGCACAGCAGCTCCACAAGCTGGGCCATGAGTGCCTGGTAGAAGCGGGTGCGGGGGCCGGGGCTGGGTTCAGTGATGAGGCGTACCGGGCGGCGGGCGTCACCGTGGTCGAACATGCCGAGGCGCTATGGCAAGAAGCCGACGTGGTCGTCAAGGTACGGGAGCCCTCCGAGCAAGAAGCGCAGCGGCTGCGCGAAGGCCAAACGCTGATCGCGTTCTTCTGGCCAGCCCAACACGCAGCGCTGCTGGAAACCTGCAAAGCCCAAGGCGCCACCGTGATCGCCATGGACATGGTGCCGCGTATTTCTCGGGCCCAGAAGATGGATGCGCTCTCTTCCATGGCCAACATTGCGGGCTATCGGGCGGTGATCGAGGCGGGCAACAATTTTGGCCGCTTCTTTACTGGCCAGGTGACCGCTGCGGGCAAGGTGCCCCCTGCCAAGGTGCTGGTGATCGGGGCGGGCGTGGCGGGGTTGGCGGCAATCGGTACCGCTACCAGCCTGGGCGCCGTGGTGCGTGCCTTCGATGTGCGCCCGGAAGTTTCCGAGCAGATCGAGTCCATGGGCGCCGAGTTTCTGTTCCTCGATTTCGAAGACGCCCAGGACGGCGCGGAAAGCGGTGGCTATGCTTCGCCCTCCAGCCCCGAGTTTCGGGAAAAGCAGCTGGCATGTTTCCGCGCGCAGGCGCCCGAGGTGGACATCGTCATCACCACGGCGCTGATTCCCGGAAAACCCGCGCCCAAACTGTGGTTGGACGACATGGTGGCGGCCATGAAACCCGGCTCGGTGATCGTCGATCTGGCCGCCGAAAAGGGCGGCAACTGCGACCTCACCCAGCCCGATGCGCGCGTAGTGAGCGATAACGGCGTAGTGGTGATTGGCTATACCGACTTCCCCTCACGCATGGCCACCCAGGCGTCGCTGCTGTATGCCACCAACATTCGCCATATGCTCAGTGACTTGACGCCGGAGAAGGATGGCGTGCTCCACCACAATATGGATGACGACGTGATTCGTGGGGCCACGGTGACCCATCAGGGGGAAATCACCTTTCCGCCACCCCCGCCCAAGGTCAAAGCCATTGGCGCGGCCAAGCCGAAGAAGAAAGAGAAGCAGCCCTCGCCGGAAGAGAAGAAGGCCACCGAACAGGCGGCCTTCAAAGCACAGACCAAACGCCAGGTCGGCCTGTTGGCGGCAGGCGGTGCCATGATGCTGCTGCTGGGGCAAGTCGCGCCAGCGTCGTTCATGCAGCATTTCATCGTCTTCGTGCTGGCCTGCTTCATTGGCTTCCAGGTGATCTGGAACGTGAGCCACTCGCTGCATACGCCTCTCATGGCGGTGACCAATGCCATTTCCGGGATCATCATCCTGGGGGCCATCCTGCAGATGGGGTCGGGGAGCGGGGTGGTGAGCGTACTGGCGGCGATTTCGGTACTGATCGCGTCTATCAATATCGTGGGTGGCTTCCAGGTGACACGCCGGATGCTGGCCATGTTCCAGAAATCCTGAGCGGCGGAGAAACGATATGCTAGGACAAGGGTTCGTATCTGCCGCGGCCATTGCGGCCAGCGTGCTGTTCATTCTTTCGTTGGGTGGGCTGAGCAACCAGGAAAAGGCCAAACGTGCCGTATGGTACGGCATCGTCGGGATGGCAGTGGCGGTGCTGTTCACCGCCTTCGGCCCCGGTATTGGCGGCTATGGGTGGCTGATCCCGATGATGGTGATCGGCGCCGGGATAGGGATTTACGTGGCGGGCAAGGTCGAGATGACCGAAATGCCTCAGCTGGTCGCGGCGCTGCACAGCTTTGTCGGGTTGGCGGCGGTGTTCGTGGCCTGGAGTGCCGACCTGGAGCGTCGCCGGGTGATGGCCGCGCGGGCTGCCGATGGCGTGATGCAGGAGTTTTCTGCGTTTGCTGCGCTGGTGGCCACCAAGGCACCGGACGAGCTGACCTTTCTACAGATCGAGGTCGTGTTCGCCATCTTCATCGGCGCGGTGACCTTTACCGGCTCCGTGGTGGCCTTTGGCAAACTGGCTGGCAAGGTGGATGGCAAACCTCGCCAACTGCCCGGTGGGCATAGGCTCAATGCCGGGGCGGCGGCGCTGTCGCTCTTGCTGGCGATCCTGTACCTCAATGGCGCGGGCTTCTGGACACTGCTCCTGCTGGCGGCACTGGCGTTCTTCATTGGCTACCATCTGATCATGGGCATCGGCGGGGCGGACATGCCCGTGGTGGTGTCGATGCTCAACAGCTACTCCGGCTGGGCGGCGGCGGCAGTGGGCTTCACCCTCTCCAATGACCTGTTGATCGTGACCGGGGCCCTGGTGGGCTCCTCCGGGGCCATTCTCTCCTACATCATGTGCAAGGCGATGAACCGCAACTTCATCAGCGTGATTCTGGGGGGCTTTGGGGGCACTCAGGGGCCTGCCGCCGAGATCGAAGGCGAGCAGGTGGCCATCGATGCCAGCGGCGTTGCCTCGGCCTTGAACGACGCCGACAGTGTCATCATCGTGCCCGGGTACGGTATGGCCGTGGCGCAGGCGCAGGCGGCGGTCAGCGACCTGGTACGCAAGCTGCGCGCTGCGGGTAAAACCGTGCGTTTTGCGATTCATCCGGTGGCTGGGCGTTTGCCGGGCCACATGAACGTGCTGCTGGCGGAAGCCAAGGTGCCCTACGATATCGTGCTGGAAATGGACGAAATCAACGACGACTTCGCCACCACCGACGTGGTCATCGTCATCGGCTCCAACGACATCGTGAACCCCGCCGCCGAAGAGGACCCCAATAGCCCCATCGCGGGCATGCCGGTACTCAAGGTGTGGGAAGCCAAGCAGGTGTTCGTCAGCAAGCGTGGCCAAGGCACCGGCTACTCGGGCATCGAGAACCCGCTGTTCTTCAAGGAGAACACGCGAATGTTCTACGGCGATGCACGGGATAGCGTGAATGCCCTGCTACCGCTGGTCGAAGGATGAGTGACGCTGGAAGATGAACTCGGGGAGCCCATGGGCTCCCCGATTTGTTGGCAGGTTGGTCAGCCGTCGGTCTCTTCGTCGGTGAGCTGCCGCCAGGCGCGACGGCCCAGGTGGTCGGCGTTGAAGCCGATGGTGATGGAACCATCGCCATTGGGAGATGCGCTGGGATCGTCGGGGTTACCCACGAACAGGCGCTCTACCTGGCCATCGTTGACTCCGACCAGCCGCTCGCCGGTACCTGCCTGAAGGCCTGTGATGGCATCGCCGTTGATGGTGGCGTCGCTGTCTGGCTGACCATCGCCTTTGAAGTCGAAGGTGGTCATGCCACCACTGCCGCCGGTATCGGCCAGCAAGGACATGAAGAAGCCTTCCCGGCCGCCGCCGCAGGGGTCGGATTCATCGGGGAGCAGCGTCGAGAAGCGAACACGGCGCGGCAGGCTGCTCGAAATCGAGGGTGCAGCAATCACGCGCTCGCCGGGAGGCAGTTCGATGCGCCAGCCGCGCTGGTTACTGGAAGGCGCAAGGTTGGTGCTCGCCCGCAGGTTGAAGCCATCTCGCGACGCATTGCCGCTAATGCGCTGGGTCAACAGGTCCGATGTGCCATAGGTCGTCGTGCGGCCGACACGGTCCTGAATGCCCAGAAACTGCTGCGTGGCATTGTTGCCAATGTCGCCCGAGCGGAAATAGCTGCCGGTGCCGAACATGACCATCAGCGTATCGGGGGAGCCGCTGCTCAGCGTCACCGCTGGGGCAGAGGTAATGGGCTGGCTGGCGCTGCCCTGGTAAAGCCGATTGACGCTGCTGCCTGCCGTAAGCGGGAAGCGCCACATATTGCCTGCCAGGTCGCCGGCGTAAGCAAAGCGTGCACCGTTGTAGCTGGGCCAGGCCGTGACGGTGGGCGTTGCCAAACCGTTGGGGGCCGCTTCGCTACCGGTGTTGGTTTTGAGATGCGCAATGAGGCGCCCGGTCGTGAGGTTGACCACAAACAGCGAGGCCTGATAGCCAACGCTGTTGTAGCCATTGCCGAAGATGGCCGCCCAGGTGCCGTCGGTGAGCTGGGTGATGGTGGGCTGGCTGACCCCTGTACCCAGTTCCGGATGGCGGAACTCCCAGAGCACGCTGTTGGCTCCCATGTTGGCGGGGTTGCTCACATCCAGTGCAAACACCGTACGGCCACCTGCACCCATGGTGCCGACGGCAACGGCTGAAGGCCCACCGGAAATGTTGACGTCGCGAACGGCTGGGGTGCCGTCGACGAAGTAGCGGTGGTTATAGTCGGTACGCGTCAGGGAGCGGATGGGCGGCGCTTCCCCTTGTGTCAACTCTGACGGCAGATACGCGAATAGCTCCTGTCCCGTGTTGGCATGAAAACCATGCAGCATGCCGTCGTTGGCGGCCACCATCAGCAGCGGCGGGCGGCTGCCAGCCCCTTGCAGAAGCACCGGATTGGCGTTGATGATATCGCCCAGCAACGACTGCCGAGTGCGTAACCCCTGCACGTTTTCGCCCTGCAGCCAGCGCACCTCGGCGCTGGTCAGGCCGCTGGTCTCTGCGCTGAGCAGGGCGCCTGCGCGGCTGCCGTTTTCCAGCCGTCGAGTCGTCAGCAAACGGCGGTTGCCTGCCTGCTGGGCAAGCTGCGTTTCGGCATTCCAGCGGCTGCTCCTGCTGCCATCTGCTTGAACGGCAAAAGCCGCCAGGCGGCCTGACCAGTCCTCGCTTCTAAACCCCGCCGTATAGAGCAGATTGCCGTCTTCCACGCCGAATTCGTCGCTGTTGACTGCCGCCGAGGTATTGGATTGAGACGCGGCGATGATGCTGCCCAGCACCTGCTGCATCACCTGATTCAACGAGGCTTCGTCGTTGGCAAAGTAGGCACGCTCGGTGCCTCCGGCGCGGGCCAGGTCGCCCAGCGGGTCGTCCGAGACATTGGGGAGGTTGGCGATGTCCGGCGGCAGGTTGAAGCCGACTACATAGGTGCGCACAGGGTTCGAGAGCTGTGCCCCCGTGTCGTCATAAAGCCGTTTGATGGCCGCTTCTGCGCTGGCCAATGCGCCACTGACGTTGTTGCCCAGCGAGTTGCCAAAGCGGTCCACTGAAGGTAAGCCATCGGTCAGCCAGATATTGGCATTGATCAAGCACTGCTGGGCGTCGGGATTATTGAGGTTGGGAATCGAGATGCCTGCACGGCGCCCCTGGTTGGTGCCAAACGCACTGCCGCTGCCACTGTTGTTCAAGAAGTAATCACGCGCGGTGTACATGGTGCCTTCGATAGGCGTCAGGCCGGTTGCCAGCAGTGGCCAACTGGGGTCGGTCATGGGGTTGCCGCTACCGTTCCACTCGTGGCGCTGGGTGCCCAGCTTGGTCTCGATCGCCTCCCAATGGACTGCGTTTACCGTGCCGTCGTTATTGAGCCCACCAATGGGCACGTGCAGGTAGCCTAGCCCTGGGGACGAGGTCGTCCGCCACTCCCACTGGTTGAGCTGCATGGAGGCCGTGTGTGCCCCCCAGTTGGGGATGCCCCGCTGACGCAGGCTGTCGACCAGCGGCAGGGTGAAATTCGAGTTCACCGGGTTGCTGTAGGAAACGCCGTCACCAATGGAGGGCGAGTTCGAACCGCCCGTGGTCAAGCCACGGTAGCGCTCGGACAATTGATCGGACGTGGCCGTCGGGTTGGAGATGCGCCGCCAGTACTCGGTCACATCATTGCGCGGTAGGCCGGTCGAGAAATTTTCCTCGAACATGTAGCCAGGCACGCCCACGTTGAAGAACGCATAGATATTGGTGCCAGGCAGTCTGGCCCGATAGCGCTTGGTCGTGGCATTCCATGCCCCGTCAAAGTTCGGGTCGTACCAGCTGGGGTTGGCATTGCTGGAGTAACGTGCCGCCAGGCCGCGCTCGGTGAGTCGCCATACGACGGTGCTGCCACTAAAGGCTGCGTCGCGCGTACGCGAGGCGGGGTTTTGCTGGTAGGCCATCAGCCCCAGGTTCAAGTCGCCACGGTAACGCTCGATCAGGTCGCGGCCTACGCGCTTCATGATGCTCGACTTGCTCAGCGGCGAGCGTGCGCCAGCGGGGCACGCGGAAGCATTGAACGTATTGGGTTGGCAGGCCGCCAGGTTTTCACGATCGCCAGGCTGGTTGCCCACGGCGACCCGGCCATCCAAGCCCTCCTGGCCACTTTCCGAGTTGTCCAGGATCAGCAGAACGTTGGGGGGAACGCGGCTCACCACGTTCAAAGGTGCCGGAGAAACACCGACCCGGTCATTGGGAATATCGAAATTTTCATCGATAGGGTCGTCGCCACCGCCACCAATGGGAGGCTCTGGTTCCGGTGGTGGGGTTGGCTCAGGTTCAGGTTCAGGCTCAGGCGTTGGTTCGGGCTCGGTGGGGGGCGTCGGCGTTGGGTCGGTGGGCGGAGGAAAGGTACCCGCACCAAAGGCAGGCTGCCCCAGTGCGCCGAAGGTAAGCGCCGTGGTGAGCATGAATACAGCAAAGGATCTTTGGGTCATGGAACTGCCACCTCCACCTGCTGCTGACGAACGAACAAGGATTCCAGCCAGACACTCGTGTCTTCACCACGACCAAACCCCTGTGCCTCGACGCGGTATAGAATTTCGATGATTTCACCACTCTCATTGCTGGAGCGTGAGCCGATGGGTGCGAGCATGCGTACGCGGTAGCGTGGGTTGCGGTTGAGTTCAGCCATGTTCATTGCATGGGTCGTCCATGCTGCCGAAGGATCGTTGCCGTTTTGCAAGCGTGTCTCGGCTTCTCGCAAGGCAGCCTCGGCTGCCTGAAAGGCAATGCTGTGGTCGCGTTGGCTGGAGGCCATGCGGTCCTGTGTCATGGCCCCTTGCATGGACGAAAGGCTCAGTATCGTCACGATGGCCAGGAAAATCAGGCTGAGCACCAGCGCCATGCCTTGCTGTGGGTGGCCTCGCGTCGACATGTCAGCGGTTCCTCAAGGCGATGGTGGTGGTGAACGCCTGATACAGTCGCCCTTCACCGCCGATAAAGGCGTTGGCGCCTCGGAAGTTGCCTACGGCCAGGGTGGTGTCGGCATTGCGCAGGTTGGGCCGGTCGCTTTGCACGATCAGGGTAATGCGTACCGCCCGTACGGCGGGCCATTGGGCATCGTCGATGTCATCCGCTGCGAGATAGTCATCGTCCACCAGAAACGCTGTCCGCATGGCCACCACATGGCTGGCCAAGATTTCATTGCGTGGCGTGGCTTGACTGATATCCAGCCGCATCAGCGCTGGAGTGTCATTGTTGTCCGGGTCAAGGCCCAGGTAGTAGATGGCACTGCCCAGCGCGCTCAGCGATACGTCTTGCCCTGACTGATAGCCGAGCCCGCTGGCAGCACCCCAAAGGCTGGTATTGGCCGCTACGTTACTCTGCCAACCCGAGGTGCTGGCTTTTCGCAGTACGCTAGTATCATTAGCATTATTGGAGGTGTTATAGAAAATATCGCAGTTCAACAGGCCCTGCAGCAGCACCAGCCGTTGATTGAACACGGCACCTGTTTGCGCGTTCAAGGTGATCTGTTGATTGCTGTCGACGCTGGCGATCTCCAAGGAGTCATCGGCAAAGCCAGTGCGGGCAATCAGGCCGCCTCGAAACGCCAGCACGTCCTGGTTGGCCAGCGGGCTATTCAAGCTGTCGGCAAAATCGGCGTTGGAGATATCCCGCCATGCCTGTAGCGGCAGGGGCGCGCTGCTGGCATCGGCAATGTTGCGTACGTGCACGGTGGTTTGCGGCAAGGCGCAGCCGCCGCTGTAGTCGGTTTGGCGCAATTCGCGTGACAGCGTATCCAGGGCAAATCGGCCTGTGTCCTGCATATCGGCCAGGGCCGTCTGGAAGCGAAAGCTCTGCTGCGACGAAATGAACAGCTGCGTCGCCCCCGCCATGACCAGAAGGCCAATGACCATGGCCACCAGCAGCTCGACCAGCGTAAAACCCGCCTGGGTTTGAGGGGGAGTGACATGGCTCACGCTAGAGCTCCGATACCAGTTGGATTTGCCGAACGTCGTCGGGGGCGGAGGTATCGTCCCAGCGCACCGTGACACTGACGCGACGATTGGCCACCTCGATGCCGCCTTCGCCACCGGGCAGTGCTGCGGCCAGGTCCTCTACCCACTGTGTCTGGTCACGGCCGGGAAGGCCGCTCCCTCCGGGGGCGCTGCCTAATCCCAGCGTGTAGGAGGGGGCTTGTTCGCGATTGGCACGCACTCTGTCCAGCATGTCTTGTGCCATGTTGGTGGCCTGGGTTTCGAAATAAGCGGCGCGGTTATGCACCAGGGATTGGGTTTGTAGCCCCAGTACACCCAACAGGCCGATCGACAGCACCAGCAGGGCAATCAACGATTCCAGCAGTGAAATACCGCTTTGGGCCTTGGGCATCAGGTCATACTCGACGTTGAGTTAGTCACAGACTTGCCGCTGGGTCAGCACCCGGGAGATTCCGCTAGGCTCCACACGCACGCAGCGGCCGATATCACCCAGCGTTAGCGAGACATTCTGAGAGGTAAAGTCGGCACCCACCAACCGCCCCAGGCTGTTGAACCTGAAATTCGCTGGCGCATCTTCGATCGTCAGGTCCGCCGCAGAGGGCTCCCAGCGGCGCAGGCTTTCACCGTTGGCGATCACTTCCCAACCCGTGCTCCACCCTCCGGCGGTAGGCTGCAGGCGAACTGTCTGATTACGTCGTACGGCCTCGCTGCGCGCAAAGCTCAGCGCTATCTTGTAATCGTTGGTCGTCGTGATGACCCGATTCTCCTGGATGATTCTGGCGAAGCTGGGAACCGCGATGGTGGCCAGCGTGGCAAACAGGGCAAGCGCGACCAGCAATTCCAGCAAGGTAAAGCCGGTGGAGAGACGTTTTGTCGTCAGCATGCAGTGCTACTCTGATAGTCGAAAGGCCGAGTACCACCTGACCAGATTCATCATATCGTTGTTTGATTTTACGTCATGAAAGTATAGCGTTAATAGGGGGACGGGCACGAACCCTGAACGTGGGTATCGGTCATCCTCGTCAACGCTCGTATAAGGGGTATCGACGTAAAGGCCAAAATATTCAATAGTCGAGAGCTATTGAATTGGTCAGAAAATGCAAATTGTGGCTATCGGTAAGGTGCTATAAAACTGTGACACATCAATAATGCATCCGAGGCGCCAGCAATCATCGCCTTCAGCGCAGATGCACTGTACTTGTTCCCTTGGTCATTCCAAGGCATAGAGCAATAAGGGAGAGAGCTATGAGCGGTAAATGTCCTGTCATGCATGGCGGCAACACATCGACTGGTACTTCCAACAAGGACTGGTGGCCGGAAGGGTTGAACCTGGATATCTTGCATCAGCAAGATCATAAATCAGACCCGATGGGCGCAGACTTCAACTACCGTGAAGAAGTGCGCAAGCTCGACTTCGACGCATTGAAAAAAGACGTTCATGCGCTGATGACCGATAGCCAGGAGTGGTGGCCAGCCGACTGGGGCCACTATGGTGGCTTGATGATTCGTATGGCGTGGCACTCCGCAGGCACCTACCGTATCGCCGATGGCCGTGGGGGCGGTGGCACTGGCAGCCAGCGCTTTGCGCCGCTCAACTCCTGGCCGGACAACGTCAGCCTGGACAAGGCGCGTCGTCTGCTGTGGCCGATCAAGAAAAAGTACGGCAACAAGATCAGCTGGGCCGACCTGATGATCCTGGCAGGTACCGTGGCCTATGAGTCCATGGGTCTGCCCTCCTACGGCTTCTCGTTTGGCCGTGCGGACATCTGGGAGCCGGAAAAAGACATCTATTGGGGCGACGAGAAAGAGTGGCTGGCGCCCTCCGACGAGCGCTACGGCGATGTCGACAAGCCCGAGACCATGGAAAACCCGCTGGCGGCCGTTCAGATGGGGCTTATCTATGTGAACCCGGAAGGCGTGAATGGCCAGCCCGACCCGCTGAAAACCGCCCGGCAAGTGCGCGAAACCTTTGCTCGCATGGCGATGAACGACGAAGAAACGGCCGCGCTGACGGCGGGTGGCCATACGGTGGGCAAGGCCCACGGTAATGGCGATGCCGGTGCGCTGAGTGCCGAGCCCGAAGCGTCCGACGTCGAAAATCAGGGCTTTGGCTGGAACAACCCGCACATGGACGGTAAAGCCAGCAAGGCGGTCACGTCGGGCATCGAAGGGGCGTGGACCACTCACCCGACGAAATTCGACATGGGTTACTTCGACCTGCTGTTCGGCTACGAGTGGGAGCTGAGAAAGAGCCCCGCCGGTGCCCATCAGTGGGAGCCGATCGATATCAAAGAAGAAGACAAGCCGGTCGACGCCACCGACCCCTCCATTCGCCATAACCCGATCATGACCGATGCGGACATGGCGATGAAGATGGACCCGACGTATCGCGCCATCTGTGAAAAATTCATGGCGGACCCGGAGTACTTCAAGCAGACCTTCGCAAAGGCCTGGTTCAAGCTGACCCACCGCGACCTGGGCCCGAAAGCGCGCTACATCGGCCCGGAAGTACCGGCGGAAGACCTGATCTGGCAAGACCCGGTGCCCGCAGGCAACACCGACTACTGTGAAGAAGTCGTCAAGCAGAAGATTGCGGCCAGCGGTTTGTCCATCGGCGAGATGGTCGCGACGGCTTGGGACAGTGCCCGTACCTACCGTGGTTCCGACATGCGCGGTGGCGCCAACGGCGCGCGTATTCGTCTGGCACCGCAAAAGGATTGGCAGGGTAACGAGCCCGAGCGTTTGGCCAAAGTGCTCAGCGTTTACGAGCAGATTTCAGCCGACACCGGTGCCAGCGTGGCGGATATCATCGTGCTGGCGGGTAGCGTCGGTATCGAGCAAGCTGCCAAGGCGGCGGGCTACGATATCCGTGTGCCCTTCCTGAAAGGCCGTGGCGACACCACTGACGAGCTGACCGATGCGGACTCCTTCGCACCGCTGGAGCCGCTGGCCGATGGCTTCCGCAACTGGCAGAAGAAAGAGTACATCGTGAAGCCGGAAGAGATGTTGCTCGACCGTGCGCAGCTGATGGGCCTGACAGGCCCGGAAATGACCGTGCTGCTGGGTGGCATGCGTGTGCTGGGCACCAACTACGGTGGCACCAAGCACGGCGTCTTCACGGACCGTGAAGGCCAGTTGACCAACGACTTCTTCGTCAACCTGACCGACATGGCCAACACCTGGAAGCCGGTGGGCAGCAACGCCTACGAAATTCGCGACCGCAAGACCGGTGCCGTGAAATGGACCGCCTCGCGGGTGGATCTGGTGTTTGGCTCCAACTCGCTGCTGCGCTCCTACGCCGAAGTGTATGCCCAGGACGATAACGCCGAGAAATTCGTCAAGGATTTCGTGGCCGCCTGGACGAAGGTGATGAATGCGGATCGCTTTGACGTCGCGTAATCACTATTAGTGCCAGCAAAAACCCCGCATCTCAAGATGCGGGGTTTTTGCTATCTGCAGCCCTCGAGTCTTTACGTGCCAAAGTCCTTTCTGAGGTGCTCTGAACATGCTACGGCCAACAGGCATATCAAGAAATCCTCTGCAGCGGATAATTGCGAAAAATCCTTTATAGGGGATAAAATGCGGTTTATCCGCTAAAGGGGATAGATCCAAGGAATCGTCCTGAGACATCGTCCTGAGACATAGCCATGAAAATTACCTCACCCGATATGCTGGCCAAGGCCTTGAAAGAAGCCCGCTCCCATAATGGCATGAGCCAGAAAGATGCCGCCGAACAGGTCGGCATCAAACAAGCCACCGTCTCCGCTTTCGAGAATCATCCGGAAAAAAGCCGCGTTGAAACGCTCTTCAAACTGATGGCTGCCCTCGGACTAGAGTTACATGTGGCAAAGAGAGAGAGTAAGCAAAGTGAACAGGTGTGGGATGAGGAGTGGTAACCAGTGGCTAACCTGACGGTAGCACTCAACGGTATCGAGGTAGGCCGACTCAGCCTCGGCCGTTCCGGCGCCATGGCTTTCCGCTATCTGCCTGAATGGCTAGACCGCCCCGGCGCACGCGCTATTTCATTATCCATGCCGTTATCTTCGGCAAGCTATCGTGGCGCGGTGG
The DNA here is from genome assembly GCF_007655045.1 of Halomonas sp. C22. NCBI lineage: Bacteria > Pseudomonadati > Pseudomonadota > Gammaproteobacteria > Oceanospirillales > Halomonadaceae > Halomonas > Halomonas sp. C22. Next base: position 416,773 of record NZ_VBVC01000002.1, on the reverse strand, counting down.
TTTACAACTTCTTCGATAACCTGCTGCCCGACTCCGAGGCGATTCGCGCCAGAATGCAGGCAAAATTTCAGCTGGCGACCGGACACCCCTTTGACCTTCTCGCCGCCGTAGGTCGTGATTGTATCGGCGCTATTCAGCTGTATCCCGAGACAGACACCATACCCAATGTTCGACAGATCACAGCAGAGCCGCTGGATGAGACGGATATCGCGACCTTGCTCAGCGGCTACCAAGAGTTACCGCTTGGCATGCATCGTGATGGAGACTTCAGAATCTCGCTCGCCGGGGCGCAGGAAAAAATGGCTCTGCTTTGGCACAGGGAATGCTGGCATCGGCCATCATTTGCCACGCCCACCAGCCACATCTTCAAGCTGCCCATTGGGTTTCTCAGTCACAGCAATATCGACCTTCGCGATAGCAACGAGAACGAATGGCTATGCCTGAAGATTCTCGAGGCCTTTGGAGTGCCGGTTGCTAACGCCGAGCTGGCGCGCTTCGAACAGCATACCGTGCTGGTGGTAGCGCGATTCGACCGACGCTGGTCGAGCGACGGCAGCTGGTTGATGCGTCTCCCGCAGGAAGACTTTTGCCAGGCACTGGGCATTGCACCGGCACTGAAGTATGAGAACGACGGTGGGCCAGGTATCCGGGCAGGCATGGAATTGCTGATGGGTTCCCAGCAAGCCACGAGCGACCGGGAGAACTTCTTCAAGGCTCAGATCATGTTCTGGCTGTTGGCCGCCATCGATGGGCATGCCAAGAATTTCAGTGTGTTCATCGAGCCACAAACTGCTTACCGAATGACGCCGCTCTATGACGTTATTTCCGCCTATCCCCTCATGGCAAAAGGAAGCCTGCCCGAAGCAAAGGCCAAGATGGCGATGTCGCTGAAAGGCAAGAACCGCCACTATCACTGGTCACGTTTCTTGCCACGCCACTTTCTCAGTACGGCCCAGCAGGTGGGGTTTTCTCGGCGGCGGACGCTGGAAATCATACAGAGCATACTCGCACAGGCTGACGCAGCCATGAGCCGGGTAGCGGCGCTGCTGCCGGATGATTTTCCTGACACCGTGAGTGCCCCCATCATGGAAGGACTGGGTCGACAGCTCAAGAGACTCGAAAAAGATATAGACCAATGACACCTGCTCCCTGTTCAGGTGCTATTCAGGCTTCGTCAAACCTTCACCCAACTGTCACGAGCATGACATGTTGCGCGCCGATGCTGCTGAGCAAGCCATATTGGCTGTTTCTCATATAAGCAAGCAAATGGGTACGCCAGCAGTGGGCCGCTCATCAGGGAGATGCATCATGACGAAGAAAACCGTGGCAGGCAGTGTCGATAGCGTAATGGCTCAAGGGGATGAGCCGCTCAGCAACCGTTCCAGCAATGCCTATTTTGGCGACATTCTGGAGCGGCGCTTGAGCCGCCGAGGCGTCCTCAAAGGGGGGCTGGCAACGGTGATCGCGGGCCTGATGGCGACCAAACTGCCGTTGACGCAAGCGCTGGCCGCTAATGCGGGCGCGGGTTCACCCACCATGGGATTCAACCCGGTAGGTATCAGCGCTGCCGATAACGTCGTGGTGCCTGAGGGCTATCGTGTGCAAAGCTTCATCCCCTGGGGGACGCCCATCACGGGTGACATGCCTGCGTTCAGCCTGGCGGCTTCCGGGGAAGAGCAGGCGCATCAGGTGGGCAGCCATCACGACGGCATGCACTTCTTTGCGCTGAACGGCAGCTCCACCGACGGTCTGCTGGTGCTCAACCATGAATACGTGGAACCACGCTTTTTGCATGCGGCGGCCAGTGGCCTGGCGCTGGACCGGGATGCCTTTCCTCAGCATGAAGATGGCAGCCGCGATGCCGATCAGGTGATCAAGGAGATGAATGCCCACGGCGTGAGTGTCGTGCGCGTTCGTGCCAATGAGCAAGGCGAGTGGGAAGTGGTGCAGGATGCCCTGAATCGCCGCATTACCGCCCAAACGCCCATGCAGCTCTCGGGCCCGGTGGCGGGCACGGAACACCTCGTTACCCAGTACAGCCCGGAAGGCCTGATGACGCGTGGCACCTTGAACAACTGTGCCCACGGGGTCACGCCCTGGAACACCTACCTGGCAGCCGAAGAGAACTGGGCGGGCTATTTTGCCAACACGGATACCGACATCGATCGTCGCCAGGCGCGCTACGGGATCGAAACCCGCGACACCGGTCGTTATCAGTGGCACCGTGCCGATCAGCAGAGCGATCAGTTCAGCCGCTTCGATGCCAGTAGCCGGGGAGCCAGCCCGGCAGACGACTTCCGTAACGAACCCCATGCGTTTGGCTGGATGGTCGAAATCGACCCGATGAACCCCGATTCCGTGCCGGTCAAGCGTACCCACCTGGGGCGCTTTGCCCATGAAGGCGTCATCTTTGCCCCTGCGGTGGAAGGGCAGCCCGTGGTGGCGTACTCCGGGGACGACTCCCGTTTCGAGTACATCTACAAGTTCGTTTCACGGCGCCCCTTCGACGCCGCGACGGCGGACGGCAGCCTGTTGGATGAAGGCACGCTTTATGTGGCCAAGTTCAACGATGATGGCAGCGGCGAGTGGTTGGCGCTGGCCCCCGGCCAGAACGGCCTGACGCCCGAGAATGGCTTTGCGGACCTGGCGGATATCCTGGTCAATACGCGCAGTGCCGCCGACCATGTGGGAGCCACCAAGATGGATCGCCCGGAGTGGGGCGCCGTCGACCCGCAAACCGGCGACGTCTACTTCACGCTGACCAACAATACGCGCCGCGCAGAGGGCGACGAGCACCCCGCCAACCCGCGCGCCAACAACAGCTTTGGCCATATCATCCGCTGGCAGGAAGAGGGCACTCACGCAGGCGAGCGCTTTGCCTGGGACCTGTTCGTGCTGGCAGGCGACCAGGACGATAGCCGCGACCTGGCGGGCAATGCACTGGTAGAAGACAACATATTTGCCAGCCCCGACGGCCTGTGGATCGATGCCGACCGCCGAGTATGGATACAGACCGACATCAGCGAATCCGAAATGAACACCGGTATCTACGAAGTCTTCGGTAACAACCAGATGCTGGTCGCCAACCCGGAAACCGGCGAGATCAAGCGCTTCCTGACCGGGCCTATGGGCCAGGAAATCACCGGCGTGGTGACCACTCCAGACCAGCGCACCATGTTCGTCAACGTCCAGCACCCCGGCGCCACCACCACCGAAGAAGCCTTTGCCGAAGGCCGCTTCACCAGCCACTGGCCGGAGGGCGGCAGCGCCATCCCGCGTTCCGCCACGCTGGTCATTACCCGCGAAGATGGCGGCATTATCGGCGCGTGAGTGCGGTTTTCAACGCCCTCACGACCAGGCATCCAGCAGGCGGCGATACGCCGCCTGCGCCTGGGTTGCGCTGATGGGCTGCAAACGCACTTCTGTACCCGGCAGGCACTGTGCCAGCCGGGCGCAGGCCATGGGCGTGAGGGCGCCCAAACGCGGGTAGCCCCCAATGGTTTGGCGGTCGTTCATCAGAATGATCGGCTGGCCATCGGGGGGGATCTGCACGGCCCCTAAAGGAATCCCTTCAGAGACGATGCCGCCCAGGCGGCTGTTCAGCGCTTTGCCGGTGAGCCGAATGCCCATGCGGTCGGCGCGCTGGTCGACCGTCCAGGGCTGGTTGAAGGCATCGAACAGGCTGCGCCCGGCAAAGTGGGCGGCCTGGGAGCCCAGGACCATATCGAGTCGTACCGTTTGCGGCGTGCTGGAAATCGCAGCCGTTGGCAGCTCAGCGTGGGCGGGCAGCGTGCGCACCGACGCCGAAATGCCTTTCCAGGTCAGCGTATCGCCCGCCTTGAGCGGCTGGCCATCTTCATGCAGCCCGCCTATCTGCTCTCGGGCGGTGCATGCTCGGCTGCCCAGCACAGCGGGTGCATCGAGCCCGCCAGGGAAGGCGAGGTACGCGCGCAGGCCTTGTTTTGGCTGACGAAAAACCAGCGTCTGGCCCGCCTGCATCAGGAAGCTGGCGTTGGGGGCAAGGGGCTGGCCGTCCAGTGTGGTGGCCAGGTCGGCCCCGGTCAGGGCGAGGCGTACGTCGCGGTTGGCCACCAGGGTCAGGTTGCCTCCCATGACGATTTCCAGGGCAGCGCTATGCAGGGGATTGCCCAACAGCCAGTTGGCCCAGCGGAAGGCGATCCAGTCGGCGGCACCGCCCTGGGTAACGCCCAAGTGGCCAACGCCGAAGCGGCCTGCATCCTGAATCATCGCCAGCGGCCCGGCTTGCTTGACGGTCAACATGGGCTGGCTCATGGGCGCTCCTCCAGCGGGGTGGTGTCGCCGCCAGCCGCTTCGAACTCGGCTCTTGAGATCGCTTTGAAGCGCACTTTATCGCCGGGGCGCAGCAGCGGTTCGCCGCGTTTGGCGTGTTCGAACAGCGGCACGGCGGTTCTACCCAGAATGTTCCAGCCGCCCGGGGAAAGCAGCGGGTAGATGGCCGTTTGTCGGTCGGCAATGCCGACGCTGCCCGCCGCGACGCGGCGGCGAGGCGTTTTCAATCGTGGCGTGGCAATGGCCTCGTCCACCAGACCCATGAAGCCGTAGCCAGGGGCAAAGCCCAGCGCAAACACGCAGTAATCGTGGCTGCAGTGGCGCTCGATCAAGGCATCGACGCTGAGCCCGGCGCGCGTTGCCACCATGGGCAATTCGGGGCCAACGCTTTCGTCGTACCACACGGGAATCTCGTGCAGCTGCCCCTGCTGAGTATCGGCAGGCGTGAGATCGTGCAGCGCGCTACGTACCAGCGTCGTGGCCTGGGTAAAGGTGAGCTTCTGGCAATCGTAGTGCACCAGCAGAGTGGTGTACGAGGGAATCAGGTCGATCAGCGCATGAGCAAAAGCGCGGCGTAGCGCCTCGTCGGCGGCCATGATCCAGGCCATATTGCGTTCATCGATGGCGTCGAACAGGCGCACCGTCAAGGCATCCATGGCGGCGGTTTCCAGGCGTAGTTTCACGCGGACTCCAGCGCCGTGAAGGCCTCGCGAATGGCGCGCACGGCAGCCACGGATTCGGGATTGTCGCCATGCACGCAGAGCGTGTCGCAGGGTAACTGCAAGGCGCTGCCATTTCGGGCGGTGAGGGCTTCTCCCTTGGCCAAGGCAACCGCCTGGGCGACGATGGTGGTCTGGTCGTGGTGCACGGCCCCTGCCAGGCGACGAGAGGCTAGATGGCCGTTGGCCTCATACGCGCGGTCAGCGAAGGTCTCGAACCACAGCGTGACGCCCATTTTTTCCGCTAGCTGACGGTGCGGCTCTGGGTCAGCGGTGGCCATCACCATCAGCGGCAGGCGGGCATCGAAGGCTTTCACGGCGCGCATGGCGCCTTCCAGCAGCGCCAGGTTGGCGGCCATGTCGTTGTACATGGCCCCGTGGGGTTTGACGTAGCTCAGCGCGGTGCCTTCTGCCTGGCAAATGCCCGCCAGCGCGCCGATCTGGTAGAGCATCATGTCTTCCACTTCATCCGGCGTGCAGGCCATGGAGCGGCGGCCAAACCCCATGAGATCCGGGTAGCCCGGGTGCGCACCGATCTTCACGTCGTGCTGGACCGCCAGGGCCACCGTCTTGCGCATCACATGGGGGTCGGAAGCGTGGTAGCCGCAGGCAATGTTGGCGCAGTCGACGTAGGGCATGACGTCTGCGTCCAAGCCAATCGACCAGTTGCCGAAACTTTCGCCCATGTCGCAGTTGAGAAGGGGAATGGCCATAGCACCTCCAGCAGATGGATTATGTTTTTGATTGTGCAAATCAATATATGGAGGCGCGATATCAAGTGCCAATCGTTTTTAGCGATACTTAATATCGGCCCTTCCTATCATGCTGTTATTTAGTGGAAAAATGGTTGACGCTAGGGCGCGATACGATTATCAACTAAATAAAGCACCTCAAAAAAACATAAAAGAAACGCTCAGGCAGGATTCGGCAACACGTCATCGCGACGCAGAACAATGGCCGCCCACGAGTGATTTCCCAGGAGTGCATCATGCGGTCGTCGCCAGCCCCGCGACAGCGCATCCGGGATTGCTCGGATATGCTGAACATACATTCTCCGTACAGCCCCCTGTGCTTGCCTTGCGGCGTGGCATTCTGTGGCTGTCTCGATATGGCTGGTTAGGCATCATGCTCGATTTCAAGGAACTGGACGCCTTCGTCTGGGCGGTCAAGCTGGGGTCCTTTCGCAAGGCGGCCTTGCGCTTGCACATCACTCAGCCGTCGGTTTCCGAACGTATCTCGCGGTTGGAAAACAGCGTTGGCGATATCCTGCTGGAGCGCTCGGCGCGCCCCATTCAGCCCACCATGCGCGGCCGCGAGTTCTACCTGCATGCAGAGCGCTTGCTGGCCCAGCGCGAAGAAGCCCTCAAACTCTTCGACAACGACGAAACGTTTTCGGCGCCGCTGAGGCTGGGCACCATCGAAACCATTGCCCACAGCTGGTTCCCTACGTTCATGCAGCAGCTCACGGCGCGTTACCCTGCGCTGATCATCGAGCTGACCGTGGATTACTCCCCGGCGCTCAACGAGCGGCTGCTTTCCAACGAACTCGATGTGCTGCTGGCCATGAACGGCTACCTGCCCACCGAACAAATCGAGTACGACACCCTCAGCCCCTATGAAATGGGCATGTTCGTGTCGCCCCGTCATGCGCGGATGCTGGGCGAGCACCCCGATGCCTGGGCAGGTAGCCTGCCGTTCATCTCGTTTGGCAAGCTGGCGCGCCCTTATGAAGAGCTGCTGCGCTACTTGAGCGACCAGGGCGTTCGTCAGCCGCGTATCCATAGTGTCAGTACGCTGATGACCATCGTGCGGCTCACCGTGGAAGGGCTGGGCATCGGTGCCCTGCCGGTGGCCACGGTGCTGGAGGAGTGGCGGCGGGGCGAGCTGTACCGGCTGGCGCTGCCCGCGCCGCTGCCTGCCATGCACTACGACGTCATCTGGCGCACGGCCAACCACTCCCGGTTTTGCCGCAGCGTGGGCCGTCTGGCCCAGGAGTGCGCACGGGGCTATGCCCATGACAAGCAGAGCGACATTCGTCATACCGCTTCTACCGGCCGCTGGGTGACCCCTGGCGTGCTTCCTTCCCACCCCGTTGCATCATCCCTATCAATATGAACAAAAGGATCATTCCCATGCGTACACGTTTTGCGACTCCGCTGTTGCTGGCCACTGCCTGTAGTCTTGCCGCCGCTGCCACGGCGCAAGCTGCCCAGTGGACCATGGCCACGCCCTACGGCGATGCCAGTTTCCATACTCAAAACACCAAGCAGTTCGCCGAAGACGTGGCCGAGGCCACGGGCGGTGAGCTGACCATCACGGTACACAGCGGCGGCTCGCTGGTATCGCATGGTGAGATCAAGCCTTCAGTGCGCCGTGGCACCATCGATGCCGGTGAGGTGTTCCTGTCGGTACTCTCCAACGATGACCCGATTTTCGAGGTCGACACCCTGCCAGGCGTCGCCGGTAGTTACGACGATGCCTACGCCCTGTGGGAAGCGACCAAACCGATGATCACGGAGCTGTTCGCTTACGAGGGATTGATTCCGCTCTACGCCGTGGCATGGCCCGCTCAAGGAATCTACACCGCCAAACCGCTGACGGACCCGGCACAGTTCGAAGGGCTGCGCGTGCGTGCCCCCAATATCAACACCCAGCGCTTCGTCAACAACCTGGGCGGCAGCCCCACCGAAACCGAAGAGTCGGACATCCCCACGGCGTTCAGCACCGGCCGTGTGGATGCCATGATTACCTCCAGTTCGACCGGTAACTCCATGGCCGCCTGGGACTATGTCTCGGACTATACCGATGCCAACCTGTGGCTACCGAAGAACATCGTGTTCATCAGCCAGCGCAGCTTTGATCGTCTGGACGAGGCCACCCAGGAGGCGCTGATGGAAGCGGCAGCCCGTGCCGAAGAGCGTGGCTGGCAGATGAGCCGCGATAACAACGAGGCCAGCCTGGCGGCGCTCGAAGCCAACGGAATTAGCGTTTCCGAGCCCAATGAGGCCGTGGCTGCGGCGTTGCAGGCAGCAGGCGATGCGCTGTTTGCCGACTGGTTGGCCCGTGCCGATGATGAAGCCGAACAAGCGCTGGAAACCTATCAAGCCCAGCGCGGCGAATAATCTGGCTCCACGTGGGGCGGTGTGACCGCCCCTTCTTCTCTGCGCACTGTGCGAGACTGCGAACATGACGTTTAAATTCGACAAACTCTACCGCCTGGGTGCCTGGGGAGCCGCCGCGTGCATGGTGGCGATTTGTGCGCTGATCGCCCTGCAGGTCACCTTCCGGCTGGTGGATGCACTGCTGGTGCTGGTGGGCCTGGGGCGGCTGGGCATCAGCATTACCGGGGTCTCGGAAATGGCCTCTTACCTGCTGGTCGGCGCCACGTTTCTGGGGCTGGCCTACACCTTCGTTCACCACGCACACATTCGTGTCACCCTGCTGATTTCGCGACTGCCGTCCGCCATTCGCGTCTGGTTTGAAGTCTTCGGTCTCATCGTCGCGCTGGCCATCAGCCTGCTGCTGGGGTACGGGCTGATCGAACTGGCCAGGGAAAGCCTGCAATACAACGATGTCTCGTCGGGGTTCATGGCCATTCCGCTGTGGATTCCGCAAACCGTGTTAGCCACGGGGGTGGGATTACTGTGTCTGGCGCTGTTGGAAGCGCTGATCACGGCGCTGCACATTGCCGCCCGCGACCCGTCCAGCTTCCGCGAAGCGACGGCCACCGATGACAGCGAGATGCCCTAGCTCGGCTACTCTGGAGAATTCCTGTGCTACTACTTAGCTTGGTGACGATGTTTACCCTGGTGCTGCTGTTGGGCAGTGGGGTGTGGATCGCGTTTGCGCTGATCGGAACGGCGTGGATCGCGTTGGAGTTTTTTAGCCCGTTTTCACCGGGGCCGATTCTGGCCTCCGATTTCTGGGGCGCCAGCTATGGCTGGGATTTGACGGCGCTGCCCATGTTCATCTGGATGGGCGAGATTCTGTTTCGCTCGGGGCTGGCCGACAACATGTTTCGTGGCCTGTCGCCCTGGTTGAACCGCCTGCCGGGCCGTCTGCTGCATACCAATATCATCGGCAGCGGCATGTTCGCGGCGGTGTGCGGTTCGTCGGCAGCCACCTGTGCCACGGTCGGTAAAATGACGCTGCCGGAGCTGGAACGTCGAGGCTACGACAGCAATATGGCCATTGGTACGTTGGCCAGTGCGTCCACCCTGGGCCTGCTCATTCCTCCCTCCATCGTGCTGATCGTGTATGGCGTGGTGACCGAGCAGTCGATCTCACGGCTGTTCATGGCCGGTATCGGGCCGGGCCTGATGATTCTGGCCCTGTTCATGGCATATCTGGTGCTCTGGGCGCTGCTCAAGGGCAACCGGGAACAGTTGACCGGTGCCGACGAGTCGAGCATGAGCCTGGCGGAAAAGCTGCGCAACACCTGGGCGCTCATGCCGATACTGCTGCTGATCGGCGGTATCATCGTGTCCATTTACGGTGGTTTGGCGTCGCCGACGGAAGCCGCCGCCGTGGGGGTCGTGCTGTCGATGGTGATTGCTTACTTCAATGGCCACTTCAACCGAGCCATTTTCACCAGCTCACTGTTTGCGGCGGTGCGAACGGCATGCATGATCGCCTTCATCATTGCCGGGGCCTCGTTCCTGACCTCGGCCATGGGCTTTACTCAGGTGCCCATGCAGCTGGCCCGTGCGATTGGGGAAATGGGGCTGTCGCCCACCATGCTGCTGATTGCGCTGACGGTACTGCTGCTGCTGATGGGCTGTTTCCTGGACGGCATTTCTCTGATTCTGCTGGTGACGGCGATCATCATGCCCGTCATCAGTGCGGCAGGCTTCGACCTGATCTGGTTCGGTATCTATCTGGTGATCGTGGTGGAGATGTCGCAAATCACGCCGCCCGTCGGGTTCAACCTGTTCGTGATCCAGGGGCTTACCGGCAAGGATATCCTGACCATCACCAAGGCAACGCTACCGTTCTTTCTGCTGATGCTGTTGGCAATCGCCTTGATGCATATCTTCCCTGAGATTGCGCTGTACCTGCCCCAGGCGATGAACCGCTAACGCGATAAAATCGCTCGCCCGTAAACGGCGATACCGCCCCGACCAGCGCGCTTGATGGCGTACATGCTCTGGTCGGCGGCGTCGATCATCTCTCTTTCATTGGCAAACTCGCCATCGTCGAGACACGCAATACCGATCGAGACGGAGATATAAAGCAGCTCCTGGCCAACCTCGGCCATGGGCTGCTCCTGCAGGCGTTGGGCAATCCGTTCGGCAAAATGCTGAGCCGTTTCGGCCGTTTCGTCGGGCAGGATGACCAGAAACTCCTCACCGCCATAGCGGCCCGCCAGGTCACCCGCCCGAGTCAGGGCCGACAGTGTACTGCCGAACTGGGCAAGCACCTGGTCGCCGGCCTGGTGGCCGTAGCGGTCATTCAGCACCTTGAAGTGATCCAGGTCGATGAACACGACCGAGAGCGTGCGCTGCCGGGAGCGGCAGCGTTCGAAGCATTCATGCAACTGCTCTTCCAGCCAGGCGCGATTGGCAAGCTGGGTCAGCGGGTCGATGCGGCTACGCTGTTCGAGCTGCGTGTAGTCCTTCAGGAGCGATTCACTGCTCCTCTGCTGCGCTTCCAACTGAGTGCTGAGCATCAGCGTGTGTTCGAACAAGCGCTGATGGGCACGTTCGATCAACGAGTAACTATCCACGGTCACGGCTAGCGGAATGTTGAGCGAGTGCGACAGCGGTGGCAACGTTTGCTGCAGATGGGTCAGCAGCGTATCAAGGGCCAATGGCTGAGGGAATGCCATCTGGCGCATCAGCAGCGCCAGCGCCTGGGCCGGGTCGGGGGAGAGCCAGGCATCGGCCACCAGCCCCGACAAACGGATGCACAGGTCAGCCAGGTTGTCGGTCTCCAGTGTGCCATGGCTTTCATACACGCTGCGGGCCAGCGTCTCGTGTGCGCCCCATTTCGCTAACAGCCATGCGCCGACCAGGGTGTGATCACAGCCAAACAGGCGCTGCTCGGCTTGCGTGACCTGCTGGTGCGACACGCCTTCATTGCCATAAAGGTGTTCCGCATCGACCGGGAAGGCTTTCTGCAGGGCAAGTATGCCAATATCCTGCAACAGCGCGGCCGTGAACACGCACCCGGCCTGTTCGGGGCAGTGTTGCTGGGCGAAGTAGCTGGCCGTGACGGCCGCCGTGAAGGCTCGCTGCCAATAAAGGCCCTGACTGGGCGTACCATTGTGCTGCTCAAACAGCTTGAAACTGAGCACCGTGGCCAGGGTGGCATCGGTGCCTAGCCGTTGTGTCGCTTCGAAACAGGTCAAGGGGGGCTGGCTGGCGCGCAGGTAGTGCACGCTGTTGGCCACGCTCAGCACTCTGGCCGTCAGGGCGGGGTCGTGTTCGATGGTCGTGGCGTAATCCGTCAGGGTGGCGTCGGCCATACTGGCCACCTCCAGCACACGCATGGCGACCATGGGCAGTGAAGGAAGGCCCTGACACTGCAGCAGCGCGCCTCCCAAGGCAGGGGGCATCTGATCGGCAAGCTGGCGGTAAAACGTTTCGCTGATGGCGGCTGAGCCCGTCATGTGATTTCCTCGTACGCCGAACAGCGGTGTGGGCGACTTATCGTATAGGGAAAGCTATTGTTTACCATAGTGTACGCCGCACCGATATGACGGTGGTACAGTCTCTATCCCTAAGACCCTGGTTTATGCTGTAAATGTCACTGTGTTTTTTTACCTGAATTCAGGTTAAAAAGAGTCAAAGCCGAGCTGCTTACAAATGACACAAGCGAGTGCCGTGATGCACACCAGACAAGAAGCAGCAGAGATGTTTCGCCAACTGGCAGAGGGGCTTGGGCATAGCCACCGGCCCTCCTTTTTCGATGCGCTGGTGGAGCAGTTGGCGCGACTGGTGGCGGTAGAGCATGCCCTGATCGCAGTGATCCGAGCGCCTAATATAGCGGAAACCTTGTCCGTATGGTCAAACGGTGCGCTGGCGAGCAATATCCGCTACTCGTTGACAGGGACGCCCTGCGAAACCGTCGTGGGCCACCAACCCTGCCTCTACCCCTGCAACGTGCAAGAGCGTTTTCCGCAAGATGAGCTATTGGTGCAATTGGGCGCCGAGAGCTACATGGGCTTGCCGCTGTTTGCTGCCGATGGTGCGGCCATTGGCATTCTGGCGGTATTGAGCAATCGGCCGCGGGCATTCGATGGGCTCGAGAACGAAATCCTGCGTATTGCGGCAGCTCAGGCGGGGGCCGAGCTGGGCCGTCGCCAGGCCGAAAGCGCCTTGCAGGCAAGCGAGCTGGCAGCCAAAGAGAGCGAAAGGCGTCTGGATACCCTGCTCAATCACCTGCCCGGCATGGCGTACCGGTGCCAAAACGATCGCGACTGGACCATGCTACTGGTGAGCCAAGGCGCCACGGCGCTGACCGGATACCACCCGGATGAGTTGGTGAAAAGTCGTGTCATCAGCTTTGGTGAGCTGGTGCACCCAGAAGACTTTCCACGCCTCTCGGCGGCCGCGCAGCGGGCGGTCGAAGAGCGCTGCCCTTTTCGCGTGACCTATCGGCTCCGGCATCGCGATGGGCGCGAACGCTGGGTCTGGGAGCAGGGCCAGGCCATCTATACGGAGAGCGGCGAGCCGCTCTGCTTTGAAGGCTTCATTACCGATGTGACCGATCAGCAAGTGTCGCAGCGGGTGCAGCAAGCCGTGGTCGAGGTAGCGTCGACGGTGACCTCGCGGATCGGGGACGACTACTTTTTACAGCTGATCACGACCCTGACGCGCCTGCTGGAGGCAGATGCAGGCTTGATTGCCCTGCTGGAGCCCCCTCTGCCTGGCGAAGGCTTGCCTGATGCAACCGATGCCATGCCGGTACGCACCGCCAGTCTGGTCAGCCTGGTCGTGGACGGCCAGGCTCAGGCGAGCGGGCACTTTGCCTTGCCTGGCACGCCCGCCGAGCGAGTGGTCATCGAACAGGAAAGTACCGAACTGCACAGTGCTGGCTACTGGCTGCCGGGCAACGCCCTGAGGGCCGAGGCCTGGATCGGGCGGCGGCTGGATAATGCCCAGGGCGATGCCATTGGGGTCATGATGGTGTTCTACCGACAGCCGCTGTCCACCAATGCCTTCGCCACATCGGTACTGCAAATACTCTCGACCGGTGCGGCGGCCGAGCTGGAGCGGCGCCGAGATCATCGCCGTATTCACCAGTTGGCCTACATCGATACCATCACCGAGCTGCCCAATCGCGCCCATTTCATGGAGCAGTTGGCGACGCTGGGCGCCCAGGCCCAGTGCGAGCGTAAGTCGCTGACGCTGGTGCTGCTGGACCTGCGTCGTTTCAAGGAGATCAATGACCTGCATGGCCATCAGGTGGGAGACGCGTTGCTGGCCACCGTCGCCAGGCGTCTCCAGCAGCTGCATGACCTGAGCGGCCACTGCGCGCGGCTCTCCAGCGATGAGTTCGCACTACTTCTGCCGCAGCATCAGGGAGTCGCACTGGAAGCCTTCATCAGGCAAGTGATCGAGGCCATCAGGCACCCGATTCATCTGGAGCACCGTGAGTTTCAGTTGGATGCCAGCATCGGTTTCGCGCGCTACCCCAGCGACGTGGCCGCCCCCGCCGAGCTGTTCAACGCCGCCAGCATTGCGCTGCACGATGCCAAGCAGCGCGATGCGGGCATATCTCCCTATACGCAGACCATGCGCCGCACGCTGGAGCGCCAGCAGTGGATAACCGAACGCCTGCACCGCGCCATCATCGAGCGTCGTCTGGAACTCTACTTTCAGCCGCAGGTAGACCTTGAGACCTATGCACTGACCGGTGCCGAAGTGCTCTGCCGCTGGCATGACCCGGAGTGGGGTTGGGTCAGCCCCGGCGAGTTCATCCCCCTTGCCGAACGGCGTGGGCTGATCCGCCTGCTGGGCGATTGGGTATTGGAAGCATCGGCGCGTCAGTGGTCGGACTGGCAGGTGGCGGGCACTCCGCTGCCTGGGCGGCTGTCGATCAACATGGCCGCCCAGCAGTTTGCCGACCCACGGCTGACCGAGCACGTCGCGCGGCTCACCCAAGGAGTGCCGCCGCAAGCGCTGGCCCTGGAGCTGACCGAAAGCGACTTCATGCGGGATCCGGATCAGGCGGTCATGATTACCCAGGCCATGCGTCAGGCGGGGTATGCGCTGTTGATCGATGACTTTGGCACCGGGTATTCGTCACTCTCCTACTTGCGCCGATTCGAGGCGGATGCCTTGAAAATCGATATCTCTTTCGTGCGCGACATGCTGGACAATCCCCATGATCGCGCCATCGTGCAGACCATCATCGCCATGGCCAACGCGCTGGGCATGAAAACCCTGGCCGAGGGTGTCGAGCAGCAGGCCCAGGCCGAGCTGCTGGCACAACTGGGCTGTCATCAGGCTCAGGGGTATTGGTTTGGGCGGCCTCTGCCAGCGGCTGAGTTTGCCGCCACCTGGCTAAGCCGCCAGGGCTAGCCGCGCGTCATCGTCCTGTCATCATCCATGGCATACCCTACGCGCGCCATACCGCGACGATAGGAGTTTGCCATGCGCCTGGCCCTGTTCGACCTTGATGACACCCTCCTGGATGGAGACTGCAGCGACCGCTGGAATTTATGGATGATAGAGCAAGGCTGGGTCAGCGATGCCGAAGGTTTCATGGCCCGCGCGGAAGCGATGCAGCAGGCTTACCATGCGGGCAAGTTGAAGCTGGAAGAGTTCCTGGCCATGACGCTGGCGCCGTTGCGTGGCCGCCGGGTCGACGACGTTCAAAAAGAAGTCGAGCGCTTCGTGGCTACTCACCTTCAGCCACGCATCTTCGAGCAGGCATGGCGCTGTCTCGATGCGCACCGACAGGCGGGCGATACGCTGGTCTTGATCTCGGCGTCGGCCTGCCATCTGGTCGCGCCCATAGCGGCCATGCTGGGGATCGACCACGTGCTGGCGGTGGAGCTGGAGCAGGACCGCTTGCCAGGCGGCGCCGTGTACACCGGGCGCAGCGTGGGGGTGCTTTCCTACCGTGGCGGCAAGGTCACGCGGCTACAGCAGTGGCTGGCGGAGCAGGGGCGTCCTGCGTGCCATACCACGTTCTATTCCGATTCCCGCAACGACCTGCCGCTGCTGCAATATGTCGATTGTGCGATTGCCGTCAACCCGGACCCGGTGCTGGCGGAGGTGGCTGGCGTCGAAGGCTGGCGACGCTTAGACTGGCGTTCAGGCACCCCACCGGGTGCGTCACCCCCTACGGCTCCTCCAGGAAAATCGGCGCATGCCTGATGCCTACTACCTACAGCTTACCGAACAGCTTCGCTACCTGATTGCACGATATGCTACTCAATGGGAGGGCAAGTTACCCGCTGAGCGCACCCTGGCCGAGCGTTTCTCGACTACCCGAGTGACGCTGCGCCAGGCCTTGGCGCAGTTGGAAGGAGAGGGCTTGATCCACCGCAGCAATCGACGCGGCTGGTTCATCTCTCCGGCGCGCCTGATGTACGACCCCACCCGAGACGCGGGCTTCAATGATTATGTTCGTGCCCAAGGCCGTCAGCCGCGTACCACCGTGCTCAAGCTGGAGTCGCGGACTCACCCTCCAGCAGCAAGAGCCCTGAGCCTCCCGGAGCATCAGGTGTTTCACCACATCCGCCGCCGCCGCTACGTCGATGACCGCGCCGTGTTGGCAGAGTCGTTGTGGGTCGTCCCTGAGCGTGCTCCCGAACTATTGGACATTTACACCCATCAGTCGTTATGGGGGCTGTTGCGCGAACGCTGGGGACACCACTTGGCGAATCGTTCGATACATATGGTCTCCGAAGCCTTGACCCCAGGCGATGCCGAAGAGTTGTTCGTGGCGCCCGGCACGGCGGGGCTCAATATTTGTCGTGCCATCTTCGATGATCGGCAGCGCCCCCTCGAATATGACGAAGAGCACTGGCTGCACGACTCACTGTGCATTCGGGTCGAGCTGTCGGGGCAGCAGTAAGAAGCGCCTGCGCATCCGCAACATGAAATTAAAGAATCGTTCAAACAAGCGTCACGGCTTTGTCATTTTGTTTATCCAGAATTCTGGTCTATACCAAAAATCTGGAGTCCTTCCATGTCAATGTCGCGCCGCGTGTTCCAACCTGCCGTGATGGCGAGTGCCTTCGCTTTTGCTACCACCGTCAGTGCCACCGAACTGACCGTCTATACCGCCGTAGAGTCCGATGATCTGCAAAAATATGCCGAGCGTTTCAACGCGGCACATCCCGACATCACCATCAATTGGGTACGTGATTCGACGGGGGTGATCACGGCACGCTTGCTGGCCGAGAAGAACAATCCACAAGCGGACGTGATCTGGGGCCTGGCGGCTACCAGCCTGCTGCTGCTTGAAGAAGAAGGCATGCTGGAGCGCTATGCGCCGGAAGGCGTCGACAACCTCGAGCCACGGTTCGTGGATCCGGCCTTCCGTGAGGGGCAAGATCCCGCCTGGGTTGGCATGGACGCCTGGGTCGCTGCGATTTGCTACAACACCATCGAAGGTGAGCGTCAGGGCGTGCCGATGCCTACTTCCTGGGAAGACCTGACCCAGCCTGAATTTGCAGGCCACGTCATCATGCCCAATCCCAACTCATCGGGTACCGGGTACCTGGATGTCGCCAGTTGGATCCAGCTCTGGGGCGAAGAGCAGGCTTGGGACTATATGGACCGTCTGCACACTAATATTTCCCGCTATACCCATTCTGGTTCGGCACCGTGCAGCCTGGCCGCCACGGGTGAAGCCGTAATCGGCGTCTCGTTCGCCTTTCGTGGAGCGCGTTTGAAGTCTCAAGGGGCGCCCATTGAGGTCGTATTTCCGGAAGAGGGGCTGGGTTGGGACATGGAAGCCGCTGCGGTCGTGGCTGGCACCGACAAGTTGGAAGCGGCACAAACGCTCATGGACTGGGCAGCTTCGCGGGAGGCCAATGAACTGTATAACGAAGGCTATGCCGTCGTGGCCTACCCAGGCGTGGCACAACCCATCGAGAACTACCCCGCCGACATTACCGAGCGCATGATCGATGCCGACTTCCAGTGGGCTGCCGTGAATCGTGAGCGCGTACTCGCCGAGTGGCAGCGTCGCTACGACGGCAAGACCGAACAGTAATCGTGAACAGGCCCCAACGTTCGTTGGGGCCGGGAGATGTTATGCAATCGACCCTGACATCGCCGCTCACGGCTGACTCGGCTGCAGCGGCGCCGCTCACACACTCCACCCATTTGGCCATCGAGGGAGTCACCAAGCACTTCGGCAGCTTTACCGCGCTGGACAACATTTCTCTGAGCATCCAGGAGGGTGAGTTCGTCTGCTTTCTTGGCCCGTCAGGCTGCGGAAAGACCACGCTGCTGCGCACGATTGCGGGGCTGACACGTCAGAGCGCAGGCGTACTCGTTCAGCGTGGCAAAGACATTTCCACCCTGCCGCCACAGGCACGGGATTTCGGCATCGTCTTTCAGTCTTATGCGCTGTTTCCCAACCTGACGGTCTTCGACAACATTGCGTATGGGCTGCGTAATCGCCGCGTCAAGCGTGAAGAGGTCTCGGCGCGGGTTGCCGAGCTGTTGGCGTTGGTGGATTTGACGGGCAGCGAAAGCAAATACCCGGCAGCGCTTTCCGGTGGCCAGCAGCAGCGTGTGGCCTTGGCCAGGGCCCTGGCCATGGAGCCCGCCTTGCTGTTGCTGGATGAGCCGCTGTCTGCGCTGGACGCCCGAGTGCGCGGGCATTTGCGCAGTCAGATTAAGGCGCTTCATGAGAGCCTTGGCGTTACCACCATCATGGTCACCCATGATCAGGAGGAAGCGCTGACCATGGCAGATCGTATCGTGGTGATGAATCATGGCGTGGTCGAGCAGGTCGGTACACCGGCCGAGATCTATCATCAGCCAGCCAGTGCCTTTGTGGCCTCCTTTATCGGCACCATGAATTTTATCGATGTGACCGCCTCGACAGGCCAGCAGGTTCTGTTGGGCGACACGTGTTGCGACTGTCAGTCGCACACTCATGCGCCGGGCCAGCCTGCCCGTCTCGCCATACGCCCTGAAGCAGTGGCGCTGACGCGCCAACCAGGGCCACTGCAAGGCGAAGTCGTCGGCATCGAGTTCATGGGGGCTTACCAACGCCTTGCTCTGCAAGTGGCATCTACCGGCCAAATCCTGTTGGCAGACGTTCCCAGTCGTGACCAGCGGGCGATTGCGCCCCGCATTGGCCAAACACTGGGCATTCATCTGCCAGCAGAAGCCTCCTTTATCTATCCGGCGGGGAGCGTTCATTCATGACGTCGCTCACCCATGGCCGGTTGGCCCGTCACATGTCCCGTGAGTCGATTGTTCGCCTGCTGGTACTGCTGCTGGGGGCGGCATTGATGGTGGTGGGGCTGCTGTTTCCTCTCTTTGCCATGCTGGTCAAAAGCGTGCAGGACCGCAGCGGCGACTTTATTGGACTGGCGAATTTCGTGCAGTACTTCCAGACCCCGGCGCTGGTCAATTCGATCGCCAATTCGCTCCGGGTAGCGCTGATGACCACACTGATCGTGGTCGGTCTGGCCTTTCTGTGCGCCTATGGCATTACCCGTACCTGCATGCCCGGTAAGCGGGTATTTCGTATGCTGGCGATTCTGCCCATTCTGGCGCCCTCGCTGTTACCTGCCATTAGCCTGGTCTACCTGTTTGGCAACCAGGGGTTTTTGCGCGATGTGCTGATGGGGCAGTCGATCTACGGCCCGATTGGCGTGGTCATGGGGATGAGCTTCTGGATATTCCCCCATGCGCTGATGCTGCTGACCACGGCATTGACCCATAGCGATGCGCGGCTATACGAGGCGGCAGAGTCACTGGGCACACCCAAGTGGCGGACTTTCCTGACCATCACGCTTCCCGGTGTGCGCTACGGGCTGATTTCCTGTGTGTTTGTGGTGTTTACACTGGCGATCACCGACTTTGGTGTTCCCAAGATCATCGGCGGGCAGTTCAGCGTGCTGGCGACGGATGTCTATCGTCAGGTCGTGGGGCAACAGAATTTCCAGATGGGAGCGGTGGTCAGCGTGATTCTGCTGCTGCCAGCGGTGCTCTCTTTCCTGGTAGACCGCTGGATTCAGCGGCGTCAGGTGGCCCAGCTTTCAGCGCGGGCCGTGCCTTGGCATCCTACTCCCAGCCCGCTGCGTGATGGGGTGTTTGCACTGCTGTGTTTCGCCGTGGCAGGCGTGATTCTGTTGGTGATTGGCACGGCGATCTATGCATCGCTGGTACAGTTCTGGCCCTACAACCAAGCGCTGACCCTCAAGCATTACGCCTTTCAGGGCCTGGGTGGCGGTGGTTGGGGTGCCTGGTGGAATTCGCTGAGGCTGGCGTTCAGCGTGGCGCTGATCGGCACCCTGGTGATTTTCTTCAATGCCTGGCTGATCGAAAAAAGTGACGGTTACCGTGCGCTACGCCAGGGGTTGCACCTGATGGCCATGCTGCCAATGGCCGTGCCGGGGATGGTGCTGGGGCTTGCCTATATCTTCTTCTTCAATCAGGCGGGCAATCCACTCAACTGGCTGTACGGCACCATGGCGATTCTCGTGCTCAATACGCTGGTGCATTTTTATACGGTCTGCCACCTCACTTCCGTGACGGCGCTAAAACAGCTCGACCCAGAGTTCGAGGCCGTGGGGGCATCGCTCAAGGTACCTTTCTGGACCACGTTCCGGCGGGTGACCCTACCGGTATCGCTACCTGCCGTGCTGGATATTTCGGTCTACCTCTTCGTCAATGCCATGACGACGGTATCCGCCGTAGTGTTCCTCTATAACAGCGATACGCGGTTGGCGTCGGTGGCCGTATTGCACCTGGACGAAGCCGGCTATTTCGCCAGTGCGGCTGCCATGGCAGTACTGATCTTTTTCACCTCTTTGGTCGTCAAGCTTTTACACGCGGCCCTCACCCACGTTCTTCTCAACAATGCACAGCGCTGGCGTCAGGCGGGCTAGACAGCCCGCCATGTGGATCGCTACTCTGTATGCATTATCTGGTATAGACCAAATATGATGTCTCAAACAGCTCCCTATTTACTAACCCCCGGGCCGCTCACTACCTCGCCCGAGACCAAAGCCGCCATGCTGAGTGACTGGGGCTCCTGGGATGATGATTTCAACCAGGTCACTGCCGACGTACGTGCTCTGCTGCTGAGCATGGCCAACGCCCCAGCGGAGGAATTTGCCTGCGTGCCCATGCAGGGTAGCGGCACCTTCGCGGTAGAGAGCGCGCTGGCTTGCGCCGTCGCACCTGAGGCCACAGCCCTGGTCCTGATGAACGGCGCTTACGGCAAGCGCGCAGCGCAGCTGTTGAGCATGATGGGCCGACGTTACATCACGCTGGATACAGGGGACTACCTGCCACCCCAGCCAGAAGATGTCGCGGCACTGCTGCATCAACATCCAGACATCAGCGCGGTCTTTCTGGTGCACTGCGAAACCAGTTCCGGGATTCTGAACCCGCTGGAAGCCATTGCAGACATAGTGCATGCCCATGGTAAAACACTGGTTGTGGATGCCATGAGTTCATTCGGGGGTGTGCCGATCAGCCTGGCCGATACCCCTATCGATGTACTGATCTCCTCTGCCAACAAGTGTATCGAGGGCGTGCCAGGGTTCGGCTTCGTGATCATTCGGCGCAGGCTGCTGGAAGCAGGCCAGGGGCGGGCTCACTCGCTCAGCCTGGACTTGCACGACCAGTGGGCCTACATGGAGCGCACCGGCCAGTGGCGTTTCACGCCACCGACGCATACCGTGGTTGCATTTCAGGCGGCGCTTCGCCAACACCAGCAGGAAGGGGGTGTGGCCGGGAGGCATGCGCGCTATGCCCAGAATCGTGACGCGCTGGTACAGGGCATGCGTGCGCTCGGTTTTCGCACGCTGCTGGAAGATCGCTGGCTGTCGCCGATCATCACCACGTTCATGAGCCCGGATGACCCTGCCTTTGTCTTCAACGCATTTTATGCAGCGCTCAAGGCCCGCGGCTTTTTGATTTATCCTGGCAAGCTGACAGAAGCCGAGAGCTTCCGAGTTGGTTGTATTGGCCAGCTCGACGTCACGATCATTGCTTCCCTGCTGCTGGCGATTCAAGAAGCGCTGAGCGAGATGGGCGTTTCTCTTTCCTCCCAAACATGGAGCCCATGATGCATTACCACTCTCCCCGCTGCCTGCAAGCGGTCATCTTCGACTGGGCTGGTACGCTGGTCGATTTTGGCTCGTTTGCCCCTACCCAGATTTTTGTCGAAGCGTTTGCCGAACTGGGGGTAGCCATCAGCCTGGAAGAGGCACGTGGCCCCATGGGCATGGGCAAATGGGATCATATTCATACCCTTTGTCAGCAGCCCGAGATAGCCGAACGCTTCGTCAAGGCAGTCGGCCATGCCCCCAGCGATGCCGATGTCACGGCCCTCTACGAACGCTTCATGCCCCTGCAGGTTGCCAAAATTGGCGATCATTCAGCGGTCATTCCCGGGGCGTTAGCGACCCTG
Source organism: Halomonas sp. C22 (assembly GCF_007655045.1). Lineage (NCBI taxonomy): Bacteria > Pseudomonadati > Pseudomonadota > Gammaproteobacteria > Oceanospirillales > Halomonadaceae > Halomonas > Halomonas sp. C22. The sequence goes on along the minus strand of NZ_VBVC01000002.1, from coordinate 395,174 downwards.
GCGGCGCTGCGCGAGCAGGGGCTCAAGATCGGCTCGTGCTCTGGTTACCCTGCGGTCGTGATGGACAGAGTGGTTGCCCTGGCCGCCGAGAACGGATTGCAGGTCGACCATGTGGTAGCAACGGACGAAGTGCCCAATGGTCGGCCTTACCCCGCCCAGGCGCTGGCTAACGTCATTGCTCTGGGGGTGAGTGACGTGGCCGCCTGCCTCAAGGTGGATGACACCACGCCGGGCATTCTGGAAGGCCGCAGCGCGGGGATGTGGACGGTGGCGTTGACCTGTTCAGGCAACGCGCTGGGGCTCGATCATGCGCAGTACCAGGCGTTGAGCACGGCCGAGCGTGAGGCGGCCCATCAGCGAATAGCCACTCAGTTTGCGGCCGCCCAGCCCCACTACTGCATTCCCAGCATTGCGGAGCTACCGAGTGTCGTGGCCGATATTCAGCACCGTCTGCAGCAGAGGGAGCGGCCTTGAGCCCCACCGCGCTCGCGCTGGTACTGGTCTCGGTGTGCATGCATGCCGGGTGGAACGTGCTGGGCAAGCGCAACGCGCCCTCGCTTGGGTCGTTTACGCTGGCTTATGGCGCTGGGGGTGTGGCGCTGTTGCCGCTGCTGGTGCTGGGCCCCTCCTTGACGGCGCTGCCGGGTGCCTTCTGGGGCTGGCTGGTGCTGTCCGGGTTTTGCCAGATGCTCTATATGGGAGGGCTCGCCTGGGCCTACGCCCGGGGAGAGGTGAGCGTCCTCTATCCCATTGCCCGTGCCTTGCCGGTGGTGATGGTGCCACTGGTATCGATTGCCTGGCTGGGCAATCGTGGCCTTGGCCTCTGGGATGGCGTCGGCATGCTGCTGATCATGCTAGGGGCGCTGGGCTTGCCGCTCAGCCGACCCGAGGCTCGCCGTCTTGCTTCGTATCTGTCCCCCGCCATGGGCTTTGCGCTGCTGGCGGCGGTGGGCACCGTGGGGTACTCGCTGATCGACAAGCAAGCCCTGGGCGTCATGCAAGGCGCTGGCCATAGCAGCCTGACGGCAGGGGCGGTCTTCATGGTTCTACAAGCATTGATGACGCTGCTGTGGGCGCTCCCGTTGCTGGCCGTGTTGCCGGCAGAGCGCCGCCGATTGCCTGCGCTGCGACAGCAGGGGCTGACGATGCTGGTGGCCACGGGCTTGATGATGACCTGTACCTACGGGCTGGTGCTCATGGCCATGGCGCTGACCGACGAGGTCAGCTACGTGGTGGCGCTGCGCCAGCTCTCGATTCCGGTTGGCGTGCTGATGGGGGTGTTGTGGCTCAAGGAGCCTGCCTCCAGCGCCAAGACGCTGAGCACGCTGGTGATGCTGCTGGGGCTGTTGATCGTGGCGCTGTAATGCTTGCCGCTAGCGCAGCGCCTGCCAGACCAGGTTGAGGCCCACCACGAACATGGCCATGATCACCAGACGATAAAACAGCTTTTCATTGACGCGGCTTTGCAGCCAGAGGCCGTTGCGCACCCCGATCCAGGCAACCGGTACCAGCAGCAGTGACGCCCAGGCGCTGGTCATGTTGACCTCGCCAAGCCATACATAAGGGCCCAGCTTGATACTGTTGACCACGGCATAGGTCACCGTGCAGGTGGCAATGAACGTCTCCTTGGAGAGCTGGCGAGGCATGAGGTACATGTTCATGGGCGGTGCCCCCGCGTGGGCGATGAAACTGGTGAAGCCGCAAACGCTGGAGGCGGGCAGTGCCCAGCGGGTGGAAATGGGCTTCTTCGCCACGGGCTTGAGCAGCATGTAGGCCGCAAAGGCCACGGAGAGAATGCCCAGCACCAAGCGCACACCCTCTTCGCTGAGGCTGCCAAACAGCAGCGTGCCGACGGTCACCCCGATGAACAGGCCCGGCACGAAACGCCATACCTCCGCGCGGGAGTGCTTGCCCCACCATGCCTTGACGGCAAAGGCATCCATGACCAGCAGCAGCGGCAGCAGCAGACCCGCCGCCTGGGTAGGGCTGATCGCCAGGGCCATCAAGGGCACCGACAGCGTGCCGAACCCGCCTGCGAATCCGCCCTTGGACACCCCGGTCAAATAGACAGAAAAGATGATCAACAGCCAGGCGATGACGGAGTAATCAGGAAGCATGGGCGCCTCGAATGCTTGGGTCGGTTAAAGGTTAGCGGGCGAAGGACATCTTACCCGATAGACCGCTTGGCTGATCACAAAATGATCAGCGTCGCGAGCCCCAGAAACGAGAGGAATCCCACTACATCCGTCACGGTGGTCAGGATGACCGCGCCAGACAGCGCCGGGTCGATCTGCAGGCGCTTCAGCACCAGCGGGATCAGTACGCCCGAGAGGTTGGCGAGGCTCATGTTGATGAAGATGGCGAGGGTAATGACCAGCGTGATCAGGGTCTGGCCAAACCACAGGTAGGAAATGCCGCCCACCACCAGGGCCCATACCAGGCCGTTGCTCATGCCGACCCAAAGCTCCTTGTTATAGAGCCAGCGTTTGTTGTTACCGGCAATTTGCCCCAGGGCCAAACCGCGTATGACCACGGTCAGGGTCTGGCTTCCGGCAATCCCTCCCATGCTGGCCACGACCGGCATGAGAATGGCGAGTGCCACGATCTGATCCAGCACCGCCTCGAACTGGCCAATGACGAAGGCTGCCAGAAAAGCCGTCAGCAAATTGATGCCCAGCCAGATACCCCGGCTTTTCGCGCTGCGTACGATGGGGGTGAACACTTCTTCCTCATCGCTGACGCCGGACATGTGTTTCAGCGTCAGGTCTGCGTCATCCTGGGTGATTTCGAGTATGTCGGCGGCATTCAATTGGCCCACCAACTGCCCTTCGCTGTTGCACACGGGCACGAAGTGAAGCTCTTTCGAGCGCAGCAGGCTGGCAGCATCGCTGACCTTCATCTGGTCATGCAAGGTGTAAGGCGCGCTATCCATGAATTCGTCGACGGAGCACTCCTGAGACTGCTTGACCAGGTCGATCAGCGTCAGCGTACCGAGCAGGCGTTTATCCTTGTCGGTCACCATGACCTGCTGAGAGTCGACATCCAGCAGCCGATGGATACGAATGTAGCGCTGAACGGCTTCCAGGGAGACGCCTTGTTTTACATTGACCGTTTCCGGGTCCATGTAACGGCCCACCATGTCCTCTTCATAGGTGTAGAGGTTTTCGACCTGGGCGCGAATCTCCTGGTCCAGGCTGGCATAAACGGACGTTTTGATCTCTTCGTCCGCAACATCGAGAACCTCGGCGACTTCCTGAGCGTCCAGGCCTTTGACGATCTGCTCGACATCGCTGGCGGTCAGGTCTTCGATGTAGTCGGCGCGGATGTCTTCGTCGACTTCCGCCAGCACCTCACCAATGATGGTTTCGGGAATGTAGTCCCATAGCTGGTCTCGGGTTTTGGCAGGGAACGACTCGAGGGTGCGCGCGATGGCCAGAAAATCGAGTTCATTGAACAGTTCGTGCAGGGCTAGGGTGTCTTCGTCATCCAACAACTTTTGCAGGTACAGCAGTTGTTCTTCGGTATTGGTGTACTTCTCTTCGTCACGCATAGAGCCCATCCTCTGGGAAAACTTTTTGAAACAACTGCTTGGAAGCCCATGATGGCTCATTGACCATCTTATCGGCAGGTCAGGTTGAAAGCCACGAGGGGATTGCCCCTTGGGCAGGGTCGACCGCGATGGCCGCGACGGGCGTCGCCTCAATGCCGCGTGGCAAAGGCCACGCGGACGCCCTGCTGAAGGCGCTGTTGGTCAGAGACGGGGGGCGTGGGGTGGCCAATCATTTCATCGGCAGCCTCTGCCCAGGTCAGCGTGCCATGGGTAAAGCCCAGGGGCGCCAGGGCGCGGCTGACCCACTGGGTGCCGCTGAAGCGCTGAGTGTCGCCTTGGGCCGTGCTGAGCAGGCTGACGGAGTCGTCACGATGGAGCCGGACGATGTACCAGCCCATGTCGAGCCCGTGCAGTTCGACCTCGGGCCGCGGTTCGGCCAGTTGGGCCAGTTCGTCCAGGGTCAGGCGAAGGGGGAGTGGCGATGGCATGGTGTCACCTCATTGGCTTGCAGGCATGCCAGATGAGTCTAATGGATGTGACATATTTGTATAGCTTTTGTTGGGTTGGCCACCCCTCGCCAAAAAGCCCGAGCAGTTGCCCGCTCGGGCTTGGGCATGGCCCAACCGCACTCGGCCTGGTCAGCCGTTACGGAACAGGAAGCTGTAGGCATTGAGCGCGGGCACGCCGCCCAGGTGGGCATACAGCACTTTGGATCCCGCCGGAAACTCGCCGTTGCGCACCATATCGATCATGCCGTGCATGGATTTGCCTTCGTACACCGGGTCGGTGAGTACGCCTTCCAGGCGGGCGCAGAGTCGAATGGCCTCCAGCGTGCCGTCATTGGGCAGGCCGTATTCGGGGCCGCCGTAGCGAGTGTCCAGGATCACATCGTCATCGGCAATGCCGCCTTCCAGTTCGACCAGCTCGGCGGTATGGCGGGCAATGCGCAGAATCTGCGCCCGGGTTTGCTCGGGCTTGGCCGAGGCGTCGATGCCGATCACCCGCTGGGCGCGGCCATCGGCGGCAAAGCCCACCACCATCCCGGCCTGGGTGCTGCCGGTCACCGAGCACACCACGATGTAGTCGAAGGTGAAGCCCAGCTCTTTCTCCTGCTGGCGCACCTCTTCGGCAAAGCCGACGAAGCCCAAACCGCCGTAGGGGTGTTCGGAACAGCCCGCGGGAATGGGGAACGGCTTGCCGCCCTGCTGGCGCACATCCTCCATGGCCTGCTCCCAGCTAGGGCGAATGCCGATATCGAAACCGGCGGCGTCCAGGCGAACGTCGGCCCCCATGATGCGCGACATCTCGATATTGCCGACCCGGTCATAGACCGCATCGGAGTAGTTCACCCAGTTCTCCTGCACGAGGACGCACTTCATGCCCAGGTGCGCCGCCACGGCAGCCACCTGACGCGTCTGGTTGGACTGGATTCCGCCAATCGACACCAGCGTATCGCAGCCCTGCTCCAGCGCTTCGGGAATGAGGTACTCCAGCTTGCGGGTCTTGTTGCCGCCGAAGGCCAGGCCGCTGTTGCAGTCCTCGCGCTTGGCATACAGCTCGACCTCGCCGCCCAGATGGGCGCTCAGCCGTTTGAGAGGTGTGATCGGGGAGGGGCCGAACGTCAGTGGATAACGGGGGTAGCGTTCAAGGTTCATGGCAAGCTCCTGCATTGGCAGTCAACGCGATAGACAAGGATCGCTGGGTAACGGTGGTTGGAACGTTGGCGTGCTCCCTGAGGTTTATAGTAGGCGTTTGCCTATCCTGGCGGGTTGCGAAATGAGGGCTTTATAAACAACAATGGATTGTCTAGTTGAGTTTATGGCTTTGATTAATTCGTAAATCCGTTATTTGAGTAAATAATAATGTGTGCCAAGCGAGCGGGAGGGGCCTCGGAGCCCCATGCCATGGGCAGTGAGCTGGATCGTATCGACAAGCGTATTCTCAAGCTGCTTCAGGAGGATGCGACGCTTTCCAATGTGGCGCTGGCCGAGCAGGTGAACCTCAGCCCTGCGGCCTGTTTGCGGCGTGTCGAAAAGCTGAAGCGGGACGGGGTGATCAGCCGAATCGTGGCCCACCTGAACCCGGAGCCCCTGCAGGCAGGCATGGTGGTGTTGATTGGCGTGGTGCTGGACCGCTCGACGCCAGAATCCTTCGCGGCGTTCGAGGCGGCGGCTCAAAAAGTGTCGGGCTGCATGGAGTGCCACGTGGTCACGGGGGAGTTCGACTACTTCATGCTGGTGCGCACCAGGGACAGCCAAAGCTTCAACCGGCTACACGCCGAGCAGTTGCTCTACCTGCCCGGCGTGCGCCAGATTCGTTCGTTCATGGGGCTGCGGGAGGTGGTGTCGACCCACAAGGTACCTGTTTAGTCTCTGGGAAAGCGTGCTTCCAGCTCGGCAACCTGCTCCGGCGTCAGACCGCGCGGGTTCTCGCCCCGCAGCAGCAGGTACAGTTTGGCGGTCTCTTCCAGCTCTTCGGTGGCATACACCGCCGCTTCGAGGGTCTTGCCCGCCACCACCGGGCCGTGGTTGGCCAGCAGCACCGCGCTGTGCTTGCCTGCCAGGCCCCGCACCGCTTCGCCCAACTGGGGGTCGCCCGGGATGTGATAAGGCACCAGCGGCAGCTTGCCCACCCGCATTACGTAGTAGGCGGTGAGCGGTGGAATACAGTCGCAGGGGTCTACCCCCGGCAGGCACGACACCGCCACCGAGTGGGTGGAGTGCAGGTGCACGATGGCGCCAGACTGCGGGCGCTCGTCGTACATGGCCATGTGCAGGAACTGCTCCTTGGTGGGCGCATCGCCGCCGAGCAGCTGGCCCTGCGGGTCCAGGTGCGAGATACGGGCCGGGTCCAGCCGCCCCAGACAGGCGTTGGTGGGGGTCATCAGCCAGCCGCCATCGTCCAGCCGCACGCTGATGTTGCCGCTGGAGCCCATGGTCAGGCCGCGGTCGAACAAGGATTTACCGAGCGTGCTGATCTGCTCGCGCAGGGCGTTCTGATGTCGGTGGCGAAGGGGCGTGCTCATGCCAGCACCTCGAAGGCCCGGGTGAAGAAGTCCACGCCGCCAAAGTTGCCGGACTTCAGCGCCAGCGAGAGCGGCGCCTCGCGGCCTGGCCACGGGGTCTGGGTCCAGGGTACGCCGGGGTCGATCTGCTCACCGATGCGCAGCGTGGTAATGCCCAGCGCCGAAACCACCGCGCCGGAGGTTTCGCCCCCCGCCACCAGCAAGCGACCCACGCCTTCATTGACCAGCGTGACCGCCAGGTGGCTCAGTGCGGTTTCCACCAGGTGCCCGGCCTGGGCAACGCCCAACGCCGCCTGGGCCGCTTTCACCTTGTCCGGGTCGGCCGAAGCGTAGATCAGGGTGGGGGCCTGCAACGGCAAGCGCTCCAGGGCGAAGGCCAGCGCCTGCTCCCACTGCTTGTCGCCTTCGCTCAGCGATAAAGGGTCCAGCGCAAAGCCACCGTCCGGGTGCTTGGCCAGGAAGTCGGCCACTTGCGCCAGGGTGGCCCGTGAGCAGCTACCCGACAGTACCAGCGCCCCGCCCGCCGCAGGCGCTAAACGCCCCGGTTCGGTGATCGTCTCCAGCCAGCCTTGGGCTCGGTACTGCGCGGGCAGCGCCTGGCCCAGGCCTGAACCGCCAGTGACCAGCGCCATCGAGACGGTGGCTTCGGCCAGCACGTCCAAATCCTGCTCATCCAGGGTGTCACAGATCACATGGCGTACGCCCTGTTCGGCCAGGGACGACAAATGCGCCCCGGTGGCCTCGGCACCGTTCGCCAGCACTTGGCGGCTGGCCAGCCCCACGGCGTAAGGCGTTTGGCGGGAGAGCACGCGGACCAGATCGGCATCCTGCATGGGCGTGAGCGGGTGGTGCTGCATGCCGCTGTCGTTGAGCAAACGGTCACCGACGAACAGGTGCCCCTGGTACACCGTACGGCCATTGACCGGAAACGCAGGCACCATCACGGTTTGAGCGGCACTCAGCGCCTCCAGCAGGGCATCGGCCACGGGGCCGATGTTGCCCTCGTCGGTGGAGTCGAAGGTGGAGCAGTACTTGAAGAACAGCTGTCGGGCGCCTTGGGCGCGCAGCCAATCGAGGGCGGCCAGGGAGTCGGCCACGGCCTCTTCCACCGGGCAGGAGCGCGACTTGAGCGCGACCACCACGGCATCGATGTCGCGAAGGTCCACCGTTTCTTGCGGCACGCCGATCACCTGCAGGCAGCGCATGCCGCCGCGCACCAGGTTATTGGCCAGATCGGTGGCGCCGGTGAAGTCATCGGCGATGGCACCAAGGAGAAGAGTCATGGGTCGCTTCCGTGGTCAGAGGTTAAGAAGTCGCTTTATTCAGGCGCGCTCGCTTGATGAGCGGCATGACAATGGTGATGGTCAGCAGCAGCGCTGCCACGGCCAGTAACGAAGCGCTGATGGGTCGCGTGAAGAAAATCGACAGATCCCCCTGCGACATGGAAAGCGCACGGCGAAGCTCGCTCTCGGCGATGGGCCCCAGTACCAAGCCAAGAATGATGGAGACCAGCGGGAATTTGAGTTTCTCCAGCAGGAACCCCAGCACACCGAAGCCAAGCATCAGCCACACATCGAACATCGAGTTGCGCACCGAGTAGGTGCCCACGATGCAGCACATGATGATGATGGGCCCAAGGGCGGAATACGGAACGTTCAGCAGCTTGGTAAACAGGGTGATGAAGGGCTTGGAGAACAGCAGGATCATGAAGTTGACGATGAACAGGCCCGCAAACACGGCATAGATCAGGCTACTGTGCGTCATCATGAACATGGGCCCCGGCTGCAGGCCGTGCATGATGAACGCCCCCAGAATCACGGCCGTCGTGCCACTGCCGGGAATGCCCAGAGCAAACAGCGGCACCAAGGCGCCCATGGCGGCGGCATTGTTGGCCGACTCAGGCGCCGCAATGCCCTCGGGTGCCCCTTTGCCAAACTTTTCAGGATGTTTGGACCAGCGCACCGTCTCGCTATAGCTGACCATGGCGGCGGTGCTGGCACCGATGCCCGGCAGAATGCCGATGATGACGCCAATCAAGGAAGAGCGCGTCAGCGTCGGGCCGATCTTGCGCAGGATGGGCAGGTCGAAGATCTTGACCTTCACCTTCTTGAGCGGCTGATGGGTATCTTGATCCAGCGCGCGCTTCATGACCTCCGAGACGGCAAACAGGCCCACGATCATGGGAATCAGCCCGACACCTTCCATCAGGTTCAGGTTGTCGAAGGTGTAGCGGCTGGTGCCAGTGAGCGGGTCGATCCCGATGGTGGCGATGAATAGCCCCAAGGTCGCGCCGATCAGGCCATATATCAAGCGCCCGCCGAGTGACGCCACCACCGTCAGCCCTAAAACCGCCAGAGCAAAATACTCCGGGGACGAAAAGCGCAGCGCCATGGTGGCCAGCATCGGTGTGAAAATGATCAAGGCAATGGTGCCGACCAGCCCGCCAATGGCCGAACTGAGCACGCCGATGCCCAGCGCTTTGCCAGCCTGGCCTTGCTGCGTCATGGGGTAGCCATCGAACGCGGTCATGACTGCTTCCGGGGTGCCCGGCGCACGGTAGAGAATGGCCGTGATCAGCCCCGAGAAAACCGTGGCTCCATAAATGGCCGTCAGCACCATGAAGGCCGTGGTGGAGTCCATGCCGTACGTGATGGGCAACAGAATCACGACCAGAATCACACCGCTGATGCCCGGCAGGGCGCCACCGATGAAGCCGATGAACACGGCAGAAGTCAGCAGCAGCAGGTTCAGGGGCTGCATCACGACGGCTAACCCGCCAAGAAAATTCTCAAGCATGGGTAGCTCCTTGACAGAAAACAGTGATGACAAGGGAGAGCATCAGGCGTAACGCGCTCATAGCGGTATCCCCAGCAGCATGACGAAGACGCCTTGCATCAGCAGCGCGGCGATGACCACCGTGGCCGCGATGACCCGCCAGGAGCGTGCGCCCAGCAACAGCGTACATACCAGCGTGAACGCCACGCTGGCCGCCAGAAAACCGATCAGGCCAATCAGCCAGGTGTAGACGAGCGTGGCAGCGATCAGCCACCAATGGCGCGTCGATGCCAGCGTAAAGCGCCACGGCGGTGGGGTTTCGTCAACGGGGTCGTCGTCATAGCGCTTGCCTTGCTTGGCATCCCGCCAGGTGATCAGCAAAAGCGCCGCGCCTAATCCGATGAGCGCCAGCAAGAGGGTCAGCGGCCAGACACGCGGGCCGATGAAGGTCGACACTTGCTCAGAACTGGGAAACTGCAAGGTAGGCACGAGGCTGGCAAGGCCGAGCACTACGATGGCTATCGCAAAGAAAGAAATCCTGGCGTACATGATCAACCCCGAAGGGAGCATGGCGCGAACAACCCGCAACGCATTGCTCGTGCCGATGAATATCGAAAGGCAAGCAGCGGTGGCTGCCTGCCTTGCCCTGGTACGAGTGGCTTACTGCTCGTTGCTGAGCAGCCGCGAGTAAAGCTCGTAGTTGTGCTCGAGGCGCTCGCGGTAAGCGTCGCCTGCCATCCAGCCGTCGCGGTAGGTCAGGTTCACGCGCTCGGCATAGGCCTGGTAGTCTTCCGAATCGAAAATGCCCTTCAGCACTTCTTCCAGCCGTTGAACGAGCGGGGCCGGGGTATCGGCATGGACGAACACGGCCCGGTCGTTGCCATCGGTCAGGTCCCAGTCATGCTCCACGGTAGTGGGGACATCGGGAAAATCTGCCAGGCGCTCATCGCTGAACACGAGAATCGGCATCATTTGACCCGCTTCGATGTAGCTCAGCAGTGGGCTCAGCGAGGTCGTGGTGGCATCGATATTGTTGCCCAGGACATTGGCCGTGGCGTTGCCGGTGCTGTCGTAGGGAATGAAGCTCATGTCCAGGCCAGACGCGTCACGCAAGGAGAGAAAAGCCACGTGGTCGGGGCTCGCCGTGTGCGTGCCGCCCACGGTGACCTTGCCGGGGTTGGCTTGGGCATACTCCAGGAACGACTCGAAATCCGGGTAACGCTGCGGATTGACGAACAGCGCCATGACGTCCGACTGCATGCGGGCCACGGGGGTGATCTGATCCAGGCCCACCGGGTTCTGCCCAGCCGCCAACGAGGTCACGTAAGTGGTCGAGGCAAAGTCCAGCGTATGGCCATCCGGGGCGCCATTGGCCGTGCGCTGGTGGGCCAGTGCGCCAGAAGCCGAGGGCAGGTTGACCACCGTGATGCGCGCGCCTCCCAGGGCCTCTTCGAACATGGGGCGAACCACGCGGGCGAAGTTATCCACGCCGCCTCCGGCACCCGCGGCCACCAGGAACTGGATCGGCTTGGTCGGGTAGTCGGCGGCTTCATCGGCCTGGGCGACCATGGCGGTGCTGATCAGGGCAACGCCCAGGGTCGTCATTTTCAGTGCGTGCGGTGTGAGCAAGAGCTTGGTAAGCATGGTGTTTCTCCTGACGGATTATTGTTGCTTTATTGTTTTGCGCTAGGTGCGCAATGGGCCCGTGGCACCAGCGACCCTCAGGCCAGCGTGCTGGCGTGTTCGGCGTTATCGACAGCGTATTGTTGTTTGAACAGCTCATCCTGCTGGCATCGCAGCTGCCTGAGTGTAGAGTCCGGCAGGGCGACATCGGCCAGCGTGATGGGCTGCTGGGGTGCGATATCACGAATGACCTCGGCACCGGGTAGTAGGTAAAAGGGCACCTTGGCGCTGGGTGAGAGCGGCTCGGCGGGATGAATTTCAGGGCGAAGGCCTTCGATGTGGCGATGATGCCCGCGCATCTCCAGGCGCTGACCAGCCGCGATGGGCTGGGTAGCCCGTGCGGTCAGGTCGAAGCTCGGTGTAGTGGCGTGGCCGCCGCCGGAGGTCTGTTGATTGAGCACTACATCGAGCAGCGAGATGGGTGCTTCCAGCCCCAGCAGGTGGCGCGGCAGGTAGATCATGGCGCTACGCTCGCTGCGGCTCAGCACATGCCCCTTGTCGCGCAGCAGTGTCCAGACATGCGGGTCTTCACAGCGCACCACCACGAATACCCCACCGGCAAAGCTCAGCTCATCCGGGCGGCGCAGGCAGTTGAACACCTCAAGGCGCTTCAGCCCTTGCAGCATACCCCCTTCCGCCTGCAGGTCGAGCAACGTAGGGACTTCGGCGGTACGCAAGACCATGGCGTGAAACTCAGGCCGATCCGGGCACAGCCCGGTGGCGTTGGCCACGTTGACCATTTCGCACAGGTCCGGCACGGAAATTTGCGGAATGTCGGCCAGCAGGCGGCTGCGTGCCTCGACCACCTCGCGTTCGCCCCCTGGAGGCAATTCCCACAGGTCGCTCAGGCCCGCGGCAGGGTAGCGCACGCCATTGCACTCGACCGTGGCGTTGGCCTCATCCCAGATGAAGTCGTACTCGCTGCTCTTGCCCGCCGCAATGATCTCGAAACCCAGTGTCTTGGCCCAGGTGAGCAGGCCAATCAGCAGGCTAGGCTGGTCGCCATCCATGGGGGTAAACAAGCGGCCCTGCTGATAGGCCAGGCGGGTCAGGTAAGGGCCCACCACGGACTCGGTCTCCTTGGTGGCAATGCCGACGTGTTTGCCGGCCAGCAAGGCGGCTTCGGCGTAGCGTGCGCCAACGTCCGGAATGCCCGTGGACTCGACCAGGATATCGAACGGCAGCGCCTTGATGGTTTCAAACGAAGCGGTCGCGATAAAAAAGCCGCTTTCCCAGGCTTGTTCGGCGTCGCTGGCAGAATGGCATACCATTATTTGAGCTTCTGGAACCCCTGCATGGCGAAGCGCCTCGACCGCTTTATCGGCATGGATATCGATGGCGATACGCGCCGATAGGCCACGCATCTGGCGTGCCTGACGTAATACGCCACGACCAAAATCCCCTGCGCCTGCGATGCAGGCTTCTACCACCTTGTCGGTATTGAAATGTTGTAAGTAGTTCATGAGGTGTGGGTCTTCCTGTGTCGGGACGCTCAGCCGAGGCCATCGCTTGGCTTGGAGTGGCGTTGTGTGGCGGCAAGGCCAGGGTTGTCATTTGCATGAAATGTAGTGGTATACCATTTTGAGGGTCAAATGCTGGAAGGTTATACTTTGGTATCTGTTGGTCTGTTTTTGGCTCTATATGGCTGAAAATAATGATTTTTAATTTTCGCCTAAATAGCCTTTAGCTATTTGAAAGCCAAGTTATGGTATGCCATTCTTGTGGCTCGCACATCACATGAAGACAGCCATGGAAGACATCACCCCGCCGAGCCAGCCGGGCCTGGTCGAAAAAGTCGCTCATTACCTGCGTGAACACATCGTGATGGATCATTTTCAGCCAGGGCAGCGGCTGCCTGAACGCACCCTGGCAGACGAGCTCCAGGTATCGCGCACGCCCATGCGCGAGGCGTTCAAGATCCTCGCTGCCGAAGGGTTGGTGGTGCTGTCGCCCAATCGTGGGGCCGTAGTGGCCGAGGTGAGCCCCGCAGACATGCAGGAGAAGCTGTATGTCTTGAGCGTGCTGGAGCAGGCGGCGGCAGAACTCACCTGTTCCCACGCCAGCGATGACGAGCTGGCAGAGCTTCAGGCGCTGCATTTCGAGATGAAAGCGGCCTTTCTACGCCGCGACCGACAGAACTACTTCCGCCTGAACCAGGCCATCCATCGCCGTATCGTCGAGCTGGCCCGCAACCCGACGTTGACGGACATGCACGCCACCCTGAGTCGGCAGCTTTACCGCGTCCGCTACCTCTCCAACGACAAGAACGAAAAGTGGGCCAAAGCCATGGAGGAGCACGAAGCCATCATGGCCGCGCTGGAATCGCGCGACGCAGAGCGAGTAGGCCAAGAGCTGCGCCGCCACCTGGCCAAGACATGGGTGAAATATACCAGCGAAGCCAGTGACGCATGAGCCTGGGCATCAAACCGCCGGGCTAAATAGCACTGTAGAAGGAGGAGCCAGCGTCACCTCATAGACACGACTGATGTGCGCGGTAGTAAGTACCTGTGCTGGAGGCCCGCTAGCCACCCGCTGCCCGCGATGCATCAGCCATACGTGGTCCGCGAAGGTGCTGGCCAGGTTCAGGTCGTGTAGGACGCAGGCGATGGCCATCTGGTGTTGGCTGGCCCAGCGGCGTAGCTGGCGCATGAGGCGTTGCTGTTGGCCAATGTCCAGTGCGCTGGTGGGTTCGTCCAGCAGCAGCAGGCCGCCGTCGGTGGCGTCGGGCAAGCGGCGTGACAGCAGTTGGCAGGCACCTCGGGCAATCATCACGCGCTGGCGTTCGCCGCCGGATAGCGAGAGGACGCTGCGGCGAGCCAGGTGAGTCAGGTCCAGCTCGTCCAGCAGTTGCGCTACCAGTGCCTTCGATGGCTGGCTGCCCAGGCTCACCAGCTCTTCGGTATGCCAGTCAAAGCCGGGGGGCTCCTGCTGGGCGACCAGCGCGCGACGGTTGGCCAGTGCCGCGATGGGCCACGCAGGCAGGGGGTGGCCATCGAGCAACAGCTGCCCGGTTTCGCAGGGACGAAAACCCGAGAGCAGGCTGAGGAGCGTACTTTTGCCTGCGCCGTTGGGGCCGACGATGGCCAGCAGTTCTCCCGGCAGCAGCGTGCCGCTGAGCGGTGTAAGGGCGGGGGCACGCAGCAGGCCTGCGTCGCAAAGCGTCAGCATGGTCGGTTCCGGCGCATCAGCAAATAGAGAAAGTAGGGGCCGCCCAGCAGGCTGGTGAGCAGCCCTACGGGCATTTCGGCCGGTGCCCCCAGCGTGCGTGCCAGGGCGTCGGCCGCGACCAGCAGAATTGCACCGCCCAGCATGGAAGCCGGCAACAGCAGGCGATGCCCTGGGCCTAGCCATAGGCGCAAGCAGTGGGGAACCAGCAAGCCAAGAAAACCGATGACCCCGCTCAAGGCCACGCATAGGCCGACCCCAATCGAGGTGGCGATCACGACCCGGCGCTTCAGGTGCGCGATTTCCAGACCGGCGGCGTGGGCGGTGGCTTCGCCCAGCTGGAGCAGGTCGAGCTGCGTCGCGCTGCGCAGCAGTAACCAAAGTGCGAAGGCCACCACTCCCAGGGCAACGGCGGTAGTACGCCATAGCGCATTGGTCAGTGTGCCCATGCCCCACAGGCTAAGCTGGCGCAGTTGCTCGTCGCTGGCCAGAAAGGCCAACACTCCGCCGCCAGCGCCTGCCAGGGTATTGATGGCCAGTCCCGCCAGCAGCAGCGACATCACCGCCGCACTGCCGCCGCCTTGACGGCTGGCGATACCAAAAATCAGCAGACAAACGCACAGCGCCCCCAGAAACCCTGCGGCAAACTGGCCATATAAACTGCTGGCGGCGCTGCCCTGTACCAGCACAATCCAGAGCGCCACGAACAGACCGGCTCCGCTGGCCAAGCCCAGCAGCGTGGGGTCGGCCAGCGGGTTGCGAAATAGCCCCTGCATGGCGGCCCCGCTGCCTGCCAGCATGGCCCCCACGGCCATGCCCAGCAGGAGCCTGGGCAGGCGAAGTTGCCACCATACTTGCAGGCTCAAAGGGTCTGCCGTGCCGCTCAGCGCTGCCCACGGGGAGATGCCGAGCACGCCGGTGCTGGCGCTGATGGCCAGCGTGGCTACCAATGCCAACGCCAGGCCGCTCAGAACCCGGGTGGAGCGGGTCATGGTCGGTCGGCCCAGGCGCACGGAGATATAAGCGGGTTGTCGTGGGTTCATCGGCGGGCCTGTGCAGCATGGTGACTGAGCAGGGCTTCCACCTGTTGGCGTAGCGTCAGCAGGGCCTCGGGCGTGCGTGGGCCAAACCCCAACAGTGCCTGATCATCCACCACGATCAGGCGCTGGTCGCTCCCTGCCGGGGTCATGGCCATGCCGGGCAGACTCCAGAGTGCCGCTTCACCGCCGAGTGCCTCCAGGCCGCGTGTGGACATGACGACGACCTCAGGAGAGCGCTGCACCAGGGCTTCTGCCGACACGTTGTGGTAGCCCGTCATTTCCGCAAAAGCATTGTGCAATCCCACTGCTTCCAGAGCGGTATGAGCGGCTGTCTCGCGTCCGGCAGCCCTCGGGGTCAGGCCGCTGTGTTGCAGGATGAACATGGCTTGAATGTCGGGCAGTGGGGGCAGGGCGGCCAATCGCTCAAGGTCGCTGGTCAGCAACTCCGCCAGCGCTGAGCCGGCCTGCGGTTCGCCGATGTATTCACTGATATGGCGCACCTTGTGGGCAATGGCCTCCAGTGAGGCCGGGGCACTGACGACCTCTACCGCCACGCCCACCGCAGCCAGCTGCTCCAATACTTCGCGGGGGCCCGCCTGCTCGGCGGCCAGAATGCGTGTAGGCGAGACGGAGAGCACGCTCTCGGCCGAGAGCTGACGCAAATAGCCCACGGAGGGCAAGGCCGCCATCTCGGGAGGGTAGACCACCGTATCGTCTCGGGCGACGACGTGCTGCTCGGCGCCCAGGGCGCTCAGGGTTTCGGCGATATCGCCTCCCAGCACCAGCCAGCGCTCGCTGGCCAGTGCGGAGGCGCTCAGCGCCAACCCCAGCAGAGCGACTCCCAGGGCTCGAAACGGCCTGAGTGCAAAGGCATGGCCTACGAGTCTCATGCCACGGCCTCACGCTGGCTCAAGGTGTTCAAGAGTTGCCGCCACTCCCGCCGTTCGCTGCGCCCTTCCTGGCGCTCTGCGTAGAGCTGCAGCACCAGCGAGCCCTGCGCATCGAAGGCCTCGACACTGGTCACACCGCCATCGCGGTTGGGTTTGTTGACCACCCATAGCTGCTCGATGGCCGTGTCGTTGAGGTGCAGCGTGAACTGTTCGCCAAACAGGTTCATCCAGCCTCTGGCGCGCACGGCTGCGGGCAGCGTGCCCGTTCGGATCTGCACGCAGCCGGGGCTGGCCACAAACAGCATCAGCGGCAGCGCTTGCCGGTGCGCCTCCTGGAACAGAGCCTCCAAGGCATGCACGGGGAGCGGATTGGTGTAGTGGCCTTCCATGAGCTGGTTGGCTTCCAGCCGCTCCAGGTGATGGCGCTGTAACAGGGCAAAGAACTGGTGTACGTCGCTCATGGCCGCCCACTCCTGGGCCAGGGTGGGGGCGCTGGGGAGCGGCCGCTTTATGCGCGGCATGCTGTGAGTAAAGGCCGGTGTATCCAGTGTGCCCAGAGCGGCCAGCGCCTCCCAGGCCTCGGTGCGCGGTTCGTCCAGTGCGAAGCACTTGTGAATGGCGCAGCCGTGCTGATCGAATACCTGCAGGCTCCAGCGGTGCGTGATGGTGCCTGTGTCGGTAGGCATGGGGTCGTGTATCAGGCAGGCCCAATGCCAGTGGCTGTACAGCAGGCGCAAATCCAGCCCGCCGGGGTCGAGCATCAAGCCGGTGTGGGAGCCTCCCGCCAAGCTTGGGTAGGTGCCGTGCTGCTCCAGTACGGCCAGTCGCGAGCGGGTCAGTGCCTTCACGTGGCCCAACTGATGCCACCAGGCTGCCAGCGCCCTGGGGGCGAGTGGCAGTGTCCATACTTCCCTGCCCAGCCGGGCGGCCTGAAGCTCGCCCTCACTGATGCCAAGCCGTTCGGCGATTTCGATGGCCGGTAGGCGGGGTTGGGCAGCCCGTGCGCTGCTGAAGGCTTCCAGAATCGCGGTTTGTTGTGGGTGTGTCATGTGTCGGTCTCCTGATTACCACTGCCAGTTCAGTGTGGCGAACAGGCTGCGGCCATCGCCCAGACTGCCATCCGGGCGGTACCACTCCTTATCGCCCACGTTGGCCAGGCGCAGCGATGTGTCGAGGGCAGGGGTGACTTGCCAGGCCAGATGCAGATCGTGCAGGCCATATCCTGGCAGCCGTTCGTCGCTGCTCTGTTTGTCGAAGTCGCGGGCGAACCGGCCCTGCCAGCCCACGCGCAACGCGCGGTTGTAAAGGGCCAGCTCGCTGCCCAGGGTCATTTCCAGAGGCGTCTGGCTGCCCAGCGCTTCACCGCTGTCGCGGTCCTTGCCCGAGACCTCGGAAAGGCCTGCAAAGCTGGTGAGTAGCGGGAAGGCGCTGGGCTGCCAGGCAAGGCGAGCGTCGTATCCCCATAGCTGGGCACGCTGCACGTTCACCGCCTGGGTGGTGCCCGCCATGATATCGACCTGGGTATCGATGAAGTCGTCTGCCCGCGTATCGAAATAGCTGGCGCGCGCTTGCCAGTCACCCTGGTGCCATACCATACCGCTCTCCCAGGTATGGCTGGTTTCCGGGGCCAGCTCCGGGTTGGGGATCCAGAAGTTGTCCGGAGTACAGAAGAACGGGCCTGCACAAAAGCCCGCAAAGTGCCGCTCACTGGCGTACAGCTCGGACAGGCTTGGCGCGCGGAAGGCTTCGGCATAACCCGAGAACAGCATCACGCCTTGCTGCGGTCGCCAGGCCACTCGGAAACGTGGCGATACTCGGTCGTGGACGCTGGCATCGCTGGCTTGGCCTGAGGCGTCGTAGCGGTCATAGCGCGCGCCCACACCCAAATCCCACTGCCCGGCGCCGCCCTCTGCCAGATAACGCCCCGCCGTGAGGGTGGTATCCAGATAGGCCGCTTGCGTGTCGATGTCGGCATGCGGGAAGCCGTTGGCACTGCCTTCCGGACGCTGGCGTGCCTGCTCCAGTTCGGCCCCGAAGACCAGCGTTTGTGATAACCAGCCATGCTCCAGGCGGTGATAGCCGTCGCTTTGCAGGCCCAAGCGCTCCAGTGTGCGGCTTGCCTGAGGCTCGCTAATCTCCTGCTGGCTGAAACTGAGGCGTGAAGTAATGTCGGTCGCCGGGCTGGGCTGCCAGCGATGACCCAGCTGCAGGTTATGGCTTTCCACCTCGCGATCACGCAGCGGATTGCTGGTGGTGACATCGCGCTGCTGAGGGTTGGCGGGCTGGGTAGTGTCCTCATCGTAATACTGCCAGCCGATGAACAGCCGGTGCTCGTCGCTGGGCTCCCAGCCACCTTTGACGAGCAGGCTGTTGAGGTTGGCATCCTCTTCGGCCTTGTCACCCCCCGCCCGACGTATATCTCCCGACTCGCTGCGCCCTACGGAGAACAGCCCGTCTACCTGCCCTCTCGATGTGTCCTGGCGGCCAAAGGCGCTCAGGTTGCCGCGCAGTTCACCGCTGGCGGTCGCCCCGCCCAGTGATAGCCGAGCCCCGCTGTTTTCCCCAGCGGCCAGTAAGTCGCTGGCTTCCACCGTGGTGAAGCTCACCACACCCCCCATGGCATTGCTGCCGTACAAGCTGGAGAGCGCCCCCCGCGCCACCTGCACCTCCTGAACAAGGGCAGGATCAAGGAAGAAGTTGCCTACGTGGCCGGTGGTAATGTCCTGGCGCACGCCATCCAGCCGCACCAGAACGCCATTGCGACCAAAGCCGCGCATGCTCAGGGTCTGGCCGTTGCGACGCCCCTGGCCTGCCACATGCAAGCCAGGCTGACGGCTGAGAATGTCCTCCACGCGGCTGGCGGTGGCTAATTCCGTATCCGTGCGGTCGATGATGTCGATGATCAGCGGGGCGGAGGAGAGGTCTGTCGGTGCCCGTGTGCCGGTGACCGTCACCGGATGAAGCGCCGAGTCGTCAGCCTGTGCGTTGAGCAGTGGCAGCAGGGTGAGGCAAATGCCCAGAGAGTAGGATGGTTTCATGAGCCAGCAATATCCAACGTAGCGTGATGGAGTGACTCGCTGGCTGGGTACGCAGGCTACCTGGCTGGCTGAAGTAAAAGGAAAATCAAGCGGTCAGGATCAATTTGCCGCTTTTCGTACGACGAAGCACGTAGCGCCGCTGTTCGTGATGAATCACCAGTTGGCCATCCTGATCGAGCAGTGCTTGGCTGGTGACCTCACGGGGTGAGCCAGATGAGCCTTCTGTCGGGGCATCTTTTTTATCAGGCTGCATGAGAGGATATTCCCTGTGTTAATGATAACTATTGCTATTAAGTTAACAGGCTTTGGCAATGTGCTCAAGAGGGAGAAGATCGAAAGACTGGCAACACCCGGTGCATGCTAATGGGAAGGGGAAGGGGAAGGGGAAGGGGAAGGGGTAAAAGCATCGCCGAGCAGTCTCGCCTGCTCGGCGATGGGGTACATAAAGCCGAGGGTGTGAACGGTCACGCCACTTGTTGAGCACGCTCCGTTGGCGTCGATAGCAGGAAACCACGCAGTATCTTTTCCATGCGCCTGCGCGCATCTGCATGTTCCAGGTCGAGAAAGTGGCCAGCGCCAGGCACTTCCTCAAACAGGCAGTTTGGCATGTAATGGCTGGCCGCCTGGATATCTTCGGGGGATGTGTACTCATCCAGCGTACCATTGACGAACAGAGTGGGTACTTCGATATTACTGAGTACTTCTTTATAGTCGGTATCGTTCATGGACAAGATCTGCTCGATATGAAAGCACGTTTGTGACAGTTCTTGTTCATCCAATCTGGATAAGTGTCTATAGTTGATATGCTTGAGCAGACGAGGCAAATATTTGCCCACTTCGTCATTTAACAAGTGTGCGGCTGCCTGGATTTCACCTGTCTGGATATAGTGCCTTGCGCCATGTATATAGCGCAGCATGTCATCATTCAACTGCGTGGAAAACGATGCAAGTACCGCTTTTTTGATGGAGCTGGGGGACTGGGCAAGTGCCATCATGGCGGCATATCCCCCCCAGGAAACCGACAGCAATGACGTGGGCTCGTAGCGTTCGATCAATGCCATGAGAATGGCGACTTCGTCTTCCTTGGTAATGATGTCCGTATTTGGGTTGTGCGGTTTGGATTGCCCGGAGAAGGGGAGATCGAACAGAATGACGTTCATGTCTCCACTTAAGTATTTGACACAGTTGGTAAAAGAGGCCGTGGTCGCGAGTGCCCCGTTGACCATGATGACGCTTTCCGCATGGCTGGGGTGTTGGTACGTTTCCACGTGAATGCGGTACTTGCCTATCGGTATGACGCTTTTATCGGCTTTCATGATGTTTCCTCACTGCGGCTTGTACATCGGATGATGTGAGCTCGTGCGTGCTGGTATCAGTGCTGAAAAAAGTCAGCGCATTTGCTGTCACGGAGATCGCAAGTAAGGTTGTTATTGTTGGAGAGTTGTTGTTTCTATCTGATCTTCATCCAATGGGACTGTAATGTATGTAAGAGAAAGACGATAAAGCTTGTAGGAAATACGCTACTTCAATGTAAGTTTTATCTTATATGTAATATTGAAAATGAACTTTGTGTGGTTGTGTAATGCGATGGCGTTAAAGAGTAATGGGAGGTGTTGATAAGCAATGAACGTTTGGTGAAGCAATGCAACGCCGTTTTGCGGCATGATCAACGAGCGGCCCCATTTCCTGACAGAGAAGAGGGCCACTCATGCTTGTTCACCGTCAGCGCGTGGCTGCACTCAAGTCGCTGTCGCCTTCGTAGGTCAGGTTGGTTTCCCAGCTTTCACTGCTGACGGCAATGGCGGCGTGAATGCCTGCGCTATCACCTGCCTTGAAGGCCTTGTAAATCGCTTTGTGGTCTTTCAAGGCAGTTTCAGGAAGAGAGCGCATGGATGTTTCCAATGCTGCTTCGATCAGTTGCAGCAGCGTTTCTCCCACTCGAATCGTCATGGGATTATGGGTGCTGTGCAAGATGGCGCGATGGAAGGCAATGTCGTGTCGTGACGTTTGCTCGCCTGTCCGGATGGCTTCTTCCATGGCGTCGATACTGGCCTGAATGCGCTGATGATCCTCTGACGTGGCGCGTTCCATGGCTTGCAGGGTATACGCGGGTTCAAACATCAGACGAAACTCCAGCACATCCCGGGTCATACCGCGTGCCAGGATCATGCCAAACGCCATGGGGTCCACCAAGGGGGCACCTGGCTCTCGTCGAATCACGGTACCTTGACCTCGCTTGACTTCGACAATGCCGATGGCCTGCAGCATCTTGATCGCTTCGCGAACGCTCGATTTTCCAATACCCAGGCTTTGAGTGAGCTCCGTTTCTGAAGGGAGGTAATCTCCCGGTTTGAGGTCGCCACGTATCAAAGCGCTTTTGATGCGCTCGAGCAGCTGCAGTGCGACGGAGCTGCGCTCCATCGAATCACCGAAGGACATCGGATTCGCAGGGTGGGTTTCAGGCTGGCGTTTCAAACTCATTTGGGCCTCGCGTGGCTCATCGGTATTCGTTGCATTCTATCAATGACTCAAGCCTAGCGGCTTGGAGTGCTTTATTTCATATGCTTAAAAGATCATATGAATATATTGTTTTTCTTTCTGCGGCCTTGCCTATGCCTTCCTGTAAGCCATAGCATGATATCAGACATCTGATGTCTGGTGTTTTGATGAGGGCAGTACTTCCAAGTGAGAGTTTGTGTGGCGAGAGGGGCCTGCTTGCCACTGATTGGCCTGATGCTGATCGCGCTGATCATCATCACCTACGTGCCGTGGCTAAGTACGTGGCTACCCTCACTCATCTATTAAGTAACCGCTGAATGCGTTCATCGACAAGGACAACGAATCATGAGCAAAACGATCGAGCAAGCCGTTGCAGAGCAGGGCCTGACGTTACCGGCGATTCCAACGCCACGTGGTCTCTTCTTGCCCTGGTCTCGGCTGAATAATCAGGTGTTTCTGGCAGGCCAGATTTGTGAGCGCGATGGCGAGGTACTCTATCCTGGCAAGGTGGGGGGCGAGTTCGACCTCGAAACCGGCAAGCTGGCCGCCCAGGCGTGTGCTTTAAACCTCCTGGCGGAATTGAGCGATGCCGTTGATGGCGATTTTTCCCGCGTGGTGCGCTGCGTGCGCATGAATGGCTTCGTCAACGTGGCGCCGGGTTTCCACGACGTGCCGCTGGTCATCAATGGCGCATCAGAGCTGTTTGTCGCGCTGTTCGGCGAGGCAGGCCGCCATGCCCGCACCGCCATCGGGGTGGCGACGCTGCCCGGCAATGCTGCGGTGGAAGTCGAAGCGATCTTTGAAGTGCGCTAAGTACCCCCTCGGAGGAGAACGCATGCAGGATTCAGTGATTTTTTTACCGTTACGTGAGCAGCGCGCGCGCCTGCGGGCTGGCACTCTCACCGCCACCGAGCTGGCCGAGGCTGCGATAGCGGCTTACCACCAGCGCGGCCAGCACGACCATGCCTATCTTACCTGGAACGGAGAGCAGGCGCTGGCGATGGCAAAGGCGGCCGATGTCGTGCTGGCACAGGGGGGCGATGCGGGGGCGCTCATGGGGATGGCGGTATCGATCAAGGATATCTACGCCGTGAAAGGGCTGCCGACGTATGCAGGCTCGGCCCAGCAACTTCCCAAGCGCTGGGAGCATTCAGGCCCGGTGGTGAGTGCGTTGCTGAAGCAGCTGCCTTCCGTCATGGGTAAAACCCATACCGTCGAGTTTGCTTTTGGCGGGTTGGGCACCAACGCCCATTGGGGAGCCCCGCGCAACCCCTGGGACGCGATGGCTCACCGCACGCCCGGCGGCTCCAGTTCCGGGGCGGGGGTGTCGCTGGTGGGAGGCACCGCCAGCCTGGCGTTCGGTACGGATACCGCAGGCTCTGTACGTATCCCTGCTGCCATGACCGGCGTCGTTGGGCTGAAGACCACTGCCGGGCGCTGGTCCACGGAGCAGATCGTACCGCTCTCCAGCACGCTGGATACCCCAGGGCTGCTGGCGCGCCGAGTGGATGATATCGCTTTTGCGTTCGATGCCCTCGACCCGCTCCTGAGCGGCAGCGATAGCGGTGTTCCAGCGACCCCCTGTCTGGCGGGCCTGACCTTTGGCGTGCCGGAAACGTTTTTCTGGGACGACTGCAGCCCCGGTATTGCGGAAACGGTGCGCGCTGCAATCAAGCGATTGGAAGCTGCCGGTGCTCGGATCGTGACGCTGGAGCTGCCCGGTATCGATGAGGCGTATGAATTGTTCAAGCTGGGCGGAGTGGCAGCCGCAGAGCTGGCAGCGTTCCTGAAGAGTGAGTTGCCCGAGATGATCGACTCCCTCGACCCCAATGTCGCGGCTCGGGTGGCGGCAGCCGATACGATGCCTGCCTGGGAGTATGTGCGTCGTCGCACGATCCTGGATTCGCTCTATCAATCTGCCGCTGCGCGTATGGCGGATGTCGATGCGGTGCTGACCCCTACCGTGGCGATTACCCCGCCTACCCTGGAGAGTCTGCAGCCCGAAGGCGCATACCCCAAGGCCAATATGCACGCCTTGCGCAATACGGTCATTGCCAACTTTCTGGGGCTCTGTGCCTTGACGCTGCCGGTAGGAAAAGACGCCGAAGGCATGCCGGTGGGCCTGCAAGTGCTGGCCGGGCCATGGCAGGACGCGAAACTGCTGGCCATCGGGCAGGCCATTGAAAACGAGCTGGGCACAGGTCTGGACATTCTTGGCCAGCCGCCCGCAGTGTGACGGCCGGAGCTAGGCTTTGTACGAAAAGTCGGCGAGCGATGGCCAGACAAGGCAAAAATCGGCGAAAAGACGGAGTTTACAAGGTGTAAATGAGTACTTTGATCGGACTCGCGCACGAGCCGATTTTTAACGCCGTATGGGCGAGCGTAGGCAGTTTTCGTACAAAGCCTAAGTGCTCCCGCCTACCTGCAGCGTGAACCCTACATCGTGTTGGCGGCGGTAGACGTTTTTACCGCTTAGCCTGCGGATCAGCTCTTTGGCGGCCAGCCGCCCCATCTCTTCTCTGGGCGACAGAATGGTGGTGAGCGGTGGGGTAACGTGTTGGCCAAGGGGCAGGCCGTTGAAGCCGGCAATGGCGATGTCGCCCGGCACATCGAGCCCCTGGCGCTGCGCAGCCAGCAGCGCACCAGCGGCCAGGTCGTCGTTGGCGAAATGGATGGCCTGGGTGCGCGGGTAATGCGCCAGTACCTGGGCCAGGCTGTCTGCGCCCGCTTGCAGGCTGCCCAGCGTGTCCAGCTCCACCAGCGAGGCGTCCAGGCCGTGGGCCGTCAACACCGCCTTGTGCCCTTCGTAGCGCATGCCCGCTCGGTAATCCTGAGACAAGCGTGCGCCGACATAGACAATATGGCGATAGCCTCTGTCGATCAGGTGGGTAGCCATGCAGCGCCCCGCCGCCACGTGGTCGAGCCCGACGTTCAAGTCCATGCCCTTGCCCAGCTCCATCACCTCCATGATGGGATGATCCCAGTTGTTCAGCAGGGTCTGGCAGGCGTGGTTATGTCGCAGCCCTGCGGTAATCAGGGCCGAGCATGACCAGCCCAGAAAAGTGCGCACTAACTGATATTCGCGGTCCAGGTCGTAGTCGGTGTTGCCCAGCAGTATCTGATACCCCTCGGCCTCCAGAGTCTCTTGCAGTCCCTTGATCACTTCCACGAACACGGTGTTGATCAGGGAAGGCACGATGACGGCGATCAGCCTGGAGCGTGAGGAAGCGAGACTGCCCGCCACCAGGTTGGGCACATAGCCCAACTGCTCCACGGCATCGAGCACGCGCTCTCGGGTCTGGTCGCTGACTTTCTCGGGCGTGTTCAACGCCCTTGATGCGGTGATCGGCGAAACACTGGCCAATTCAGCCACCTGGCTGAGGGTGATCTGGTCCGTGCGGCGGCGTGCTCTCGCTGGGCTGGAAGCATCTTTAGACATTGGTCGCACGTCCCTATCGTTCAGCTTGTGATGAGAGAAAGAATAATCTAAAACGAATGTTAGCGCTATCATGACAGCGCTAACATATGCCGCCGTGAGCATGCCCTTGCGACCACGGCGCGCGGTATTCAGAACGATGCTGCAGTCAAAACAATATTTAAAATAACAACAGTGAGGTAGCCGCCGGTGAGTCACGATACACAGCAATCCCCGTCAGTCGGTGTGATCGGGTTAGGTGCCATGGGAATGGGCACCGCTACGGCGCTGCTGGAGCGCGGCTTCAAGGTCATCGGGTGCGATATTTCAGCGGCTGCCCGCGAAGCCTTCATCGCGGCCGGTGGGCACAGCGTGGCCACGCCGCAAGCACTGTCGGGGTGCGAGGTGGTGCTGGTCATCGTGGTCAATGGCCAGCAGGTGGAAGACGTGCTGTTTGGCGAGCAGGGCGTAGTGCCCCACCTTGCGCCCGGGAGTGTGATCGTGCAATGCGCCACGGTAGCGCCCAGCCAGGCCAGGCAACTGGGTGAGCGCTTGGCTGCAGCGGGCATGGCGATGCTGGATGCCCCTATCAGTGGCGGTGCCGCCAAGGCCAGAAGCGGTGATTTATCAGTGATGGCCTCCGGCCAGCCGGATGTGTTCAAGAAGGCCCAGCTGATACTGGATGCCATGGCCGCCAAAGTGTATCGCCTGGGTGACGCGCCTGGGGTGGGTTCCAGCATGAAGCTGGTCAATCAGCTGCTGGCCGGGGTGCATATCGCCACTGCCGCCGAAGCCATGGCGCTGGGCATCCGCATGGGCCTCGACCCCGAGGTGATCTATGAGGTGATCACCCACTCGGCGGGCAACTCCTGGATGTTCGAGAACCGCGTACCGCACATCTTGAGCGGCGACTACACGCCGCTGTCTGCCGTCGATATCTTCGTCAAGGACCTCAATATCGTCCACCAGACGGGCCGTGAGCTGTCACTGGCCACGCCGGTGGCCGCCAGCGCATTGCAGCAATTTACCGCGGCCAGCGGCGCAGGCTTCGGGCGCGAAGATGACTCGGCGGTGATCAAGGTCTATCAACGCCTGTCAGGCATCGCCTTGCCAGACGCCGCCAACGATGCCGAGGGGGCAGCGTCATGAACCACCCACGGGTCGTGCTGGGCGCCATCGCCGACGACTTCACTGGCGCCACCGATTTGGCTAATAACCTGGTGCGCGGCGGCATGCGCTGCCTGCAGGTGATCGGCGTGCCGCAAGAAGCGGTGGACCTTCGTGACATCGATGCGGTTGTGGTCGCGCTCAAGTCGCGCTCCTGCCCGGTGGAAGAGGCCGTGGCCGACTCCCTGGCCGCCCTCGATTGGCTGCGCGACCAGGGTGCTCGCCAGCTGTTCTTCAAGTACTGCTCCACCTTCGACTCCACCGACGAGGGCAACATCGGCCCCGTGGCCGATGCCCTGCTGGAGGCATTGGGCGCCGCTCAAACCGTGATGGTGCCGGCCTTTCCGGTCAATGGCCGCACGGTGTACCAGGGGCACCTGTTCGTCGGCGACCGTTTGCTCAACGACAGCGGCATGCAGCACCACCCGCTCACCCCCATGAAGGATGCCGATCTGGTCCGCGTGCTCTCCCGCCAAACACCTCACGCCGTGCGGCTGACCAGCCGTCAGGTGCTGGCAAAGGGCGCTGAGTCAACCCGCTCTCATCTGTCGACGCTCGCCGAGCAAGGCGTACGCCATGTGATCTGCGACACCCTGGATGAGCAGGATTTGGACGTGCTGGCCGAAGCCACCGTCTCGATGGCGCTGGTCACCGGCGGCTCCGGCCTGGGCCAGGCGCTGCCCGCGCAGTACCGAGCCCAGGGCTGGCTGGAGACGATCCCCGAACCGGGGCGTTTAGCGCCTGCGGCGGGCGGGGCGCTGGTACTGTCGGGTAGCTGCTCACGGGCCACGCTGGCGCAAGTGGCGGATTTCATTGCCAAGCATCCCGACGGCGGTTTCGCGCTTGACCCGCTGGCGCTGGTAGAGGGCGAGCAGCAACGCCAGCAGGCGCTTGCGTTTGCGCGGCAACGGCTATCCGACAACGCGCCGGTCTTGATTTACGCCTCCGCCGATCCAGAAAAAGTGAAAAACGCGCAAGCCTCGCTCGGCGTGGAGCGAGCAGGGCACCTTGTTGAAGAGGCATTAGGCCAGTTGGCGGTAACGCTGGTGCAGGAAGGTGTGGGCCGGTTATTGGTAGCGGGCGGCGAAACCTCCGGTGCCGTGGTCTCCGCGTTAGGCGTGACGACCCTGCGCATCGGTGAGCAGATCGACCCCGGCGTGCCTTGGACTCAAGCCTCGCTGCCAGGCCGCGAGGCGCCGCTCTCGCTGGCGCTGAAGTCCGGCAACTTTGGCGGCGTGGACTTCTTCACCCGGGCCCTCGAGGTGCTGGCATGAGCACGCCCCTTTGCCACCGACATCAGAACGCCCTGCGCGAGCAGATCAGCACGCTCGGTAAATCCTTGTTCGACCGCGGCCTGACCATGGGCTCCAGCGGCAACATCAGCGTGCGGCTGGACGATGGCGGCTGGCTGATGACCCCCACCAACGCCTGTCTGGGGCGGCTGGACCCGGCACGTATCTCGCACCTGGACCCGCAGGGCCAGCTGCTCAGCGGCGATGCGCCCACCAAGGAGCAGTTCCTGCACATGGCCATGTACGACGAGCGCCCGCAGTCTGGCGCCATCGTGCACCTGCACTCCACCCACTCGGTGGCGGTGTCGTGCCTGCCGGGAGTAGACCCCTGCGACTGTATTCCACCGCTCACCGCCTACTACGTGATGCGGGTGGGCAAGCTGCCGCTGGTGCCTTATCACATCCCGGGCGACCCCCAGTTGGGCGAGGCGGTACGGGGCCTGGCAGGCAAGCACAGCGCGGTGCTGCTGGCCAACCACGGCCCAGTGGTGGCGGGCAAGACCCTCGAAGCGGCGGTGTATGCCACCGAAGAGCTGGAAGAGACCGCCAAGCTGTACCTGCTGCTGCGAGGCGAGAACCCGCGCGGGCTGACCCCAGAGCAGGTCGCCGAGCTGGAAGCGCGCTTTCCCAGGGATTAATGACCCACTTGAACCCCTTTCACCAGGTACTGGATAACAACAAGAGCACGCCATGATTCGATTAGCCGCCAACCTCAGCATGCTGTTCAACGAACACGCCTTTCTCGACCGCTTTGCTGCTGCCGCCGAGTCGGGTTTCAAAGGGGTCGAGTATCTATTCCCCTATGCGTTTGCCGCGCGTGATGTGCAGCACGCGCTCAAGGATGCCCAGTTGGAGCAGGTGCTGTTCAATATGCCGCCGGGCGATTGGGACGCCGGTGAGCGCGGCCTGGCCAGCCTGCCGGGCCGGGAAGCCGAGTTTCGCGATTCGGTCACGGCGGCGCTGAGCTACGCCGAGGCGCTCGGCTGCCCGCGGGTTCATGCCATGGCGGGGCTGTTACCGGACAACGCCGATGCCGCGACCCAGGCAGAGCACCACGCCACGTATATCCGCAATCTGCGTTTTGCGGCGAACGAGGCGGCCAAAGTGGGCCGCGACATTCTCATCGAGCCGATCAATACGCGTGACATGCCGGGCTTTTTTCTCTCCCGCCAGGCCCAGGCCATGGCGGTACTGGAAGAGGTCGGTGCCAAGAATCTCAAGCTGCAGTTCGACCTTTACCACTGCCAGATCATGGAAGGCGACCTGATTCGCCATCTCGAACGCCAGTTCAGCGCCATTGGCCATGTCCAGATTGCCGGGGTGCCTGATCGTCACGAGCCCAATGTGGGCGAGGTGCACTACCCCGCCATTTTCGAACGCTTGAGCGCGCTGGGGTATCGCGGCTGGGTTGGCTGTGAATACCGCCCACAAGCCGCCACCCGAGCGGGGCTGTGGTGGGGAGCACCCTGGGGGTTGACCCCACGCTGAGCCCCCGGCCACCAACAATAACAACGCCATATCAGGAATCACATCATGCATATTGCCATCACCGGCGCAGCGGGTTTTCTAGGTCAGCGTCTTGCCCATCAACTGATCCAGCGGGGCGAGCTTCGCCAGCAGCCGATCACCCAGCTCACGCTGATCGATCAAGTGGAAGCCCCCGCGCCCGATGCAGGTAGCATCACCGTATCCTCGCGCGCCGTGGACATTACCCAGCCCAAGGCCCTCGACGACGTGCTGGATCAGCGCCCTGACGTGATCTACCACCTGGCGGCCGTGGTGAGCTCCGCCGCCGAAGCCGATCTGGAGCTGGGCATGCGGGTCAACTTCGATGCCACCCGTGCCTTGCTGGAAGGCTGCCGCCTGCGCGGCCTGCACACAACGCGCTTGATCATGGCCAGCTCCGTGGCGGCCTACGGCGGGGCGCTGCCGGACGTGCTCGATGACATGACGGCCTTGCACCCGCAGAACTCCTACGGTGCCCAAAAGGCCATGTGCGAGCTGCTCATCAATGACTACAGCCGTCGTGGCGAGATCGATGGCCTGGTGCTGCGCCTGCCCACCATCGTGATCCGCCCTGGCCGCCCCAATGCAGCAGCCTCCAGCTTTGCCTCCAGCATCTTGCGGGAGCCGCTCAATGGCGAAACGGCCATTTGCCCGGTGCCCACCACCCTTGAGATGTTCGTGATGTCGCCGGGCAAGGTGGTCGACGCGCTGGTGCATGGGGCCCAGGTGCCCAGCACAGCGCTGGCACCGTTCCGTGCTTTCATGCTGCCCGGCATCACGGTGAGCGTGGCCGAGATGCTCGATGCCCTGCGCAGCGCCGCAGGCGAAGACGCGCTCTCGCTCGTTCAGCATGCGCCCGACCCGCGCATCGAAGCGATTGTGGCCAGTTGGCCCGCACGCTTCGAAACCGCCAAGGCGCGCCAGCTCGGCTTTGTCGGTGACGACGACTTCACCCAGATCATCGAACGCTTCATGGCCGAGCAGCACCATGAACGCGCCTGATGTGGCTACTTTTCCATCTGCCTGGCAAGGCAGGTAACCCATAGGAAGGCCCTGCGCCTTCTTGAAACACCCACCCTCACAACAACACCAAGAGGGATACATCATGACCAAGCGCTTCACCCGACATGCTCTCGTGACCGCCATGAGTGCCGTGGCCACCGCCAGCATCGCCCTGCACGCCCAGGCCGCCACCGATATCAGCCTGGGGCATACGCTCTCTTCTACCTCCCACTACTCGGTGGGCGCCAAGGCGTTCAAGGAGACACTCGAACGTTTATCCGACGGTGCCTTTACCGTCACCGAACACGCCTCCGGCTCCCTCGGCGGTGAGCGTGAAATGATCGAAGGCCTGCAGATCGGCACCGTGGATGTGGTGATCACCTCCAGCGGCCCGCTGGGTAACTTCGTACCCGAAACCTACGTGCTGGACCTGCCGTTCCTGTTCGAAAACTACGACCAGGCCCGCTGCGTGCTGGATAGCGAGATCGGTGACGAGCTGCTCGAGAAGATGAGCGACCATGACCTGGTGGGCATGGCCTGGTCGGAGAACGGTTTCCGCCATCTCACCAATAGCCAGCGTGAAGTCGCCAGCCCCGAGGATGCCAACGGCTTGCGGGTACGCACCATGGAAAACGCGGTGCACCAGGAAGCCTTCCGGCAGTTGGGCGCACGGCCCACTCCCATGGCCTTCCCTGAACTCTTCACGGCGCTGCAGCAGGGTACCGTCGACGGCCAGGAAAACCCGATCACCGTCATCGTGGCCACCAATTTCTGGGAAGTGCAGGACTACCTCTCCCTGACCGGACACGTCTACTCCCCGGCCATCGTGCTGGGGTCGCCGATCCTGCTGGATGGCTTGAGCGATAAAGAGCGTGACTGGTTCATGCAGGCGGCAGCGGCATCGGTGGACGCCACCCGTGAAGAGGTCTCGCGCCTGGAGCGTGAAGGGGTAGCGCTGCTGGAAGCCAATGGCATGCAGGTGAAAACCGATATCGACCCGGCACCTTTCCAGGCAGCCGTAGAGCCCGCCTACGAGATCTTCACGTCGCAGTACGGTAGCGAGATGCTCGATCGAATCCGTGAGAAAGCGGGCAGTTGCTGAGCAGTTTATCGACGCGCTTTCTCCTGGAAAATTCTCCTAGAGCTTTCTCAACGTCGGCCTCTGGCAGTGCCAGAGGCCATTCAAGCAGGGTGATCCTTTATGCTATCGGTCTTGCTCCGTATCGAGCATCAGTTAACCCGGCTGGCCCTGATGGTGGCGGTGCTGATGCTGGTGGTCTCGGTCACGCTGAGCTTCTATCAGGTGTTGACCCGGTTCGTGTTCAATGCGCCTTCCACCTGGACGGAAGTGGCATCCCGCGCCTCCATGATCTGGTGCGTGTTCATGGCCGCAGCGGCCACCTTCAGAGGTGGCTACATGATGGCGGTAGAAGTGATCTATAAATGGCTGCCGCGCCGAGGGCTGCTGTTGCTCGAAGTGGCCATCGTCGCCTGCTGCCTGCTGGTGCTGGGGGTGATGTGCTATTACGGCATCCTCATGACCCTGCGGGTCAGCAACCAGGTGATGTCGGGCATGAACATCTCCATGTCCTGGGCCTACGCCGCGATCCCGACCGGCGCGACCTTTGCCATGATCTCGGTGATGGCCAGGCTGGCCGCACAGCTCAGTGGGCGTGAGCCCGTAGGGCCGGAAAACAGTGAGGTGCTGCCGGAAGTTGCCATGCTGCAACCCGCCGAACAGCCGAACGCTGAACAGACCAACAAAGGGACGCCCCTATGAACATGGTGATTGGCCTGTCGCTGATTATTCTCTTCACCTTCGGCGTGCCCATTGCGATCTCCATCGTGCTGGCCTCGATCATCGGCATCGAGTTCTTCACCCGGCTGCCGCTGTTGCTGGTGCCGCAGCAGATGTTCATCGGGATCGACAAATTCCCGCTGATGGCCATTCCGTTTTTTATCCTGGCGGGTAACTTGATGGCCGCCGGGGGCATTTCCCAGCGGCTGGTGGACCTGGCCAAATCCATCGTCGGGCGGGTGCAGGGCGGTCTGGCCATGTCCTGCGTACTGACCTGCATGATGTTTGCGGCGGTGTCGGGCTCCAGCGTGGCCACCACCTTTGCCATTGGGGCCATCCTGATTCCGGCGATGGTCAAGCATGGCTATCCCAAGCCGCTGGCCGCTTCCATTCAAGCGTCATCGGCGGAGCTGGGTGTGCTGATTCCCCCCTCCATTCCGCTGATTCTGTACGGCGTGAGTACCGATACCTCTATCGGGCAGCTGTTCCTGGCGGGGATTGGGCCAGGCATCCTGATCGGCGTGGCGTTGATCATCTTCCTCTACCTGTTCTGTAAGGTGCGTGGCTACGGCAAGGACGATTACAAGGACAGCACGGGTTTCATGACGTCATTGAAGCGTGCCTGGGTGGCGCTGCTGATGCCGGTGGTCGTGATTGGTGGTATCTACGGCGGGGTGTTTACACCCACGGAAGCCTCGGCGGTGGCGGTGTTTTTCGCCCTTATCGTGGGTGCGTTCTACTACCGTGAATTAAAGTTGGCGGACCTGGGGCCTATCCTGCGCCAAAGCGTGATCTCCACGGCGGCCGTCATGTTGATTATTGCCGCTGCCGCGCTCTTCAGCTTTTTACTGAGCCGTACCGGGTTGCCTGCGCAAATTGCCACGCTGGTAACCAACACCATTGAAAGCCCGATGATGTTCTTGCTGGTGGTCAACGCGCTGCTGCTGATCGTCGGCATGTTCATCGAAACCTCGGCGGCCATCCTGGTGCTGGCGCCCATCCTGACCCCCATCGCCATGCAGTTTGGTATCCACCCCGTGCACTTTGGCCTGGTCATGGTGGTCAACCTGGCGCTGGGCATGATCACCCCGCCGTTGGGCGTCAACCTGTTTGCCGCCTGTGCCGTGGCCAGGATCTCCATCGATCAGATGCTGCCGTGGCTGGTGCGTTTCGTGCTGGTGGTGCTGGCATGTCTGATGGCGATTACCTACATGCCATGGATTTCCATGGGACTGGTCAATCTCTTCTATGGTTAAAGGACCTGTGAGGTTAAAAGCGTGCGGGGATAGAAAACGTTCGGGATCAAAGATCCGTCTGTATTAACCGTAATGACCACAATGACAATAAAAGGAGCCCCCTGATGTCGCATACCATCGGCCTGCTGTCGCAGCAGGCGCTGATTGGAGGAGAGTGGGTCGATACCGCGCAGACCCTGCAAGTCGATGCCCCGGCCACGGGGGAGCCGTTGACCCGCATCGCCCGGTGCCAGGCCGAAGAGGTAGATGCCGCCGTGCAGGCGGCCCGCAAGGCCTTCGCAGGGGAGCTTGGGGAGTGGGCACGCTGGTCGGCGCGCCAGCGCGGTGAGTGGCTGCTGCGCTTTGCCGACGTGATCGAATCACAGCATGAGCAGCTGGCGGCGCTGGAGTGTGCGGATACCGGCAAGCCCATGACGCAGGCCAAGGGAGACATTGCCGCCTGTGCCCGCTATTTCCGCTTTTATGGCGGTGCCGCCGACAAGCTGCACGGTGAGACGATCCCCTTCGAGACGGACTTTGCCGTGATGACGCTGCGCGAGCCCTACGGTGTCTGCGCCCAGATCATCCCCTGGAACTACCCCGCCCAGATCTTTGGGCGCTGTGTCGCAGCGGCGCTGGCGGCGGGCAACACGGTGGTGCTCAAACCTGCCGAAGATGCCTGCCTGAGCGTCATGCGCCTGGCGGCGCTCGCGGTGAATCATGGGCTGCCCGAAGGCGCTCTGAACGTGGTGCCGGGGTTGGGCGTGGAAGCGGGTGCTGCGCTGGCTTCGCACCCCTGGATCGACCACCTCTCGTTTACCGGATCGCCTGAAACCGGTACCCGCGTGGCGCAGTTCGCCGCCCAGCACCATGTCCCGATTACCCTGGAACTGGGTGGCAAGTCGCCGCAGCTGGTGTTTGCCGATGCCGACCTGGACGCCGCGCTGCCCGCCGTGGTGCGGGGCATCGTGCAGAATGCCGGACAGACGTGCTCGGCGGGTAGCCGGCTGCTGGTGCAGCGGGAGATCGCCGATACGGTCGTTACGGCCCTTGCCCAGCGTTTTGCCGAGCTGCGCTGCGATGCGGGGGAAGCCGATGCCGACTGCGGCCCGCTGATCAACGAGCGTCAAAAACTCAAGCTGGAAGCCCGCCTGGCCGCCGCCGAAGCCGATGGCATCCAGGTGGCGGGGCAGGGGCAGTTGGCGCCGAGTGCGCCTGCCGGCGGGCACTTTGTGCTGCCACGGGTGCTGACGAACATTCCGGAGGGCCACGACGTACTGCGTGAAGAGCTGTTTGGGCCGGTGCTGGTGGTACAGGTATTCGATGACGAGGCGCAGGCCCTGGCGCTGGCCAACGCCACCGATTTTGGCCTGTGCGCCGGGGTCTGGACCCGTGACGGAGGGCGCCAGCTGCGCCTGGCCAAGGGCATTCGCAGCGGCCAGGTCTTCATCAACAACTACGGCGCGGCAGGCGGTGTCGAGCTGCCGTTTGGCGGGGTCGGGCGCTCGGGCCACGGGCGTGAAAAAGGCTTCGAAGGGCTGCGCAGCTATACCCGCATCAAGACCGTGGCCATCAAACATTGAGCGCTATCAACCATTGAGAGCTATCAACCAGGAGAGCACCATGACGACCGTTTATCGGGTAGGGCTTGTCGGCGTTGGCTTGATGGGCCACGGCATTGCCAGCAGCTTGCTGCGCGCGGGGCATTCGCTGTGTTTTCTGGAGCACGCGGGCAACCAGCCTGTGGAGGACTTGGTGGCGGCAGGGGCCGTGCCGCTGGCCAGTGGGCGGGAGGTTGCCCAGCAGGCCGATATCGTCATTCTGTGCGTGACCGGCTCACCGCAGGTGGAGGCCGTCCTGTTCGAACCCGACGGAGTGCTGGAAGGGCTGCGCCCCGGCAGCGTGGTGGTGGACTGCTCCACCGCCCTGCCCAGCTCGACGGCCCAGGTGGCGGCCCGTGTCGCGGCGGCAGGCGGGCGTTTCATGGACGCCGCCATGACGCGCACGCCCAAGGAGGCGGCCGAAGGGCGTCTCAACCTGATCGTCGGCGCGCCCACGCCGCTGTTCGAGGAGCTGCGGCCGTTGCTGGCAGCCTTCGCCGAAAACATCGCTCATGCCGGTGACGTCGGGGCGGGTCACACGCTGAAGCTGCTGCACAACTTCGTCTCGCTGGGCTTCTCGGCGGTGCTGGCGGAAGCCACGGCGGCATCGCGCAAGGCGGGCATCAGCGCCGATGCCCTGCTGGAGGTGCTGGGCGCGGGCGGCGGTGGCGGCGTGGTGCTGGAGCGTCTGCGCCCTTACATCGCCCACGACGACCCCTCCGGCTTTCGGTTTTCGGTCGCCAACGCCAGCAAGGACCTGGGCTACTACCACACCATGACCCACGAGCTGGGCGTGACTGGCGACATGGCTGGCGCCGTGCACGCGCTGTACCGCTCGGTGCCGGACCAGCAGCTGTCGATTCCTGAAGTCATCGGCGTGCTGGAGCAGCGCTGACCTACCTAATGCCGCCTATGGCCAGTCTCACCGCTTGCCATAGGCGGCCAGAAACACATCCACTGCCCCGGTGATCTGCCGCTTCAGCTCGTCCTCCGAGGGCGGCAGGCGAACCCCCATGCGGACCTCCTTGATCAGCATACCCTGCCACATGCTGCATAGCTGGTCGGCGGCCTGGGCGGGGGCTGGCAGCGAAAGGTGCCCTGCGCTGGCCAGGCCCTCCAGCTTTTCCTGAAGCCATTGGCTCATGGCCCAGGGGCCTGCTTCGAAAAAGGCCTGCAGCAGCCTGGGGTGCTGCTCGCCCTGATTGCTCATGACCCGCTCCACGGCCAACACGTGGGGCTCCATCAGAAACCGCACCATGCTGATGCCCACCTGAATCAACGACTGGCGCACGCCATCATGGGTGTCCGGCAATTGCTCCAGCCCTTGGCGAATCGACGCGGTTTCCCGACGAATGACGCTGCCGAACAGTGCTTCTTTCGTATCGAAGTGCCCGTATACGGTCACTTTGGAGACCCCGGCTTCCTTGGCCACGGCTTCCATGGTGACGGCATCCGGGCCGTTGCGCAGAAACAGGCAGGCGGCGGCATCCAGCATGGCATCGCGTTTGGCCAGGTCCTTGGGGCGGCCCGCGCTGCGTTTCTGGCCAGCCGGAGAGGGGGGAGAAGCACTGGTCATGCCATTCATCCATGGGTTGAGAAAAGTAAAAAATAATTATTGAACGTTAACGTACACATATTATAGTGAACGCCAACGTTCAATAATATACCCGTCGAGGCCAGCATGGGCACGCACAACTTGGGTACGCACCACCTGGGCAGGCACACTAAAACAAGGCGATATTGGTTGGGCAGCGTGCTGGCGGCTCTGCTGACCGTGGGCGCCACTGCCGCCGTGGTCGTCGTGCTCACCAGTCAACACACCAGCGCCCAGCAGCTGCGCCAGCAAGGGGCCGACAACGCCTTGCTCCAGGTGGCTACCCAGCCCCTGCAGCTGGCCACTGAAATGCGCCGCGAGGTGAAGCTGACCGGGCGAGTAGTGGCGCGCCAGTCGGTGTCACTGGCCTTCGAACCTGCCGGGCGGGTCATCGACATCCGCGTCGATCGCGGTGATCGGGTGGAACAGGGCGAGGTGCTGGCTCGCCTGGACACCCGCCGCCTGGAAAGCCGCCTGGCCGAAGTGGCGGCGCGCAGCGAAGAGGCGCGTGCCGCGCTGGCGCTGGCCCAGCGCCAGGAAGAGCGCGAGTCGCAGTTGAATCAGAGCAACTTTGCCAGCCGCACGGCCTTGGACCAGGCGAGAACCGAGCGTCTCAGTCAGCAGGCGCGGCTGGCGGCTCTGGCCGCCGAACAGGAGAGCCTGTCGGCGGATCTGGCGGACAGCACGCTGACGGCGCCGTTTGCGGGGCAAATCGTGGCTCGGCAGGTGGACGTGGGCAGCCTGGTCAGTAGCGGCACGGCGGCCTTCGATCTCGTCGATACCCGCCAGCTAGAGGCTCACATTGGCCTGCCCGCCCGGTTGGCGGGCTCCCTGGCGGCGGGGGATACGGTGACGATAACGGTGCACGGGCAAGCCTTCGCAGGTGACGTGCGCGCCCGGCTGGCCCAGGTGGACAACGACAGCCGAACACAAACGCTGGTCGTGGCACTGGCGAACCCCGAGAACGTGGTGCCCGGCGATTTGGCGACGTTGACCTACACGCTGGCCGAGCCTGCCGAAGGGTACTGGGTGCCGCTGTCGGCCCTGCGTGCCAGCGACCGAGGCCTGTGGAACGTACTGATTGCCGAACCGCTGGAAGACGAGCGTTACCGCGTCGCCACCGCCAGCGTCGAGCTGCTGCATACCGAAGGCGACCGCGCTTTCGTGCGTGGCACGCTGCTGCCGGGCATGCAGCTGATCACCCAGGGGGCTCACCGTATCGTGCCCGGTCAGCAGGTGACGTTAGCCAGAGGCATTGCCCATGCCGCGCATTGAGTGGCTGTTCAACCGGCGCTTGCTGGCGCTGACGCTGGGCCTGCTGGTGGTGGCGGGCCTCTCGGCGATCAATACCCTGCCCCGCGCAGAAGACCCCCACCTGGTGGCGCGCATGGCGACCGTACTGGCGCCGTTTCCGGGCGCCACGCCCGAGCAGATCGAAGCGCTGGTGGCGCGCCCCATCGAAGACGAGCTGCGCACCATTGCCGAGATCAAGGTACTGGAGTCGACCTCGCGGCCGGGCATCGCGGTGATCAGCCTGGAGCTGGAGGATAGCGTCACCCAGGTGGTGCCGATATGGAGCCGGGTGCGCGACAAGCTCAGCGATATCGCCCCCTCCCTGCCCAGCGGTGTGCAAACCCCCGAGCTGCTGGATGATCGTGGCTACGCCTTCAGCCTCGTGGCCGCGCTGCGCTGGACACAGGACACGCCCGCCAACGCCCAACTGATGGAGCGTTACGCCGAGCGGCTGGAAGACCAGTTTCGTCGCGTGGCAGGCACCGAATATACCCATCGGTTTGGCGTGGCGGGCGAACAGGTCGACGTGCTGGTCGACCCGCTGGAGCTGAATGCGCTGGGGCTTTCGGTGGGCCAACTGGCATCGGCCATCGACGCCAGCGACGGGCGCCGCACGGCGGGTCAGGTCATCACCCAGCAAAACCGCCTCACCGTGGGCATGAGCGGCGAGTTCGATGCGCTGGACCGCCTGCGTGACGTCAGCATCACGACCCGCCAGGGGCAGAGTGTCCGGCTGGGCGAAATCGCCGAGTTGCGCCGTGGTGTCCAGGACCCGCCCGCTGCCGTGGCACTGTTGAACGGTGAGCGAGCCGTCTTCGTTGGCGCACGCATGGCACCCGGCCAGCGTATCGATGCCTGGGTCGAGCGCGCTCAACAGCAGCTGGCCGAATTTGCCGAGGAGCTGCCCGTCGGGCTGGCGGTAGAGGAGGTATTCGAGCAGGCCAGCTACACCCAGCAACGGCTCGGTGATGTGGCGCTGAGCCTGCTGATGGGACTGGTTCTGGTGGTGGCCATTCTCTTTCTCAGCATGGGCTGGCGCTCGGCGCTGACCGTCGGGCTGGCCATCCCGGCCACGGCGTTGCTGACCCTGGCGTTTTTCCGCCCGCTGGGCATGGAAATCCATCAGATGAGCATCACCGGTATTATCGTGGCGCTGGGGCTGATGGTGGATAACGCCATTGTCATGACCAACGCCCTGCGCGAGCGCTTCCTGAAGGGCGACTCGGTGCTGGCGGCCACCCGCGATACGCTGCGTCATCTTGCCGTGCCGCTGTTGGCCAGTACGCTGACCACCATTCTGGCCTTCATGCCCATCGTGCTCATGCCCGGCCCTGCCGGGGAGTTCGTGGGGCCGCTGGCCATGGCCGTCATGGTCGCGCTGGTCAGTTCGTATCTGGTGTCGCTGCTGCTGGTGCCGGCGCTCTCGCCGCTGCTGCTGGCCAAAGTGGCCGATAGCGCCCGTGTGCCCCGTGACAATGCCATCAAACGCGCCTTTCGCGGGACGGTCGCCAGCGCGCTGCGCCACCCGGTCGCCGCCATGGTGATGACCCTGTGTGTGCCGCTTGGCGGGATGGCGCTGATGCCGACCCTCGACGTGGCGTTTTTCCCGCCCGCCGACCGCGACCAGTTCCATATCGAGGTGAGGCTACCGGCGGCCAGCAGCATGGCCAATGCCCAGGCGCTGGCCCAGGACGTGGAGCGCCAGGTTCGCGAGGTTCCCGGCGTCGTACGAGTATCGGCCTTCATCGGCGAAAGCGCGCCAATGATGTACTACAACGTGCTGACCCAGGAGGACAATAACCCGGCGTTCGTGCACCTGATCGTGGATACCACGTCGCTGGACGTGACCAACCGCGAAGTGCCGGGCCTGCAGCAGGCGCTCGACCAGCACTTTCCCCAAGCCCAGATCGTGGTACGAAAATATGAACAAGGCCCGCCGTTCAAGGCGCCCATCGAGCTGCGGGTGTATGGAGATGACCTGGAGGTGCTGTCGCAGCTGGGACAGGAGCTGGCCGGGTTGATGCACCAGTTGCCTCAGGTGACCCACGTTCGTGTCGGGATGCAGCGCGACTTGCCCAGGCTGACGCTGCAAGTAGATCAGGCGGCCCTGGGGGATGTGGGGCTGACGTATCAAAACCTGGCCGATCAGGTCAGCGCGGCGCTCTCCGGCCAGCCCGCAGGTCAGATGCTGGAAGACACGCAGCAGCTTCCCGTGCGGGTACGCTACGCGGCGGAGTGGCGCAGCGATGCCCAGCAGCTGGCGGCGCTGCGTCTGGTCAGCGACCAGGCCAGTGAAGGGCTGCCCCTGGCAGCCGTTGCCGATACCGCCCTGATGCCTGCCTGGAGCGTGATTACCCGGCGAAATGCCGAACGCGTCCAGCTGGTGCAAGGCTTCCTCGTGGCCGATGCGCTGCCAGCGGTGTCCATGGCACAGCTGGATGCCAAACTTCAGGCCGCCCAGGCGGATGGTACGTTGGTGCTGCCCCCCGGGTACCGTATCGAGACCGGCGGCGAAGCAGCCGAGCGTGACGAGGCGGTGGGCCAGCTGCTGGCCTCGGTGGTCTTGCTGGTGATCGCCATGGTGGCTACCGTGGTGCTGGCCTTCAACTCGTTCCGTCGCGCGGCCATCGTGTTCATTGCCGGGGCCCAGGCCACCGGCATGGGAATCGTGGCCCTGTTGCTGAGCGGCCACGCGTTTGGCTTCGTGATCATCGTGGGCATCATGGGGTTGGTGGGGGTGGCCATCAACGCGGCCATCATCCTGATAGCTGCCCTGGATGACGACCCGGCCGCTCGCCAGGGTGATCTGTCGGCCATGCTGGCGGTGATCAGCGGCCCGACCAGTCGGCACATCGCATCGACCACCATCACCACCTTTGCCGGGTTGATCCCGCTCATGTTGGCGGCTGGGGGGCTATGGCCCCCC
Source organism: Halomonas sp. C22 (assembly GCF_007655045.1). Lineage (NCBI taxonomy): Bacteria > Pseudomonadati > Pseudomonadota > Gammaproteobacteria > Oceanospirillales > Halomonadaceae > Halomonas > Halomonas sp. C22. Next base: position 354,680 of record NZ_VBVC01000002.1, on the reverse strand, counting down.
TTCGCGCAAACCGTCGGGTTTGGGCTGTTGCTCGCCACCCTGGTGTCGTTCTTCTTCACGCCCGCGCTGTATCGCTTGTGGGTGGCGAGGGGGACTGTTGCTCGCGGTTAGAAAATGGCCCGCACCGCCAGGTAGAGCACCGACGGTGCCAGCAGGGCACCCAGCCCGGTGTAGAAGGTCGCCGTCATGGCGCCGTAGGGCACCAGCCGCGGGTTGGTGGCGGCAAGGCCCGCCGCGACCCCGCTGGTGGTGCCCATCAGGCCACCGAAGATCATCGCCGAACGGGGGTTGTCGAGCCCAATGTGCCGGGCCATGGCGGGCGTCATGATCATCACCAGGATGGACTTCACCAGACCTGCGGCAATCGACAGCGCAATGATGTCCGAGGACGCCCCGATCGAAGCCCCGGCAATGGGGCCGACGATATAAGTCACCGTGCCTGCGCCGATGGTGGTCAGGGACACCGGGTCCCGGTAACCGAAGGCGAAGGCCACGGCGACCCCGGCCACGAACGAGAGCACCACGCCAAGAAACAGCGCCACGACGCCGCTCATGCCCGCCGTGCGAATCTCCTGAAAGCGAACGCCATAGGCGGTGGCGATGATGGCCAGGTCGCGCAGCATGCCGCCGCCCATCAGGCCCAGCCCCGCGAACAGGCTGATGTCGGCCAGCCCCTTGCTGCCGCCCGTGGTGATCCCGCCCACATAGGCAAGCGCCAGGCCGACCATGATGGCAATGGCAGAGCCATGCACGCGGCCTTTGGTGAGCTTGTCGCTCAGCACGTAGGAGAGATACATGGCACCGCCCACCAGGGCAAAGGCCGCCACCAGATGCTGTCGTTCCAGTTGCGTAAACAGTGATTCGATCATCGTCAAAGCCTCGGGTTAGCGCGCTTGGCTGGGCGCTGGGCGGGAGTGAGGTTGGGCATCGGCAGCTGGGCTTGTGGCTTCGTCGCCGTCATCGACGGCTGGCTCGCGCCGCCCAAACAGGGGGATGACCAAAAAGCTGGCCATGACGGCCACGAAGCCCGCCAGAATGGCGATCATGCCGCCATCCAGCGCCGCCGCGACATCCTGACTGGCGGCCATGGCCACCACGATGGGAATGTACATACCGTTCCAGAACGTGATCCCGCTCTCGGTACTGGCCGGCATTTTCTTCTTGTCCATGAGATAGCCGCCCAGAAAAATCAGCAGCAACATGGCGATACCCACACCGCCAACATTGGATGTAACGCCGAGCATCATGCCCAGCACGTCACCGGCCCAAAGGCCCACCAGCATGCACCCTGCCAGCAGGGCAACACCGTAAATCACCATGGTCATTTTCCTCTATTGTCATTGTTGTTAGGTAGTGCGTGTTCGATGGGCCGCCGTGTCTGGTTTCCTCGGTCGCAGCGGCGCCACCTTTCCCGTCAGTGGGGAATTCGTGCGTGTTCTGTGGCTAGGTTCTATGGCTAAGTTCCAGGACTAAGTTCCAGGACTAAGTTCCAGGACTAAGTGCTATGACTAAGACAGGGCCGCGTGGCTTGCGTGGCGCTCGAAGGTGTCGGCGTAACGCTCGCGCAGCTGGTTTTTCTGCACTTTGCCCATGACGTTTCTGGGCAGCGCTTCCACGAACACGATGTGCTTGGGTTGCTTGTACTTGGCCAGCTCGTTTGCCAAGGCGGCGCGAATCGGCTGTTCATCCACCTGGTCAGGGGATGCCGGGACCACCACGGCGACCACGCCTTCGCCCAGGTCGGCATGGGGGACACCAACCACCGCCGACTCCAGCACCCCGGGAAGGTCATCGATAATGGCTTCGATTTCCTTCGGGTAAACGTTGTAACCGCCTGAAATGACCAGGTCCTTGTCGCGGCCGACAATGTTCAGGTAGCCGTGCTCATCGATTTTTCCCAGGTCACCGGTAATGAAGAAACCGTCTGACCGAAACTCGGCGGCCGTCTTTTCGGGCATCCGCCAGTACCCCTTGAAGACGTTCGGGCCGCGCAGCTCCACCATGCCGGTCTCGCCATCTGCCAGGGGGGTGCCCGACTCACGGTCGGTAATACGCACTTCCACGCCGGGCAGCGGCATGCCCACGGTTCCCGGCCGACGCTGGCCGTCATAAGGGTTGGAGGTGTTCATGTTGCTTTCGGTCATGCCGTAGCGCTCGAGAATCGCATGGCCGGTGCGGGCTTCGAAGGCTTCATGGGTGTCGGCCAGCAAGGGTGCAGAACCGGAGATGAACAGCCGCATGTGGGCGGTGGCCTGCCGATCGAGCCGGGGTGACTGCAGCAGGCGGGTGTAGAACGTGGGCACACCCATCAACACCGTTGCCTTCGACATGCGCGTAATCAGGTCTTCCACCTCCAGCTTGGGCAAGAAGGTCATGGAGGCGCCATTCACCAGCGTGATGTTACAGGCCACGAACAGGCCGTGGGTATGGAAGATGGGCAGGGCATGCAGCAAGTGGTCGTGCTCGCTGTAGTGCCACGCTTCGGTCAGTGCCTGGCAATTGGACGCCAGGTTGCGGTGGGTCAACATGGCGCCCTTGGAGCGTCCCGTGGTGCCGGAGGTGTAAAGAATGGCGGCCAGATCGTCCGGCCCGACCTGGCAGACGTCGCTGGTTTCCTCCACCTGTGCCAGGTCGTGCATCAAGCTGCCGTCAGCCTGGGTGCCCAGGCTGACGATATGCGTGACGCCGCTGGCCTCGCCGTGCTGGGTGGCACTGTCGAGGTCGTCGGGACGGCAGACATAAATATGCGGCTCGGCATCGGACAGAAAGTAAGCGATCTCCTTGCCCGTGTACGCCGTATTGAGCGGCAGGTACACCGCCCCCACTTGCAGGCTGGCCAGATAGAGCATCAGCATCTCGGGGCTTTTGTCGATCTGCACGGCAATGCGGTCGCCGGGCTGAAGACCCCAGGCGCGTAATCGGCTGGCTAGGCGGCGGCTGGTCGAGAGCACATCCCGATAGCGATACTGGCGGCCATCGTCGGTATCCATCAATACCTTGTCAGGCTGGCGTTCGAAGTGGGGGTAGAACAGGCTGAAAAGATTATGGTTCATGGTGGGTCCTTGTTGTTGTAGTGAAGTCAGGGTCATGCCTAGGCCTCGACGGTCATGTAGTGCTGTGCCTGGCTTGCCAGGCGGCGAATGTCGCTGGTGCATACCACGCTCTGCTGTTGGCTGAAGGCTTCGTGGTTCTGCTCGATGCGATTGAGCTGGTAGAGGTAATTGACCATCACCCCATGGGCCTGCTGCCACCCTTTGGGGGACGTGTCGGCGGGCCAGTTGAGGCGGTGCAGGCTGGCGCCATTCCCCAGGTGGAAGCGGGCCACCGGGTTGAGCGGCTGGCCGCTCTTGTGTTTGACCTCGGTGAGGTAGTAAGCCACCAGGCGCAGCAGCGCTTTCTGGTTCGCGGAAGGCGTATCGTGCTGTGCTAGCGTGCCTTCTTCCAACTGCTGTTCCAGCGCTTCGGGCAGCGTGACCGCCCCCGAGCGGCGCTGGGTGGCCAGCCACTCCGCAAAGCCGGGCACCGGGGAAAGGGTGACGAAGTTCTTCAACTGGGGCAGTTCACGGCTCAGCTCCTGCACGACCTGCTTGATCAGGAAGTTGCCGAAGGAAACGCCCTTGAGCCCCGCCTGACAGTTGCTGATGCTGTAGAACACGGCGGTGTCGGCGTCGGCCAGCGGCAGCTCTTCTTCGTTCTCCAGAATGGCCTGGACGTTGTCGGGAATGCCCTTGCACAGCGCGACTTCCACGAAAATCAGCGGCTCATCGCCCGTGGCAGGGTGGAAAAAGGCGTAGCAGCGGCGGTCTTCCGGGTCCAGGCGGCGGCGCAGCGCGGTCCAGTCGCTGATCTCATGCACCGCCTCGTAACGGATCAGTTTTTCCAGCACGGCCGCCGGGGTGTTCCAGTCGATGCTCTCCAGCACCAGAAAGCCGCGGTTGAACCACGAATTGAAAAGATGCGAAAAGTCGGCATCCAAGGCCGCAAAGGAGGGCGAGGCGCTGAGCCGTTTCAGCAGGTTGGCGCGCATCTTGACCAGCTCGTAGGTGCCTCCCGGGCAGAGGTTGAGGCGGCGCAGCAGGTCTTGCCGCCGGGGCTCGCAGGCGCTGAAAAGCCGTGCCAGGGCTTCGTTGTCCTGGCGCTCGCGGTACACTTGGTAGGCTGTGTGTATCTGTTCGGGGTCAGCCGAGTAGGCATTGGCCAGCAGCGAGAAAAACGCGTCCTGTTCCTGCTCGGTCAATTGGCTATAGTGGCTAAGGGCTGCTTGAGCGGTCAGTATTTGCGTGGCTTCGCCACCTGGCAGCATCAGCTTTTCACAAGCGTCGAACAGCCCCTTGAGGTGCACCTCGGGCGAGTAGGAGGTCACCGAGCGGTATTTGGTGCGGGTGCGTTCACTGATGTTCGTGAGCAAGCCCTGTAGAAACGTCATGTTCATCTGCATACATCTGGCTCCGCGCATGATTGTTATGAGATTGTGGCTGCAAGGATGTTTCGATGCGATGTGTTATATATAACAAATAGACTTTTAAAATATTTCAGTCAAGGGAAACAGAGGCGACTTATGGCTAAGGTGTCACAGGCACATCGACTGCGCGATCTACTGGAAGACGCCATCGTGGAAGGGCGCTTTCTTCCGGGCGACCGCCTGGACCCTGATGCGCTCGCGCTGGAGTATCAATGTTCCAGAACGCCCATTCGGGAAGCCATTCAGCAGCTGGCCATGTCGGGCATGGTGCAGGTGGTCGCCAAGCGCGGCACTTTCGTCACCGAGCTGAGCATTTCAGAGCTGGTAGAGCGGTTCGAGGTGATGGCTCAGTTGGAGGGGCTATGCGGCCGGTTGGCGGCGCGGCGCATTACTGCCGACGAGCTGGCGCTGCTGCAGGACGTTCACCGAGCCTGCCAGGCCAAGGTGGAGGCGGGCGACAGCAATGGTTACTACTACGAGAACAGCCTGTTTCACCAGCGCATCTACGAAGCCAGCCATAACCAGTTCCTGGCGCAGGAGGCCGCGCGGCTGCATGCCGCCCTGCAGCCTTATCGCAGAATGCAGCTACAGGTGCGCATGCGTCTGGAAAGCTCGTTTGCCGAGCACGACGCCATTGTGGCGGCGATAGCGGCAGGGGAGGCCCAGCAGGCGGAAACCCTGCTGCGCGACCATGTGATGATTCAGGGGGAGCGCTTCAATGACCTGGTGGCGTCGGTGCAGCAGCTCAAAAGGGCGTAGCCTGCCAGGCGCCTGATCGGCGCCCGGCAGGGAGCGCAGGTGCCAGCCTTACCGCGAGGCCGCCAGCGGTGTGGCCACGGTGGTATCCACCGCATCCGCCAGCATCTCGGCGGTGATGGCCGAGAGTGTCCAGCCCAGGTGGCCGTGGCCCGTGTTGTAGAACACCGTCGGCAAGCGGCCCGGGCCCACTTTGGGCAGCATGTTCGGCATCATCGGGCGCAGGCCAGCCCAGGGTACGACCCGCTGGGTGCTGACACCGGGAAAGCACTGCTCCACCCAGCGCACCAGCGGCTGAATGCGGTCGTTGCGAATGTCGCGATTGGCACCGTTGAACTCTGCGGTGCCCGCCACGCGGAAGCGGTCGTTGCCCAGGCGGCTGGTCACCAGCTTGGTTTCGTCATCCAGCAGGCTCACGGTGGGGGCGGCCTGTTGCGAGGCTTCGTCGTCCAGCTGCACGGTGATCGAGTAGCCCTTCACCGGGTAGATATTGACGCGATCACCCAGCTTGGCGGCCACCGCCCGGCTGCCGACCCCGGCACACACCACCACGCTGTCGAAGCTTTGCTGCACCGCCTCGCCATCGACCACCGCCTTGACCCAGGCGCTGTTCTCATCGGCGCCCAGGTCGGTCACCTGATGGCCGTAGTTCAGGCGCACGCCGCGTTTCGCAGCGGCTTTCGCCAGCCCATTGGTGTACTTGTGAATATCCCCCGTGGCGTCACTTTCGGTAAAGAAACCGCCGTAGTAGCTGCCGGCCAGTGTGGGTTCGATGGCGCGCATTTCATCAGGGGTCACCGCGCGGCGTTCGAGCCCGCCCTGGTGCAGTAGCTGCGATACCCTGGCGGCATGCTCATAGCCTGCCTTGTCGCGGTAGATATGCAGGATGCCTTTCTGCTTCACGTCGAAATCGATCTGCTCGTCACGGGCCCACTGGAACAGGTGTTCTCGGGCGGCGATGGCCAGGCGGGTCGTTTCGGTGGTGTTGTCGGCATAGCGAGGAATGGCGGCGATGAATTCCGCAAACCAGCTCAGCTTGTGCCAGCTCGGGCGCGGGTTCACCAGCAGCGGGGCGTCGTTCTTGAGCATCCAGCGCAGGCCCTTGATGACCGTGGGCCAGTGGTTCCACACCTCTGCGTTGGAGGCAGACAGCTGCCCACCGTTGGCAAACGAGGTTTCCATGGCGGCGTAGCGATGCTTTTCGAAGACGGTGACGTCGAAACCGCGCTTTACGAGGGCGTAGGCACTGGTGATGCCAGTGATCCCACCGCCAATGATGGCAATGCGTTGCATGAGTCTCTCCACAGATTGTATGAGCGTCGGGCGATACCCCCGGCAGCCTATTGGCCGGGCGTACCCCTTCCGTCATGGAACCTGAGAGATTCACGCCGCTGGAATGGCGCTTGCTCCTTCGGTGGGCTGAGTGACGCAGTCATCAACCGCTCTTCGGAACGTCATGGATGGCCGTCGCGGTCCGTTGGCCTGAGAGTTTCCGGGGTCGTTGCTCCTTCGGCGCTGGTGGCAGGCACCAGTCTCTCCCGCGATGGCATACTGACGTTGTAACGCGACGGTGCTAAAAAGGGAATAGGCGAAAGGTGGAAACATGAGCAGCAGCTGCTTTGCCAGCCACCGCGTTTTCGCTGACAATAGCGAATCCCTTCGAGCAATGGAAAAAGCGCATGCAGGCAAACGGATTTTTTGAGGGCATTGGCGAGGCGATTGGCGATGCGATCCGCATCGTGGTCGAGTTCTTGCTGGGTATCTTCACCAACTTTTTCGGTGCCTTCGACGATTTCATCGGCGGGCTGACGCGCTCGCTGGGCATCAACGACTCGTTTTTGAGCCTGGCGATTCTGCTGATTGGCCTGCTGGTACTGTGGGGCGGGCTGCGTGCGTTTTTGCGTGGCTCCATTATTGGCGGCATTTTCCGCACGCTGATCGGCCTGTTCATCCTGTCGTGGCTGATGATGTAGCGCCGCGGCGGGAGGGCAAACGCTAAGATGTCGGCTCGTCCGGCTGACTTCGGTAACGTTGGCTTGAGCGAATCTCATCTATCCATGACGCATTGTCATTTGCTTCTTTGGTGCATTTTGTCATCATTTGCACTCTTTTTGTGCAAAGGCGAGTGCGATGAAAACGTATCTTGGCAAGATGCGCGGAGAACGAACGCCGCGCCCCCGGGTAGGCTGGCGAGATGCCTGCTGGTCGTGGCTGGGTGCCTTTACTGGCATGGCGCTGATTTGCTGGCTAAGCGCCGAGTGGCTCTCCCAGCAGCTGTTGATCGTGGGCTCGTTCGGGGCAACCTCGGTGCTGATTTACGCCGCCCCGGAAAGCCCTTTTGCCCAGCCCAGCCATGTGCTGTTTGGCAGCGTGCTCTCTGCCTGTGTGGGCGTGGGCTGCTACCAACTGTTGGGGGCCACGCCGCTTTCCATGGCGTTGGCGGTGTCGCTCTCCATTTTGGTCATGCAGCTTACCCATACCGTTCACCCGCCAGGGGCTGCCGCTGCGCTGATTGCCGTGGCAGGCGGTGCCAGCGTGCATCAGTTGGGCTGGTGGTATCCGCTGATCCCCATTGGCGCAGGCTGCATCGTCATGCTGGTGGTAGCGATTCTGGTCAATAACCTGGCGCGCCACCGCCGCTATCCGCGCTACTGGTAGCGCTGTAGCTGCGCTTCCAGGGCAAAAATATGTGCATCCTCGGTGCCCAACTCGCGCAGCGCTTGGGCCAGGTTCAGCAAGTAAGCGCTGTTGGGGCCGCTGGGGCCATAGGCCTGGGCTATTTGCTGGGCGATATCGGCCAGCGGGGCATCGCCTAAAAACGCCGGGTTGTCTTCGCTGGCCAGATAAATCAGCCCCTCGCTAGGCGCTTGGTCGGCGTCAGGGTTACCCGTTTCATCCAAAAACGTCAGCGTGACTTTTTCCCGCAGGTAGCCGTTTTTCTCCCGCACATCCAACGGTGCGAGCACCTCTGGGGTGATGCGGTAGGCCATGCCGTGACACACCGTGCCTTCGGCCCGAATCAACGTCGCCACTCGCCCCGGCGCGTCCGGCGTGCCGCGGTGGTCGTGGGAGCCCTGCCAGAAGCGCCGCGCCCAGCCGGTAATCGCTGCAGGCCGGCGCTCTAAATAGTCAAAATCGGCTTTCCAGATCAGCGAACCGTAGCCAAAAAGCCAGATATCCGCATGGCCGTCGAAGAAGTTTCTTTGCTGGTTTAACGTCGTGGTATCAAGCAACATAAGCGATCTACATTTGTGACCAAAGTGGCTGCACGCGCATGGCGTTAACGGTGGTTCATCATCCGGGTTATACGATTGATTTACCAGCTAGACGTAGTGCTCTATGACGCGGGCGTGGATGTGCATCACGACGACCGTCTAGGCTACCTCTCACTGAGCAGCGGCGGCCTCTACGCCCGCGACCGCTATGTGCTCGACCTGCGCCGCCACGCGGCCATTCCCGTGGCGGCGGCAGACGTACTGGCGGCTCATTAACGCTCCGATTGAAAAGGATGAACCCGATGCGCGCTATTTTTCTGGTCGATAACGGCTCTCTGCGGCCTCAGGCAACCCACAGCCTGCGCCGGGTGGCGGCAGCGCTGAGCGAACAGGTGGGCGACACCGTTCAAGCGGCTTCGCTGCTGCACTCCAACAAGATTCCTGCTGAAGAGGTCGATGGTATTCCGGCCATTACCCTGGGCCCCGCCGCCGAGCGCAGCGCCGAAGCGGGGGCCACCGAGATCATCGTGCTGCCGTACTTCTTTGGCCCCAGCCAGGCGCTGACCGGCTACTTGCCCGAGCGGATGGCGGCCCTGCAGGCCCGTTTTCCCCAGGTGAAAGTACGCGTTGCCCAGCCGCTGGTGGACGAGCGGGGCGGTAACGACCTGCGCCTGGCCGCGCTGCTGGCCGATCACGTGCGCGCGCAGTTGCCCGATCGGCAGGCGGCCAGGGTGGCGCTGGTAGACCACGGCAGCCCGCTGCCGGAAGTCACTGCCGTACGCAACCGCTTGGCGGGGCAGCTCAGCGCGCTGCTGGCCGATGACGTGCACTGCGTGGCGGCAGCCTCCATGGAGCGCCGAGAAGGCGATGCATACCGCTTCAACGAGCCGCTGCTGGAGCATCTGCTGGATACGCCCGAGTTCAGCGCCAGCGGCGACGTGGTGCTGGCCATGCTGTTTCTCTCGCCTGGCCGCCATGCCGGGGAAGGTGGCGACATCGCCGAGATTTGTGCCGCCGCCGAACAGCGCCACCCAGGCCTGCGGGTGCGGCCGACGGCGCTGGTGGGCGAGCATCCTGCGATTGTCGATATCCTGGCCACGCGACTTCGCCAAGCACTTGATGGCGAACGCTTTCTACTGGAAATGCCCGCCCAGCCGCCAAACGCCTGACGACCGGAAACGCGCCGAGGAGATGTAACGCCGCCCAAAGGCGCGTAGAATCGCGTGCTTTTGCACGCGTGCCGCTCTTCCACCAGGGCTATTTCGCCAACCAGGGTTTCTATCTTGATCGCAACCGCCAATATCACCATGCAGTTCGGGGCCAAGCCCCTGTTCGAAAACGTCTCCGTCAAGTTCAATAACGGCAATCGCTACGGCTTGATTGGCGCCAACGGCTGCGGCAAGTCTACCTTCATGAAAATCCTCGGCGGCGAACTGGAGCCCTCCTCAGGGCAGGTGATGCTGGACAGCAGCACGCGGCTGGGCAAGCTGCGTCAGGACCAGTTTGCCTATGAGAACGAGCGGGTGATCGACACCGTCATCATGGGCAACGCGGAGCTGTGGAAAGTAGCCGCCGAGCGGGAGCGGATCTACTCGCTGGCCGAGATGAGCGAAGAAGACGGCATGGCCGTGGCCGACCTGGAAGTGCAGTATGCCGAGCTGGATGGCTACACCGCCGAGTCCCGCGCGGGCGAGCTGCTGCTGGGGCTGGGCATTCCGCTGGAGCAGCACACCGGCCCCATGAGCGAAGTCGCCCCCGGCTGGAAACTGCGCGTGCTGCTGGCCCAGGCACTGTTCTCCGACCCGGACGTACTGCTGCTCGACGAGCCCACCAACCACCTGGACATCAACACCATCCGCTGGCTGGAAGATATTCTGAAAGCGCGCAGCAGCACCATGGTGATCATTTCCCACGACCGCCACTTCCTGAACAGCGTCTGCACCCACATGGCCGACCTGGATTACGGCGAGATCACCCTGTTCCCCGGTAACTACGACGACTACATGACGGCGGCCACCGCTGCGCGTGAGCGTCAGTATGCCGACAACGCCAAGAAAAAAGCGCAAATTGCCGAGCTTCAGCAGTTCGTCAGCCGCTTCTCGGCGAACGCTTCCAAGGCCAAGCAGGCCACCTCCCGGGCGCGCCAGATCGACAAGATCAAGCTGGAAGACATCAAACCCTCCAGCCGCGTCAGTCCGTTCATTCGTTTCGACCAGAACAAGAAGATTCACCGCAACGCGGTAAACGTCGATGCCATTACCAAAGGCTACGACGGCGAGCCGCTGTTCAAGCGTTTTTCCATGACCGTGGAAGCGGGTGAGCGGATTGCCATTATCGGCCCCAACGGCATTGGTAAAACCACCCTGCTGAAAACCCTGGCCGGTGACCTGCGCCCCGATGCTGGCGAAGTGAAGTGGACCGACGCCGCCGAGCTGGGCATCTTCGCCCAGGACCATGCCGACGACTTCGCCAATGACGCCACCCTGTTCGAGTGGATGAGCCAGTGGACCAAAGGGGGCGAGCAGGTGGTGCGCGGCGCGCTGGGCCGCATGCTGTTTTCCAGCGACGATATCGGCAAATCGGTGAAGGTGATTTCCGGCGGCGAGCAGGGGCGGATGCTGTTCGGTAAGTTAACGCTCACCAATCCCAACGTGCTGCTGATGGACGAGCCCACCAACCACCTGGACATGGAGTCCATCGAAGCGCTCAACCTGGCGCTGGAGAACTACCCCGGCACGCTGCTGTTCGTCAGCCACGACCGCGAGTTCGTCTCCAGCCTGGCCACGCGCATCATCGACATGCAGCCGGAGGGCATCGTCGACTTCAGCGGCAGCTACGACGACTACCTGCGCAGCCAGGGCGTGATCTGAGTCAGCCGATGATCTGCGCGTAAGTGGATTCGCTGGCCGGTTCTCGGTCAGCGTCCAGCATGTCGCCGCTGAAGGTCTCGTTCATCTCCTTGGCGAGCTCTACATACACGTGCATCTGCTGATTGCGACGTTTATGCAGCGGCGGCTTCACCAGCAGGCTCACACCACGGATCGGCTCGTGGGTTTCGCCCCTCAGCAGGTCGGGCATTTCCCCCGGCGGAAAGGCATTGGCCACGGTGACGGGGTTGGAGGGCTGCTGGCCGTCGATCAGAAAGACTTTCTTGATGGCATCGTAATGGGCGCCTTTTTCCCTCAGCCACTCGGTCAGTCGGGCATCGGTCGAGGCATCCGGCTGATTGAAGATGACGAACAGCGAATGCTGTTTTACCTTGCCGGTTCGTTTGGTGGACGGCGGCGGCGGAGGCTCTTCAGCGGGCGGGGGCGTGGTGTCCTTGGCCACGGCGGGGGTGGGCTCTACGGCCTTTTCCCTGGCACGCCGCCGCTTGGGCATGACGACGTAGATGAAGATCAACGCGGCCACCACGCCCAGTAACAAGGAGGCGAAAGCCAGCAGTACGGGAAGAGAAGTCATATCCATGGAGTGAATCCCTGTTGTCCGTTAACGCCTAGGCGCTATTCAACCGCCAGATGGAAGCATTGAGCGCCAGGGCCAGCGCGACCCATAGCCAGTAAGGCACCATCAGCCAAGCAGCGAGGGCATTGACCTGGGCAAATAGTGCGATGGTGAGCGTAATCAACCCCAACAGCAGCACGATATCCGCCAGCGCCGCCGCAATACGCTTGCGCCCAAAGAAAAGCCAGGACCACGCCGCATTGGCCAGCAATTGCGCGCCATAGACGGCCAGGCTGGCACTGCGCAGAGGCGCATCTTCGGTCATGTAGACCCGCCATGCCGCGATGGCCATCAGCAGGTAAAGAATACCCCAGGCAATGGGAAAAGCGAGGTCGGGCGGTGTCCAGCGGGGCTTGCGCAGTGCCCGGTACCAGCCGTCAGGGCGAAAGCGTGCCCCCGTCATGGCGGCGGCTCCCACCAGCAGTAGCGAGACGAGCAGCGCCATCAAAGAACCGAACATGAGCGACCTCTCCAGCAGTAGGGGTATCGCGTTAAAACGATAGAATCAACAGATTAACAGCGTTTCACGCGTTCAAGGCATAAAAAAAGCACCACCTGAGTGATGCTTTTCATGCTTAAGGGTTCCCCCCGGTGGGGAAACCCCGAACACGCGTTGGCCTGAAATGCTTAGCCGATACGGTCGTAACCGTTATCCAGGAAAGGATAATCGGTGTAGCCCTTTTCGTCGCCGCCGTAGAAGGTTTCGTGGTTCGGCTCGGTCAGCGGAGCGTTGATGCGGAAACGCTCCGGCAGGTCCGGGTTGGCGATGTAAGGGCGGCCAAAGGCCACGGCATCGGTGGTGTTTTCCTTGATGCGCGCTTCGGCACGTTCGGCGTCGTAGTTGCCGCAATAGATCAGGCTGCCGCTGAAGCGCTCGCGCATCTGCTCGCGGAAACCATCGGGGAAGTTGATATCGCCACCGGCCCAGTTGGGCTCGTTCAGGTGCAAGTAGGCCAGGCCGCGCTTGGAAAGCTCTTTGGCCATGTAGAACGCCATGGCTTCCGGCTCGTCGTCGGTCAAGCCAAACAGCTCGATGAACGGCGTCATGCGGATGCCGACACGCTCAGCACCAAACACCTCCACCACGGCATCGACCACTTCCAGCGGGAAGCGGGCACGGTTTTCCAGCGAGCCGCCGTACTGGTCGGTACGCTGGTTGGTGCCGGTGGCCAGGAACTGGTTCAGCAGGTAAGCATTGGCAGCGTGTACTTCGACCATGTCGAACCCTGCCCGCTTGGCGCGAATGGCCGCCTGACGGTAATCCTCCACGATACCGGGAATCTCGTCGGTCTCCAGCGCGCGGGGCGTGCTGGTGGGGTGCTGGCCCGCGGTGCCGTCTTCGAACTCGACGAAACACTGGGCGCCTTCCCCTTTCAGGGCGCTGGGGGCAACCGGCTGCTGGCCATCGGGCTGCACCATCTCATGGGAAACGCGGCCCACGTGCCATAGCTGCAGGGCAATCCGGCCACCCTTGGCATGCACGGCATTCACCACCCCTTTCCAGCCCGCTTCCTGCTCATCGGTCCAGATGCCGGGCGTATAGACATAGCCACGAGCCGTAGGGGAGATATTGGTGGCTTCGCTGATGATCAAGCCCGCGCCTGCACGCTGGCCGTAATAAGCTTCCTGCATCTTGCCCGGCACGCTATCCGGCGTGCGCGAACGGGTCAGCGGCGCCATGATGACGCGGTTAGGAAGATTCAGGCTACCCAGCGTGGTGGGGGACAGCAGCGTTTCGTACGCCATGAGGCAAACTCCTTGTAACGCGGTGAGAGTGACAGTGGCAAAAGAATAGACCAGTTTACTACCTGGTGCCAATGATTGAGCCAGTGCCAACGATTAACCTATGAACGTATTAGTGGGGACGCTTCAGCAAAACAAAACCCCTCCGGAGGAAATTAAGCGGGGAAGGGCAAGGGAAGAGCAGGTGTTTGATTCACTGGCGCTGCCAAGGCCAGCGGCGCTTGGCGGGCGTGTCGATCTGCCCGATGGCGCTGGTGAGCGGCAGCATGATAGCGCTGAGCTGGCGGTGGCAGACGGCGCTGCTGAGCACGCCGGGGCACTGCTTGAGCAGCAGGTCGCACTGCTGCGAGGCGATGAACAGCTGCTCGACCACCGCCGGGGCGAACAGCGGCTTGGCTTGCTGGCAGCAGCGGGTCAGCTCGCGGGAGAGCAGGGAGAGCATGCTGCTATCCAGCCAGCAGGGCAGCGGGTCTTCCAGCCGTCCTGCAATCGAGTGCTGAACGGCTTCAAACGACGTGCGTAAAAACAGCAGGGTTTGACGAAGCTGGCGCTGTTCACTGGTCATGGGACGTTCCTTCACCTCAACGGCTCTTTCTCTGCCAGGGGGATGGCTAAAAAGAGAGTGTTTCTCATTTGCATCTTTGGTGAAGATAGCCTCCTTCAATCGCAGTGTCAATCACAGGCTATGAGCGGGCAGGCTGACATTCGCCAACCCATGGGTGCTGTAAGTGCCATCAACGCTTAGCGTGTCAGCAGGTAAACCCCCTGCAGGAAGTAGAACACCCCAATGCCGGTGACGATCCAGCGGGTCCAGGTGCGGAAGTTGGCATCGGTCAGGCGGTGCAGGATCCGCGTGCCGGTTTGGGTGCCCAGCATGGCAAAGGGCGCAGCCAGCAACACCATGGCCCACTCGCCAGCGCTGAGTGCCAGCGCTGCCCCCAGGTAAAAGATGATCTTGATGGAGTGAGCGACGACCTGAATCATCGCCTTGGTGGCCACCACCTGGCGGCGGTCCATGTGGGAGCGCACGAAGAAGATGTCGATCAGCGGACCAGACACCCCGGCGGCGATGGTCAGGCCGCCGGAGGCCAGGCCGCAGCACACGGCATGGCTGGGACGTTTGGCGTCCAGTTGAAACCAGTGTTTGGGCATCCAGACCAGCAGCGGCATCAGGCCGATCAGCAGCGACACCGTCGCCGCGTTGGGTGCGTAGTTGAAGAGCAGCAGTAACCCGGCGGCGCTCGTAACCCCCAGTGTCATGAGCGCCACGATCCGCCAGACGATGAAGTGTCGCGATAGCCACGCCCGCGACGCATTGGCGGTCAGCTGAATGACCCCATGTACGGCCATGGCGGTGCCCGCCGGGAAGATCACCAGCAGAAACCACAGCAACACCAGCCCGCCCGCCATGCCAAACACGCCAGACAGCAGGGAAGTAAAAAACACCACGCCAACGAATAAGCTACCTACCAACAGGGTCATGATGCGTGCCCTCAGCTACGGCAAAAGGGCCAGACCTGGTAGAAGCGTCGACACTGAAATTCGGCTTCACAGCTGTTCAGCTGGGCTTGATAACGCCCGGCTCGCTGGGCGACCTGGCGGCCCGCGCTGAGCACGTGGGGCTTATTGCGGTAGGTGCCACGCTGATAGCCGCCCGCGCCTTCATGGTAGGCGTAATAAAGGTGTTCGGGGTTGCTCAGGGAAATGCCGGTTTGCGCGCGGGTGCGGGCGTTGTACCAGCCGATGAAGTCGGTGGCGTGCTTCATGTGAGTGCGCCGCGCAAACATGCTGCCAGCCTGGTCGCGGTATTCGCCCCACACCGGGTCCTGTGCCTGGGCATAACCCCTGGCCGATGAAGGGCGCGGGCCGGGAATGAAGCCCAGGTAGCGCTTGCGGTCGGGGCGCACATGGCTACGGAACGAGGACTCCTGCTGAATGAACGACATCTGGGTGGCAATCGGCGTGCCCCACTGCTCCTGAGACTCCCGCGCATAGTCGTACCAGCTGGGCTGCTCGCGGAAGATTTCGCAGATGTTGCTCTGGTCCTGTGGCGGGCTGGGCGCCAATGAGGCACACCCCGACAGCAGCAACAGCGCCGCGATGCTCAACCATAGGCGCCAGGCCAGAGAGTTATCAACAGGGCGATGCATAGGACGTTCCTTATGAATAAATGGTTATACGGGGTCAGTGCCCCTGGCGCAGCAGTGGTTCCAGGCAGCGGCGCAGGCGCTGCGCTTCGCGTGCCAGGGTTTCCCCCGACAGCATACCCACCCCCATCACCAGGCCCACGCGAGGGTCAGAGGCGGCGCACACCGGGCTCAAAGGCCGCACGATCAAGTGCTCTTTCAGCAGCGCCTGGGCGATGGCCACGTCGTTGACGCCCGGCGCGAACTCCACGCACAGGCTGATGGCACTGCTGGGCGGCGAGACCGAGCGCACCTGGGGCAGCGAGCACAGTTGGTCGTGCAGCACCTGCTGGCGGCCTAGATAATCCCGTTGAATACGCCGACACCAGGCATCCAGGTCGCCGTCGAAGATGAACTGGGCCAGCACCGCCTGGTCCAGCATGCGGCCCTCGCGAAACAGCTCGCTGCGCAGGCGGTTCATCGGCCCCGCCAAGTGGCGTGGCACCACCAGATAGCCCAGCCGCAGGCCGGGAAACATCATCTTGGAGAACGAGCCTACCAGCAAATGGCGCTCAGAGGTGGTATCAAAAAGTAGATTGGCATGATCGTCCCGGTTGAACTCGTAGTCATCCTCGACCACGTAGCGGGGCGCAAGCGCCTCGCACAAGCGCTGCTTGTGGGCAGCACGGGTCGGCACGCTGAGCGGGTAGTGGTGCGAGCCGGTGAGGTAAGCCAGCGTGACCGGGCTGGAAGCGGTGGGCAGCGTATGGCCCGTGTCCGGCCGCCAGGGCAGCATGTCGATGTTCAAGCCCGCCGCCGTGAAGACGTTGCGCGCGCCCCAGTAACAGGGCGACTCCATGGCCACCGTGTCGCCCACATCCGCCAGGGCCACGGCGCACAGCTCGATGCCATTGTGGGTGCCGTCGGTAATGATGATCTGCTCGGTATCGCAGTGAATATTGCGCCAGCGGGCCAGAAATTCGCGGATGGCCCGCTTCAGCGGCCCGTAGCCGCCGGTGGAGTAGGAGAGCAGCAGGGCGTTTTGCGGCACCGTGACGCTGGCATAGAGCTGGCGCCACTTGCGCATCGGGAACTGGGCAATGTCCGGGATGCCCGGCACGAAAGCGCCGCTTTGAATCATGCTGGCCCCAGGCCCCTGCAAGACGCGCTGAGCGCGACGCGAAAGCCGAGGCGGCAGCGGGGGCTCGTGCGCTGGCGCGCTGGGCTTGCAGGTCCAGGTGCCCTGGCCGTGGCCGGTGGTCAGCAGGCGCTCCTCCTGCAGGGTGGCCATGGCCAGGGCCAGCGTTTGGCGGGCCACGCCGAAGGCCTCTGCCAGGGCGCGGTGCGAAGGCAGCCGCAGCCCACCAGGCCACTGCTGAATGATGGCCTGGCGCAGCGCCTGCTCTATTCGTACCTGCTTGCTGAGCCGTTCAGGCTGCAGTGCATAAAGTTGTACGCATTGGTGCAACACCCGCTCGCGATCCATGAAATTGCCTCTTTTTTTCTGCCAGGCCGCTCACGATCAGCCTCTTAGACGAAAGCATCATGCGGAACATGCACCTCCATGGTGCATTAAAAAAGTGGTCTAGTCGAACGCCAAAGTGGTCCATTACGCGGTTTGGCAGCCACCTGCTAGCGTGACGTTATTCCCTTGTCGGAATCAGGACACTGCGCCCAGAGCGCCAACCATAATCTCCAAAAACGTGCAGGAAAACGATAATGACGACTCCCTCTTCTGAACAGGACAAGCTCGTCCGAGTGCTGGCCCGGGGCGACGTATTGGCCCTGGCCTTTGGCGCGATGATCGGCTGGGGCTGGATTGTACTGACCGGCACCGCCATTCAATCCGCCGGTAGCCTGGGCGCTATTTTAGCCTTTATCGTCGGCGGTCTGGCGATCGTGATGGTCGGCCTCACCTACGCCGAGCTGGCCTCGGCCATGCCCAGGGTGGGCGGCGAGCACGTCTACAGCTACCGCGCCCTGGGCCACTTGCCCTCGTTCCTGTGCACCTGGGCCATCATTCTGGGCTACTTGAGCGTAGTGGCGTTCGAAGCCGTGGCGCTGCCCACGGTCATCGAGCACCTGGCCCCCAACTACGCCGTGGGCCACCTGTGGACCATCGCCGGCTGGGAAGTGAAAGCCACCTGGGTCGCCGTGGGCGTGGGCGGTTCGCTGGCCATGATGATCATCAACTACTTCGGCGTAACCACCGCGGCGCTGATTCAGAAAGTCGTCACGGGCATGATTCTGCTGGTGGGCGTCATGTTTGTCACGGGGGCGCTGTTCGAAGGCGAAACCATCAACATGATGCCGCTGTTCACCCAGGCCGATACCGGCGTGGTGGCGGGCATCGTCGCGGTGCTGGTCATGGTGCCGTTCCTGTTCGTGGGGTTCGATGTGATTCCCCAGGCCGCCGAAGAGATCAACCTGCCGTACAAGGCCATCGGCAAGGTACTGATGATGTCGGTGATCCTGGCGGTGGTGTGGTACGCGCTGATCATCCTGGCCACCAGTCTGGCCCTGAACAGCACCGAGCTGGCCGCCAGCTCCCTGAGCGTGCCGGATGCCATGGGCAGCCTGTTCAACGCCCCCTGGGCCAGCAACCTGATGGTATTGGCCGGTATTGCGGGCATCATCACCAGCTGGAACGCCTTCTACATTGGCGGTTCACGGGCCATTTACGCCTTGGCCAAAGCGGGCATGCTGCCTGCGCCGTTTGCCAAGCTGCACCCGCGCTATAAAACGCCCACCAACGCCATTTTCCTGATGGGCTTTCTCTCCTGTATCGCGCCGTTTTTCGGCCGTCCGGCGCTGGTGTGGATCGTCAATGCCGGTGGCCTGGGCATCGTGATCGCCTACCTGTTCGTGGCCATCTCCTTCGTGGTGCTGCGGGTTCGCGAGCCGGAGATGGAGCGCCCGTTCCGCATTCGTCACGGCAAGCTGTGCGGCACCCTGGCCGTGGTGCTCTCCTTCGGCATGGCCTGCCTCTACCTGCCCGGTAGCCCGGCGGCCCTGAGCGGTGCGGAGTGGTCGATCTTCGCGGGCTGGTCTTTGCTCGGGGTGGGGCTGTACATCCACGCCCTGCGTACCTACGGCCGCGCCTACAGCGACCGCCACATGCTGGCGGATCTATAAACCCCTTCCAACACCCTAATAGTAGGAGCACGCCATGAGTTTTATCGAACAGTGGTTGCACGATGCCGTACCGGCCCTGGTGGGCGGTGAATGGCGCAAGGGCCAGCAGACCTTTGCGGTGGACAACCCCGCCACCGGCGAGACCATCGCCCATGTGGCGGACTTGAGCGCCGACGACACCCGCGACGCTGTGGCCGCCGCTTACGAAGCCGGTGCCGCCTGGCGCGCCACCCCGGTGAAACAGCGCTCGGCCCTGCTGCGCCGCTGGTTTGAGCTGGTCAATGAGCACGCCGACGACCTGGCCCGCCTGATGACTCTGGAGCAGGGCAAGCCGCTGGCGGAAGCCAAGGGCGAAGTGACCTACGGCGCCTCGTTCATCGAGTTTTTCGCCGAAGAAGCCAAGCGCATGGCCGGGGAAACCCTGCCCAGCCACGGTGCCGACAAGCGCCTGCTGGTACTGCGCGAGCCGGTAGGTGTGGTGGCCGCGATTACCCCGTGGAACTTCCCGCTGGCGATGATTACCCGCAAGTGCGCCCCGGCCCTGGCCGCCGGTTGCACCGTGGTCATCAAACCCGCCGAAGCCACCCCGCTCACCGCGCTGGCCGCCGCCTACTTGGCGCTGGAAGCGGGCCTGCCCGCCGGTACCATCAACGTGGTGACGGCCTCCAAGCCCGCCGCCGTGGGCGAAGTGCTCACCACCGATGCGCGGGTGCGCAAAGTGTCGTTTACCGGCTCTACCCCGGTGGGTAAGCACTTACTTGCCCAGTGCGCCAGCACGGTGAAGAAAACTGCCATGGAGCTGGGCGGCAACGCCCCGTTCATCGTCTTCGATGACGCCGACGTGGACGCCGCCGTGGACGGAGCCATCGCCTCCAAATTCCGCAACGCCGGGCAAACCTGCGTATGCACCAACCGCTTCCTGGTGCAGGACGGCATTTACGATGCCTTCGTCGCCAAGCTCACCGAACGCGTGAACGCGCTGAAGGTAGGCGACGGCCTGGCCGACGGCAGCATCATCGGCCCACTGATCAACCAAGCAGCGGTGGATAAAGTGCAGCGCCACGTCGATGACGCGATAAATAAAGGCGCACGGCTGCTGTGCGGCGGCCAGCCCCACGCGGCGGGCGAGCGCTTCTTCACCCCCACGGTGCTGGCGGATGTGACCACCCAAATGGCCGTGGCCGATGAAGAGACTTTCGGCCCAGTCGCGCCGGTGTTCCGCTTCAAGCAGGACGAAGAAGCCATCTCCATGGCCAACGACACGCCGTTTGGCCTGGCCGCCTACTTCTACGCCACGGATTACCGCCGCATCTGGCGCACCATGGAAGCGCTTGAATACGGCATGGTCGGCGTCAACGAAGGCTTGATCTCTACCGAGCTGGCGCCGTTTGGCGGCGTGAAGGAGTCCGGGTTGGGCCGTGAAGGCTCTCACCACGGATTGGATGAATTTACCGAACTGAAATACGTCTGCGTAGGCGGCCTGTAAAGAGAACGATGATGACTAACCAAGAACTGAACGACCTGAAAAACCGCTTCGTGGCCAACGGTGCCGCCACACCCACCACCCAGTTTGCCGAGCGTGCCGAAAACGCCGAGCTGTGGGACGCCGACGGCAACCGCTGGATCGACTTCGCGGGCGGCATCGGCGTGCTCAACCTGGGCCACCGCCACCCGAAAATCGTGGCCGCCGTGGAAGCGCAGCTCAAGAAAGTCATGCACACCAGCGCCGCGGTGATCTCCTACGCGCCCTACGTGCAGCTGTGCCAAAAGCTCTGCGAACTGACGCCGGTACGCGGCCCCGAGCGCAAGGCCATGCTGGTGAACACCGGCGCCGAAGCGCTGGAAAACGCCGTGAAGATCGCCCGCGCTGCCACTGGCCGCACCGGCATCATCACCTTCGATGGCGCCTTCCACGGCCGCACCATGATGACCCTGGCGATGACCGGCAAGGTGCTGCCCTACAAGAACGACTTCGGCCCCATGCCGGGCGATGTGTTCCGCGCCCCGTTCCCCAACCCGCTGCACGGCATCAGCGAAGAAGCCTCGCTGAACGCCATTCGCACGCTGTTCAAGACCGATATCGCCCCGCACCGCACGGCGGCCATCGTCATCGAGCCGGTACAAGGCGAAGGCGGTTTCTACATCGCCTCACCGGACTACCTGAAAGCCCTGCGCACCCTGTGCGACGAGCACGGCATTCTGCTGATCGCCGACGAAGTGCAGTCCGGCTTCGCCCGTACCGGCAAGCTGTTCGCGCTGGAACACAGCGGCATCGAAGCGGACATTCTCACCACCGCCAAGAGCCTCGCCAACGGCATGCCGCTTTCTGCTGTGGTCGGCACCGCCAAGGTGATGGACGCCTCCGGCCCCAACTCCCTAGGCGGCACCTACAGCGGCAACCCGCTCTCCTGCGCAGCGGCCCTGGCGGTGATCGACGCCATCGAAGAAGAGAACATCCTGGCCCGCAGCGAGCAGATGGGTAAGATGCTGGCCGAACGCTTCGCCGTTTGGGAAGAACGCTTCCCCGCCGTCGCCCACGGTCGCCAACTCGGCGCCATGGCCGCGTTCGAACTGCTTGATAGCGAAGGCAAGCCAGATGCTCAGATGACGGGTGCGCTATGTGCCAAAGCACGGGAGAAAGGCCTGATCCTGCTGTCGTGTGGCTTCTACGGCAACAGCATCCGCATCCTGGTGCCGCTGACGGTATCGTCTGCGGTGCTGGAGGAGGGGCTGAGCATTATCGAGGAATCGTTGGAAGCGCTTAGCTAGTAGCCTTCTAAGCGGCACTAAGCCCGCCCATCGTCAGGTAGCGTAAGCTGTTGGCGATGGGTGGGTTGAAAGCTCAAAGCCGAGATAGTTAGATTTCCTAAGAATTTTGTGCCAATCTGGAGTTCGTAGGGTGGATGAGAAAAATAGCAAGACATGTGGCCTTCCAATGAGGAGGTGTTGCAAATACAGTGAAGCGCGAGTTTTAGATATGCAGCCTAAAAAATTAATAAATATGAAAATCAAAGGTTTGGGAGCATGAGGCAGGCTATATTTTAGGAAAATCATGTCGGCGCTTTCATCCAATCATAGAAGGCGCTGCCTAATACCTGTTAGGTTTCAAAACTATGAAAGATCCGTGGGAAGAAAGGACTAAACCCAGCATAGATCACATAGCCTCTTTGTTTGAAAATGAGGTGCTGGGTGCATTCTTGGCCGGTCACCTGATTCTTGAGTCAGTGTTGGTATTAATGCTCGAAACGACCCCTAAAGACTCCGATAAAGGTAAGTATTTCGATTGGAGCTTTTACAGAAAAATTAATGCTGCTGAAGCAAGAGGGCTGATTCATAATGAAATGGCGTGCTTTCTCCATGAGGTAAATGGGATAAGAAACCGGTTGGCGCACAAATTAGATACACCAATTTCATTTGATGAGGCCTTTTTTCTTGCTCAGAAGGCAGCTGCTGGTGGTGTGGATTTTTCTGATGACACGATTCATTCTGATCGTATGAAGTCAGAAGAATGGTATGGGATTCATGGAATAGTCCAAGAAGTTTTCCAAAATGCTTCTCAGGATTTGCTCTTCTTGCTAGAAGATGATGATCATATAACGAACTTCGTGTCTGACAATGAAATATAAAAAATCAATCAACTAGGCGCCTGCTGTGCCGGACAGACTACACTGCTCTTCGCTCTGTTAAGCTGCCGGTTATTTAGGTGTTAGGCTCAATATGTACGCTGTCGACCCACATGACTCTCTTGTCCCTATTTTCGTGGAGCACTTAAGCTCTGGAAAAATCGAGCAGATTGGAACCGGTATATTTATTGAGCTCCAAGGAGCCCCTTTTCTTTTAACCGCAGCACATGTCACCGATATAGCAGAGTATGGTAGCTTAATGGCCCCGACTATACATGGCATATCTGCAATTGATGGATATATGGCATATGTGGATTTATTGCCTGAAAGCAAAAGGGAGGAAGATGCTGTTGATATAGCTTATTTCAAGCTGGACACTAATTATGCTAGAAGCCTAACTGCTTTTTTCAAGCCTTTACATCAATCTAGGTGCGATATTGTTCATGATTTAGCCGAGCCAGGTGTTTATTCTGTATGCGGCTACCCTGCAAGCAAGGCGCGTCAAAAAGGTGATTTTTTTAGCTCCGAGTTTGCATCCTACCGTGGCCTTTCTGCAAGAAGTGAAATATACGACGAACTTGGTTTAAATAGTGAATCGAATCTTGTCATTCACTTTCGTAAGAAAAATGCCGTCTCCCCATTAAATGGCAAAAAAATGAATCCCCTTAGCCCACGCGGCGTAAGTGGTGGTGGCATATTTGCTTGGCCTGCTGGGCATGAGTTTTCTAACGACTGGTCTCTTACTCGTTTAGTAGGCATATTTCATACCTATAAAGAGAGAAAAGGCCTAATGATTGGCACTAACCTCATACCTGTATTCACGGCAGTGCAGCTTGGGGCAATGAAAAATTATGGCTGTGTTGAGTGACCGCCCAGCCTAACAACTGATTCAAATCGTTAGCTTCGCTCACTAGGGTGGATTAAAGCATTTTACTTAATCAAAATTAGAAACTTTATGGTCAACTGAGAAAACACATTCTGACAGTTTCTCGAACAGGTCGCAGGCAAGGTAAAGTCGTGTATCTAAACGCTTGGTTAGAGATGTTAAAGCAATAAATTAGCCAAAGCATTTTGCTTATGTCCTGGTTTGCTCGATGCGACGCGTGTAGGTAATGGCCTTGTTAAATAGAATGCGATCGCCACTGGGACGCATGATTAGCTATGCTGAGTCGGTGCTAATGTGGCCACTTCCTCTATCAAAGAGAATAGTGAGCCTTATCCAAGTATAATAGCTACCTATCCACTAACCCGCCCTCACCAAACAACAAAAGCTGCTGCCGATTATCAGCCTTCGCTTTTTTACCACGCCGAGCCGCAGGCCGCCGCTGACTAGCCAGCTTCTCCACAATCGCCTGACTGGCATCGCGGGCTTCCGGCGTTCGGCGCAGTTCGTACAACATCTTCTTCCAGTGGCGCGCTTCGGCTTCGAAGTCGTTGGGGATGGGGTAGTCAACGCCCGGCTGAAAGCCGAAGCGTTTTTGCAGGCTTTCCGGTAGTGCCCAGGGTTTGGCGCGCCATTCCTGGGGCAGGGGCGAAAGCTCCGGCACCCAGCGGGCGATGAATTCGCCGGTAGGGTCGTTATCTTCTGCTTGCTTGATGGGGTTGTAGACCCGCAGGGCGTTGGTGCCGGTGGCGCCTGCCTGCATCTGCACCTGGGGGTAGTGAATGCCGGGTTCGAAGTCGGTGAATAGCCGCGCCAAATGTAAGGCTGGCTCAACCCAGTGCAGCCCCAGGCCGAAGGTGGCGTGGGAGAGCAGCATGGCGCGCATGCGAAAGTTGATCCAGCCGGTGGCGGTCAGGCTGCGCATGCAGGCATCCACCAGCGGCACGCCGGTTTGACCCTGTTTCCAGGCGATCAGGTGCGGGTGTTCCGGGTCGCGCTCCCGCAGGCCGCGCAGCGCCGGGTGCAGGGTTTGCTGCTCGATGCTGGGTTCGCTTTCCAGCTTTTGAATGAAGTGGCAGTGCCAGTAGAGCCGCGAGGTAAAGGCGCGCAGCGAGCGGGCCCAGGCGGTGTCGTCGGCGTGTTTTTGGCGCTGGCGGCGCAGGGATTGCACCACTTCGCGCATCGAGAGCGTGCCCCAGGCCAGGTGCGGGGAGAGCCGCGAACCAAACTCCCAGGCCAATAACGGTTTGGAAAGCGAGCCGCGATAGCGCCGCCCGCGCTGCGTAATAAAGCTCAACCACAGCGCGCGGCCTTCGCTGCGCCCGCCGCGCTGGCGTTGGGGGCAGGGCGTGGTATCGAACCCCAAGGTCAGCGAGGGCAGTTGCGTTACGTCTACGTGATGAAAGGCTTCCCAACCGGGTGCGGCCACCGCTGCTTGTGGCGCGGGGCAGGTGGGGGCGGCCATCAGAGTTTCCCAGTGGTTTTCCCAGCGGGATTGGTGCCCGGTGCGGCTGCTCAACCCGCGAATCACGCCCTGCTGGCGGGCTTCCTGCCAGGGCACCTGGTGGGCCTGGCACCAGGCCTGAACGCGCTGGTCCCGCGCGAAGCTCCAGGCGTTGCCGGTCTCCTGGTGGGAGTGCAGCACCAGTTCGCCGTAGTGGGCTTTGAGGGCGGCCAGGCACTCCAGCATATCGCCTTGCCACAGGCAGAGCGGCAGGCCCAGGGTGTCGAGCGCCTGGGCCAGGTCAACTAGCGAATCGGCGGCAAACTGCCAGTGGCGCAGGGCGCTGTCGGGCGCTTGCCACTGGTCGGGCTCGATGGCAAACAGCGGCAGCACCGGGCCTACCGCTGCGGCGTTGGTCAGCGGTACGTGATCGTGAATGCGCAAATCGCGTTTGAACCAAACGACCTGAAGGGGTGCCTGAGCCATGAGCCGTAACGCCTGTTCGTCGCAATCTATTCGTGATGAACGGAAGACGTTACCATCAAGCCAGCGTTGGCGTAATCACTCTATCTACTCCCGATCAACAGGAGAGTCTCGATGTACATTGCCATGAACCGTTTTCGGATTGCCCCAGGCCGCGAAGAGGATTTTCTGGAGGTGTGGCGCAACCGCGATTCCCACCTGGAGGAAGTGCCGGGCTTCAAGGAGTTTCACATGCTGCAGGGCAAAAGCCAGGAAGAGCACACCGTGTTCATCTCCCACAGCGTGTGGGAATCTGAAGAGGCCTTCCGCGCCTGGACCAAGTCAGAGGCTTTCCGCAAGGCCCACGCCAATGCCAAATCGCCGGAAGGCATTTACCTCGGCCCGCCCAAGTTCGAAGGCTATGAGGTAGTGCTGTAAGGCCCCAGGCCCTTGGCTCCAAGCCGCCGTCAGGCAAGCGCCAGCCCCACCGCGAGCAGCAGGCTGTAAACCAGCGTGGAAAGCGCGGTTTTCTTGAGCATGCCCGTTAGCTGCTCGCCATTTTCGGTGCGGCTGAGCGTGCGCCCGGCGTCGTAGAGCGGCTTGGCCACCACCAGGCAGCTCCAGCCCACCCAGGGCACGGGCAGCCACACCAGATACCCCAGCGTCAGCAGCAGGGCGGCGCCCAGAAGCGCCCAGTGGTAGAGAACGGCCCGCCGTTTGCCCAGCCTCACGGCCAGCGTCATCTTGCCGTGGCGGGCATCGCTGTGGATGTCGCGCACGTTATTGACGTTGAGCACGGCGGTGGCCAGCAAGCCGCACACGGCGGCGGGCAGTATGGCCAGCCCGTTCAGGCTCTGGGTATGCAAGTAGAGGGTACCCAGCACGCCCAGCAGCCCAAAAAACACGAACACCGCCACATCCCCCAGCCCACGATAGCCATACGGCTTGCCGCCCAGCCCCACGGTGTAAGTGATGGCCGCTAGCAAGGACGCGGCTCCCAGCAGCACGAACACCAGCCAGCTGCGCAGGTCGCTGCCAAAAGCGACGAACAGCAGCGATAACCCCGCTATGGCCGCCGCCAGCCCGGTGAGCAGCATGCCCCGGCGCATGGCGTCTGGGGTCAATAGCCCGCTGGCCACCGCCCGCACGGGGCCGGTGCGGCTAGCATCGTCCACCCCCGATTGGGCATCGCCATAATCGTTGGCCAGGTTGGAAAGCACCTGCAGCAGAATGGCCGTGAGCAGCGACAGCAGCAGCACCCCACCCTGAAAGCCACCCGCCTGCGCCGCCATGCCCGAACCCAGCAGGATCGAGGCGCAGGCCAGCGGCAGGGTGCGCAGCCGTGCGGCGAGCAACCAGGCATGAAGTGGGCGGTGTGGGGTGGTGTGTTCCATGGTGAGCATTCCTGTTGCAGTCGCTGAACTGGTCAGCGTGGCCGGTCGGTGTAGCCATCGGGCAGAGTAAACATTCAACTCTGTATCATTAATGGCAAAAACCACGACCTGGGTCAAAAAAGAGGTATCCGTCCTGACGCACACTGGGGCTTCCCCCTGAAAGTGAACGTGGCAGGAGTCTACGCGATGATCGGCGAGTTTTTCAGACAAAACAAATATGCTGCCCTGGTTTGGCTACTGTTGAGGCTGTACCTGGGCATTACCTGGCTGACCCTGGGCATCGGCAAGATGACCGGCGGCTTCAATGCCGAAGGGTTTTTGCGCAACGCCGTGGCCAACCCGGTCATGCGCGAAGGCAGTATGGTCTACCCCAACTACGTGGCGTTTCTGGAGCATGTCGCGCTGCCGTATGCGGATGTGATCAACGTGATGATCCCGCTGGGGGAAGTGCTGGTGGGGCTGGGGCTGATCGTGGGCGTGTTGACCTGCTATGCCGCTTTCTTTGCTATCGTCATGAACATGTCGTTCTTGATGGCGGGCACGGTGTCCACCAACCCCTGGATGATCGCCCTGAGCTTTTTCCTGCTGGTGGCCGGTGCCAACGCCGGGCGCTATGGCGGCGACCGCTGGGTGCTACCCTATATCAGGCATCGGTTGTCAGGGAAGTAACGACTATGCAGGTGATCCAGGCCGCGAAGGCGCTGGCAGCACAGCTGTCGGCGCTGGACCTTTTGGCATGCCGGGGTACGCAGAGCCTGAGCGTGCCCTGCGAGGTGGAGGATTTGGTGGGGTGGTTGAACGCACAGCGCGTGACGCCCCGCCTTTATTGGCAGCCGCGTGAGGCCTCGGCGGCGGGCTATGCCGTGCTGGGCGAAGCGCGAGCGTTTGACTCTCTGGTGGCGCTGCAGGTCGATATGCAGGCTCAAGCCCAAGCTCAAGCTCAAGCCCAGCCCGACAGCGGCTCACCCGACTATTTCGGCGGGGTGGCCTTCGATGCCCAGTCGGCGGGTTGGCCCGGGTTTGGTGACTGCCGCTTCATACTGCCCCGGGTGTTGCTCAAGCGTCAGCAGGGGCGATGCACGCTTTCCGTGAACCTGCGCTTCGATGACCGCCCTCCCGCCGAAGAGCTGGCCGCCGCCCAGGCGTGCCTGGCGGCCATCGCCCCGGAACAGCCGCTGCCCCCGGTAGCCCATGGCAGCTACCAGCGGTGTGATACGCCCACTCGGCCGGAGTGGGGCCGCTGGGTGTCGCAGGTGACCCAGCCCGAACGGCTGCAGCAGCTTCCAAAAGTGGTGCTTTCCCGAGAAACCTGCCTGACCGCCGAGCGCGTGCCCAGCCCCTGGGCCTTGCTGGGGCGCTGGCAGGCCGAGGCGCGGCACTGCTTCCATTTCGGGGTGCAGTGGGCGCCCGGTACGGCGCTGATTGGCTGCTCCCCCGAACGGCTCTACCGCCGCCAGGGCCAGCAGCTGATCACGGAGGCACTGGCCGGTACGGCCCGGCGGGGGCGTGACACGGTGCAGGACGAAGCGCTCGCCGGGGCGCTGCTGGCCGATAAAAAGAACGGCCTGGAAAACCAGTGCGTGTACCAGCAGCTGTTGACCCAGCTGGAGCCGCTGGCCCAGCGCCTGGAGATGGGGGAGGCCCACGTGGTGCCGCTGCGGTCCGTGCAGCATATTCGCCGCGAAATTCACGCCGAGCTGCACCCCTTCATCACCGACCAGCAGCTGCTCAGCGTGCTGCCCCCTACGCCCGCGGTCGGCGGCACTCCGCGGTCGGCGGCGCTGGCCAGAATCCGTGAGCTGGAGCGCCACGCCAGGGGCTGGTACGCCGGTGCTTTTGGCCGCGTGGGGCATGACTCCAGCGAGCTGGCGGTGTCGATTCGCTGTGCCCAGGTCAGCGATACGGCGATCCGCCTGTATGCGGGGGCGGGTATCGTGGCGGGGTCGCAGGCCGAAGACGAGTGGCACGAGCTGGATGCCAAGATTGCCGATATTCTCTCGCTGCTGGGAATGGGATAAGCCGATGCATTACGCCACCTTTAACCACGTTTGGGCGTCGCTGCTGTTGGAAGAGCTGTACCGCTGGGGGCTGCGCGAGGTAGTCGTGGCGCCGGGCTCGCGCTCCACCCCGCTGACCATGGCGGCCAGCGAGCACGCCGGGCTGCGCTGCCATACTCACTTCGACGAGCGCGGGCTGGGGTTCATGGCGCTGGGCCTGGCCCGAGGCGCCCAGCAGCCGGTGGCGGTGATCACCACGTCCGGAACGGCGGTGGCCAACCTTTATCCGGCCGTGGTGGAAGCCGCGCTGCTGGGTGTGCCGCTGGTGATTCTGTCTGCCGACCGGCCCATCGAGCTGCTGGATAACGGCAGTAACCAGGCCATCGACCAGCGGGATATCTTCGCCCGCCACACGGTGGCGCACCACGACTTGCCGACCCCCAGCCGCGAGATTCCCGCCGCCTATTTGCTCAGCACGATCGACCAGACCATGGCGCGGCAGCACCGCCTGCCGGGCCCGGTGCACTTCAACTGCCGCTACCGCGAACCGCTCTACCCCTCCGCCCCGCCCGTGGCGGCCAGCGACTACCTGGCGCCGCTTTCGCGCTGGCAGCACAGCGCTGCCCCCTGGAGCGCCTGGCAAACCGCCCCCGCCGCCTTGCCGGTGGCATGGCCCGCCGCCTTCACCCGGCAGCGTGGGGTAATCGTGGTGGGGCGCATCGATGACCCTCAACAGGCGGCCCCCATTGCGGCCCTGGCCGAGCAGTTGGGCTGGCCGCTGCTGGCCGACCTGCAAAGTCAGCTGCACGGCGACCCGCGCCACCTGGTGCACATGGACCTGGCCCTTCAGGACCCGCAGGTCAGTGCCGAGCTGGGCCGCGCCAACGTGCTGCTGCAGTTTGGCGGCAGGCTGATTTCCAAACGCCTGACCCAGATGATTGCAAGCCACCCCTGGCAGCAGGCGTGGCTGGTCGACCCGTTGCCCCAGCGTCTGGACCCGGACTTCACCCTTACCCAGCGGCTAGTGTGCACGCCCGCCGAGGCCATCGCCACGCTGCCCGCCGGGCCCGCCCAGCCCCCCTGGCATACCCTGGCACGCCTTCAGCAGCGCACCCGCCAGGGCATCGAACGCTATACGGCGGAGTTTTCCGAGCTGGGGGTGTGTCATCAGCTGGCCCAACTGGCCAGAGGGGCGCTGTTCGTGGGCAACAGCCTGCCCGCCCGGCTGATGAACATGCTGGGCTCTACCCGTTCGACGCCGCTGCGGGTGATGGCCAATCGCGGGGCTTCGGGCATCGATGGGCTGCTGGCCACTGCGTACGGGCTGGCCTGCACGACCGATGAACCCACCACGGTGATTCTGGGCGACACCAGCGCGCTTCATGACCTCAACAGCCTGGCGCTGCTGGCCAGGGCCCAAGCGCCGCTGGTCGTGGTGGTGCTGAATAACGATGGCGGCAGCATTTTCCACATGCTGCCGGTGCCGGACGAGGGCGACCTGCTGGAGCGCTACTATCGCCAACCCCACGGGCTCGCGTTCGAGCATGCGGCGCGCATGTTTCATCTGAACTATGCCGCACCGACCACGCTGGCGGCGTTTTGCGAGGCCTACACCCAGGCGCTGGAAGCCGGGGTGACGCTGATCGAGGTCACGGTGCCCCATCAGCAGGCCACCGATGCGCTGCAGGCTCTGGGCGCGTGGCTCCGGGAGGCAGCCCATGCATCCTGACCCTTCGCCGCCCTTTACGCTGGTAATGCTGCACGGCCTGCTGGGCGATAGGGACGATTGGCAGGCGCTTGGCGAGGCGCTGGAACAAGTGCTGCCGGGCGTGCGCTGCCTGGCGCTGAACCTGCCGGGGCATGGGCAGCCCACCACGCCTGCAGTAGGCTCTTTTGCGGATGTTCATGACTGGCTCAGCGGCACGCTGGCCGAGGCGGGCGTGGGGCGTTATGGCCTGCTGGGCTACTCCTTGGGTGGCCGGCTGGCGCTCTATCATGCCAGCCAACGGCCCGCCGGTCTGGAGGCGCTGTGGCTGGAGAGCGCGCACCCCGGGCTGGCCGCGCCAGAGCGGGAAGCGCGCCGCGCCCACGATGAGCACTGGGCGCAGCGTTTTGAACAGTCGCCGCTGGTCGACGTGCTGACAGCATGGTACCAGCAGCCGGTGTTTGCCGATTTGACGCCAGCACAGCGCCAGCGTCAGATTCAGCGCCGGTTGGCCAACCATGGCCCCGCCGTGGCGCACATGCTGCGGGCCACCTCGCTGGGTCGGCAGCCCTCTCTCTGGCAGTGGCTGGCCGAGACCGAGCTGCCGGTTGGCTATTTCTCCGGCCTGCGGGACCCTAAGTTCAACACCCTGGCCAATCGCCTGACGCAGCACGCGCCGCGCCTGCGCCACTGGGCGCTGCCGGGCGGCCATAACCTGCACGTGGAACACCCCAAGGCCATGGCAGGGCACTTGTCACAGCAACTGGCACAGCACTTGGCACAGACGCTGCCGCGCTGAGGCGCGGCAAGCGCATGGTGCACTGAGTCAGTACATGGCTCACTGAATCAGCAGTAGCCAGGGCAGGCCAATGGCCAGCCAGGCCACCAGGAACAGCAGCCCGAAGATGGCCCCCAGGCGCCAGTACAGTGCGCTGGGCAAGTATCCGCTGCCGTAATACACCGGGCTGGGGCCGGTGCCATAAGGGGTCAGGATGCCCATGAAGCCCAAGGTGGGCAGCAACAGCAGAATGAACAGCTGCATGTCCAGCCCGGCAATGCCCGACGCCGCCGCCAGCATGACCGGCAGCAGGGCGGTGACGTGGGCGGTGACGCTGGCGAAGAAGTAGTGCAGGACATAGAAGATGACCACCAGGGCGACCATGGCCAGCAGCGGGTCGAAGTGGCTGATCTGCCCACCCACCACGTTACCGAACCAGCCCACGAAGCCCACCTGGCTCAAGCCGCCCGCCAGAGCCACCAGGGTGGCAAACCACACGAAGGTGTTCCAGGCGGCGCGGTTGTCGAGAATGTCGTTCCAGCTCACCATGCCGGTCAGCAGCATGCCGCAGATGACCACCAGCCCCACCAGCGACGCCGATACCCGGTCGCCAGCGAAGATCCATAGCAGCAGCGCGGTGACCACCATGATGACCAGCACGATTTCGTGGCGGGTCAGCGGGCCCAGGTTCTGCAGTTCCCCTTCCGCCCAGTCGGAGATCTCATGCCCGGCCTTTACCTCCGGGGCGCACAGCCAGTAGCACAGCAGCGGCACCAACAGCAGCAGAAGGACCCCCACCGGCACCACCGCCATGAACCACTGCCCCCAACTGATATGGATGCCCGTGGCGCTTTCGGTGAGCGCGATGGCCAGCAGGTTCGGCGCCAGGGCGGTGAGAAACATCGAGCTGGTCACGCAGGTGGCCGCAATGGCGGTCCACATCAGGAAGCTGCCCATACGCTTCATGCTGGGGTCGTTGGGGTGCGAGTCATACAGCGGCGGCAGGTTACGAATGACCGGATAGATGGTGCCTGCGCTGCGCGCCGTATTGGAGGGCGTAAAGGGGGCCAGAATGCCATCGGCGATCATCACCGCGTAGCCCAGGGTCAGCGTGCGCTTGCCCATGGCGTGCACCAGCCACAGCGAGATCCGCCGCCCCAGCCCGGTCTTTTCATACCCCAGGGCAAACATGAAGGCACCGAAAATCAGCCAGACGGTAGCGTTGGTGAACCCCGAGACCGCCCAGGCGAAGGCCTGGTTGGCGGCGTTGAAGCCGTCATTGGCCAGCTGCTCCGGGGAGAACAGCACCCAGCGGGAAAGCAGCGCCACCAGGGTAATGCCAACCAGCCCGATGACCGCGCCGGGCAGGGGTTCCAGAATCAGGCCGACCACGCAGCCCATGAAGATGGCAAAGAAGTACCAGGCATGGGGCGGTAGCCCGGCCGGGGTAGGCAGCAGGGCGATCACCAGCGTGGTGGCCAGTGGCGCGAGCAGCGGCCAGCGAGTGCGGAGCGAAGCGCTGAGGTTCATGGCGACCTCTCGATAAGTTATCGGCAAGCCGTAGCGCCTTGCCTGAGTGAGCACAGCAGAGATGAGGTTCAGCGTGGTGTTTCACGGGTGTCAGGGAAAGCATAGGCAAGGCAAGTCGCGGTTTATTTGATCTACATCAATCATGCTTTAGATCAAGGCCGAGGGCCTGTCGGGCTGTGATAACGTCGCTTCATCAGCAGGGCGGCAGGCCGTGCGCAGGCCGGAATCGCGTCATGAGAAGTACGTCATGAGAAGTCCGTCATGAGAAGTGCAGCCGCACAAGGGGGTGCCATGCAGCAGCAGGATGTGGATATCGTCATCGTCGGCGGTGGGGGCGCGGGCCTGCGGGCCGCCATCGCGGCCGCCGAGCAGGCCAAACAGGGCGGTCACGCGCAGCGCATCGCGCTGGTGTCCAAGGTGTATCCCATGCGTTCCCACACGGTGGCAGCCGAAGGGGGCGCGGCGGCGGTGACCAGTGATGAGGACTCGTTTCAGGCGCACTTCGACGACACGGTTTCCGGAGGCGACTGGCTGGTGGAGCAGGGCGTGGTGGACTACTTCGTGCGCCACGCCTACCAGGAACTGGTGCAGATGGAGCGCTGGGGGTGCCCCTGGAGCCGCCAGCCCGACGGCCGCATACAGGTGCGCCGCTTTGGTGGCATGAAAACGGCGCGCACCTGGTTTGCTGCCGACAAGACCGGCTTCCATATGCTGCACACGCTGTTTCAGACCTCGCTGAAATACCCCGAGATCGAACGCTTCGACGAGTACTTCGTACTGGACCTGGCCGTGCACGAAGGGGCCGTGGTGGGCGTCATTGCCCTGCAGGTCGCCACGGGCGAGCTGCTGCTGTTGCGTGCCAAGGCGGTGGTGCTGGCCACCGGCGGGGCCGGGCGGCTGTTCCGCTTCAATACCAATGCGGGCATCGTCACCGGTGACGGCATGGCCATGGCCTACCGCCACGGCGTGGCGCTGCGCGACATGGAGTTCGTGCAGTACCACCCCACCGGCTTGCCCGGCTCGGGCATCCTGATCACCGAAGCGTGCCGGGGGGAAGGCGGTATTCTGCTCAACAAGGAGGGTTACCGCTACCTCCAGGACTACGGCCTAGGCCCGGAAACACCCCTGGGCAAGCCGGAAAACAAGTACATGGAGCTGGGGCCTCGGGACAAGCTTTCCCAGGCGTTCTGGCAGGAGCAGCAGGCCGGGCGTACCGGCAAGTTTGGCGACAGCGACGTGGTCTATCTCGACCTTCGCCACCTGGGCGCCGACTATCTGCATGAGCGCCTGCCGTTCATCTGCGAGCTGGCCAAATCCTATATCAATATCGACCCCGTCAAGGAGCCGATCCCTATTCGGCCTGCGGTGCACTACACCATGGGCGGCATCGAAACCGATCCCGAGTGCGAAACGACCATTGCGGGCCTATACGCCGCCGGGGAGTGTGCATCGGTAGGCCTGCATGGGGCCAACCGGCTGGGCTCCAACTCGCTGACCGAGCTGCTGGTTTTTGGCCGTTTGGCCGGGGAGCAGGCCAGCCAGCGGGCTGCCCGCACCGACTGGGTGGCGCTGCCGGTCTTGCAGGCGCAGGCCCAGCGGCAGCAGGCGCGGCTGGCCACGCTCTGCGATGGCCAGGGCAGCGGTGAATCCTGGGTGACGCTCAAGCACGCCATGGTGCAGGCCATGGAGAGCGGCTGCGGCATTTACCGCACCGAAGCAGGCATGCAGCAGGCGTTGGACACCCTTCGCCAGCTGCGCCAGCGCTATGCCCAGGTGCGGGTCAGTGACACCAGCAAGATATTCAATACCGAGCTGCTGGAGTGCCTGGAGTTTGGCTATGGGCTGGAGATCGCCGAGGCGTCGTGCCTGGCCGCCTTGGAGCGCCGCGAATCCCGGGGTGCCCACCAGCGCCTGGACGAGGGCCTGCAGGCCCGTGACGATGTGGGCTATCTCAAGCATAGCCAGGTGTTTTACCAGGGTGACGCGCCCGCCGAGCTGCGCTGGCAGGCGGTGGATACCCGCTTTTCGGCCCCGGCCGCTCGGGTTTACGGGGATGCGGCCAAGGGAGGCAAGGCATGAACAAGCACATCAGCATCAAGCGTTACCTGCCCGACAGCGCAGCGGAACCCTACTGGCAAACCTACGACGTGGCGGTGGAGGACAGCACCTCGCTCCTTGATGCGCTGAACCATATCAAGGAACAGCAGGACAGCACGCTAAGCTACCGCTGGTCTTGCCGAATGGCGATTTGTGGCTCCTGCGGCGTCATGGTCAACGGTATTCCCAAGCTGGGCTGTAAAACCTTCCTGCGCGACTACCCTGACGAGATTCGTATCGAACCGCTGGCGCACTTCCCCGTGCAGCGGGACCTGGTCGTGGACATGGCGCTGTTCCTGGAGCACCTGGCGTCGGTGAAGCCCTACCTGATCGAACAGGACACGGTGCAGACCTTCGATCCCGGCCAGGCGCAGCCCCATGTGCAAACGCCTGA
Source organism: Halomonas sp. C22 (assembly GCF_007655045.1). NCBI lineage: Bacteria > Pseudomonadati > Pseudomonadota > Gammaproteobacteria > Oceanospirillales > Halomonadaceae > Halomonas > Halomonas sp. C22. The sequence continues at coordinate 319,432 of NZ_VBVC01000002.1, read as the reverse complement.
ACAGCTGGCGCGCTATCGGCAGTTTGCCAACTGCATCAACTGTGGCCTGTGCTATTCGGCGTGCCCGCAGTTTGGTTTGAACCCGGAGTTTCTGGGGCCTGCGGCGCTGACCCTGGCGCACCGTTACAACCTAGACAGCCGGGACCAGGGCAAACGCCAGCGCATGGCGCAGCTCAACCGCCACGATGGTGTCTGGAGCTGTACCTTCGTGGGCTTCTGCTCGCAGGTATGCCCCAAGCACGTCGACCCGGCCGCTGCGGTCAACCAGGGCAAGGTCGAGGCCGCCAAACATACGCTGATCGCGCTGTTCAAGGGGTAGGGGTAACCAAACCGCGTTGCCGTGCGGCAGGTTTCCGCGAGGGCGCTGTGAACCCATCCATGGGCGCTACTTTCGCCATCCTTGGCGAAAGACCCTCGCTACAACCTGCCCCACTCAACGGTATCGGATATCCGTCACTAACTGAGATAGCCCAGTTAGAAAAGGCGTAGGAGATTAGATATGGAAAAATCATCATCACAACGGCTGCCGCCCCTGAAGCGCAACTGGTGGCTGAAGCACGGCTTCTTCAAGCGCTATATGCTGCGCGAAGCCACGGTGGTGCCGCTGGTGTTTTTCATTCTCTGCCTGTTGGCAGGGGTGTTCGCGCTGTTGCAGGGCCCGGCGAGCTGGCAGGGCTGGGTGGCCTTCATGGGCTCGCCGCTGGTGCTGCTGCTGAATGCGCTGGCGCTGGTGGCCAGCCTCTATCACGCGGCCACCTTCTTCGTGCTGTTTCCTCGGGTCATGCCGCTACGCGTGGCGGGGCGCAGCGTGCCCGCTGGTGCCATCGTTGCTGGCCAGTGGGCGGGAGTCGTGGCAGTGGCGGTCGTGTTGTTCTGGCTCTTGGGGAGGGTGGGCGCATGAAAACCTCACATCAAAAAGCAACCCTGGGTCAGCCACGGCAAGCCTATGACGAACCCCTGTGGTGGGGGCTGTTCAGTGCCGGGGGCGTCTGTTTTGCCGTGGTCTTGCCTGCGGTGATTCTGTTCATCGGGCTATTGCTGCCGTTGGGCCTGCTGCCCGCCGAGGCGCTTGGCCACGAGCGGGCCTCCCGCCTGCTGTTCAGCCTGCCCGGCGTGCTGTTCATCGGCGCCGCCGTGTGCTTGCCGCTGTTTCATGCCGCCCACCGGCTGCGCCATGGCCTATTCGACCTGAGCCTGGGCCAGGACACCCGCAACAAATGGCTGATGTACGGCCTGGCGTCCCTGCTGAGCCTGTTGGCGCTGGCTCTGGTGATCGTGGGCTGGCTGCGCTGAGGCCCGCTCGCGAATATGGTCGTATCAAAAATAATGCACACCCCTGATAAAGCACGAGGTCAGCATGATCGAAGGACTCACGGAACAGGCGCTGTATGCCCCCATCAAGTGGCAGGACGCCTCGCAGGAGTACCAGGACATCCTCTATCACACCGCTGAAGAGGGTATTGCCCGGATCACCATCAATCGCCCTGAGGTGCGCAATGCGTTTCGCCCGCAAACGGTGAGCGAGATGATCCATGCCCTGGGCCGCGCGCGCCACGACAGCGCCATTGGCGCGATTCTGCTGACCGGGGCGGGCGAACAGGCCTTCTGCTCTGGGGGCGACCAGCGCATTCGCGGCGACTACGGCGGCTACCGCGACGAGGCGGGCACCCATCACCTCAACGTGCTGGATTTCCAGCGTGACATTCGCACCTGCCCTAAGCCGATCATCGCCATGGTGGCGGGCTACGCCATTGGCGGTGGCCACGTGCTGCACATGATGTGTGACCTGACCATCGCCGCCGACAACGCCGTTTTTGGGCAAACGGGCCCCAAGGTGGGGTCGTTTGACGGGGGCTACGGGGCTGCCTACATGGCGAGAATCGTCGGCCAGAAAAAAGCCCGTGAAATATGGTTCCTGTGCCGACAGTACAGCGCCGCCCAGGCGTTGGAGATGGGGCTGGTGAACCACGTGGTGCCGGTGGCCGAGCTGGAGCGAGAGAGCGTGCGCTGGTGCCGTGAAATGCTGCAGCATAGCCCCATGGCGCTGCGCTGCCTGAAAGCGGCGCTGAACGCCGACTGCGACGGCCAGGCCGGGCTGCAGGAGCTGGCGGGCAATGCCACCATGCTCTTCTACATGACCGACGAGGGGCAGGAAGGGCGCAACGCCTTCAATGAAAAGCGCCGCCCGGACTTCTCGCGCTACCCGCGCAACCCCTGATGGCGCTGGCGCTTTACCGCTACTCGCTACCGTTTCGCCAGCCGCTGATGTTCAAAGGTCAGCGGTTGGCGAGCAGAGAAGGCCTGTTAGTCACCATCAACGGCCAGTGGGGCGAGATAGCCCCTTTGCCTGGCTTTTCCCGTGAGAGCCTCGCTGACACCACCGCCGAGAGCCTGGCCTGCCTGGCGGCTATAGAGCGCGGTGAGACAGCCAAACCAACGTTACCTTCAGTACAGTTTGGTTTCGACTGCGCCCGGCACCGCTGGCCTGCTTTCCTGCCTGCTCCTCTGCCGCCCTACCCATTGCTGCAGGGCTCCCCGCAAGCGCTGATGAGTGCACTGCCGGAGCGCGCGGCCCAATGGCAGGCCGCTCCACCAGAGCGCATCAAACTGAAGGTGGCCCGCTACCCGAGCGATGCGGAGCTGGCCTTGATCGCAAGCCTCGCCAGATGGCTACCCAACACGCGGCTGATCCTCGATGCCAACGGTGGCTGGCAGCGCGAGCAGGCACTACGCTTTTGCCAGCAGCTGTCGCCCTCCCAGATCGATTACCTGGAGGAGCCCTGTGCCACGTTGGCCGACAGCATCGCCGTGGCGGACGCCACGGGCATCGACATCGCCCTGGATGAAACCCTGCAGCGCGGCACTGCCTGGGCGCCGCACCCCCGGCTGACCGCGCTGGTCATCAAGCCGACGCTGATTGGCGGGTTCGCAGCTTGCCAGGCGTTGGTTCAGCGCGCCAGGGCCCACCGCTTGCGGGTGGTGATCTCATCCAGTTTCGAATCTCAATGGGGGTTGGGGCAGTTGAGTTGCCTGGCCCGGCAGTGGGCTCCCGAGGAGCCTGCGGGGCTGGATACCGCCCAGGCGTTCAGCGAATCACTTCTCTCGCCAGCCGGTAAGTTGCGGCACGCGCGGCTGTACTGCCTCTACCACGCCGCCGCTGGCGACGACTGCAAGGAGCTTTCCCCGTGACCGAGACATGCCCCATTCACTACTGGGCCCAGCAGACGCCGGAGCATATCGCGGTGGAGGCGGGCGCGGTGCGCCTGAGCTATCGCACGCTGAACCGGCGCGTGGCATCCCTGGCCCAGCAGTTGGCCAGGCAGGGCCTGATGCCGGGCATGCCCCTTTTGGTACCCACCCGAGGGTCGTTGCAGGGCGTGCTGCTGGCCTGGGCCTGCCTGCGGGCAGGGGTGGTGTTCTGCCCGCTGAATCCGGCGTTTCCCGTGGCTCAGCAGCAGGCGCTGGCGCGGCGGATGCAGGTCACCCGGGTGTGCCAGCCGGAAAGCGACTTTGCCTACTCTTCCGAGCTGCCGCCGATCTCCCTCGACTACCGCGCGGAGGCCGACCCCGGCGAGCCACCGGTCTTGTACGCGAGCCAGCGCAGCAACACCATCCTCACCTCCGGCTCCAGCGGCCCGCCCAAGGCGGTGCTGCACCGGGTGGGGAATCATCTGGCCTCGGCGCGGGGTTCTGCATCGCTGATGCCTGTGAACCCGGATAGCGGCTGGCTGCTTTCGCTGCCGCTGTTTCATGTGGGGGGCTATGCCATTGCGTTTCGGGTCTTTCTGGCCGGGGGGCGGCTGGTGCTGGACGATGCGACTCGCCCGCTGGCTGAGCGCCTGATGCAGCAGCCTATCACCCACCTTTCATTGGTGCCGACGCAGCTTTGGCGGCTATTGAGGGAAGGCTTCGACCCTCGACACACCCAGCTCCGCGAGCTGCTGCTGGGGGGCGCGGCCATTCCCGCGCCGCTGGTCGAACGCTTGCAGCGCCTGGGGCTGACGCCCAAGGTCAGCTATGGGCTGTCGGAAATGGCCAGCCAGGTGTGTACCGGCTTGCCCTCCGACCCTGGCGTGGTGGGGCAGCCCTTGCCGGGGCGTCAGGTGCGGGTGGTGGATGGCGAAATTCAGGTCAAGGGCGACACGCTGTTCAGCGGCTATCTGGCCGATGGCGCGCTGGACCCCGCCGTCAACGACGAGGGCTGGTTCGCCACCCGCGACCGGGGCTACTTCGACGACCAGCAGGCGCTCGTCGTCGAGGGGCGGCTCGACAACGTGTTCATTTCCGGCGGTGAAAACATACAGCCAGAGAGCATCGAGCAGCGGCTGGTCGACTACCCGGGCGTGGCCCAGGCACTGGTGGTGGCCGTGCCCCACCCGGAGTGGGGCGAGCGCCCGGTGGCCTTCATCGAACCGCAAACCGATGCGCTCTGCCACAAGGCCCTGGCCGCCTGGGTACGCGAGGCGCTGCCGGGCTTCATGGTCCCCGATGCCTGGCTACCCTGGCCACCGCAGGTGGCGCTCAAACCCTCGCGCAAACAGTTCGCCGAGTTGGCACGCAGGCAGTTGGCTGACGTTTAGCCTCTGCGTCAGGCCTGTTCTGGGGGCGCGTATTCAGGTGGCGTCAATGGCGGCAAATAGCGCTCAAGCAACTGTGCAGCGTGCAGCACCTTGAGGTCCTGGTATTTTCCGGCCACCAAATGCAGGCCCACCGGCAGCCCTTGCTGATCCAGCCCGCAGGGAAGGGAAGCGGCGGGTTGCTGGGTCAGGTTGAACGGGTAGCTAAACGGCGTCCAGTCCATCCAGTCGCGATAGCGCCCGCCCGGCGGCACGTTGTGGCCTGCCGCGAAAGGCGCGATGGGCATGGTGGGCGTGACCAGCAGATCGTACTGCTCATGAAAGGCGGCCATGTGGGCGGTCAGTTCGCTGCGCTCACGGCGGGCGGCAAGGTAGGCGGAAAGTGAGACGTCCTGCCCGCGCCGTGCAATCTCCAGAAAGCCAGGATCGAGCGCGGCTTGCTGCCGTGCATCGAGCTTTTCGACGGCCTGGGTGGCGCCTGCAAACCATAGTGTGTTGAACGTCCTGAGCGGATCGCTAAAGCCAGGGTCGATGCGGTCGACGGTGGCGCCCAATGCTTCCAGGTAACCGACGGCTTCTTCAACGCGCTGGGCGATATCCGGCGCGACGTCTACGTAGCCGAGATTGGCGCTAAAGGCGATGCGCCAACCCTGCAGGCTGGCCGGAGGGGGCGTAAGCCAGTCGGGCCCGCTGGGGTTGCCAGCGTAGCCATCCCGAGCATCCGGCTGGGCCATCACGCTCAGCATCAGGGCGCTATCCCTTGCTGTGCGCGTCATGGGGCCCAGATGCGACAGGGTGCTCATGGCGCTGGCGGGCCACTGGGGGACCCAGCCAAAGGTGGGCTTGATGCCAAAGGTGCCGGTAAAGCTGCAGGGAATACGAATGGAGCCGCCTGCGTCGCTGCCCTGATGAAGCAGGCCCAGGTTCAGCGCCGCGGCCGCCCCCGCACCGCCGGATGACCCGCCGGGTGTGAGATCAGTGTTCCATGGGTTGCGGGTAATACCGTGCAGCGGGTTGTCGGTGACGCCTTTCCAGCCAAACTCGGGCGAGGTGGTTTTGCCGATCACGATGGCCCCGGCATTGCGCAGGTGGCGGCTGATGGGCGCGTCTATCTCCCAGGGGCCATCCGGTGCCGTGGTCGTCGACCCCAGCCGAGTCGGCAGCCCTTTGGTCAAGGTCAGATCCTTGATGGTCACGGGAATCCCGTCCAGCGGCCCGCAGGGCGCCCCGGCCTGCCAGCGCCGAGTGGACTCGGCGGCTAATTGGCGGGCCTGTTCTCCGTTGACACAGCTGAAGGCATTGACCCTGGGGTTATCTCGTTCGATGCGGGCCAGGCAGTCCTCCACCAGCGTCTCCGGCGAGAGCGATCTCTCTCTGAAGCGCGCCAGAGCGTCCACGGCCGTCAGGGTTGCTAAGGTGTCTGCCATGCTATTCGCCATCCTCGATACCTGCCGCTTCCAGCATGGCGTGCAGCAGCACGTTACAGCCTGCGTGGACGTGTTCGGGCGTGGCGCTTTCGATCTCGTTATGGCTGATGCCATCCTTGCAGGGTATGAAGATCATCGCGGCGGGGGCAACACGGCCAATGAACATCGCGTCGTGGCCTGCGCCGCTGATGATATCCATGTGCGATAGCTGCAGCTTTTCAGCGGCCTGGCGCACGCTATTCACGCATGCCTGATCGAAATGCTCAGGGGCAAAATCGGCCGTCGGGGTCAGTTCGTACTCCAGCCCGTGACGTTGGCAAATCTCTTCCACGGCGCTGGCCACGGCTTGCCCCATGGCAATGAGGGCCTCGGGTTCCCAGTGGCGCATGTCCAGGGTCATCTTGACCTGGCCGGGAATTACGTTGCGCGAGCCCGGGTGCAGCGTCATGCAGCCCACCGTGCCGCGCCCGTGGGGTTGATGCTCATGGGCAATCCGGTTGAGTGCCTGGGTGACTTCTGCCGCGCCCATCATGGCATCCCGGCGCAGGTTCATGGGCGTGGGCCCTGCATGGGCTTCGAGCCCGGTCAGGGTCAAGTCGAACCACTTCTGCCCAAGCCCGCCGATGACCACGCCAATGGTGGTGTCGGTATCTTCGAGAATGGGGCCTTGTTCGATGTGAGGCTCGAAATATGCCTTGATCTCGTCCGGCGACACCTCATCCTGGCCGCGATAGTGAATGGCATCCAGAGCGTCGCTCACCGTGATGTCGTCGGCGTCGGTGCGCGCCATCATGGCATCGAACGCCAGTTCGCCGGTAAAGACGCCAGAGCCCATCATGCAGGGAGGAAAGCGGCAGCCCTCTTCGTTCGTCCAGGCGACCACTTCGATGGACGAGCGCGTGGTGATGTTGTGCTGGTTGAGCGTGCGAATGACTTCAAGACCCGACATGACACCGAAGCAGCCGTCGTATTTGCCGCCGGTGGGTTGGGTATCCAGGTGGCTGCCCGCCATGACTGTCTTGGCACTGGGGTCGCTGCCTTCCCGGCGGGCAAAAATATTGCCGATATTATCAATGCGGATCGTGCAGCCCTCGGCACGGCACCACTGAATAAACAGGTCGCGGCCCTGGCGCTCCAGGTCGGTCAATGCCTGACGGTTCACGCCGCCCTTGGGCGTGGCCCCTAGTTTGGCCATCTCCATGAGCGACGCCCAAAGGCGGTCGCTGTCGGTACGTAGGTCGGTGCGGTGGCTGGGGGTAACGTAGGTGTTCATCTCATGTCTCCTCGCCGAATCAAACGGCGGTATATTCCGTTGGCAGATCGTGCAGCTTGGATCGATGGTGCGAGTTATTCGTTAGTGCGGTGCTGACCAGCATCTGGGCGGCCATTTCCGTTTCCAGTGCGCTCATGTGGTGCTCGGCATCGGCCATGTGCTCGGCCATGATGCGTCGCACACGCGGGGTATCTTCCGCGCGGTAGGCGTCCACCAGCTGGCGGTGGTAATCCTGGTTGGCGTGATCGAACTGCTTGCGCTCGGGCACGTAGGCTTTTTTGATCACCACGAGATCGCGCAACATGTCGTTCAGAAACTGGCACATGAAGGCGAGCAGGGGGTTTGGGCAGGCATGGGCCAACCGTTGATGAAACTCCAGCTCCAGAAAGCGCTGGTGCCGGTGGTCGTCTTCATCACTGGCGCAGCAGGCGCAGGCCGCCATGTTGGCTTCCAGCTGCTGGAAGTCATGTTCGGTGAGCCGTCCCACGACCGAAGCGGCCAGCTCGACTTCCAGCAGTTTGCGTAGCTGGTACACCTGCTTGCCATCCAACTGCTGGAAGTGCAGGAAGTTACGCAGCATGCGGCTGGCAGGCTCCATGCTCGGCTGATTGATGACCGCGCCCCCTTTGGGCCCGGTCTTCAACGTGATGAGCCCCTCGACTTCGAGAATCTTGAGCGCTTCGCGCACGGTGCCCTTGGCGCTTCCGTAAAGCTCCATCAGCGCTTTTTCGTTGGGTAGCCGGTCGCCTTCCCCCAGCGACTCTGCGGCTATCCAGCGCTTGATGTCGTCACTGATCAGCTCGGCGAGCTTGGGTCTGCGCGGCGCGGCAGCAGGGGCTTGAGTCATCGACCCACTCCTTATTTGCGATTAGCGCTGGTGGACACTGCCTGGGAGTAGGCGGGCAAGCGCTCTGGGTGATACTCGGCATCGTAGTCATGGCGTGCTTGGGTAAAGCGTTCCACGACGGCGGTATCGCGGCGGTTCAGCACGTGGCTGAGTGCCACGAACAGCGCTGCATTCAGCAGCAAGCCCCAGACCCCGGCGTGGTAGCCAAAGGGGGCGCTTAGCGGGCCAAAGGTCATGAGCAGGACACACGCCACCCCTGCCCACAAGCCCACCAGTGCGGCCGTGGGATGGGCCTTTTTCCAGGTGATGGCACCGAGGGTGGGAATGATCAACTGGGCCGTGCCCGCCAGTGCTGCAATGCCAATGGTGACCAGTACGCCCGGCACGGTCAGCGCCATGATGTAAGCGGCCAATGAGAAGCCCACCAGCGAAAGACGGCCGATGTAGACGATGCGTGCCTGGGTGGCATCGCGGTTCACGTAGCGTTTGTAGATATCCATCGTCACCACGGTGGATACTGCGTGAATCTGCGAGTTGGCCGTGGACATGGCCGCCGAAGCGCCCGCCGCCATGATCAGCGACGCGAGCAGGTAAGGCGCATACTCCATGAGCATGATGGGCAGAATCTGGTCGGGGTTGGCGATGTTGGGCTCGAGCAGTACGCCCGAATAGCCAGAGAGAACCGAGCCCACATAGGCAAAGGCTGCCAGACCCAGCAAAAATGGCATCAAGTTGAACAGCTTGCCGTGTTTGACCGAGTACATGCGCAGCCAGATTTGTGGGCCCATGAAGGCCCCGATAGCGGTAATGGCAAACAGCGAGAACCACATGGGGTAGCCCATCGTGCCGTTCGGCCCTGGCATGGTGAGATGCTCGGGGGAGCTCTGTTGAAGCTGACCGAACAGCGCCGTTGGGCCACCCACCTGGGTCGAGATGTAATAGCCTGCGTAGAGCATGCCGAAGAACAGCAGCGCGCCATAGATCACGTCGGTCCAGGCAATGGCACGAATGCCGCCAATCCACACGTAGATAATGATGATGAAGTAGAAAAGCAGGGCCGCTAGCCAGAAAGGGATCAGCCCGCCGGAGGCGACTTCGATTAAATAGGCGCCGCCGGTTAGCTGGATCTGCAAATAAGGCACGGTGAAAATCAGCGTAATCGCCGCCACGGTAATACGCAGCGCTTCGCTGTTATAAAAATCACCGATCAAGTCTGAAGGCGTTAAATAGTTGAATCGTTTGCCTAAAAACCAAACTCGTTTGCCAATCCAGTAGTACATGAAGCCAAACAGCAGGTTCCAGGCTAACGCAGTAAGAAATACGGGCCCGTTGGTATAAAACGTGGCATTGGAGCCAAGGAACGCGAACGCGCTCCACCAGGTGGCGGCCACGGTAAAAAACACCGCGATGCTGCCCATGGCACGACCCTGGACAAAGAAGTCCTCGCTGGTTTCCTGTGACTGTCGAGCCGATAACACGCCCACCATGAGTGGGATGATCATAAAGGCTGCAATGATGATTAAGCTGCCGGTCATGGTGACCCCCTTTTCTTACCGCTGCTGAGTGGCGTGAACAGACGACGGTTCAGGGCTACCCCAGTTGGTGAAGTAAGCCACCAGAAATAGCGACGTCAACGCAAACCACCAGAAAAGGTTCCAGACCAGTAGAAAGGGGAGTCCCAGCACCATGGGCTCTATGCGATTAGCCAGCATGATGACGGGGCTTTCCAGCATGAAGAAGCTGAAAATCATACCGCCATAAAGCGATAGCTTGAGCGGAGTTACGTGTTTCATAGCGATTTAGCCCTTTGTTTATATTGAGTTCATGAGCTTTGTTTCAAACGTTGACGCGCTAGCAGCCTTCTTTGTAGGCCGAGTTTCAGGCGCAGATTAACGTTTGGGCATGTTCCAATTTTTTATTGTATTTATTCGTATAAATATAATGGTTAGGCCGATTTTGCGTCTTCGTCAAGCGCTGGCAAGTCCTCAGCGCGCGCTATTACGTATCTATTCCCTAACGTGAACAAAAGAAAAGCGTAATTTTACATACGTGTCGAGTGGCGCATGCTGGCTGCATGCCATATTGCCAGGCAGCCAGACATGAGGAGACGAACACCATGTTGGACGTACAACGACAATCCGCCACGCAGGCCGCCGAGCACGCATCCCGTGATGGGGGGGCGTCTGCGCCGCTGAATCAGCACTATTGGATGCCCTTTAGTGCCAACCGGGACTTCCGTGCCAACCCGCGCATGATTGCGGGCGCCGAAGGGCGTTATTACATCGATGACCAGGGGCGCAAGCTGTTCGATTCGCTCTCTGGCCTGTGGACCTGCGGGGCGGGCCATAACCGTGAAGAGATTCAAAAAGCGGTAGCGGCGCAGTTGGGCACGCTGGATTTTGCCCCCGGCTTTCAGATGGCCCACCCGTTGGCGTTCAAATTAGCGGAAAAGGTCACCAGCTTAACGCCTGCCGGGCTGGATCACGTGTTTTTCACCAACTCCGGCTCAGAAGCCGCCGATACCTCGGTCAAGATGGCCAAGGCGTATTGGCGGTTGAAGGGTAAGCCGGAAAAAACCCGCATGATTGGCCGCGCCAAGGGCTACCACGGGGTGAATATCGGCGGCACCAGCCTGGGGGGCATTGGCGGTAACCGCAAGCACTACGGCCAGTTGATGGACGTGACGCACCTGCCCCATACGCTGCAAGCGGGCCATGCCTATACCCGTGGCCAGGCGGAAACCGGTGCTGAGCTGGCCGATGCGTTGCTGGATCAAATTGCCTTGCACGATGCGTCGACCATTGCCGCCGTGATCGTGGAGCCCATGTCGGGCTCGGCGGGGGTGATCGTGCCGCCCAAGGGCTACTTGAATCGGCTGCGGGAAATCTGCACCGCCCACGATATTCTGCTGATTTTCGATGAAGTCATTACCGCCTTTGGCCGCAGCGGTGCCACCACTGGTGCCGAAGCGTTTGGCGTCACGCCGGACATCATGAACGTGGCCAAGCAGATCACCAATGGAGCGGTGCCCATGGGGGCCGTGATCGCCTCCCGGGAGATTTTCGACACCTTCATGCACGCCGGTGGCCCGCAGCATGCCATCGAGTTTCCCCATGGTTACACCTACAGCGCTCACCCCGTGGCCTGTGCTGCTGGCCTGGCGGCGCTGGAGCTGTTCGAGCGTGAGGACTTCCCCGCTCAGGTCAGTGCGATTGCCCCGGTGTTCGAGCAGAAACTGCACGCCCTGAAAGGCCGCCAACATATCGTCGATATTCGCAACTACGGCCTGGCCGGTGCCCTGCAGCTTGCGCCGCGTAACGGCGACCCGACGATTCGCCCCCGCGATGCCCATATGGCGCTGTGGGAAGCCGGTTTTTACGTGCGCTACGGCGGTGACACCCTGCAGTTCGGCCCTCCCTTTGGCACCACGGAAGCCGAGCTTGAGCGTTTGTTCGATGCCGTCGCCAGTACCCTGGATTCCTTGGCATAACCTTGGCCCACCCTGTTTCGGAGTTTCATGATGAGTGTTGTTTCCCACCTGATTAATGGTGAACTGGTGGAAAGCCAGCGTACGCTGGACGTGACCAACCCCTCCACGGGCAAGGTGGTTCGCCAAGTGGCGGATGCCAGCGCGGCGGATGTGGAGCGGGCGATTGCTGCGGCTCAGGCGGCGTTTCCTGCCTGGCGTGATACGCCGCCCGCCAAGCGTGCTCAGGTCATGTACCGCTTCAAGCAGCTGCTGGAAGAGCACGCCGACCGCCTGGTGCAGCTGGTCAGCGAAGAGCATGGCAAGACGGTGGAAGACGCCATGGGCGAGTTGAAGCGTGGCATTGAAAACGTCGAATACGCCTGTGGCGTGCCGGAGCTGCTGAAAGGCGAGTACTCCCACAACGTGGGGCCGGGTATCGATGCCTGGTCCAACTTCCAGCCGCTGGGCGTGGTGGCGGGTATTACGCCATTCAACTTCCCCGCCATGGTGCCGCTGTGGATGTACCCCATGGCGATTGCCTGCGGTAATACCTTTATCCTCAAGCCCTCCGAAAAAGACCCGTCGGCCGCCATGGCCGTGGCCGAACTGTTGCAAGAGGCCGGGCTGCCCAAAGGCGTGATGAACGTAGTGCATGGCGGTCGCGAAGCGGTGGAAACCCTGCTGGATGCCAAGGCCGTGAAAGCCATTTCGTTCGTGGGTTCTACCCCCGTGGCAGAGGCGATCTACTCCCGTGGCTCGGCCGCAGGCAAGCGCGTTCAGGCGCTTGGTGGCGCGAAAAACCACGCGGTGATTCTGCCGGACGCCGACCTGGAAAACGCCGCCAACACGCTGATGGGCGCCGCCTACGGCAGCTGCGGCGAGCGCTGCATGGCGATCTCGGTGGCGGTGTGCGTCGGTGATGAAACCGCCGACCGTCTGGTCGAAACCATGCTGCCCAAGATCGCCCAGTTGAAGGTGGGCCCCGGTACCGATAAAGGCCTGGACATGGGCCCGCTGGTCACCGCCGAACATCGCGATAAAGTGCTTGGGTTTATCGAAGACGGCGTTAACGCTGGCGCTTCGCTCGTGGCGGATGGGCGCGGCCTGAGCGTGGCTGGCCATGAGGAGGGCTATTTCGTCGGTGGCTGTCTGTTCGATCACGTCACTGCGGAGATGCGCATTTACCAGGAAGAGATCTTCGGGCCGGTACTCTGCGTGGTGCGGGTCGGCAGCCTGGACGACGCCATGCAGCTGATCAACGACCACGAATACGGCAACGGCACCTGCCTGTTCACCCGCGATGGCGAAGCCGCCCGCCGCTTCACCGACGGTATCGAAGTGGGCATGGTAGGGGTCAACGTACCGCTGCCCGTGCCGGTGGCCTACCACAGCTTTGGCGGCTGGAAGCGCTCGCTGTTTGGCGACCTCCACGCCTACGGCCCAGACTCGGTGCGCTTCTACACGCGCCGAAAAGCGGTTTCCCAACGCTGGCCCTCCGTCAGCGAAGCCACCCGGGCGGAGTTCTCGTTTCCCACCAACCAGCGTTGACGCGATGCGCTAACTACGCCATCTTCTCTGCACCACCGCCTGCCTCCTTGTGGGGCGGTGGTGCAGTTTTTGGTGCGTATTGTGAGAGGGTGTTTACAAATGTCACGAGGGACGGCCAGGCAAGGCGAAATCAGCCGAAAAAGCGCAGTTTACGAGGTGTAAATGAGCATTTTGAGGTTGGTTTCAACGCCGCATGGCCTAGCGCAGTAGTTTGTAAACACTCTCTGAGCGGACGGTTGCAAAGGGATACCAGCGTGGCGAGAACACAGGACGAAATACGGCAAACCAACGTCAAGAAAATCCTTCAAGCGGCGGAGCAGCTGTTTGCCGAAAAAGGCTACGCCGGTGCCTCCATGGGCGACATTGCCCAGTTGGCCGACCTGCCAAAGTCCAACGTGCACTACTATTTCTCGACCAAGAAGGCGCTCTACCAGGAGGTGCTGCTGGCGCTGCTGGAGGTGTGGAAGCAGGACGCGCTCTGCTTCGAGCTGTACGACGACCCACGGGTGGTTCTCTCCACCTACATTCGCGCCAAGATGAACCACTCCCGCTACCGCGCCCACGGCTCCAAGATCTGGGCGGCCGAAGTGATGCAGGGCGCCCCGATTCTCAAGGAGCGGCTGCGTGATAACCTCTATGAATGGGCCAAGCTGAAAGAGTCGAAAATCCGCGAGTGGATCGACTCCGGCCAAATCAACCCCGTCGAGCCTTCGTACCTGCTCTACATGATCTGGGCCTCCACCCAGCACTACGCCGACTTCGACTACCAGATCTACCTGCTCAACGACGATAAACCGCTGGACGACCTGCAGTTCGAAAAAGCCGTGCAGTCGGTGACCTCGGTGATTTTGAGAGGAATTGGGTTGACGGCTTGAGGAGTGCGTCACGATGTTCGGGTGTGATGTTCCGTGATCCCAAAACAAAGGGGCATGTTCCAATGGCAAGAATTCTGCTTGGGCTTCTCGCGATACTGGCTGTAACCAGTGTCGGTGCTCAAGGTGCTTATGCTCAGCCAGCCGTTCAGGCATTCAGCATTGAATCCGACGAGGGCACAGCACTGTTGGAACGCCTTCGTGAAGGCGGGCTGGTGATGTATATCCGCCATGCCGATACCTCTGGGCAGCAGTGCGATACCTATAACGATAGCGCCGGGCGAGAGGGGCAGCGCAATATCTCATCAATGGGCCGCGAACAAGCGGTTGAGCTAGGTAAACGGATCGAAGAGCTGGGCATCCCTGTCGAGGAACCTATTTTGTCTGGCCCGGTGTACCGTGCGCGTGATACCGCTGAACTGGCGTTCGGTGTCGAGAGAGTGAGCGTGACCGATAGCCTGCTCGCAGATGATTATTCCCGCGGTCGTCTTGACTGGGTTCTGTCTGAACATCGACGTCTGTTTAGCGAGCCAATGGCGCCGGGAAAAAATCGCGTACTCGTGGGCCACCGTACTCCGGCTCAAATGATTTTAGGAAGTGTCCTCTCCGGCACCAGCCTGCCGGAAGCGGGCGTGATGGTGTTGGCGCCGCGCGGGGTGGAAGGCAGCGACTTATTAGGTGTTCTTGAGATTGTGCCGGCGATTAATGGCGGTAATCCACCATGTTTGTAGCACCCGCGTAATGACGCTTCGCCAAGTTGCCGATGGCTAAAGCGTCATCGTGTGTGCCCTTCACCAGTTGCCACCTGCTCAGCCATCAAGCACAGCAGCTCATACATGATGGCTGGCACTCACTGGCTCAAGCTCGCCAGGCTGGCGGCCAGTAACTGAGTGCCTGCGACAGCGTCGCTGAGGTCGGTGTGCTCATCGGGGTGATGGCTCAGGCCATCGCGGCAGGGTACAAACAGCATGGCTGTCGGGCAGTGCCTGGCGAGATGAATGGCGTCGTGAAAGGCTCCTGATACCAAACGTGGCGCAGCCATGCCCAGTGCGTTTGCTGTGTTATCAAGCAAGGCGGTGAGTGTCGTGGGAAAGGCGACGGGCTCGACGCGCGATAGCGGTGTCAGGGTGGCTTGGCACCCCGCCCAGGTTTGCTGAGCGAGCTGATTGAATTCGGCTTCCAGCGCTTTTAGCGTCTCCGCTTCTGGGTGGCGTAAGTCGATACTGAAGGTCACTTGGTCGGGAATGGTATTCACCGAACCAGGGCCAACGGCGAACTTGCCAATGGTAAAGCGTACTCGGTCTTCGCTGTCTTTCGCGCTTTCTCGTAATGCCGTGGCCAGTGCGCAGGCGCCCTCTAGCGCATCGCGGCGCATGGCACGCGGGGTGGTGCCTGCGTGGTTAGCGTTTCCAATGACCGTGACTTCAAACCAACTGACGCCTTGAATACCTTCGACAACGCCCACTGCAGCACCGCTGCGCTCCAGAATGGGGCCTTGCTCAATATGCAATTCCAGAAAGGAGTGCATGGGCGTTGCCAAAGGGCGGCGCGGTACACCGGCGGCGTCCAGTTCTTCCAGGCAAGTATCCAAAGCATGCCCAAGACTTACGCCTTCGCTGTCTTTGACTGAGCGCGTTTCCTCCAGGCTACGTACACCACAAAAGACTGCGGAACCGGAGGTGCCTGGTGAGAAGCGCGCGCCTTCTTCATTGGTCCAGCTCACCAGTGATAGCGGGCGGCGTGGAGCAAACCCCGCTCGTTTTAGCGCGCGAAGCGCCTCCAGCCCGGCCAGCACGCCCAGCGCCCCATCGTACTTGCCGCCGGTCGGCTGGCTGTCCAAGTGACTTCCCGTGACGACGGGATCGAGCGTAGGGTCGCTACCGGGTACGTCGAGAAACACGTTGCCGATGGCGTCCACGCTTGCCGTTGCCCCCAGTGCACTGGCCTGCTCAATGAGCCACAGCCTGGCCCTGGTATCGTTATCGTCGAGCGCAAGGCGCGCCACACCACCATCTGAACGAGCACCAAATTTGGCCACCGTTGCCAAGTCATTGGCTAAACGCTCTGGGTCGACTGCGCCTGCTATCGCCTTGATGTCGGCCAATGCGCGGTCAGCTGGATACGGGGTATGGCTTTGCATGGGGCTCTCCTGACGGATTTGTTATTCGTAGACTTCGAAATGTACCTCGACAGGCACACAGTCTGCACCGTTGATGGGAATGATGTCTTGCGGGCAGGCGGACATTGCGACAATACAGTCCATCTCAGCGCGCAGCTCGACATAGTCGCCAGCTTTTGAAACGGGTGGGCACCAGTCGACCTTCATCTGCGCATTCACGGGAATGTTCATCCATAAATTGAGCGGCTGGGGCACCTCGGGGACATCTACGCCGATGGCTTTCATGGCTAACCTCAGGTTATCGGCGCAGCTGTCGTGATAGCCCTCGACACCCAGAGTCATATAGCGGAACAGGTCGCAGGCGGCCATCAGCGTATCGTGAATGCCTGGTGAGGTGTCGGCGGTAAGGGTCATGATCGGACGGCGACGATTGCTGATCAGTGGGTCGCCTACCTGGGGAATAAGCGCGCTCAGCCAGGCACGGCCGTGCTCCCAGGACATGAACTCGTTGATGTTATCGGTGCTGAACGCCCAGGTATCACACACTTGGGTGCCGTGCGTATTGATGATACGGATGGTTTGCCCAGCCTTTAAACGTACCGCTCGCCCGCCACGGGCGGAGACTTCGTAACGTTTGCCTAACACTGGCGTACCATCAGGGGAGATGGGGTTTTCAAGGCTGTGGTTATGGCCGCAAGGTTCGCTGTTACTGCGCGGCAGTTGCTCGATGCGGGCGTGGTCAAAGCGTGTATCAGAGTTCATGTGATGCTCCAGGGGAGTGAACGATGTTTCGGTGGCAGAATCAGTCGATATGGCGCTCGCGCCAGGTGTTGAGAAACTGTTGAAGGCGTTCGCTTTTGGGTTGACGGAATAGCGTGTTGGGAGGGCCGCTCTCTACTACGCGACCTTGATCCATAAAAATCACGCGATCAGCGACTTTGGCGGCAAAGCCCATTTCGTGGGTAACAATCACCATGGTCATGCCGTCTGCGGCAAGCGCTTTCATGACATCCAGCACTTCGCCGACCAATTCAGGGTCAAGCGCCGACGTGGGTTCATCGAAGAACATGACGCGGGGCTTCATGGCCAGGGCTCGGGCAATGGCCACGCGCTGCTTCTGGCCACCGGAGAGACTTTCTGGAAAGTGCCCTGCGCGGTCAGCAAGGCCCACCTGTTCGAGCATGGTCATGCCAGCTACATCAGCATCGCTGCGAGACAGCCCATTGACCAGACGCAACGCTTCGGTGACGTTCTCAAGTGCCGTGCGGTGGGGCCATAGATGAAAGTGCTGGAACACCATGCCCACTGGGGCGCGCACTTCGTCCACGCGCCTTTCGCTGGTGCGCACACGCTTGCCGCTACGATCCTCATAGCCCAATAATTGGCCGTCGATATAGACGCTGCCGTGATCGTAGGGCTCCAAAAAAGCCAGACAGCGCAGCAGGGTGGATTTACCAGAACCGGAAGGGCCTATCACACAGACCACTTCGGAAGGCGCAAGGCTGAAGTCGATGTTGGACAGCACTTCCAGCTCGCCAAACTGCTTACTGATACCGTGAGCCTCGACAATAGCTTTGCGAGGGCTAGGCGAAGGTGTCGAGAGGGTCTCAGCCGTTGGCATGGGCAGGGTCCTTGTGGGCGTTCTTGTGAGAGAGGTGGTGTGGTCGACGATTGGCCAAGCGTTTTTCCAGCGCATAGCCACCTCGGGCGACCAGTTCAATCATTAGCCAGTAAAGCAATGCAACCGCCAAGTAGGGTTCGATGACCTGGAACGTCTGATTGACGATCGTGGTAGCGTTTTTGGTCAGATCATCCACTGAAATGATCGAAATCAGAGCAGACTCTTTCACCAGGATGATCAGCTGGTTGGTGCTTGGCGGTACGATCAGGCGGGCCATTTGAGGAATCTGAATGCGTATTAGCGCGTGCCAAGGGGAGATGCCGAGCATTCGCGCTGCCTCCAGTTGGCCTTTGGGAATGGATTTGAAGCCACCACGGTAAATTTCCGCGAAGTAGCCTGCGCCATACAGCCCAATACCGAAGACACCGGCAACTTCGGCATCAAGCCTCAGACCAACACTGGGGCCGCCGTAATAGAGCAAAAACAGCAGAATAAGTAACGGTGTGCCACGGCATATCTCCACGTAGCAAGCTACTGGATATCCGAAAAGGCGTGGGTTAGCCAGCCGTAGCGCCGCTAATACCAGCCCCCAAGAAAGGGCGAGTAAGCAGCCTAAAAAACATATCCATAGCGTATTCCACAGTCCTTGCAGAATCAGGCCGCGCATTTCCCAAAGCAGGGCAATATCGAACATGACGGACACTCCCTATTCGGTGGCTAGGCCGCCGTTCATACGGCGTTCCAGGTAAGCACTGATGCGTGCCAGTACAAGATTGACGGCGAGATACAGCATGGCCGCAGCAAGGTAGGTCTCTAGCGGCTGAAAAGTACGCGACACGATCTGTTCGCTGACACGCATGAGCTCCGTCACCGCAATCACTGAAATCAGCGACGAGTTTTTGAGAATCGTGATGATCTCGTTGGTCAAGGGCGGCAAGGTCAGGCGAAACACCTGGGGCATGATGATGCGCCGCCGTATTTGCCAAATGGAGATGCCTGCCATACGTGCCGCTTCTATCTGCCCTATGGGAATATGGCTGATACCACTGCGGAAGATTTCCGCCTGAAAGGCCGTTGTATTGAGCGTTAACGTCAAAATAGCGGCTGAAATGGGTGCGATCTCAATACCGATGTCGGGCAGCAAGTAATAGACCAACAACAGTTGCAACAAAATGGGGGTGCCACGCCAAAAACTGCGGTAAAGCCCGCAAGGCCAACGTACCAAGCGGTAACGGCTGGTCAAGCCAAAGGCCAGCAAAACGCCAAGTACCAACCCCAGCGCGATGGCGGAAAGCGAGACCACCAGAGTGGTGGTCAAGCCTTTGAGCAGCACAGGGTAGTGGTTGAGTAGAATCTCAAACATGGTGCACCCTTAAAGAGAAACGAATCGGCTGAGCGAACTGCGTGCCGTCTTACTCGGTCGCTGGCAGTTCCAAAGGCAGATCCATAGGGCCACCGAACCATTTTTCCTGTAGCTCATTGAGTGTGCCGTCTTCATTGAGGCGTTGAATTTGCTCATCCATAAACGCATTCAGCGAAGCGCTTTCTTCGTCGTTACGCCCAGCCCAGCTGAAATAGACCGGATCGCCGAAGGTGCCGACCACCTCAAATACGTCCGGGCGGGTACGCTCTGCTTCGAGCAGGTTAGGAAGACTATTGATCACTACATCAACACGACCGGTACCCAGCTCAGCGTAGGCTTCATCGACCCCTGTGTAGGTTCGAATGTTGGCAATGGGTGTACCTGCCTCTTCAAGTTCAGCCGCCAAGGCTTCCAGAGCGGCCAACTGGGCAGAGCCCGATTGAGCGGCGGCTACTTTGCCAGCAAGGTCTTCAGGTGAGTTGATGTTCTCTTCGCCAGCGCGTTTGAGAATGGCCATGGTGGCATCGGCAATAGGAGCGCTCAGGTGGTAGCGCTCCATACGCTCCGGGGTGGCGGTGACCGAGGTAATCACGTAGTCGAAGCGTTCGCGCTCCAGGCCCGGCAAAATACCTTGCCAAGGTAGATCCATACGGATCAGCTCGACGCCTTCCAGCTCTTCCATGATGTATTCCATGATATCGGCGGAGTAGCCGACGATTTCGCCGTCTTCTATATATTCAAACGGGGCGAAGCGTGCTTCCGTGCCTACGGTGAAAGTACCATCAGAGCGTATGTCTTCTAGCAAATCACTATGGGCAGTGGAGGCAAAGCTGACGCCAAGTAGGAGACCTGCAGTAATCGTTGGAATGCGTTGCATGGGGATGCTCCTCAGAGTGGTGATACTCGAATCAAAAGGCGAAGGCCTGTTGAACAAGAACACCTTGAGTAAAGCAGGCGCTATGCAACAATAAAACTGTTATCTTTAGATGTTCGTACCCATTTTATTGATGTGATTTGCACTAACGTAGGGCACGCTAATGAAGCTCTCAGCCGCCGATCTCAAGAGTCTTTCCGTTTTCCTTGCGGTGACCGAACATCGTGGTTTTGCCGGTGCACAAACAGCGCTGCATATGAGTCAATCCGCTATCAGCTTTCACATTCGGGCACTCGAGGAGCGGGTAGGGTTCACCGTATGCCACCGGGGTCGACAAGGATTTGAGCTGACTGAGCGGGGTGCCATCGTATACGAGCGCGCAAAGATGTTGCTTTCATCCGTAGACGATTTTGACAGCGAGATGAGCGAGTTGCGTAGTGCGGTTTACGGAACATTGCGCTTGGGTGTGGTGGATAACACCATCATGGATATCGATCTTGATCTGCAGGGCGTAATTGGTGAGTTTCTGCGCAAGAACCCTAAAGCACGGCTCAATATTACGGTAGGCAGTCCTGACCGCTTGATCGGGGAAATCGCCAATGGTGCCGTGCAACTCGGTATCTTGCCGGAAACGGCGCAGATGGAAGGCTTGCAGCATCGGCAGGTCTATACCGAGGTACACGGGATGTACTGTGCAACAAGGCATCCGCTTTTTCATCATGATAGCGCCCAGTTAACAGTCGCTGATGTGATCAAGTTTCCCTTCGTAGTTCGTCCTTATGCCAATTTGCAAGAACTGAAAAGCTTTCCCAATGCCAAGGTGGGTGCCCATGCCTCCAATATGGAGGCGCAGGCGCTTCTTATTCTAAGCGGTCATTTTATTGGCAACTTGCCCCATTATTATGCCAACCACTGGGTAGAGAGAGGGGAGCTCAAAGCGCTCTTGCCGGACCAGGTCGAGATTGCGTCACCTTTTTGTGTGGTGACTCGGGCTGGGCGTCGTCCATCGCTCATTGTGAGAAGCTTCATTCAGGAACTGGTGTCCAAGCTTTGGCAGAAGTCGCATCTCGTCGAGGAATATAAAGGAGATGAACTGCTGGCTCATGCTGCCACGATGGCTGATAAACCGCCCCCTAATGGGCATTGAGCCTCATGGTTCCCTTGCCCATCAGAACGGCGTGCCCTCCCACTTGCACATGCCCAGCTTCGAGATGGCCATTCGCAGCCGTTTCGATGATGCTGGGACGGCCCATTTCAATGCCCTGATGAATCGTGCAATGCAGTGCGTCGCTGGTGAGCGATGCCAGATAGTGGGTCAGGGCGGCGGCGGCACTGCCGGTTGCGGGGTCTTCGCAAAGGCTGGCATGCATGCAGAACATGCGGCTACGAACCACCGTGCGGGTCGCCTCGTGTCGTTCGATGACGTAAAGATAAACCTGGGGGGCCTCGCTGGTCATCACGGCACTGGCCCAAAGCGCCGATGAAATGTGGACGCTCTCCAGCGCCTTCACATCGGCTAGCTCGATCAAATGAAAGGGCAGCCCCAAGGAGGCCATGACGGGGTCGCCTATCACCTGATGGATATCGAGCCCCAATAGCTCAACGGCCGTCAGCCGGTCGATCGGGCTGGCGGCCAGTAGGGCTGGTTGTGACGTCGTGAACATGGCCTGGCCGTTTTCGTAGCGAACCGTCAGCGCACCAATGGGCGGGTGAAGCACCAGGGGTTGCGTGGGGTTGGCGATTTCCAATGCTGCCAGCAAGTGTGCGGTACCCACCGTCGGGTGGCCTGCAAACGGGAGTTCTCTCGTCGGCGTGAAAATCCGCATCGGATAGTGGTTCGGTTGCGTGGCGGCACTTAGAAAAACCGTTTCTGCCAGATTCAGTTCATTGGCCAAGGCCTGCATGGTGGAGGTGTCCAGTTCATCGGACGCCAGAAAAACCGCGAGCGGGTTGCCGGTAAATGGCTGCTCGGTAAAGACGTCCAGCAGGTAGTAGTCAGCACTTTTCATGGGGAGTCTCCTCAAGGGGCGTATGTTTCCAGAACGCTTTATGGCCTTCTTGGGCTGCCTGGGCGCGGGTGATACCAATATCCTCGAGTAGCCGGTCATCCAGGGTCAGTAGCTGGCGGCGGCTACGGCGGTAGTGGCGGTACTGATGCAGTTGGAGACGTAGCTGACAGCGGAGCTGGGCAAGACTGAAGCGTGGCATGGCGAATCCTCCAAGGGCATGGCGATGGGCTGCAGGACTAGATTATTCGGCGCCGTTTTTTTGATACAGACATAGGTTTTTTTATTTTTAAGATACAGATGGGCGTGTTATACCTCTGTATGGCAGTTGGTTACGCCATCTGTATGGTGGGGTGGGCTATAAGAAGGGGATTGTCATGACGCGCTATGAAGAAGTCGCCGCTATCCTGCGCGAGCGTATCGAGCACGGTATCTACCGTGTGGGCGACCGCCTGCCCTCCATTCGAGCGGTGTGCCAGGAGCTGGACGTGAGTATCTCGACGGCCCAGGAAGCCTACCGGCAACTGATGGATGTGGCGTTGATCGAGTCGCGGCCCAAGTCGGGTTACTTCGTGCTGCCGAGCCGAGCACCCTCGGTGCTGCCGTCCATGTCGCGGCCTGCCCAACGGCCGCTGGACATCTCTCAATGGGATCAGGTGCTGGAGCTCGTGGCTACCCAGCGCGATGATCAGCGGCTGTTGTTGGGGCGGGGAGTGCCTAACCTGGAGTACGAGACGCTGCGCCCGCTCTCCAGAATCTTGGCGGGTCTTCACCGTCGCAATGATCTGCATGGTTTCAACTATGACAAGCTGAGCGGCAGTCCCGAGCTGCGCCAGCAGGTCGCCAGGCTCGCGGTCGCGTCTGGCTGCCTGCTGCATCCAGATGATCTGCTGATCACCACGGGCTGTCAGGAAGCGTTGGCCATTGCCTTGCGCACGCTGACACAGCCCGGCGATGTGGTGGCCGTCGACTCGCCCAGTTTTTACGGCACCATGCAGATTTTGAAAGCCAATGGTCTGAAGGCATTGGAAATCCCCACTGATCCGCAAACGGGCATCAGCCTTGAGGCGCTGGAGCTGGCGCTGGAGCAGTGGCCGATCCGCGCCATACAGGTCACGCCCACCTACAATAACCCGTTGGGGTACACCATGCCGGAGGCGCGCAAGCGGGCGCTGTTTCAGCTTGCCCAGCGTTTCGATGTGGCGATTATCGAAGACGATATTTACGGTGACTTGTCCTTTAGCCTGCCAAGACCGCGCACCGTGAAATCCTTCGATGACGATGGCCGCGTGATGTTGTGCAGCGGCTTTTCCAAAACGGTGGGGCCGGGGCTACGGGTGGGCTGGCTGGCGCCGGGGCGTTATCGCGATCAGGCGCTGCACATGAAGTACGTCTCCACCGGTGCTTCAGCCACGCTGCCCCAACTGGCCGTGGCGGAGTTCGTTGCCAAAGGGCATTACGAGCGACACCTGCGCCACTTGACCCGGCAATACCAGCGCCAGCGAGACGTCATGATCGGTTGGGTGCAGCGCTATTTCCCGCCTGGTTCGGGCATCAGCTACCCCCAGGGCAGCTTCCTGCTATGGGTAGAGTTACCCGCCGCGGTGGATTGCGTGAAGCTCAATCAGCGTCTGGCGCAGCATGCCATCCACGTGGCGCCGGGCTCGCTGTTCTCCGCCTCCGGCAAGTTCCGCCAGTGCCTGCGGCTGAACTATGCGTTTACGCTCACTCCCGCCATCGAAGAAGCGGTGCGCACGGTAGGTGAGCTTGCCACTGAGATGGTGGAGGAGGTGCAGACGTCGCTCGTCTAAAAACGACGGTATCGGTCAGTAAGCACACCTAATGAACTTCCTGCACGGGCCATCCCCAGTTGCCGTTCCCCACAGGCTTGGGGATGAATCTATAAGGGGTGTACCCATAATGTCTATTTATTTTTGATGCGTGTGGCGTTACGCGCTACAATGTGTGCAGGTTCGACGGCAAGGGAGGCAAAGCGATGCGATGATAAAGAAAATCAAACACAAAGGACTGAAACGGCTTTATGAACGGGGGGAGCCTCAGGGAGTACAGCCTAACCATGTAGACGATTTAAGAGACATACTGGCAGCGCTGGATGCCGCAACCAAACCTAGTGATATGGATTTGCTAGGTTTTGATTTCCATGGTTTGAAAGGTGATAAGAAAGGCTTTTTTTCAGTGCATGTAAACGGTAATTGGGTAGTGATATTTACGTTTGATGGGGAAGATGCGCATCTTGTTGATTATTTAGACTACCACTGACAGCGGCGCTCCTTGATAACCGACACGATACGGTTATCAAGGGCCACCGGATGGTTTCGACTTGAGCGGTAGCCACGATTGCACAGCCTCTAGGTATACATATTAAAAATATTGTGCATGACGATGACGATGACGATGAGGATAACGTGATGACGATGATGAACCCGCCGCACCCAGGCAGCTTGTTACGCCGCCGGATCGTGCCCGCGCTGGGGCTGAATGTCACTGATTTTTCGAAGAAACTAGGTATGTCCCGTACAGCAGTATCCCGCGTTTTGCATGAGCATGCCAGCATTTCCCCTGATTTTGCGGTTAGGCTTGAGCATGGCGGTATTGGTAACGCTAAGCACTGGATGACCATGCAGACCAATTACGACCTATGGCAAGCCGAGCATAAAGAGCAAAATCATATTGAAAGAATCGCTGTTGTTTGAATTAGTAAGTTACTAATTCGCCAGCCTAAAGCTCAACGGATCGTGCCGTTGGGTTCTTTGCTTGGAGAGCTAGGTAATGGAGGTTATATGAACGTTGATAGGCTCGACTATTTTGCAGGTTTGGCAATGCAGCAATTCCTTATAATGGCAAACGACAATGAACTTGCAGTCGATTTCGACCATGGGCAGATAGCGTATGATGCCTATTCACTAGCTAAAGTCATGGTAGAAGAAAGAGAACGACTAGACGAAGAGGGTTATAGATAATCCGTTTCCCGCAGGCGCGGGGATCAGCTATCCCCAAGCCGCTGTCTGTTCTGGATGGAGCTACCCGCGGCTGTGGACTGCCTGCGCCTGAACTACGCGTTTACGTAAACGCCTGCTATAGAAAGCTTCGTGCGCACGATGGGTGATCTTGCAACTGAGATGGTGGAAGAGACGCAGGCGCACGAGGTAGGTTTAGGGTAAGTGGTCTTCCTTTTAGTTCGTCACGAAGGCCGTAAGAAGCGAGTCGGTGAGTGCTGGTGCGGGATTGGCGCCGGTCAGAATGGTAGCGATATGAGCCCCCTGAGGCCACTGGTCACGCATGGCATAGGCGGCTGCCAAGCCGAGTGCCCCTGCGGGTTCCAGCAGCAGCCCCAGATGTTCCAGGCCAAGGCGCATGCCCTCTTCGATACGGGCTTCGTCCACGAGCCAAATGTCATCGACTACATCACGCATATCCTCCAGTGCCTCGGTAATAGGAGCGCGAACCGCCACGCCATCGGCCATGGTGTCCACGCGATCATTAGTGACGAGCGTACCGCGCCGCCAGCTTTGCCAGGTGGCATCCGCGCCTTGAGGGCAGATGCCGATGACCTGGGTAACGGGGGAAGAGGCTTTGAACCAGCGGCCTACGCCATTGATAAGCGCGCCATTACCAAGGGGCACCAGCAGCGTATCGAAGGTGTCACCGTTTGCGAGCATTTCGACCGCAATCGTACCTGCGCCTTCGGTAATGGCGGCTTGTCGGCCATCTTCTACAAACAGGCTACCATTCTGTTTAGCAAAGCGAGCCGCTGCCTGCTTGGCTTGATCAAAATCAGCTCCCATGCAAATAACCTTCGCGCCTAGTGCGCGGATACCTGCAACTTTAAGTGGGTTAGCATTGTCAGCGACAAAGACGCTAAGGGGCAGCCCATGTTGCTTGCAAGCATGCGCCATGGCTAGCCCCCAGTTCCCTGCACTGGCGCAAACCAGCGGGGCAGGTTGTTCTTGCTGAACATGGTGGGAGACAAAATGGTCGGCACCGCGCCCTTTGAAGTTGCGCAGGGGGTTGAGCGTTTCGACCTTCACTGTCATGGCGACGCCTAACGCAGCATCGAGTGAGGGCGAACGATACTGCGGGGTTGCCAGGAAGGTAGGGGTGATGCATCTGGCAGCAGCGGCAATATGCTCCAGCTTGATGCGGTGTTCGCTGCGTTGAGGGGCAATTAGCTCGGCGTGGCGAGCGATCGGCTGTAAATCTTCCGGATGCTCTATACGATCCACCATGAGCAGGCCATCAAGGTGGTCTACCTCGTGCTGGATCAGTTCAGCCAATGACGCTGAAAGGTGATGCCAGTGGCAGGTTTTGCCGTTTTCGTTTTGGTACGTCAGGCTGATACTGGCGTGGCGCCTGACATTGGCAATATGGCCGGGCACGCTCATGCAGTCGTCCCAAACTGGCCGAGTCTCTTCACTTCGCCAGACAATGAGTGGATTGATCAAGGTAAAGGGGCGGCCGCCCAATTGAACTGCCACGATGTGTAACGGCTCGCCTATTTGCGGGGCAGAGAGGGCACGGCTGAAACCGTTTCGCGCTTTGAAATCGGCAAGTGTGGCATGTAGTTCGGAAATTACCTTTGCTATATCGGAGGTGATTTCTTCTACTGGCTGTGAAACGGCTCTTAAGCGTGGGTCGCCTTCGGTCAGGATCGTGCGTACCTGGTTCATGGTGTTGTCTCTGCCTGTATGGTTAAGTCTTTGCTTGCGTTGCGTTAGCTTAACGGGCAAGACCTTTTTACTGGCCGCATATCCTGGCGGGCCATTGCGGGGAGACTGCATAA
Organism: Halomonas sp. C22; assembly: GCF_007655045.1. Classification (NCBI taxonomy): domain Bacteria; kingdom Pseudomonadati; phylum Pseudomonadota; class Gammaproteobacteria; order Oceanospirillales; family Halomonadaceae; genus Halomonas; species Halomonas sp. C22. Next base: position 292,635 of record NZ_VBVC01000002.1, on the reverse strand, counting down.
TGAGTGACCAAACTGCGGGCGAGCGGCCCACAGAGCAACTGGATGATTTTGATCGTCGGATTTTGGCTATTTACCAGCACGATACGCGTGTGACCGGGGAGAGTATCGGCCAGGCGGTTGGCTTATCGGCGGCAGCAGTTCAGCGGCGGCTCAAGCGGTTAAGGACGCGGGGCGTTATTATTCAGGAGGAGGCTCGGCTGAATGCTAAAGCATTAGGCTTGCCAACTACCTGCATTGTCGGTGTCGATCTCGAGTATGAACGCAACCAGCATGTCGATGAGTTTAAGCAGCGGATGCGAGAGCACCCCAATGTGCAGCAGTGTTATTACGTCACAGGGAGCATGGACTTCGTGCTGATCGTAGTGACCCGTACGCTGCAGGAGTACGAAGATTTTACCCGCGAAGCACTGATGGAACACCCCAATGTGCGTTCGTTCACAACGATGGTTGCCATGGACGCGGTCAAGTCGGGATACGCATTGCCTTTAAGTGACTGAGCCTCTGAGTATTATGCTCTTTCAGCCGGATGAAGAGTACTTCATCTGTGCCCCTCATCTACGAGGTACTTATGCATCGCCATGCTCTCACCTACCGGACCTTCGGTAATCCGCTTGAAACATTGAACATGGAAACGGCTGAGGTGCCTGAACTGAGCGCGAATAAGCTCAGGGTCAGTATGCTGTGTGCTCCCGTGAATCCCTCTGACCTGATTCCCATCCACGGAGCGTACTCGCATCGCATAGCACTGCCCGCCGTTGCGGGCTACGAAGGCGTAGGGCGCGTGATGGAGGCACCTCAAGCGTATGCTTCGCTGATCGGAAAACGCGTGCTTCCACTACGCGGTGAAGGCACTTGGCAGACGCTTGTGGATTGTGACCCTGCGCTTGCCGTGCCTGTCCCGGATGACATTCCTGATGCCGTGGCTGCACGGGCCTACATCAATCCCCTGGCAGCCTTGACGATGCTGGAAATGTGGCCTGTCAGGGGCAAGCGTGTGCTGCTCACTGGCGCGGGTTCGAATTGCGCGGAATACCTGGGAACGTGGGCCTACCAGCATGGGGCTCGTGAAGTCATTGGGGTATATCGCTCCGAGAGCCGAGCCGCCCGCCTCGAACAGCTGGGTATTCGGACGCTATCTCTTCAGGATACGTCGCAGATCACCCATGTGGCGCGCGTGTCCGATGTGGTCTTTGACGCCTTGGGCGGTCCAGTGGCCTCGAACATTCTGCAGTCAATGGCGCCTGGTGCGATGTTTATCGCCTATGGATTATTGACGGGGCAGGCTGTTCAATTGGATGGCAAACCTCGCGCTCATTACAGAAGGTTTCATCTGCGCGATAGCTTGGCCAGGATGCCTGCAGACACCTGGCAGCATCAGTTCCTGGCCATCTGGAAGCTGCTGAGCCAGCTAGAGATGCCGAATTATCGCGTGTTTGCATGGCAGGATTGGCAGCGAGCGGTCGAGGCGGTGCTGCAGCCACAGAGCCAGAAAAGCCTATTGGACTTTACTCGCCTGGCGTAGGCGATGATGACCGTAGCAAATCAGCCCGGGCGCTGAAACTGCCTGCGCGCCTGCTCCACCTGTTCGCGTGTGATGCAGTGGAGCGAGTGGTCGTTGAGCAGCCCCATGGCCTGCATAAAGGCGAACGCCGTGGTGGGGCCGAAGAATTTCCAGCCGCGTTTTTTCAGCTCCTTCGCCATGGCGATGGATTCTGGCGAGGTGGTCTGCGATTGAGGGGCCTCGGTGTCGCTGGGCTCATAGCGCCAGAAGAACGCCGCCAGCGACCCTTCCTGCTCGACCATCTCCTGGGCGCGCTGGGCGTTATTGATGGTGGCTTCGATTTTTCCACGATGACGAATGATGCCCGCGTCTTGCAGTAAGCGCTCCACGTCCTGTTCGCCAAAGTGGGCTACCTGATGAAAATCGAAGTGGTGAAAAGCGGCGCGAAAGTTGTCGCGCTTATTGAGGATCGTGCGCCAGCTGAGCCCCGACTGAAAGCTTTCCAGGCAAAGTTTTTCGAACAGGCGCTGGTCGTTATCGACCGGAAACCCCCACTCCTGGTCGTGGTACGGCAGGAATTCCGGCGCTCCTGCGCACCACTGGCAGCGGGGTTGCCCATCCGGGGCGATAAAGCCGTTCGTCATCAGTCGTGTACCGTGGTGGTCAGAGGATCAGGCAAACCATTCCCGAGCGGTGCGCCACAGGCACATGCCGGTGAAGTAGACCGATGTCAGCACCCAGCCCCACAAGGCCCAGGCGGCATGGGTGGGGTTCGAGAGAATCAGCGAAGTCGTGCAGACACACCACACCAGCGTGACCGTGATGTTCAGCGGCATGAATTGCCGTACCCGGAAAGGGTGCAGAAACTTCATGCGGGTGACGGTGAGGGCCGCCATGAGCAGAATGATCGCGAAGGTGACAAACGGCGGAAAATCAAGAATGTAGAAGTAGGCGGCGATGATGTTCCAGGCAGCAGGAAAACCGACAAAGTAGTTGTCCTGGCTTTTCATGTTCACGTTGCAAAAGCAGAACATGGAGGAGAGCAGGATGATGAAGACCGAGAGCAGTTCGAAGTGGGTGGGCAGCTCGACGAAAAAGTAGATGAACAGCGCCGGGATGAATGCCCAGGTGAGATAGTCGATCACCATATCCAGCGTGGAGCCATCGAAGTGGGGCAGAATGGTCTTCACTTCATACTTGCGCGCCAGGGTGCCGTCCAGGCCGTCTACCATCATGGCGGCGCCTAGCCACAGCAGGCAGGCCACGGGGTTGTTATCGATCAGCGCCAACAGCGCCATGGTGCCCAGCAAGACACCGCTGGCAGTGAAGACATGCACGCTCCAGGCCTTGTAGACCGAGGCGCGCGATTCTGTGTGTGAAGAGAGCAATTGAGCCACCTTGACCCCATGGGGAACGGCCGTTCCCTTTCTATCAGGTTTATAAATGAGCGTATAAAGAACGCTACACTACTACAAGAGTGCCCCCCTAGAATACGTTGGTCTTGTGACCATCGCGGGAAAGTGGCGTGTCGGGAGTGCGGGTTTGATGGGCCAGATACGCGTTGCTCAGCCACTGTCCTGCCCAGGCCAGGGTCTGTTCGTTGGCACTGGCATAGCCAAGCACCAAACCGAATCGCTTGTTGGCGGAAAGGTAGTAATGTGACAGTGGCGACAGTGTAATGCCCGCCTGGGCAGCATGACTGACCAGAGCCGTTTCCTCCTCGATACTGCTCAGCTCGGCCAGCAAGTGCATGCCAGCATGCCCCTCCGATAACCGTAAACCTGCCGCAACGGCGGGGGCCAAGGCGGCGCGTAAACAGCTTTGGCGGTGACGGTAGGCCGTCCGCATGCGGGTGATATGGCGGGTGAAGTGGCCACTGGCCATGAAGGCGGCCAGTGCCGACTGGAGTGGGTAGTGACCCTCTCGATGTAAACGGGCCTGGGCCCGGCACACATCGGGAGCGAGTTCAGGCGGGGCGACCAGATAGCCCAGGCGCAAACCGGGATACAGGACTTTGCTGAACGTGCCCACATAAATGACCGGCGCCTGTTCGGTCAGCCCCTGGAGTGATGGGAGCGGTGGGGTGTCATAGCGAAACTCACTGTCGTAATCGTCTTCGATGATCCATCCGCCGCAGCGTTCGGCGACGTCCAGCAGTGCCAACCGACGAGTGACGGGCATGGTCACGCCAGTGGGGTATTGATGGGAGGGGGTGGTATAGATCAGTCGAGGGGCGGGAGCACTTTTTTCGCCCAAGGCCGGGTCGAGCCCATCGGCATCAACGGGAACGGGCGTGACATCGAGCCCAGCTGCCAGAAAGCAGGCTTTGGCACCGCCGTAGCCAGGCTCTTCCATCCAGACCGCGTCGTCAGGGTCGGTCAGTAGCTGGGTGATCAGCTCGAAGGCTTGCTGTGCCCCCTGAGTGATGATGACCTGTTCAGGCTGGCAGCGTACCGCTCGAGAGAGCCTCAGGTAGTCGCTGATCGCCACTTTCAATGCTGCCAGCCCGCCGCCGGTCTGATAATCCATCCACGCCACATCGGCGTTGCGCTGATGCTGGCGCACAAGCCGTTGCCACTGCGCTTCAGGAAACAGGTCCAGGGCGGGTACGCCGGGTGAGAACGCTCGGTAGCCGTTGCTGAGCGTCTTGCTCAGCGCCAATAGGGTGCGCCCGCGGGAAGAGTAGTGAACGGCCTTTGGAGGCGGTGTGGTCTCGGTATCCAGCACGCGAGGCAACTGCGCTACGTAAAGCCCCGCCCCTTGGCGTGCCACCAGCAGCCCCTCGGCCAGCAGCCTGTCCGTTGCCGCGAGGACGGTATTGCGGCTGACGCCCAGCGCATCCGACATGTGACGTGACGAAGGCAGCCGCTGGCCCGCCGTGAGTTTACCCTGGCGTACCCACTCCTTGAGCGGATGGTATAGCCGCTGACTGAGTGATCGCGTTGCGTGTTGATGCATGCGCAAGGCCAATGCGTCGATGATCCAGTCACTGTCGCTGGCGCTCTGTTTCACTGGTTCTCCTGAAAGGGTGCAAAGTGGCTCTTTTTAAGGAACCACTATAGCGGCAGACTGGGGCATTACTCCATGACTATCGAGGCAATGACATGACCCAGATTCGTCCAGCGGTGTTTGATGACCTGGCTCCCTTGAGTGAGCTGCTCGATGGCTATCGCCAATTTTACCAACAGCCCAGCGACTTGCTGGCTGCACGGAGGTTTCTCGAATTGCGGATGGGGCTGGGCGACTCCTACATTCTCGTCAGTGAGGCGAGCGATGGCTCACTGACGGGGTTCGTGCAGCTCTATCCGGGTGTTTCCACCGTGGGGCTGAATGCTCGGTGGACGCTTAATGACCTCTTCGTGCAGCCAGCGTCGCGCACGCAAGGCACCGGCAGAGCGTTGATGGAAGCCGCCGCCAGGCTGGCCCAGGAGCATGGAGTCGCACGCTTGATCCTCATGACACAGGTAGAGAATCAGCGCGCCCAGGCGCTTTACGAGTCACTGGGCTGGCAGCGCAATACGGCGTTTTATGGCTATTTGCTCGACATAAAGTAAACGTTTTTACACTGCCACTTAGTGGATGGTTTTTGCCGCAAGCCCTAACCAAGCCACGGTGGCGTCACGATGCGTGCGGGCTCCCGCTGCATGATGATGTCACCGTGGCGGACGGAGAGCAGTACGTCACCCTGGTTGCGTAGCACGCTGTAGTCGTCTTCTCCATCCAGCAGGTTGAAGCTGGCGGGTTTGCCCACCTCGATACCGTAACGTGCCTCGATGTTGAGCGTGCGGGCGCTGTTGTCGGTGATCAGCGACAGCGCCTGGCTGAAGTCCTGATAGCCCATCATCTGGCAAATATGCAGGCCAAAATCCAGCGTTCGCAGCAGTTTGCCGTTGCCCAGCGAGTACCAGGGGTCGAAGATGGAGTCTTCGGCAAAACAGACGTTGATACCGGCTTCGTTGAGTTCCTTGACGCGTGTTACGCCGCGCCGTTTGGGGTAGGTGTCGAAGCGCCCTTGCAGGTGGATGCTCTCGGTGGGGCAGGAAATGAAGTTGATGCCCGAGCGCTTGAGCAGCAGAAACAGCTTCGAGCAGTAGGCGTTGTCGTAGGAGTGCATGGCGGTGGTGTGGCTGGCGGTCACGCGGCTGCCCAGCTCATGAAACAGTGCCTCACAAGCGAGCACTTCGAGAAACCGCGAGTTGGGATCATCGATTTCGTCGCAGTGTACATCCACCAGGCGGTCGTACTTGATGGCCAGTTCGATGACGCGCTTCATGGACGCCACGCCCAACTCTCGCGTGTACTCGAAGTGAGGAATGCCGCCTACCACATCGGCGCCAAACTCCAGCGCCTCTTCCATGAGTTTGTCGCCGCCGGGGAATGAAAGCAGGCCATCCTGCGGGAAGGCCACCACCTGAATGTCGATTTTGTCCTTCAGCTCGTCTCGCAGTGTGCAAAGGGTTTTCAGGCCTACTAGGCTGGGGTCGCTGGTGTCGGCATGGGTGCGCACGAACTGCACGCCGTTGCCGATCAACAGGTTGAGGGTCTTCAGTACGCGCTCCCGAATGTCCGCCTCGTCGAGCAACGGTTTACGCTCCCCCCAGCGTTCGATGCCCTCGAACAGCGTGCCGCTCTGGTTCCAGTGAGGCTCGCCAGCGGTCAGGGCCGCATCCAGGTGGATATGCGGCTCGATAAACGGCGCACACAGCAGTTTGCCGCCCGCATCCCTCTGGCCTTCGCCTGCCGTTTGCGGCGCATCCTGAGCGGTGATTGCGGTGAAGACGCCGTTCTCGATGTCCAGCCGATAAAGCCCAGGGCGCTGGCGAAGGCGGGCATTGATGATCTGCATGTTCATAAACAGGTGCTCACTTATTGTTTGGCCGTCGATGGGAAGCTATCACCCAGCGTAGCGTGCTTCATACGTAGCAGCACGGCGTAGCTGCCTGCCGCGACTGCGACTCCCACCAGCGGCGGTAGTAACGGAGAAAAATAGGCAGCCCCGGCACCAATGGCATAGGCGGCGAGGCCACGCCGATTGAAATCGGGTAGCTGCGCAGAGGCCAAAGCAGGGTAGCGGCCTCGGTGCTTGAGCCAAAAATCAGCCATGATCACCCCGCCCATGGGAGGGATAAACGTGCCGAGCAGCACCAGAAATGGAATGAGCAGGTTGTACATGCCACCTACCGCCAGCACGGTACCAATGGCGGCGCCGCTGACGGTGACCAAGCGGCGCTTTTCGGTGCGCAGCAAGTTGCATCCCGCCACGGCGAAGTTGTAAATCGTGTTGTCCTGGGTCGTCCATATGTTCAGGAACAGCATCAATACCGCGAGGGAGAGAAAGCCTTGGGCAATGAGAACATCGACGATATCTGCCTGCTGGTAAATCATCGTGCCCAAGGCACCGGTCAGCACCATCAATCCATTGCCAATGAAAAAAGCGGCCAGCGTTGCGATCACCGCAACTTTCGGCGTCCTGGCAAAGCGACTCCAGTTGGTCGCCTGGGTGCCACCGCTGATGAAGGTACCGATAATCACGGTGATCGCCGCTGCGACACTCATACTTTCCGTTGGCGTTTGCTGGCTTAATCCTGCAAAGCCGCGCACATCGACCAGCCCGGTGAACAGGCTGATCAAGATGAAGAGCATCATGGCGGGTACGGCGAAGCGCGACAGCCAGTCCATGCCTCGATAGCCGATCATGGCGGTCACGCAGAATCCAAAGCCAAACAGCACCATCAAGGGGATTTCCAGCCATTCAGGCATCCCCGTGGTGCGTACCAGTACCAGAGCTATCGTGGCGGTTCCCCAGGCGTACCAGCCAATCTGCGTGAAGCCGAGGATAATGTCAGAGAGTTTGCTGCCTTTTTCGCCGAAGCAGAACCGTCCCATCAGGACGGCATTCAGGCCGCTCTGGCAGGCGATATAAGCCAGCGTTGCTGCGTAGATACCCAGTAGCAGGTTGCCTGCCACGATAATCCACAGTAACTGGCCAATCGGGAAGGCTTGGCCCAGGGAGCCACCCGCCCACATGGTGGCGGTGAAAAAGGTAAAGCCAAGCAGTACCGCTGAGGTAGAGAGTAGCCCTTTCCGAGCCTGGAGGGGTACTTCGCTAAGTGGGTAGTCTGAATGGTGCATCTTTTTCCCCTTCGATACGTCGTCGCGTGTCATGGTCAAGAAAGATGCAGCAAGCCGCATGCCAATCAGGCGTGGTCAGGTAACAAGAAACGTTTAAATTTTTAGCTACTCGTGCGCGTCTTTAATGGTAGTTTGCGAAAAGAAGACAGGAATAACGAGCGCGCACGCGCACCACAAGGTAACGAGCGCTCTGAATGGCGTGGCGCTAACGTGCCATTGACAGGATCGATGATCAGCAATGGGCGATGTGGCAAGACGTGGCTGAGGGGGAGTCGGCCAATATGAAACCATCAAGCTCGGAAGAGCCACCGTCGCCAGCCGTCCGGTTGCCCTGGTACCGGACGCTGGTCGGTAAAGTGGCGGTATTCATGGTGCTGGGGGTAGTCTTTGCCTACTCCATGGGGGCCTTGCTGGGCTTTGCCATCGTGGAGCGCAGTGCACGCGAACAGTGGGCCCGGGAAGCGCTGGTGAATGCCCAGATCGTGAGCGCCACGATTCGGCGTATCTACACGAATGTCGCGGTACGCACGGACCTCTCAGGCCAAGTGACGCACCTGGTGTCCGAACAGCCCATTGGGGATGAAGACTCGGTGCTCAGTACGGGGTTCAGCCCTGTGGATGTGTTGGCGCTGGCGAGTGCGCAAACGCGCCACAACGTCTGGCTGTTTTCACGTTTGCCAGATGGCGGCTTCGCCATGGTCGCCGATGCCCACCACGGTGAAGAGACCACGCTCGAACTCCCCCACGTCCCAGAGCTGTCGCTGGCTGCTTCTGGCAGTGAGCTGTACGTGGGCTTTGCCCGGCTTGGCGAGCAGGAGCACTTCATCAGCGCATTGCCCATTGTGTCTCCTCAGGGGGAGTTATGGGGGGTGTCGGTTGCCACCATTGGCACCAAGGCGACGCTGTATCAGGTGCACCGCGAGCTACTGCTGAAAGTCGTCGCCTCACTGGGCATCGTGCTGTTGGCCACGCCCTTGCTGCTGAGCCTGCTGATGCATCAGCTGTTCAAGCCCGTGCCGCGTCTGATCAAGGCGTTGACGCATATTTCTCATAATCGAACCGAGCAGACAACGCCCTACACACAGCGCCAGGATGAGATTGGCTGTATGGCCCAGGCCATTGAAGCGTTACGCAAAAAAGTCGTCGAGCGCGAGCTGCTGCTGGAGGTCAAGGAGGAGGCGCTCAAGTTCCAGCACCTGGCGCACCACGATGCGCTGACCAAGCTGCCTAACCGTGTTCAGTTCAACGAGGCCTTGCAGGTCGCCGTCGCGCAGCTGTCGGGAGGCGAGCGCTTCAATGTGATGATTTTTGACCTGGATCGCTTCAAGGCCGTCAACGATACGTTAGGGCATGCCGCCGGGGATGAACTGCTGATCCAGGCCAGCCGACGGGTACAGCGGCTGTTGGCCGAGCGTGAGATGGTGGCGCGCCTGGGGGGCGATGAGTTCGCGATTCTCCAGCCTGTTCACCACCATGCGCTGGACGAAGCCAGTGTACGGGCAGGGCGGCTGGTCGCTGCGCTGCGCGAACCCTTTGACCTGCAGGGAGAGCGCGTCCAGATCGGGGTCAGCATCGGGATTGCCCTGGCCCCACGGGATGGCGAAAGCAGCCATACGCTGTTGCGCAGTGCCGATGTGGCGCTTTACGCTGCCAAGGCCATGGGGCGAGGGCGTTATCAGGTGTTCAGTAGCGGCATGACCATGGGAACCAGCCATGATGTGTAGCGTGATCGGGCGGTATATCGCGTTGATGGGCTTGCTGCTGCTGGCCATGGGCATGGCCAGCGCCCAGACAGGCTCGACGCTTGCGCGCATTCAGCAGGATCACACCATTCTGATTGGGCACCGAGAACACGAGGAGCCGTTCTCCTACGTGGTGGAAGGGCGGCCCATCGGCTACTCCATCGATATTTGCCAAGCAGTGGTCGACAGCATCAGCGCTCGGCTGGGTGGGCCTGCGCTGGCAGTTACCTTCGTGCCGGTGACGCCCGCCAACCGCTTCATCCTGCTGAGCAAGGGCGATATCGACCTTGAGTGTGGGGTGACGACCAATACCGCAGAGCGGCGTCGGCAGGCAGCATTTTCCTACCCCCATTACTTCAGTACTACCCGCTATGTGTCGCTGACGAAGAATGCGCTGGATCGCATCGAAGACCTGACAGGACGCAGCGTCGTATCGACCACAGGGACGCTCAATATCGAGCAGCTCAATGCCATGAACCGGGAGCAAGGCCTCAATATCTCGGTCATGCTGAGTCGCTCCCACGACGAAGCGTTCACCATGGTAGCTGCCGAGCAGGCGTCTGCGTTCGTGATGGACGATATCTTGCTGGCGGGCCTGGTGGCGTCCGATGCCTCTCCCGAGCGCTTTCATATCTCGTCGGAAGCGCTGAGTGACCCCGAACCGTATGGCCTGATGTTGCGCCGTGACGACCCCGAGTTTTTAGCCTGGGTCAATGAAGCGTTACGCGCGCTCTATCAGAGTGGCGACATGCTGGCGCTTTATGAGAAGTGGTTCTTGTCTCCCATTCCGCCCGACCAGCAGGTGGTGGGGCTGCCCATGAGCCCTCAGCTGGAGGCCGTTCTGACACACCCGGAAGCATTCGCTGAGTAAGGAGTGAGTCATGTCACGAAGATACAGGCGCTGGTGGGTGGGGTTGATGGCCTCCTTGGGCGCCAGTGCGTTGGCGTTCGCTGCCGAGATCGACACCTTGGAACGCCTCCGGGAAACCGGCACGCTGCGAGTTGGCTATGGCGATACGGCGCCTTTTTCCTATGCGGATGATCAGGGCCGCGTGGTGGGGTATTCCATCGAGCTGTGTCAGCGGGTGGCCGAGCATTTACAGCAGCAACTGGCACTTCCCCACCTGGAGATCGAATACGTCTTCCGTACCCCGGGTAACCGAGTTCAATTATTGAACAGTGGTGTGATCGATATCGAATGCAATGCCAGTACGAATACGGCAGAGCGCCGCCGTAGTGCGGATTTTTCGCTGAGCCACTTTTTCGTCTCCGTGCGCTATGTTGCGCTGGCCAAACATGGGTTTGCCACGCTGCAGGATCTGGCGGGGCGCAGCGTCAGTGTGGCGCGGGGAACGGTGAACGTGGGGCAGATCAATCTGGCCAACCGCGAGCAGCGTTTGAACCTGTCGGTAGTGCCGGTGGAAACGCTTCAGGAGGCTTTTGACCTGGTCACCCATGAGCGGGTGGCGGCGTTTGCCATGGATGACATTCTGCTTAGCACGATGATGGCAGAAACCGGCAACCCCGCGGCCTATCGCCTGTCGGAAGAGGCGATAACGGCGGAGGAGCCGCTGGGGCTGCTGATGCGCCGAGGCGATGACGCTTTTGTCGAGCAGGTGAACCAGGCGCTGCGCCAGATCTATCAAAGCGATGAGATGCTGGCGCTTTACGAGCGGTGGTTCCTGCAGCCGTTGCCCGGCAAGGAACTTACTCTGAACGTGCCGCTGAGCGAAACGCTGAAAAACCACTTTGCCAATCCCCAGGCCTCCCCTCAGATCACCCCTCAGGCTGTTTTACAGGACTAGGCGCGGGCTTTTTTAGCCGTGGCAGTACTGGGGGCTTTCTCGCGTCGTTCGGCCAGGTGCTCTACCTTGCGCTGCTTTTCGTACAGGAAGCGCAGCACTTCCTGGCGGTAGCGGTTGTAGCGGGGGTCGTCGGCCAGCGTGATACGGTTGCGGGGGCGCGGCAGGTCGATGTCGAGAATTTCGCCAATGCGCGCCGAGGGGCCGTTGGTCAGCATCACGATACGATCAGACAGCAGCACGGCCTCATCCACATCGTGGGTGATCATGATGACGGTATTCCCCAGCTCGTCCTGAATGCGCATCACCTCTTCTTGCAGGTGGGCGCGTGTCAGCGCATCCAGGGCGCCAAACGGCTCATCCAGCAGCAGTACCTTGGGCTCCATGGCCAGAGCGCGGGCGATCCCTACCCGCTGCTTCATGCCGCCGGAAATCTCTGAAGGGCGTTTGTCGAGGGCATGGGACATACCGACCATGTCCAGATTCTTGAGGATCCAGGCGTGGCGTTCGGCCTTGGTCTTGCGGCGGGCAAAGGTCTTGTTCACTGCCAGCGCCACGTTTTCGTACACCGTGAGCCAGGGCAGTAACGAGTGGTTTTGGAAGACCACGCTGCGGTCGGGGCCTGGCGCATTGACCTCCTTGCCATCCAGGATGACCGCGCCAGAGGTCGAGGAGGTGAGCCCGGCGATGATGTTGAGCAGGGTCGACTTGCCGCAGCCCGAATGGCCAATGATCGAGATGTACTCACCCTTGGCGACGCCCAGGTCGATCTCCTTGAGCACGTTGGTAGTGGCACCTTTGGTGGCAAAGGTCATGTCCACCTGCTCGACGCTTAAATAGTGTGAAGCCATGATCCAATCTCCTGGGTTAGCTTTGGGTGGTGCCACGGGTCACGCACTGGCCGATGAAGGCCACGATGCGGTCAAGAATGAAGCCCACGATGCCCACATAGATGAGTGCCAGCACGATGTCGCTGAGCATGGAGGCATTCCAGGCGTCCCAGATGAAAAAGCCGATGCCCACGCCGCCAATCAGCATCTCGGCGGCCACGATGGCCAGCCAGGAAAGCCCTACCCCAATGCGCAGGCCCGAGAAAATATAGGGTGCGGCGGCGGGCAGCATGATGCGGGTGAAATACTCCATGCCGTTGAGGCGAATCACGCGGGCCACGTTGCGGTAATCCTCGGGGATATTACGCACCCCCACTGAGGTGTTGATGATGATGGGCCAGATGGCGGTGATGAAGATCACGAAGATGGCCGAAGGGGTGCTGTCCTGAAACCCGGCCAGTGAAATCGGCAGCCAGGCCAGCGGAGGCACGGTGCGCAGCACCTGAAACACGGGGTCGAGGCCACGCAGGGCCCAGGTCGATTGGCCCACCAGCACGCCCAGGCTGATACCTACCACCACCGCCAGCAGGTAGCCATAGGCCACGCGTTCCAGGCTGGCCAGAATCTGCCAGCCCATGCCCTTGTCGTTGCCGCCGTAGTCGTAGAAGGGATGAATGATCAGCTCCCAGGTATCGTTGAGCACCTGCGAGGGCGGCGGCAGCGCCGCGCCAGGATGGGAGCACAGCGCTTCCCACAGGCCGATCAGAATGGCCAGCACGACCACCGGCGGCAGCACGTTCTTGACCAGGGTATCGCGCAGGCGTAGCAGTACAGGGTGCACGCCTGGCATGGGGGTAGACAGCGTATTGGCTCTTGATGAAGTCGTCATGAGGCTCTCCCAGGCTGCCTGGCTCAGGCCAGCGCCTTGATCTCCAGGCTATCGAGGTAGGCTTGCGGGTTTTCCGGATCGAAGACCTTGCCGTCGAACAGCGTTTCGACGCCGCGAGAGGTGGAGTCCGGAATGTCTGCCGAGGCCACGCCGAGGGCGTGAGCGGCTTCTCGCCACAGGTCTTCGCGGTTGACCTGCTCGATCAAGGCCGCGCTGTCGAAGTCCTGCGGCAAGTAGCCCCAGCGCTTGTTCTCGGTCAGGAACCACAGGTCGTGGCTCTTGAAGGGGTAGGAGGCGTGCTTGTCCCAGTAGCGCATCATGTGCGGATGGTTTTCCACGACGCGCCCGGTGCCGTAATCGAAGTTGCCCTGAATACGGTCGATGAGGTCGGCATAAGGCGCATGAATCCAGCGGCGGCGTGAGCAGATCTGGGCCATCTCCTCGTGGTTGGCCGGGTCTTCGCACCACATTTGCGCTTCCATGATGGCCATTAGCAGCGCTTTGGTGGCGTTGGGGTGGGCTTCGACGTAGTCGCTGCGCATGGCGAAGGCTTTTTCCGGGTGATCGTTCCACAGCTCGCCGGTGGTATTGGCGGTGTAGCCGATGCCCTGGTTGATCAACTGCTGGTTCCAGGGCTCGCACACGCAGAAGGTGTCCATACTGCCCACCCGCATGTTGGCCACCATCTGGGCCGGCGGGATGGTAATGGTGGAGATGTCGCGGTTGGGGTCGATGCCCCCGGCGGCCATCCAGTAGCGAATCCACATGTCGTGGGTGCCGCCGGGGAAGGTCATGGCAGCGCTGACTTCGCTGCCTCCACTGCGCTTTTCCGCCAGGGCCTGGGCAAACTCACGGGTATCCAACGCGACCTTGAGGTCGGCGTACTCATCGCCCACCGAGATGCACTGCCCGTTGAGATTGAGGCGCGCCAGAATGCTCATCGGCACGGGAATGTTGTTGGGGGTCATGGCACCGCTGGCGATCAGGTAAGGCATGGGCGTCAGGATGTGTGCGCCATCGATCCCGTTACGCTGTGAACCCAGCACCAGGTTGTCTCGGGTGGTACCCCAGGAAGACTGCTTGAGGACCTCCACATCGGTCATGCCGTGCTTGGCAAAAAATCCTTTTTCATCGGCCACGAACAGCGGCGCTGCATCCGTCAGCGCAATGAAGCCGAGTTTGGCCGACGTGGTTTCCAAAGCGCCGTTGGCAAAAGCCCAGCTCATGGGCAGGCTGCTGAGCACGGCAGAGCCTCCCACCACGGCAGCGGAGCTTTTGAGAAAGTGGCGACGTTCCGGTGAGTGGGACGAAGAGATTTTTTTGCGCATGACACGGTTCCTGCCCTTTGGAGACAAAAACGGCGCCTGCAATCAGCCCCGTTGAGGAGCTGTTGCAGACGCCGTTGTCTGTTGATCATCTTTTTTTATCGCCGGGCCCACGTTGACCCAGTTTGCTATCCCCTTGTCTTGTGCAGCTAACATGCCAAATGGCGGAGTCGTTTTTGCGAAACATCAGCTTTTCAAAAGGTTAGTCATAATAGTCGAAGAGCTGTCTGGTTATCGAAGGAGGCAGGGATGGTGCGGTGCAGCGTAGAAATGGTGCAGTTTTGGCGAAGTTGCACGAAAAAGAAGCAAGATTGTTAGCAAGTTATCAATAACGTCAAATAATGTGAACTCTATTGTCTCATCGGTTACCTTCCATAGAATGCCAGCCACACATTGAGGCTTGCGTAGCGAGCACTATATTAAAGAAAAGACGTTTCTCTAATTGACTGGCAAACGACGCTTTGTCGGCAGGGGGTGGCATGAAGCGATTACTGGCAAATATCTCGATAAAAACAAGTCTGACGTTCACGTTGGTCATTTTTGCTTTGTTGATCATGACTATTGCTGCTCTTGGTCATTGGGCGGGGACGAAAGGCGGGAACTCATTAGAAGCCATGGACGAGCTGTCGATGCATCAGATGTTGCCCCTGGCGCGTACTCAGCGCTCAGTAGGTTTTGCCCAGTTGGCGTATTTGAACAGTGTCGTGGCTTCGGAAGATGGTCAGCATCAGCAGGCGCAAACCTATCTGGCCGAGGCTGAAACGTTTCAGCAATCTGCTCAGAGTTACTTCTCCGAATTTGAAGCCTCCGACCCACGTGGTATGAACAACGAGTTGGCCGAGGCCGTGATTACCGCCTTTTATGCGGTGATGCAGGAAGGCTTGATTCCCATGGAGGCGGCGGTAAAGTCGGGTGATAGTGCTCAGTTAAACGCGGTGCGTTTAGCCATTATTCCACTTAATCAATCGTTTGTTACGACTAGCATGGCCTTTAACGGCTATCTGGCCGAGTATGCGGATCAGTTGGTCGACCGCTACGATCGCGATATGCAAGTATTTGGTTACATCGATATTGCCGTGATCGTGGCTGCGCTGTTCATTATTGTGCTGGTGCGCATGGCGATGGTGAGGTCCATCGTCAAGCCCCTGGATGAAGCCGTGGTGCATTTCGAGCGCATTGCCGAAAACGATCTGTCATCCCGCGTGGACCTGCGCGGAAGCAATGAAATTGGCAAGCTGTTCAGCGCCATGCAGCGCATGCAGAGTGGCCTGGCGGCCACGGTAGCGACCGTGCGCGACAGCAGCGGCTCGATCTACATCGGCGCACGAGAAATTGCCGGGGGCAACGCGGATTTATCGTCGCGCACCGAGCAGCAGGCAGCCTCCCTGCAGGAAACCGCCGCCAGCATGGAGCAGTTGACCCAAACCGTGAAGCAGAACGCCGATAACGCACGTCAGGCCAGCACGCTGGCCAACGATGCTTCGGGTAAGGCGGTAGAGGGCGGCGACGTGGTCGAGCAGGTCATCTCGACCATGCACGGGATTTCCTCGAGCTCCCAGCAGGTGGCCGATATCATCAACGTGATCGACTCGATTGCCTTCCAGACCAATATTCTGGCGCTCAATGCCTCGGTCGAGGCTGCCCGGGCAGGCGAGCAGGGACGCGGTTTCGCGGTTGTCGCCAGCGAAGTACGCAACCTGGCCAGCCGCAGTGCCGAGGCGGCCAAGGAGATCAAGCGATTGATCGATGCTTCCACGGCGCAGGTCAATGAAGGCTCTCAACTGGTAGAAAAAGCCGGTGCCACCATGCGGGAAGTCGTCGGATCGGTACGCCGGGTCACCGACATCATGGATGAAATATCGGCAGCCTCCCAGGAGCAGAGCGCGGGCATCGAGCAGGTCAATCAGGCCGTCGCTCAGATGGATGAGGTCACCCAACAGAACGCGGCGCTGGTGCAAGAGGCGTCTGCGGCGGCCAGCTCTCTGGAGGAGCAGGCCGAGCGGTTGGAGGGCGTGGTGGCGGCATTCCGCCTGGAGCAGGGGGCTGAAAGTCGTCAGCCCGCGCTGGCTACCCCGCCGCCCCGCGGCGAGCTGCTGCGCCCCCAGCTTACGAGTAAGCCAAAGTCCAAAGCGGCCGCCAGTGCCGAGCAGGAGTGGGAAGCGTTTTGATAAGCTGAGGTTATCTCTATGAGCCACAGAGCCCCGCCACCGTAAACCGGTGGCGGGGCTCTGTGTTTTGCGCCTGTATGGTCAAGCAGCAAGCCGACTTTTCAGACAGCGCCTAGTTGAGCGCGCTGGCCACTTCCTCGATTTGCAAGGTCAGGCTCTGCAGGCCGCCGCCAGAGAGGTACCAAAGCGCAGGGGTGAGCATCACCAGCTGGGCGTCCGTGCCCGCTTCTGCCCACTGCTGGCGAAGCTGCTCGGCGTCTGCGGGCTCGTCGCCAATGGCCGCACTGCGGTCGATCACCAGCACGATCTCAGGGTCGATCTCGGCAATGGCGTCAGCGGAAAGCGGCGTAAAGGTGCGTTCGCCGCGTACTTCGGGGGTCACGCTCTCGGGCATCTCCAGGGCAGCAATGCCCAATACTTCATGAACCACCGGGTGCTGATTGAGCATCAGGTTGCCACCATTATGGGTGACCACCAGCGTCGTCGGGGCATCCTGCAGGGCTTCCCGCTGGCGCTCGATTTCGCTATTCAGCATCTGCAGGGCCTCTTCGGCCGCGTTTTCCACATCCAGCTGGCTGGCCAGTTCACGCACGTTGCGCTCGACGGAGTCAAGATACGCCTCACCGGTCACGCTGGCATCGAACAGCGGGGCGATCTCGCCCAGCGCGTCGGCCCACTCTGCCTGGCGGCCGGTGTGTACGATCAGCGTTGGGTTGGCCTCTGCCAGTGCCTCCATGTCGGGGGAGCGCAGGCCCCCAATGTCGGTGTAGCGGTCGGCGGCATACTGCTCAAGGTAGTTCGGCAAGTTGGCTTTGGGCACGCCCACCACCTGCTCACTCACCCCCAGGGCGTCCAGCGTATCCAGGCTGCCTAGATCAAACGTGGCAATGCGCTGGTCGGCGCTCGCGGCGGCGCTGGTCAGCAGTAGTGCAGTGGTGATGGCGGTGACTTTCATGAGAGGCCCTTTTTTGAGGAACACAGCTTTGAGAAACACAGCTGTTCTTTGAGAAATATAGCTATATGCAATAATTTCTCATCATCGCAGCAAGCAGCGGCGTTGTAGCGTGTTGAAAAGGGAACGGCACGTTGCAGAAAATGCGACCGCCTCCGTAGAGGCGGTCGTGGTGGCGCATAGTGATCAAGCAACCAGGCGACTAAGAGGCGACGCGGAAGGGGTTGCGCGGGTCGTCATCCCAGGCGAGGAAGGGCTTGCCGGTTTCCTGAGGCACCATGGTGATGCAGTTTTCCACCGGGCAGGTGATCTGGCACAGGTTGCAGCCCACGCACTCGTCTTCGATGACCTCGTAGCGGCGCGCGCCGTCCTGCTCGGTGAGCTTGGCAATCGACTGGTGAGAGGTGTCCTCGCAGGCGATATAGCAGCGGCCACACTCGATGCACAGATCCTGGTCGATATGGGCGATGGTCTTGAAGTTGATGTCCAGGTGCTTCCAGTCGGTGGTTTGTGGCACCGCCTTGCGGGAAAACGCTTCGATGGAGTCGTGGCCTTTTTCCGCCATCCAGCGGGAGAGGCCATCTTTCATCTCTTCAACAATACGAAAACCGTTGAGCATGGCAGCGGTGCAGACCTGCACGCTGCCCGCGCCCAGGGCGATGAATTCCGCCGCATCCCGCCAGGTGGAAATCCCGCCAATACCGGAAATGGGCAGCGTGGGCGTGGCTGGGTCACGGGCAATTTCCGCCACCATGTTCAGGGCGATGGGTTTCACCGCGCTGCCGCAGTAGCCGCCGTGGGTGCTCTGATGGCCCACGGTGGGTTTGGCGACCATGTTGTCCAGGTCGATGCTGGTAATGGAGTTGATGGTGTTGATCAACGAGACTGCATCCGCGCCGCCTCGCAGTGCCGCCTGGGCGCCCACGCGAATATCGGTGATGTTGGGGGTGAGCTTGACGATGACCGGCTTGGAGTAGTGCTTTTTACACCAGTAGGTGACTTTTTCGATCAAATCCGGGTTTTGGCCCACCGCCGCGCCCATGCCGCGTTCCGGCATGCCGTGGGGGCAGCCCAGGTTGAGCTCGATGCCGTCTGCGCCGGTGGCTTCCACCCGCGGCAGGATATACGCCCAGGCCTCCTCGTTGCAGGGCACCATGATGGAGACGATCAGCGCCCGGTCCGGCCAATCCTTCTTCACCTGGGTGATCTCTTGAAGGTTGATCTCCAGTGAACGGTCGGTAATCAGCTCGATATTGTTGAAACCGATCACCTCGCGGTTTTTGCCGTAGTGGGCCGAGTAGCGGGAGGAGACGTTCACGGCTGGCGGCTCTTCGCCAAGGGTTTTCCATACCACGCCGCCCCAGCCCGCCTCATAGGCGCGCACCACGTTGTAGGCTTTGTCGGTGGGCGGGGCCGAGGCCAGCCAGAAGGGGTTGGGGGCTTTGATGCCGGCAAAGTTCACCGATAGATCGACGCCGTTCACCACGCTGTCGCCGCTGTGTTTCTTGCCTGGAAAAGAGAGGGTGTTGAAAGGTGTGGTGTTCATGCGGCCTCCTGCTGGGCGGCGAGCGCTTGATGGATGGCGTGGGCGGCCAGCTTGCCGTGCTGCACGGCCTGCACGGTGAGGTCCTGGCCGGGTTTGACGCAGTCGCCGCCGGCATAAACGTTGGGCAATGAGGTCTGGAACAGCTCATTGACGTGGATGCGCTCCCCATCCCGGGCCAGTTCGGAGGCGGTGGCATCGCGTAGGCTGTCGCCCTCGAAGCCCTGGCCGATGGCGGTGAAAATGGCATCCGCCGCGATCTCGAAGGTCTCACCCGTGGTGGAGAGGCTGCCTTGCTGCTCTGCGGTGTGGGCAAAACGCATGCCTGCCACTCGTCCTTGGGCGTCCAGCAGAATCTCGTCCGGCTGGGCCCAGGTCACCATGCGCACGCCGTTGGCCTTGGCAATCTCCTGTTCGTGGTCGGTGGCGGACATCGCCTCAGTGCCACGGCGATACACCAGAGTGACCTCTTTGGCCCCCAAACGCGCCATTTGCGTGGCCATGTCGATGGCGGTATTGCCTGCGCCAATCACGATGCAGCGCTTGGCCACGGCCAGGCTGCCCAGGTCATCGGCTTGGCGCAGGGTATTGATGTAGTCCACTGCGGGCATCAGGCCCGGTGCATCTTCGCCGGTCAGCCCTAGCGTGCGGCTGGCTCCCAGCCCCAAACCCAGAAACACGCTGTCGTACTGCTGGCGCAGGGTGTCGAGAGTGAGGTTGTCGCCCAGGCGTTGGCCGTATTGGAGGTCGATGCCGCCAATGTCCAGCAGGAACTCGACTTCCTTGCGGGCAAAATCGTCGGTCATCTTGTAGCGGGCAATGCCGTACTCGTTGAGCCCGCCAGGCTTTTGCTCGGCCTCGAAGATGGTGACCTGATGGCCCAGCATGGCCAAGCGATGAGCGCAGGAGAGGCCCGCAGGCCCGGCACCTACCACGGCAACATGGCGGCCAGTGCTGGCGGCCCGCTTGAAGGGGTGGCTGTCGAACTGCATGTGATCGGTAGCGTGACGCTGGAGCAAACCGATCAGCACCGGCTGGCACTCGGCGTCGTGGTTACGCACGCAGCTGCGTTCGCAAAGGATTTCCGTGGGGCACACCCGTGCGCAGCTGCCGCCGAGGATATTGGCTTCCAGAATGGTTTCTGCTGCGCCATTAATGTTGTTATCACTGATTTGGCGGATGAAGCTGGGAATGTCGATGTCCGACGGGCAGGCCTCGACGCAGGGCGCGTCATAGCAGTACAGGCAGCGCTGGCTTTCGATGATGGCCTGGCGCGGCGTCAGCGGCGGATGCAGGTCGCTGAAGTTGCTTGCCAGCGTCGCTGGGTCGTAGGTGCCGACCTCTTTTGCGCTGGGCAGATGATCAAGTGAATGGGTCACGGTCGTTTCTCCCTGGTCCTTCTGGATCGTTCTGTTCTTCGTGGGGCGTCTGTTCTTTGTGGGGCTAGGCTCAGCGAGTGACCGCCACGGGGGCATTCAGCTCGGCACGCTTGGCCAGCAGTTCGAACACACCGGGGTAGGCGGGGCGCTTCAGGTAACGGCCCGCACCGCGCTCGGCGTGCAGCTCGCCATCCCGCCAGGTCCATTTGCCCTGGCTGATGGTGTGGCGGGCAATGCCGCGCACCGTCTTGCCCTCGAAAATATTGAAATCGACGTTCTGATGATGGGTCTTGGCGGAAATCGTGCGGGTGCCGTTGGGGTCCCAGACCACGAGGTCGGCATCGGCACCCACCTGAATCGCCCCTTTGCGCGGGTAGAGGTTGAAGATCTTGGCGGTGTTGGTGGAGGTGACCGCCACGAACTCCTGGGGCGAGAGCTTGCCGGTATTGACCCCTTCGTCCCACAGCACGGCCAGGCGGTCTTCCACACCCGCAGTGCCGTTGGGGATCTTGGTGAAGTCATCTTTACCGGCGGCTTTCTGCTCTTCGCAGAAACAGCAGTGGTCGGTGGCGGTGGTTTGCAGATTGCCAGATTGCAGGCCGTGCCAGAGCGCTTCCTGGTGGCCTTTGGGCCGGAATGGCGGGCTCATCACGTGGGCGGCGGCAGTGGCCCAGTCGGGGTGCTGGTAAACACTGTCATCGATTACCAGGTGGCCCGCCAGGCACTCGCCAAACACCGGGTAACCCTGTTGGCGGGCGTAGGCGATTTCATCCACCGCGTCTTTGGTGGAGACGTGCACCAGGTAGACCGGAGCGCCCAGGGTGGAAGCAATGCGAATGGCACGGCTGGCGGCTTCGCCTTCCACCTGCGGTGGGCGGGAAAGCGGGTGGGCTTCCGGCCCGGTGATGCCCTGGGCCAGCAGCTTCTGCTGCATGTGGTAGACCAGTTCGCCGTTTTCGGCATGCACGGTGGGCACCGCGCCCAGCTCCAGGCAGCGGGAAAAGCTCTCCACCAGAATGTCATCGGTGGCCATGATGGCGCCCTTGTAGGCCATGAAGTGCTTGAAGCTGTTGACCCCGTGGTCGCGTACCAGGGTGCCCATTTCCTCTTTGACGCTCTCATCCCACCAGGTGATCGCCACGTGGAAGGCGAAGTCGGTGGCGGCTTTTTCCGCCCAGCCCTGCCAGGTCTCGAAGGCCTCCAGCAGCGATTGGCCGGGGCTGGGGATCACGAAATCGATAATGGTGGTGGTGCCGCCCGCCATGGCGGCGGCGGTGCCGGTGTAGAAGTCTTCGCTGGCCACCGCGCCCATGAAGGGCATCTGCATGTGGGTGTGTGGGTCGATGCCGCCAGGCATCACCAATTGGTTGCTGGCATCGACGATCTCGCAGCCTTCCGGCACGCCCAGGTCGGTGCCAATGGCGTGGATTTTGCCATCGACACACAGCACATCGGCGCGGTAAGTATCGGCGTGGGTGACCACCGTGCCGCCCTTGATCAATAAGCTCATGGTTCGCTCCTGTCGTTGTGTTTAGCCAGCAGAATCATTCACCGTCGGTGAGGCGGGTGTAGGTCTCGGGGCGTCGGTCGCGGAAGAACTGCCAGTTGTTGCGCACCTCGCGCACCATATCCAGGTCGATCTCATGCACCAGCAGCTCGTCTTCCGTGGCGCTGGCCTGGGCTTCGATCTTGCCGCGTGGGTTGACGATGTAGCTGGAGCCGTAGAAGTCGCCGATATTCCAGGGCGCCTCGGTGCCAACCCGGTTGATAGCGGCGATGAAGCAGCCGTTGGCAGCCGCAGAGGCGGGTTGCTCAAGCTCCCAGAGGTATTGGGAAAGACCGGCCACCGTGGCCGAAGGGTTGAAAATCACGTCGGCGCCGTTGAGCGCCAATGCCCGCCAGCCTTCCGGGAAGTGGCGGTCGTAGCAGATATACACGCCGATCTTGCCGTAGGCGGTATCGAAAACCGGCCAGTTGGATTTGCCTGGTTTGAAGAAGAATTTCTCCCAAAAGCCAGCCACCTGGGGAATGTGTGTCTTGTGGTATTTGCCCAGGTAGCTGCCGTCGGCATCGAACACGGCGGCGGTGTTGTAGTAAACGCCGGTCTCGGTCTCTTCATAGATAGGGACGATGATCACCATGCGGTGCTCGGCCGCGAGCTTTTGCATCATCTGGCAGGTGGGGCCCTCCGGCACTCGCTCGGCGGCGGCGTACCATTTGCTGTCCTGGCTGGGGCAAAAATAGGGCTGATTGAACACTTCCTGGAAGCACAGCACCTGCACGCCTTGCTCGGCGGCTTGCTGAATCATGGGCAGGTGCGCTTCGTTCATCGCGTCACGAATGACGCCGGGTTCCTGATCGGTGCTGGTATTCAGGGCCATCTGGATCAGGCCAATCTTCATTTTCTGCATGGACTACCCCTCTTTTGTCATAACGCGCCGACCTCCGAATGGATGGGAGGCCAGCTATGGGTGGCTTTTCTGCCGGTATCGATGAGTGGCGGAAAAGATCGCTAGGCGTGTCATGACATCGACTCATGGTCGAAACTTATAATTGTTAGCAAAGCTGTCAAGATAGACAGCTTTTTGAACATAGCGCTGGTTGAAGACGTTTTGCAAGAAGTTTTTATGAAAATCCTGGTTGTCTTTCAAGTGACTGTTTTTGCTGTTTTTTAGGTTTTTTATTGTCCGTTTTTATCAATTTGGTGAGGTGCTGCACTATTATGGCGTTTCATTTTTATTTTTTTAAATCAATGATTTGTGTTTTATTTTTTGGTTTTTATATTGGTTTTTTGCATTCTTGTGGTGCGTTTTATGAATATGTCGCTACCCTGTTTAGGAGGATTTAATACCCGTGACTATAACAACAATGATACAGAGGGCTTCGTCTTTATATATGTCTGCTTAGTCAGCTTTGTGTTCAATGAGTTAGCGGTGAGCGCGTGGTTTTGGGCACGCTTATTGCTGCGCAACCTGTTGAACCTTTGAAGATAAAAAGGCAATGGCGAGGCTGAGGAGACAACGATGACGGCAGCTAAATCTCGAATGATCGATCAGCAGGGGTTGGTCGAACTGGCAGTGGAAGACGATGTGCGTGAAAGCCCACGCTTCAACGACGATATTGCGCCTACCGAAGCAAAAGAGCGTACCTGGAGCAAATGGAACATTGCGGCGCTGTGGGTCGGTATGTCGATCTGCGTGCCCACCTACACCCTGGGCGGCGTGCTCACGGCCTACTTTGGGCTGAGCGTTGGCGAGGCGCTGCTGGCCATTCTGCTGGCCAACGTGATCGTGCTGATTCCGCTGACGCTGAACGCTTTTCCCGGCACCAAATTCGGCATTCCCTTTCCGGTGGTGCTGCGCTCTTCGTTTGGCATCCTGGGTTCCAACGTGCCCTGCCTGGTCAGGGCGCTGGTGGGCTGCGGCTGGTTTGGCATTCAAACCATGTTTGGCGGGCTGGCCATTCACCTGCTGCTGTCGGCGCTGTTTCCCGCCTGGGCGGCGCTGGGAGGCGTCGGCGAGGTGATTGGTTTCTTCGTGTTTGGCGCCATGAACCTGTACGTGGTGATTCGCGGGGCCGAGTCGATCAAGTGGCTGGAAACCCTGGCGGCACCGCTGCTGTTGGCCGTGGGGATCGGGCTGATGATTTGGGCGTGGCCGCACATGTCGATGACCGAACTGCTGGCCCAGCCGCCGTCGCGCCCGGAAGGGGCTTCGGTATATGGCTATTTTTTTGCTGGCCTGACGGCCATGGTGGGCTTCTGGGCGACGCTGTCACTGAACATTCCTGATTTCAGCCGCTTCGCCAAGAGCCAGAAGGACCAGATCGTCGGGCAGATCCTGGGCTTGCCGTTGACCATGTTCTTCTTTGCTGCCTTGGGCGTGGTATTGACCGCCGCCTCGGAAACGCTGGTAGGCCAAACCGTGGCCGACCCGGTGCGCCTGATCGGCTATATCGACAGCCCTTTCTGGGTCATCATGGCCATGCTGCTGATCATCGTGGCGACCATCTCGACCAACACCGCTTCCAATATCGTCTCACCCACCAATGACTTTCAGAACATTGCCCCCAAGCTGATCAATCAAACCCGTGGCGTGCTGATGACCGGCGCCGTGGGGGTGCTGCTGATGGGCTACGACCTGCTGCAAAAGGCGGGGGTGGTGAGCCAGGGCGTTTCACTGGAGCAGATGTACTCCAACTGGCTGCTGGGCTACTCCAGCCTGCTGGGCCCGATTGCAGGCATCATGGCGGTGGATTATTTCCTGATCAAACGCCAGCGCCTGGATGTGCCTAGCCTGTACATGGACCACCAGGCTTACCCCGCGGTCAATATCGCCGGATTCATTGCCTTCGGCATTCCGGTGAGCCTGACCCTGCTGTCGCTGCTGACCGGTACCATGAACTGGTTCTATGACTACGGCTGGTTCACGGGCTCGGCGCTGGGGGCGGTGGTGTACTACGTCGCCAGCCGTACCCTGGCGTCGTCTCCCCAGGCAGGCCCTGTGCCGCTGATGGCCAGCGAGGCGGCTCGCCAGCCTTGATGCGGTAGCGCATGGCGCAGCCAGCTGTCGGGCAGAGCCTGGCGGGCTGCGCCGCTGGGCTTTGTACGAAAATTGCCTATGCTCGCCCATACGGCGTTAAAAATCGGCTCAAAGTACTCATTTACACCTTGTAAACTCCGTCTTTTCGCCGATTTTTGCCTTGTCTGGCCATCGCTCGCCGACTTTTCGTACAAAGCCTAGTTGGCTTCCTTCACCAGCCCCAGGAAGGCATCCACCACGCGGTTGGGGCGGCGGTCGTGGCGGGTAATCAGCACGAACGGGATGCGATACGCGTAGTGCTGGGGCAGCAGGGCGCGCATCTTGCCTGCGCTGACCCACTGGGCGGCCACGTGTTCGGGTAGAAAGCCAATGAAGCGCCCGGTCAGGATCAGGAAGGCGCCGCCTTCCCGGTCTGACGCAGAGGCTCGACGGTTGAGTGCTTCGTGGGCCTGGCGGGCTTTTTCCGGTAGCGGGTAGCGGGGCTGTATGGCGGGGTACTGGGCAATGTCGCCTGCTTCGAGCCTCTCATCGGCCTGTGGAAACAAGGGGTGCTCTGCCGAGCAGTACAGGTATGACGGCTCGTCGTAAAGCCAGCGCGTCTCCAGGCTGGTCGGCAGGTTCACGGCAGGCACCACCCCGACGTGCAGGTGCCCATCCATGACGCCCCGGATCACCGCGTCAGAGGGTTCCATATGAATATTCACGGTCACCGCATGGTTGGGTGCCGTCAGCGCCGCCAGGGCGTGGGTAACGTTCATGGCGGGTAGCGTCACCAGGTTATCGGTGATGCCGATATTCAGCTCGCCCTTGATGGTGTGATGCAGTGCATTGACATCGCTTTTGAAGGTTTCGAGGGCGGACAGCAGGGTCAGGCCTGCCTGATAAATCTCCTTGCCTTCTTCGGTCAGGCTGAACCCACCGCGACCTCGCTGGCAAAGCGAAAACCCCAGGCGGCTCTCCAGGTCGCTCATGTGCTGGCTGATGGCCGAGCGGCTGATGCCCAGCGTCGTTTCTGCTGCGGTGAAGCCACCGCACTCCACCACGGTCTTGAAGATACGCACCAGGCGTATTTCGTAATCGCTCATTTGTCCCAGAGATGCCATGGCTGCCTCGTTGCCCTGCCGGTCATACCGATATGAGGATTTTGATGACGGTTTTTGCCAAAAATTGATATACATCAAAAAAACATCGCGCCACACTTCAACAGTCCCACCCATGTCTCGGGCTGGTGTATCTTCCTCTGTCTTTTTTCACTCTATCAGGTGCGCCCACGGGATGCCTGACTAAGGTATGCATGATGTCGCTCCCGCCGAGTGATGGACTCTCCCGACACCTTGATACGCTGCCTCGCCATCGTCGTTACCGCCATCGCGTCATTGCCATTTACATCGTGTCGCTGTGCGTGATGCTGGCACTGTTTGGCTGGCTGTTGAAAGGGCAGTACGAGCAAGAGCTGCAGGCCGCAGAAGCGCGGGCTGCTGCCCGCGCCAGCGTGGTGGCTGAATGGGCGAATGGCGTACTGGGGCAGAGCGCGCAGGCGCTGTTTGGGCTCGAAGAGCTGCTCGAACGTCAGACGGCAGGCGTGCCTGACCGTGAGGTGCAGGTTCAGGTAGCGCTAGAGAACCTGACGCGCTATCTGCCGTTGATCGATGAGCTTGGCGTGTTGAATACAGACGGGCGCGCCTGGGTAAGCAGTGGCGACAACCGTCATGCGGGCAGGGACCTGAGCCAGACGGCACTGTTTCGAGGTTTCAGCCAGTCAGCGTATGACGAAGTGGTCACGCCGCTTTATTGGTCGGCCCTGGATCAGCGCTTCTATCTGTACCATGCGCGGCGGCTAGGCCCTGCCGAGGGGGCGTTCAATGGTGTGGTGGTTGCTCGGCTGTTGCCCGAGATGTTCAGCGCTGCGTTGAGCCACATGGGGGTCGAGGAGGGCGAGAGTGTTGCGCTGGTCGATGCCAGCCTGAAACTGATTGCGCGCCATCCGGAGCCTGCCCAAGGCGTGGCGCTGGGGCGTGAGATCGATGCAACGGCCTATCGGGACTGGCTGGTCAGCGATGATCGTCTGCACGTCTTCACCATGCAGTCACCGCTGGATGACAAAGAGCGCTTGTTTCACGTCAAACGTGTGGCCGACTACCCTGTTATGGTAGTGGTGGGGGTCGATGTTCAGCGCCTGTTGGCCAGCTGGCGCCAGCGTGCCTGGTTGCTGTCGGGTGTCATGGCTTTGCTGGGGGCGTTGGGGGCGTGGGTGGCTCGGCATTACCTGCACCGCTTGGCGCTGGGCTATCAGCTTCAGGCTCGACAGGTTCGCCTGGATGCGTTGATTCATTCCGTCCAGGATATGATTTTCGTCTTCGATGGCCAGGGGCGGTTTACCTATATCCACGCCCTGGATGCCGATAAGCTGCTGCTGGACAGTGCCCAGGCCTTGGGTAAATCCTACGCCGAGGTACTGCCCATGCCGTTGGCACAGGCCTTTGATGATGTGTTCCAGCAGGTGCAGCGCACTCGTCAGGTGGCCACGTTCGAGTATTCGCTGCCATTGGGCCAGCAGTCGCGCGATTTTCATGCCACCTTGAGCCCTCTGGTGAGCAGTACCCAACAACCGGACGAATTGGAAGGAGTGCTTTCCGTGACCCGTGAGGTAACTGACGCAAAACGCGCCGAAGTGGAGCTGCAAATTGCTGCCGCTGCATTTCAGGCACATTTGGGCATCATGGTGACCGATGCGCGGGGCACGATCCTGAAAGTGAACGACACTTTCAAGCGCATCACCGGCTACAGTGATGCGGAAGTCGTGGGCAGGAACCCACGCATGTTCAGCTCTGGGCACCACAATGCCGCCTTCTACCGACGCTTATGGCGCAGCGTACTCTCCACGGGAAGCTGGGAGGGAGAAATCTGGAACCAGCGCAAGAACGGCGAGCTGTTTCCCGAGTGGCTGACCATCAGTGCCGTGTATGACCGCAACGGCAGCTTGACCCACTATGTGGCTACCATGAGTGACATCAGCGAACGCAAGGCGGCCGAGCAGGAAATTCATCAGCTGGCGTTCTACGATCCGCTGACCGGCTTTGCCAACCGTCGCCTGTTCATCGACCGAATCGGCGTGGCCCTCAAGGAGCTGAATCGCCACCAGCGCTGCGGAGCGCTGATTCTGCTGGACCTGGATAGCTTCAATCATGTCAACGATACCCTGGGGCATCATATCGGTGATCGGCTGTTGCAGAACGTGGCACGCCGTTTTGGCCAGATGCTGCGCGACACGGACACTCTGGCGCGACTGGGCGGCGACGAGTTTGCCGTGTTGGTCGAGGGAGTGGACGGCAGCCCGCGTAAAACGCAGGCGCTGGCCGAGCACATTGCCAACAAGCTGATGGCAGCGCTGGATATCCCGATCCAGGTGGGGGATGAGCAGGCGTCGGTCACGGCCAGCGTGGGCATCACCGTCATGGCCGACAGCCAGCGCAGTGCCGATGATTATCTGCAGCAGGCGGACATGGCGCTTTCCCAGGCCAAGGCCAGTGGTCGACGCACGTTACGCTTTTTCGACCCCTCCATGCAGGCCGCGCTGCTGGCACGGGTCAAACTGGAGTCTGACCTGCGTCTGGCGCTGGATCATCAGCAGTGGCTGTTGCACTATCAGCCCCAGGTGGATGGACAGGGGCGCATCGTGGGCGTCGAAGCGCTGTTACGCTGGCACCATCCTGAACGCGGGCTGGTGTCGCCCGGTGAGTTCATTCCGCTACTGGAAAGCACCGGCTTGATCAACGACGTAGGCGAGTGGGTGCTGGCGGCGGCCTGCCATCAGTTGGCTGCGTGGCAGCGCCAGCCGGGGTTCGAGCAGCTGACCATTTCAGTCAACATCAGCCCTCTGCAGTTCCGCGAGAGCGATTTTCTACATCGAGTGGAGCAAGTGTTCCAGCGCACCCGAGCCCCGCTCGAGCGGTTGAAGCTGGAAGTCACCGAAACGCTGTTCGTCGACGCCCGAGACGATGCCCGTGACAAGATGCTAAGCCTGAAGGCGCGCGGCGTTCGCTTCTCGCTGGACGACTTCGGCACCGGCTACTCGTCGCTGGCGTATCTGGCACAGCTCCCGCTGGATCAGTTGAAGATCGACCAGTCCTTCGTCCAGCAGGTGCTCGAGAGCAGTGCCAATGCCGCCATCGTCGAAAGTACCATTGCCCTGGCCAAGAGCCTGAATCTGGATGTCATCGCCGAGGGGGTCGAAACCCCGGCGCATCAGGCATGGCTCATGGCCCACGGGTGCCATGCGTTTCAGGGGTACTTGTTCGGGCGACCCATGCCGGTGGAGGAAATGGAGCAGGCCGTACGCGCGCAACGTCCCTTACCGCCAGGCCCCCAAAGCGCGTAGCTGATCAGGAAGCGTCTTATCAGCCAGGGGCAGCGTGCCCTCAGGGATAATCACCTCCAGCCGGGAGTCTTGTCGCCAGGCACTGGCGGCCACGCTCTGGGTGCCTTCGGCGCGGTTGAGCTGCTTCCAGCCATCGTCTGTATGAAAGACGCCCTTCACCCTGGCGGTGGCGGGTAGCTCGCTCATCCATAGCGCCAAACGGTCCAGGTCGAAACGTTCGGCGGGGTGCCAGCGCACCCCAGTGCTGGTGTAGCCCAGGGCGCTGGCGGCCTGCTGCTGCGCTTTGCCTGGGGGCGGTGGGAAGTCGAAGAACGCCCCTTCGAGGCTGGGCCCCTGAGCAACCAGTGCCTGGTGCGCGGCAGGCATGGCGGCTGGCGCCGCAGACCGAGGGGCCGAGGGGCTCAGCAGGCGGGCGATGGGCAAGGGGCCTTGCTGAGTGCTATGCACCCATTTGCGCGGCGGCCAGAGCGTGCCGATGAACTGCTCGGCCCGTGCATGCTGTTCGTCGCTGGCCATGTCGGCCAGAGTGATGACCACGGCATCGGCCATGGTCAACTGGTCTTGAAAAGTCTCATGCGCTCGCACGCGGGCTTCGTCCAGCCGACGCGGGTCGAGGGTGGCGATGATGTCCTGCACCGCCACCACGTCCTGAAAAGCCTCACCCTGCAGCAAATCCATCAGCCCGGCGGGGTGCCCAAGCCCCGAGGGCTCGATGATCACCCGGTCGGGTCTCTGGCGTGCCAGCAGATTGACCAGCGCCGCCTGCAGCACGAATGCCAACTGGCAGCACAGGCAGCCGCCAGGCAGGCCCTTGACCACCACGTCATCACGGGCAGCGAACATCGTCTGGTCGATGCCGATCTGACCGAACTCGTTGACCAGAATGGCCCATTTTTCATGGGCGGGTTTCTGCTCGATCAGCTGATGAATCAGCGTGGTTTTCCCGCTGCCCAAAAAGCCGGTCACGATATGCACGGGTACGAGTGCCTCAAGCGCCAACGGCTCAACCTCCGGTCATGTTCATGAAGCGCACCACCTGAATATCACCATCGGTGGTGAAGTGGTGGCGCTCGGGCTTCAATGGCAGAGCGTCGATGATGGCCTGCTTGAGCGGTGCGATCTCGCCGGGATGACGGCGCAGCACCGCACGCAGGTCCACCGAGTGTTCATTGCCCAGGCACAGCAGCAGGCGGCCCTCCACGGTGACGCGTACCCGGTTGCAGCTGTCGCAGAAGTTATGGCTGTGGGGGGAGATGAAGCCCACGCGGCTGTCGCTGTCGGCCATCCTGAAGTAGCGCGAGGGCCCCGGCGTGCTTTCGGTGGTGGGGGTCAGCGGGTAGCGGGTTTCGATCAGCGCCTGCACGTCATCGCTGGAGTAGAAGGTCTCTGCTCGAGAGTGGTCCGATACATCCCCCAGCGGCATCTCCTCGATGAAGCTGATGTCCAGCTGCTCGCGGCGGGCAAAGCTCACCAGGTCGAGCACCTCGTCTTCGTTGCGCCCTTTCAGGATCACCGCGTTGAGCTTGATCCGAGTGAAACCAGCCTCTTTGGCTGCCTGAATGCCGTCCAGCACGCGGGCCAGCTCGCCCGTGCGGGTCAACTGCTTGAAGCGTTCGGGGTGCAGCGAGTCGAGGCTGATGTTGAGCCTGCGCAAGCCGCCCGCGTAAAGCCGCTTGGCATGCTTGCGCAGGCTCGCGCCGTTGGTGGTCATGGTGAAGTCATCCAGACCCGGCAGCGCGCCAATGTCGTCCACCAGCTGTTCGATGCCCTTGCGCACCAGCGGCTCACCGCCTGTCAGGCGAATTTTCTCCACGCCCAGTTCGGTAAACGCACGGGCCACCAGGGCCAGCTCCTCCAGAGTGAGCACCTGGGCGCGAGGCAGAAAGGTCATCTCTTCGCTCATGCAGTAGACACAGCGAAAATCACAGCGGTCGGTCACCGATAGCCGCACGTAGCGAACTCGGCGGCCAAAATCGTCGATCAGTTGTTCGGTCATTGCCAGCTCGTTATCGGTTGTATGCAGACCACCTCGCCTGGCTGGGCGCCTGCCTGGTCATCGCCAAGTTCGATCAGGCAGTTGGCGGCCACCATGGAGGTCAGAATCCCCGAGCCCTGGGCTCCGGTACTGCGCACATGCAGCGTACCCTGGTCATCGCAGTGGTAAACGCCGCGAATGAAATCAGTGCGCTGCAAGCGGCTTTTCAACGTGGTTTGGGCAATTGCCTTGAGCCGGGGCGGCGGCGCTGGGGGCAGGCCCTGCAACTGCCGCAGCAGCGGTACCACGAATTGCAGGAATGTCACCATGACCGCTACCGGGTTGCCCGGCAGGCCGATCAGGGGCGTTTGTGTAGCGCCCAGCTGTCCGCAGGCCATGGGCCGTCCGGGGCGTAGCGCTACCCGCCAGAAGGCCAGGCGGCCAAGCTTTTCCAGCGCCGCCCGAGTGTAGTCGGCATTGCCCACGGAAACCCCACCGCTGGTGATCACCAGATCGCTCTGGGTGGCGGCGCTGGCCAGTGCGGTTTCGATGGCGTCGAGGTCGTCGGGGAGAATGCCCAGATCCAGCACCTCGGCCCCCTGCTCGGCGAGCAGGCCCATCAGGGTAAATCGGTTGGTGTCGTAGACGCCTGCGCTGGGGAGTGGGTCGCCTGGTGGCGTCACCTCGTTACCGGTGGAAAAAATCGCCACCCGAGGGCGCCGATACACCGTGACGACGGCATGGCCCAGCGAGGCCACCAGCCCCATGCGAGCGGCGTCCAGTCGCGCGCCTGCGGCAAGGGCTACGCTGCCTTTGGCAATGTCTTCCCCGGCCTGTCGCACGTGCTGCCCGGCCGTCACCCGTTCGGGCGCATCGACGGTGGCACTGGCGCCATCGTCGATCAGCTGTTCACGCATGATCACCGTATCGGTACCCCGGGGGATCGGCGCACCGGTGGTGATGCGCACGCACTGGCCCGCAGGCACCTCGCCGGCAAACGCCTGCCCGGCGAAGGCGTCTCCCACGATAGGGAAATGGGTGGCGTAGGGAGGCGCTTTGGGCCATGCCAGGGCCACGCCATCCATGGCGGCGTTGGTGTTTTGCGGTACATCGATGGGCGCAATGATGTCCTCTGCCAGCCGACGGCCAAAAGCGCTGCTCAAGGCGACCTGCTCGGTGGCCACCGGCGACGCCACCAGCGTCATCAGCGCCTCGCGGGCGGCATCGACGCTGAGCATCTGCTCGCCTAGCTCAAAACACGACAGGCTCATGGGGTCTCCCGTGAGGACGTTACCAGCGCCTGTTCCAGACGGGCTTTCTCCTCTTCGGTATTGAGGTTGGCAAACGCCTCAGGGCAGTCGGACATATCCACTTGGCACCAGGCGTGGCGCGCGTACCAGCGGTCGATTTTGCGTTCGCCTTCGGCCAGGGTGGCCGCTAAGTCGTCAGCCAGCGACGTACGCAGCAGCGCCACCACGGGGTGCAGGCGCTCGCCGTCGAAGGCCACGGCGATATCGTGCTCGACACCCGCCTGGGTAATACCGGCGACCATGCGCGCCACCAGGTCATGGGGCAGCGCAGGGGAGTCGCAGGGGGCGACCAGCAGCCACGGCGTTTGAGCCGCCCGCAGGCCGCTGTAAATACCCATCAGCGGGCCCTTGAAGCCGCCTTCGGCATCTTCAATCACACGGTCGGCAAACAGCGCATACGCATCGCTATTACGGTTGGCGTTGATCATCAGCTCATGGACGTGGCCGTCGAAGCGCTTGACGGTATGCGCCACCAGCGGCAGGCCTGCGAAGGGCTCAAGGCCCTTGTCACGGCCGCCCATGCGGCGGCCTTCACCCCCCGCGAGAATCATGCCAGTCAGATCATGCTTGGCGATCATATGCCTGCCTCCTTGGACGAGCGAGCGCTCGGCGGTTTGGGGGGAATGTCATCCAGCGTCAAGCGCCCCTCGGCGTTGATGGCCTGGAAGCTTTTGCCCTTGGCGCGGGCAATCAGCATCACGCCGAAGCGTTCGGCCAGCTCGACACCCTTCTGGGTCACCCCCGAGCGTGAGACCAGCACGCTGATGCCCATTTGTGCCACTTTCAGCACCATCTCGGAGGTCAGCCTGCCGGTGGTGTAGAAGATGTCGGCCTGCTGGCTGTTGGCCTGGTTCAACCACTGGCGACCTGCCAGGGTATCCACGGCGTTGTGCCGCCCTACGTCCTCGACGAAATCGAGCACTTGGGCCTGCTGGCACAGCGCGCAGCCGTGCACGGCGCCTGCGCTACGATACGTCTCGTTATAGTGGTTCAGGTTGGTCAGCAACTGATAGAGGGTCGACTGGGCCAGCGGCGTGGCGGGCAGTGCCGTGAGCGATGTCTGCTCCAGCAGCTTGCCAAACACCGTGCCCTGCCCGCATCCCGTGGTCACCGTGCGGGTCCCCAGGCGTGCTTCCAGGTCGTCGGGCAGGTGGCGCGTGACCACGGCGGCAGCCTCTACCTCCCAATCCACCTGCACCGCTGTGAGGTCTTCTGCCCGGTACAACAGCCCCTGGTTACGCAGGTAGCCGACCACCAGCGCTTCGGGGTCGTCGCCCAGGGTCATCAGCGTCACGATTTCACGCTTGTTGAGGTAGACCGTCAGGGCGCGTTCGGCGGCAATGGCCTGTTGGCAGGTCGCCCCGTAGGCATCCATCACGCTGATGGTGGTGGTGGCTGGCAGCCGGGCACGGCTTAACTGAAGGGCGGGCATGCGCAATCCTCACTGCTCCGCGTCACTGCCTCGCCCGATGGGCGCGGCGTTTAACGTAATAGTTGAGTAAAATAGTCTGAGTTGACGATGATGGCGCTCAAAAGGCTTACTTGTCTACCCGTTCAAGGTCTAAAGGGGCAACTCATGAGTGATAATCTGCGTGCCATTAGTGCCACCCTGGTGGCCGAACGAAAGACCATGGGGGCGTTTACCGTCACCCAGTGGCGTATCACCGAGCTGGTGCCCGGTGATCAGGGCGACCATGTGCTGCGTCTGCAGCTCTCCATGACCGAACGCGCGGCTTACCGCTTCAATCTGACCTCCGCTACCCCGCGGCTCTTCGTGCGCGCCGGGTTTACCGGGCAGCCAGCCAGGCCGGATGCCATTACCGCGAGCCAGGATGTGGCGGCGGGCTGGCTGGATGGCGAACAGCAAGTGCTGGAGGCGCCCATGCCGCTGGCCATTCAGGTATGGATCGAACGCTATCTGGCCCGTCATGGAGAAGCCCCCGTGGAGCAGCGCAAGAAAAAACGCAAAGGGGCAGGCCGCGCCCAGACGCTGCCCGACAAGGAGTGATCCAATGAGCCGATTAGAGCGTTGGTCGCGCAAAAAGCGTGGCCTCGAGAGCGATGCCGTCATGGCACCCGAGCCTGCCCAGGCAAGCGAGGAAACGTCTGTGCTGCCTGAAGCACACCAGCAGCAGGAAGCCCCGGCCGACCCCGCTGAGCCCCCGGTACCTGCGCCCGGCAGCCTGGACGATACGCTCCCCGACCCTGATACCTTGCCCGCAGGAAGCGACTTCAGTGTCTTCATGGCGGCGGGGGTCAGTTCGACGCTGCGCCGCCGTGCCCTGCGCCGACTATGGGCCACCGGCAACTACAACGTGCGTGACGGGCTGGATGATTACGATGCCGACTACACGCAGCAGTTGAAACCCATGGCCAGCGAGTTGGCAGGCAAGCTCAGGCGGTGGGCTCACCAGGCGGAAGAGGCTATCGAGGCGCCCCAGGAAGACGAGGCGCGCGCAGCAGGACCGCAAGAAACGCAGGCGACGTCCCTTGCCCAGGAGGAGACGACTTGCACAAGTGATGACAGTTTTGTACAAAGACCCGATCTAGACGACCAGTCTGATTTGCCTCATCACGCTCACAGTGAGCGTCCTGAACGATAGTTGTCTTGTTTATCATTGAGTTAGCGTTGGTCTGGCGGGCCACCGTTGACAGTGATACGACCAATGAAAGTGGCAAAAGGCGGCATAGCACCATACGCTGAAGGCATAAGGGAGGTGGCGTTACACCGCACTTGTGTCAAAATGCCCATTAAAACGACCATTCAAATAATAAGAACGACCCATTGACCGTGAGCGTGCATGAATCAACGAATCCAACTGGCGTCGATTGACGACCAGCGCAACGCGGCCGCTCGTGAAGCGGTGCGTCGGCGTATCTCTTGGCCAGTCAATCTGACCCCCGCCAACGTTACCTACCATAGTCGTGGACACGTGGTGCTGATCGGTGCCGTTCAACCTGTGATAGCCGCCGCTCGCGCGCTGCAGCATCAGGGGCTGGCATCGCTGACGCTACTGACCCTGAACGACGCCGCCGAGCTGCCGGCGGGCAGTGAGCCCGTCATCGAGCAGCCCTTGAGTGCCGAGCAGCTGGCGCAGCTCACTATCACCGGGCATCTGGGCGCGTTTCATCTTCAGGTGCCGTTTTCACAGGGTGAAACGCTGGATCTGGCACAAGTGCTGGTCGAGCGTGACGCCTTCGATGTCGTGCTGGACCTGACGGCCCCCGGCATGCTGCCCGCGATGCCATGGGAACTGCCGCCGCCTGGCTATTTACGACTCGCTCCCGAGGCTGCCGATGAGCAGCGCCAGCAAGTGCTGGAGAGTGCCGTCGAGCTGGTAGGCGAGTTCGACAAGCCCCGTTACTTCCAGGTCAATACCGACCTGTGCGCGCATTCGGCCAGTGGCAACGTCGGGTGTACCCGCTGCCTGGACGTCTGCCCGGCGGATGCCATCACCAGCATCAAGGGGCGTATCGAGTCCCGCATCGAGATAGATCCCTTTCTGTGCCAGGGCGTCGGTAGTTGCACCAGCGCCTGCCCCACCGGTGCCATCGAGTTCAGGCTGCCCGAAACGCGCCGTCAGCAGGATACGCTGGCAGCGTGGCTCGAGGCCTACCGCGAAGCGGGGGGCGAAGTGCCCGTGCTGCGCTTCGTTACTCACGATACTCTGGAGCAAGAGCGCCAGGCGGGCGTGGTCACGCCAGGCCATCTCATCGATGTGCCGCTGGAAGAGTTGGGCGCGGCTGGCCACGACCAGTGGCTGACGGCCTTGGCCAGCGGCGCCTCTGAAGTACGTATTCAGCTTCACGAGGGCATGCCGCCCCGTTTGAGCACCTTTCTGAACCATCAGGTAGCGCTGGCCCATGGGTTGCTGGCAGCGCTTGGCCACGCCGTCGAACGTATCCAGCTGGTGGCGGCCAACGCCACTGACGCGCGCGATGCTCTGCCCAGCCTGCTGCCGTTGAGTGACACTGCCGTCAGCTTCCGCGAGCCCAACAAGCGCACGCGATTGAATCAGGTACTGGCACGCCTGGCCGCGCTGGGAACCCCCAGCGGCGAGCGTCAAGCGCTGCCGGAGGGCGCGGCCTACGGCGGCATTGATGTGGATAGCAGCGCCTGCACGTTGTGCTATGCCTGCGTCAGCAACTGCCCGACACCCGCGTTGCAGGCAGGCGGCGATACGCCGGTGCTCAGCTTCCTGGAAGCCGACTGCGTGCAGTGTGGCCTGTGCGAACAGGCGTGCCCGGAAAATGCCATCACGCTGGTGCCTGGTTTTCTGGCCGCGCCTGCCCGTGAAACGCGCCACGTGTGCCATGAAGAGCCTGCCTTTGAGTGTATCGGCTGTGGCAAACCGTTCGCGACGGTCAGCACGGTGGCCGCCATGAAAACCAAGCTGGCCAATCACCCCTATTTTGCCGGCGAGGCGCTGGCGCGTCTGGAAATGTGTGAAGACTGCCGCGTGAAAGACGTCTGGAAAACCATGATGCGCGACCCTGACGCGCAGTTGAAGGTGTAACGCCATGAGTGAAACCGAGG
Organism: Halomonas sp. C22; assembly: GCF_007655045.1. Classification (NCBI taxonomy): domain Bacteria; kingdom Pseudomonadati; phylum Pseudomonadota; class Gammaproteobacteria; order Oceanospirillales; family Halomonadaceae; genus Halomonas; species Halomonas sp. C22. Next base: position 255,631 of record NZ_VBVC01000002.1, on the reverse strand, counting down.
CGATGCTCAGCGAGGTCGATGCGCTGCGCGGGGATATCTACCAGCTGCTGGCACGGCTGTTGCGCCAGTCGCCCGACGTCGAGCTCCTGGCTTGGCTGGCCGAGCTGGAAATCGAACAGGACGGCACTCGCTTGGCCGAGTGCTGGGCCGACCTTGCCAAGGCAGCCGCCCAGGCCGACCCCGAGCGACTGCAGCGCGCCCACTTTCGCCATCTGGTGGGCGTCATTCAGGGCGATATCGTGCCCTATGCCTCCTGGTATCAGCAGGGTGAGCTCATGGAAGCCGCGCTGGTGGCGCTGCGCCGTGACCTGAGGGTGCTGGGCTTCGAGCGCAGTGAACGCACCCATGAGCCCGAGGATCACCTTGCCGCCGTGTGTGAAGTCATGGGCATGCTGGTAGAAGCCCAGGCACATGAGCAGGTAGCTTTTTTTCAGCAGCATCTTGCCCCCTGGGCAAAGCGCTGCTTCGACGATGTGGCTGACGTGGAGACTGCCTTCTATGCCGCGCTGGGCGCGCTAGGCAGTGCCTTCATGGAGAGCGAGCAGGCGCGTATCAGCGACCGAGCCGCCCATCAGCCAGTACGACTCGTGACCTGACCCTGGTTCGCGGTCAGTGAATAGCCGGGCCAGCGGCCCACGCATAACAAGCATGACAGTGGAGAACCCTATGCACACGTCACATAACCCTGAACGGCGTCGGTTCATGAAGACCGTTGGCCTGGGCACCGCAGCAGCAGGCGCGGCAGCGGCGGTCGGTCACGTTACCCTCGTACAGGCGAGCGACAAGACGCCCAGCCAACGTGAAGCCAAGTCGGTGAATTACCGCGAGACGGATCACGTTCGTGCCTACTACGCCTCGCTGCGTGACTGACGGCGACCATCAGGAGATTTGCCATGCGCTTAACTCGTAAAACTCAAGCTCCGGCCGCGTCTGGGCTGGGTATCTCTCGTCGTCAGTTCCTCAAGCGTACCGGCGCGGGTACGGCCGGTGTTGCGGCGGTCGGCTTCATGGGCGCGCCCATGATGCAGCGCACCGAAGCGGCGAACAAGACCCCGGTGCTCGACTCCCCCGTCGAAACCAAACGCACCATCTGCTCCCACTGTTCAGTGGGTTGTGGCGTGTATGCAGAAGTGCAGGAGGGCATCTGGACCAAGCAGGAGCCAGCCTTCGACCACCCGATCAACCGTGGCGCCCACTGTGCGAAAGGCGCCTCTCTGCGCCAGCACGGCCACTCCACGCGCCGCCTGAAGTACCCGATGAAGCTGGTCGCGGGTGAATGGCAGCGCCTGAGCTGGGACGACGCCGTCAATGAGATCGGCGACAAGCTGCTGGAGCTGCGGGAAGCCTACGGCCCCGATAGCGTCTACTGGCTGGGGTCGGCCAAGTTCAACAACGAGCAGGCGTATCTGATGCGCAAGCTCGCCTCCATGTGGGGCACCAACAACACCGACCACCAGGCGCGTATCTGCCACTCCACCACGGTAGCGGGTGTGGCCAATACCTGGGGCTACGGGGCGATGACCAACTCGCTCAACGATATGCACAACAGCCGCTCCATGCTGTTCATCGGCTCCAACCCCAGTGAAGCCCACCCGGTGGCGATGCAGCACATCCTGATTGCCAAAGAGCGCAACAACTGCGACATCATCGTTGCCGATCCGCGCTTCACGCGTACGGCCGCCAAGGCCAACAAGTACGTGCGCATCCGCCCTGGCTCCGATGTGGCCTACATCTGGGGTCTGTTGTGGCACATTTTCGAAAACGGCTGGGAAGACCGCGAATACATCAACCAACGTGTTTACGGCATGGATGAAGTGCGTGCCGAAGTCGCCCAGTTCCCGCCCAGCGTCGTGGAAGACATCACCGGCGTCTCGGAAGCCGACATGTTCGAGGTGGCCAAGCGGCTTTCCGACAACCGTCCGGGCTGTGTGGTCTGGTGCATGGGCGGTACTCAGCACACCACCGGCAACAACAACACCCGCGCCTACTGCATTCTGGAGCTGGCACTGGGCAACATCGGCAAGTCTGGCGGCGGTGCCAACATCCTGCGTGGTCACGACAACGTACAGGGTGCCACCGATTTGGGCCTGGGGTCTGATTCACTGCCGGGTTATTACGGTTTGGCCGAAGAAGCATGGCAGCATTGGGCCACCGTATGGGATGTAGAGTACGAGTGGCTGAAAGGGCGTTTCGACGATACCGAGTACGCCGACGGCAAACCCATGTACACCAACGGCATCACCGTGTCGCGCTGGGTGGATGGCGTACTGGAAGAGGACGAGAACATCTCCCAGCGCACCGCGCTGAAAGCGATGTTCTACTGGGGCCACGCGGTCAACTCGCAAACTCGCGGCGTTGAAATGCAAAAGGCCATGCAGAAGCTCGAGATGATGGTCATCGTCGACCCGTATCCCACCGTCGCGGCCGTCATGCACGACCGCACCGACGGCGTCTACCTGCTGCCTGCCGCCACCCAGTTCGAAACCACCGGTAGCGTTACCGCCACCAATCGCTCGATTCAGTGGCGTGACCAGGTCATCGAGCCGCTGTTCGAGTCCAAGCCCGATCATGAAATCATGTACCTGTTTGCCCGCAAGCTGGGCTTCGGTAATGAGCTGGTCAAGAACTATGAAATGAACGGCGACGAGCCGCTGATCGAAGATATTCTGCGTGAAATCAACAGCGGCATGTGGACGGTGGGTTACACCGGCCAAAGCCCGGAGCGCCTGAAAGAGCACCAGCAAAACTGGCATACCTTCAGCTTTGAAAATCTGCGTGCTCAGGGTGGCCCCTCGGATGGCGACTACTACGGTTTGCCGTGGCCCTGCTGGGGCACCCCGGAATTCCGTCACCCGGGTTCACCGAACCTCTACGACACCAGTATTCCGGTCATGGAAGGCGGCATGGGCTTCCGCGCCCGTTTTGGCATCGAGCGTAACGGCGTCAACCTGCTGGCCGAAGGCTCGGCCCCGGTAGGCGGCGACATCGACGACGGCTATCCGGAGTTCAACGACCAGTTGCTGAAAGACCTGGGCTGGTGGGATGACCTGACGGCCGAAGAGAAAGAGGCTGCTGAAGGTAAAAACTGGAAAACCGACTTCTCCGGCGGTATCCAGCGCGTTGCTATCGAACACGGCTGTGCCCCCTACGGTAACGCCAAGGCCCGGGCCGTGGTGTGGACGTTCCCGGATGCCGTGCCCAAGCACCGCGAGCCGCTCTACACCACGCGGCGTGATCTGGTCGAGCGTTATCCCACCTGGGACGACTTCGACTCCATCATGCGCCTGCCCACGCTCTACAAGACCATTCAGGATCGTGACAACAGCGCGGACTACCCGATCATTCTGACGTCTGGCCGCCTGGTCGAGTATGAAGGTGGGGGTGAAGAAACCCGCTCGATGTCCTGGCTGGCGGAGCTGCAGCAGGAAATGTTCGTCGAGATGAACCCTGCCGATGCCAACGATATCGGCGTACGTGACGGAGACGATGTCTGGGTCGAAGGCGCCGAGGGCGGCCGCGTCAAGGTGAAAGCCCTGGTCACCCCCAGGGTGGATCGCAAGGTGGCCTTCATGCCGTTCCACTTTGGCGGCATCTTCCAGGGCGAGAACCTGCATGATCGCTACCCGGAAGGCACGGCGCCCTATGTTCAGGGCGAGGCAGCCAACACGGCGACCACTTACGGCTACGACCCGGTGACACTGATGCAAGAGACCAAGTGCACCATTTGTCGTATTGAGCGCGCTTGATCGATCACGCGCGACCCGACCAGATAGCAGGCCGATGCGGCAACGTCCGCATCGGCAAGAGGAGAACACCATGGCTCAAATGAAATTCATGTGTGACGCCGAGCGCTGCATCGAATGCAACGGCTGCGTCACCGCCTGTAAAAATGCCAACGACGTCGAGTGGGGCATTCAGCGCCGCCGCGTGGTCACGCTGAACGACGGTGAAGCCAGCGAAATGTCGATTTCGGTGGCCTGCATGCACTGTGACGACGCCCCTTGCATGGCTGTCTGTCCCACCGACTGCTTCTACAAGACTGACGACGGTATCGTGCTGCACGACAAGGACCTGTGCATCGGCTGCGGCTACTGCCTGTATGCCTGCCCCTTCGGCGCACCCCAGTTCCCCAAGCAGAACGCCTTTGGCGAGCGCGGCAAGATGGACAAGTGCACCTTCTGCGCAGGCGGCCCGGCAGAAAGCAAGGAAGAGGAGTACCAGAAGTACGGTTCCAACCGTATTGCCGAAGGCAAGCTGCCGCTGTGCGCCGAGATGTGCTCGACCAAAGCGCTGCTGGCAGGTGATGCGCAGGACGTTGCCGACATCTTCCGTCAGCGTGTCGTCCATCGTGGCCACCCAGATGGAGCGTGGTCGAACAATCCCCAGGCCAGCACCGACAACCTTGCCTACGATGCTGCCCGTAAAGGCTAAGGAGGCGTGTCATGACCACAATGACCATGACCACCGTTGAAATGCCTGCATCGGCCAACGGGCATGCCGCCCGTGGGTTGAAGCGTATCTGGCACCTGTGCCTGATGCTGCTACTGCTGGTGGCCAGCCTCGGTGTGAGCCAGCTGGCCGTGGCCCAGGCGGACCCGCAACGGGAAATGTCCACCGCCGCCCCTGGCATTACGGCCGAGCAGTGGCGCCAGGTACGCAGCGGTGAAACCGGCCCGAACTATCGTGATTCGCGTCACGACAGCAACTACAATCTGATCAACGCCAGCGGTGAAACGTGGCGGATTCTGCGCAATCGCTGGGTCTCGCCATTTGGCCTGATTGCCATTCTGGGCATGGCCAGCGTGATCACGCTGTTCTACCTGGTGATTGGCCGCAAGCATCTGGACGAGCCGCGTACCGGCCGCAAGCTGCTGCGCTGGCCGCTGTTCATGCGCGCGCTGCACTGGACGGTGGCGACGCTGTTCATCACCCTGGCGCTGACCGGTCTCAACCTGCTGTATGGCAAGTTCGTCTTCCGCTCGCTGTTTGGCGACGCGGTATGGGCCTGGATGATTGCGGCCTCCAAGGTGCTCCACAACTACCTGGGGCCACTGTTCGGCATCCTGCTGATCGTGCTGCTGGTCAAGCTGCTGAAGGACAATATCCCCAAGAAGCATGACCTGCAGTGGTTCAAGCAGGGCGGCGGCCTGGTCGGTAAAGGCCACCCGGATGCAGGCTTTGCCAACGGCGGTGAAAAAGCCTGGTACTGGCTGCTGGCTACCGCAGGGCTGTTGGTCGTGGCCAGTGGCTTCGTGCTCGACTTCCCGAACTACGGGCAGAGCCGCGATACCATGCAGTGGGCCAACATCATCCATGCCGTGGGCGCGCTGGGCTTGACTGCCGTGGCGCTGGGGCACATCTACATCGGTACGGTAGGGACCGAAGGGTCGCTGGAGGGCATGACCACCGGCTACGTGGACGAAACCTGGGCCAAGGAGCACCACAACTTGTGGTACGAAGAGGTCAAGGGACAGTCGCTGAGCGAGGAAGAGGTGGCTGCTCAGAAGGCGGGCGACAGCAGCGAGCCATCGACAAGGCCGAGCTGACACCTCTGCCTGTCATGGCAAGAGAACGCCCCATGACACCGCCCTCGGGCGGTGTCTTTTGTTATGCTGCATATCAACCCTGTTTTGAAAAAGGAGTCCGCATGGCTACGTTCGATGAACTGGATACCGCAACCCGCACGGAGCTGGAAGCCGCTGCATTTCGTCGCTTGCTCAAGCACCTGGATGACAACAAGGACGTGCAGAACATCGACCTGATGATTCTGGCTGATTTCTGCCGTAACTGTCTCTCCAAGTGGCTGGTCAACGCAGCCGATGAGCGCGGCACGCCTCTGGAAATGGACGCTGCCCGGGAGTATGTCTATGGCATGCCCTACAGTGAATGGAAAGCCAACCACCAGGGTGAGGCCACCCCGGAGCAGTTGGCGGCACTCGAAGCTCGCCAGGCGCGCAAGAAGGCCCCTTCACAGGACGAGCCCCCTTCACAGAACGAGCCAAAGGAGTAGCGCCAATGGAGGCCATGGAAGCCCTGAATATTGCGGTGCTCACCGTCTCGGACACCCGTACCGAAGAGACCGACCGCTCGGGTCAGTCGCTGGTTCAGCGGCTGACCGAGGCCGGGCATACGCTGGCCGACAAGCGTATCGTGCCGGACGACGTGTACCAGATTCGTGCCGTAGTGGCCCAGTGGATCGCCGACCCCGGCGTGCAGGTGGTGCTGACCACCGGTGGCACCGGCTTCACCGGTCGTGACTCCACTCCAGAAGCGGTCTCGGTGCTGTTGGACAAGCGCATCGAGGGATTCGGCGAGCGCTTTCGCCAGCTGAGTGGCGACGAAATCGGCAGCTCAACCATTCAAAGCCGCGCCTTGGGCGGTTTTGCCAACGCCACGGTGGTGTTTTGTCTGCCGGGCTCCACCGGTGCCTGCCGCACCGGGTGGGACAGCATTCTGGCCGAGCAGCTGGATAGCCGCCACAAGCCCTGCAACTTTGCCAACCTGGTCATTCCCGGCCGGGGGCAGCATGGCTGAGCAACGCGCAGAACATCAGCCACCGCCACTGCAACCCATCAGCGCCGCTCTCGATGCGCTACTGGCGGGGCTGGTACCGCTGACCGCCGAGCAGGTGCCGCTTGAAGAGGCGGCGGGTCGGGTGCTGGCCGAGCCGGTGATGGCAACGCTGGACGTGCCGCCCTTCGATAACAGCGCCATGGATGGTTACGCGCTGCGCGCCAGCGACGCGGGCAAGCGGCTGCCGGTCAGTCAGCGGATTGCTGCCGGAAGCCTGGCCCAACCGCTGGCAGAAGGCAGCTGCGCGCGGATCTTTACCGGGGGCCAGATCCCGGCAGGCGCGGATTGCGTGGTCATGCAAGAGCGCGTCACCCTGGACGACGGCCACGCGGTGATTCCCCATGACGTACCCGCGGGTGACAACGTCAGGCTCAAGGGGCGTGACGTGCAGCGTGGAGACGTGCTGCTCAAGGCGGGGCAGCGCCTGGAAGCGGCTGCGCTAGGGCACTTGGCGGGGCAAGGGGTGACCGAGGTCAGCGTGCGCCGTCGTCCCCGGGTGGCGCTGCTCTCCACCGGCGACGAGATCGTCGACCCGGGCACGCCCTTGCAGCCTGGCCAGCTCTATAACTCCAATCGCCCGATGCTGACGCGTTTGCTGGAGCGCTTTGGTGCCGAGGTAGTGCAGCGGGTCAGCGTTCCCGACGACTATGCCCGCACCGTCGAGATTCTCGAACAGGCAGCCGCCGTGGCCGATGTGGTGGTCAGCACCGGTGGTGTCAGCGTGGGGGAAGAGGATCACGTCAAGGCAGCGCTGGAGTCGCTGGGGCAGCTGGATATGTGGAAGCTGGCCATCCGCCCCGGCAAGCCGCTGGCGCTGGGACGCCTGCCGGCCGAGGCAGGGCGCGAGGCGCGCTTTGTCGGCCTGCCGGGCAACCCGGTGTCGGGGTTCGTCGGCGCCTGGCTCTTTTTACGCCCGCTGATGGGAGCGTTGTCGGGGTGCCCTGCGCTTGCGTCACTGCCAGAGATCACCGCGAAGGCGCAGTTCACCACCGAGACGGGGCCACGGCAACACTACATGCGCGTGGCGCTGCACTTTGGCGTTCAGGGAATCGAGGCGGTGGCGTTTGAAGACCAGAACTCGGCGGTGCTCTCCTCGTGTATCGAGGCCGATGCGCTGGCCGTCATCGATGCTCACCAGCAGATAGCCCCAGGGGAGGCCGTGCGCTGCCTATGGCTGGAGCACTGACGGCGACAGCCGTTGGCCATCCAGCAGCAAGGTCAGACGTTGCTGTTCCAGCATCAGCCCGCACAGCGCGGGCATGCGCGTGCGGGCCGCCACCAGCGCGGGCAGTGGATGCAGCTGGACGACCGGCAGGCGTGCCAGCCGACTCTCCGAGCCAATGCCCAGTTGCCATGGGCCTGCGGCGTCGCGCAGGGTCAGCCAGCGGCTTGGGGAGCTGGCAAGCTGGAATAACAGCATGTCGGCATTGGCGTGGCGCGGCTGACAACAGTGGCTATCGATGCGCTGAACGTAGCGCGCGTCGATGGCCACCTGATAACCGCCTGCCTGAAAGACCACGCAGGTCACGGTTCGAGTGCCATCGTGGCCTGTTTGCTCGCTGTCCACGGCTCAGCCCAGCCCCTGCTGGTAGGCTTTCAGCAGGGCATCGGGGTCGAGCAGGGCCGTGGCCACACGGGCCTCTTCGGGCTGCCAAAGCGCGCTGACGAAAGGGCGCAGTGCGTCAGGCAGCGTTTCGGGGGGCGCTTTGAAGGCGCTGAGGGGCAAGTCGCACACGTCGTTCAACTGGTCGATACGCACGGCGGTGCGTATTCCTGCACTGCGTACCATCAGCAGCATGCCTTCGGCGTTGCTCTCGGTCAGCCCCAGGAGCGGCTGTAGCCGAACCAGCGACTCGATGGTGCCACGCAGATGAATGACGCCTTCGGTAGAGGAGGGCAGGCCAGGCACGAAATAGACCGGCGTGTCGCCTTTGAGGATCTCCGTCACGGCCGTGCCCGGCAACGCATAGGGTTGGCCGGACAGCGTGAACAGCACCACCTGCTGGCAGGGCTCTTCCACATCGACGATACCGCCATCCTCGGCATGGATGGCATCTTCAAGGGATATGCTTGCTTCGTCATGCCCCGCGGGGCGCGAATCCGTCATGATCCTGCTCCGTGCTGATGACCACCTGGTTGCGCCCTTGGTGCTTGGCACGGTACAGCGCCTGGTCGGCGCTGAGGCGCAACGATTCGGTAGAAGGGTGTTCGGGGAAGCTGCTGATGCCCGCGCTGAAAGTGCAGCGGAAGCGTTTGCCACCCGCGTGAAAGTCCACCTGTTCGAAGTCACGGCGCAGCTCGTCGATCAGTTCTCCTGCCCGCTGGTCGTCGACCCCTTTGAGCAGTACCACGAACTCCTCGCCGCCATAACGGCCAATGATGTCCGACATGCGCAAGCGTGTTTTCAGCAGCCGTGCCAGGGTGATGATGACTTGGTCCCCCGCCAGATGGCCGTGGGTATCGTTGACCGCCTTGAAGTGATCGATGTCGATCATGGCCATGGCATGCTGGGTCTTTTCTCGGTAAGCCTGAGCCAGTGCCTTGCTGATCATCTCGGTGGTGGTGCTGTGATTGTAGAGGCCGGTCATGCTGTCCCGGGTCATCAGAGAGCGTAGCAGCCGCAGGCGTTCGGCGCGCAGTTTCACCGCCGAGACCAGCTCGTCGGGCACCACGGGCTTGGTGATGAACGCCTCGACGCCAGCCGTCATGGCGGACAGCTGTTTCTGGCTGTCGGTCTCGCTGGAGAGGTAGATGATCGGCAGGCCGACGTACTCGGGCTGCTGGCGGATGATGTTGGCCAGCTCTTCACCGGAGCACACCGGCATATAGACATCCACCAGCAGCAGGTCGGGGCTGAAGCGTTCGAGCGCGCTCAGTGCGTCGGCGGGGTGGTTCACCTGTTGCACCACCATGCCCGCTTCTTCCAGCAGCAGCGCATGATACGCGGCAACCTCCGGCTCGTCGTCTACCACCATGACACGTAGCGGCTCGTCTTCGGTGGGGGTGGTCAGCTCGTCCACGGCCAGCATCAGGTCAAGGGGCTTCACGGGCTTGGTGAAATAGCCGTTACAACCGGCGCGCACGGCGCTCAGACGCGACAGAAAATCGCCATGAGCCGACAGCACGATGGAGGGTAGCCGTTCGCCGGTGAGCTTGTTCAAGCTGGTGAGCGTTTCCGTGCCTGCCGTGTGGCCCTGGGGAAACTGCACATCCATGATGATGGCATCAGGACGACGCGTGATCACGGCGTTGAAGAACGCATCGGTCGTCTCGAAGTGCACCACTTCGTGGCCGAAGCAGCGCAAATGATGCAGCAGTTGACTGACCTGGTCAGGCTCGTCGTCACACAGGTAAATCAGCCGTTGGCGTTTGCTGCGGGTTTGCGCTGGCGTAGGGGAGAACTCCACGCTCTGCTGCGCGGCCAGCGCTCGCTGCTGCCCCGGCAGTGACTGCAAACGCTGCTGCTCTTCGGCCAGCTGTTCGAGTATCTGGACGATCAGCTCTTCCTGCGGTGACGCCTCGCTGAGTGCGGCTTCACCCTGATCGGCCAGTACTGCAATACGCTCGAACCCCAGTGAACGCCCGGTCCCTTTCAAACTATGGAAGAAACGGTGCAGCTCGGGGGCCAGGCGTGCTTCCGCTTCTGCCGAGATGCGGCTTTGCTGCCACTGTTCGGCGGTTTGCTGAAGGCGACCAGGCAGCTGGGCAATGAACCGTTGGCGCAACTGGTTGAGCTTGTCGTGCAGCGAAGAAGACATTGGGCTACCTGTTGAAGGCCTGGGCAACGGCCTGCCCTAGCGTCGTCTCTAGCTCGGCGTCCTTCTGCAGACAGGCGCTCAGGCCAGGTGTCTGCATCAGGGCCGCCGTCGGAGTATCGCCGGTGAGCAGGATGAACGGCAGGTCCACCTGCTGCTCGCGAAGCATGTCCAGGAGCTCGACGCCGCTCACCAGCGGCATGTGCATGTCGCTGACGATCAGTGCCATGTCCTCATGCGCTTCCAACTGACGAATGGCCTCCATGGCGTCCTCGGCCAGCACCGTCTCATGGCCTTGAAACTCCAGCAGTGCAGCGGTCATTTCCCCAGCTAGTGGGTCGTCGTCTACGACCAGTATTCGCATGATCACTCTCTGTCTTGTGGGGAAACCTAGCCCAACAGGGCTCGCAGGGTTTCCACTAAATTGTTTTGGTCAAAGCTGCCCTTGACGATATAGGCATCAGCGCCCACTTCGATTCCGCGCCGCCGGTCGGCCTCTTTTTCGCGGGACGTGATGATGATGATCGGCTTGTGACGATAAAGCTCATTTTCGCGCAGACTGGCAGTCAGCGCAAAGCCGTCCATGACGGGCATTTCAACGTCCGTCAAGACTGCGTCGAAGGAGTCGGCCAGCGCCTTGTTCAAGCCATCGCGCCCGTTTTCGGCCAGGGTGACCTGATACCCCCAGGCTTCCAGCACGTCCTTTTCGATTTCACGGGTGTTCAGCGAGTCATCGACCACCAGGATACGGTGACGTGGTGCATCCGTGGGTATCGGTGCCGTCTGGCGCAGCCCTGTCTGGCGGGAGCGCTCCAGCAGCGCAGGCACATGCAGAAGGCTGGCCAAGGTGTTGCGCCCCAGCGACACCATTCCCGACACCAGCGGCAGGTAGCGCAGGTGGTTGGGCAGCGGCTTGATGACCATGTCTCGCTCGTCCACCAGCACGTCGATGATCAGTGCCAGCTTCTGCTGACGCTGATGTACCACCAGCAGCAGAACCTTGTCTGCGGCAGGCGGCACGACGGGCAGGTCGAGCAACGTGGCCAGGGCAACCACCGGTACGAACTCATTGCGTAGAATCAACGTGGTCTGGCCCGCCGCGTCGATGAACTCCTCGGGAGAGCGCTCCACCAGTTCGGCCACGTGAGGGGCTGTCACGCCTAGCGTCACGCCGCTGACTTCCACCAGCAACACCCGCATCAGCGCCAATGAAAGGGGCAGGCGCAGCGAAAAGTGAGTGCCCTTGCCGGGCGAGCTGGTGAGGTGAAGGTCGCCGCTCAGCTCATCCACCACCGTGCGCTTGACCACGTCCATGCCGACGCCCCGGCCAGAAAAGTCGGTGATCAGGCTCTTGGTGGAAAAGCCGGGCAGCAGGATCAGCTCCAGCGTTTCCTGCTCGCTCAGCAAGGCCAGCTGGCCTTCATCGAGCAGCTGCCGGGATAACGCTTTCTGGCGAACGGCTGCCAGGTCGATACCGGCGCCGTCGTCGCGCATCTCCACCACGACCCAGCCGCCATCCTGCCATGCTTCCAGCGTGAGCTGCCCTCTGGGGGCTTTACCTGCCGCCTGACGCTGTGCCGGGGCCTCCAGTCCGTGATCCAGAGCGTTGCGCAGCAGATGAATCAACGGGTCGGAGAGACGGTCGATCATCTGTCGATCCAGCTCGATCTCGCTCCCACGGACACGGCAGTCCACCTGCTTGCCCAGCGACTGGGCCAACTCACGTGTCATCTGCGCCAAGGGGTCGAACACGACGCTCAGTGGCAGCATGCGCATTTGCAGGGCGCGGTCATGAAGATCGCTCATCAGGGCGTCGTGACTCAGCACGCTGTCTTTGAACTCGCGCTGAAAATCGTGAAACTCGGCCTGATGCTGGGCGGGCAGCGACAGGCCGAGCTGGCGCGCCTGTTCGACCAGACCATGCAGGTGGTGATGGCCCGACAGCACTTCGCCCATCAGGCGAATCACATCGTCCAGCCGGTCGAGGCGAACCCGCACCGTATCGCTCAAGGCCAAGGCTGATGCCGGTGATGCCGATGATGGCGCGGCGGGTGGCGCCTTCGTGGACGATGGGGAAGGCACAGCCGTGGGCCCAGTGGAGGCGTCAGAAAGCGGGGGAGCAGAAAGTGGGGCGTCAGAAAGAGGGGCTTCCGGTAACGAGCCCGCCGCCGACTCCAGCGCCTTGCACAGCGCGGGGTCAGCGGCCGCCAGCGCCTCGGGGGCTGCCCCTTGGGCCAATTGGCCGACATAGTCGTCCAGCGCGTCGATGGCCTGATTCAACAGCCCCAAGGACGCGGCGGAAGGTAGCGTGCTGCCTTCGCGAAAAGCGCTCAGCAGCTCTTCCATGCTATGGGCGAGCGCCGTGATCGGCGCCAGCTTGAGCATTCGGGATGAGCCCTTGAGCGTGTGCGCCGACCGAAACAGCTCATTGATATGCTCTTTGCTGGCCGTGCCAGCAGCGCTGCCGGTAGCGTCTTGCTCCAGGGTATGGACGCCCTCACGCAATCGCGGCAGGTGGTCGGCGGCTTCTTCCACGAAGCGCTGTATGAAACGACGAATATCCAGTGCCATTAGCCCACTCCCTGTATGGCGATCGGCTCATCCAGATAGCGCTTGGCCAGGAAACAGGCATCTCCTGGGGGCAGCGGCGGTTGGATGGCCTGCAGTGCACCACTGGCCTGTGGCGTGGTTTCCAGCAGGCGTACCACGGCGGCATAGCCTCGCTGGCGCTGAACGGGGTTGTCCGGCAGTTCACCCTGGCGCAGCAGCTCTGCCTGGTAGAAGTGCGCAGGCCAGCACTCCGGGGCGACGTAGACGGCCCGTTTGAAGAACTCGTAGGCCTGCTGTGGTTGCTGCAGCCAGCGTACCGCCAGCCCGGCAAGCAGCAAGGCATCCACGCACCATGGGGCTTGCTCCAGGAGCGGGCTGATGAGCTGAAGGGCCGCGTCGAAGTGATTGTTGTCGAGCAGTTCATGTGCTTGCTTCAGCACTTTCTCACGCGGGATAGGCGGTGGAGGTGCCGACGGCTCGGGTGGCGCTTCAGGCAAAGGCCGTACCTCGGCGGCTTCCCATGGCGCTGTTTCCAGCATGGTGGGTGCCGTGACGGTGGCAGCAGGAAGAGGCAGAGGGTGGCGAGAGGGCTCGGGGGCCGCATGCTGAAAGTAAAACACCCCTTGCTCTTCTTGCAGCGACAGAACCCCCAGATCATTGCCCAGCGTTTCCGTGACGCCACACAGCAGTATGCCCTGTGGCGCCAACAGCGGCTTCAAGCGCTGCTGTATGTCTCGGCGTGTGGCTTCATCGAAATAGATCGATACGTTACGGAACAGGATCACGTCGAAAGGACCGCCCAGCGCCGGGTGGTCCGTGGCGAGCAAGTTGAAGGGGCAGAACCTGACCCATTCGGTCAATGCGGGCACCAGTTGATGGGCGCGCCCCACCGGAGTGAAGTAGCGGGCCTTGAGGGCGGGATGCAGCGCGCGAAATGCCATGCCGCTGTAAATCCCGGCTCTGGCCTTGTGCAGCACCTGTTGATCCACGTCGCCACCGGTGATGCGGAACAGTGACTTGGCGCGTTCGCCATACGTTTCCATCAACAGCATGGCCAGGCTGTAGGGTTCTTCTCCCGAGGAGCATCCCGCACTCAGTAGCCGCAGTGGCCCTCCCTGCTTGGCCAACTGGCGGGGCAGGTGTTCATCGGCAAGCCACTGCAGGGCTTCTACCTCACGGAAGAAGTAAGTTTCATTGACGGTGAGCTGGCTGATGAACTGATCGAACAGCGCTGCATCTTTGGCCAGCTTGTCGAGTAGCGTTGCATGATTCTGGGTGGCCTGGGCGTGGCAAAGCTGTTCGATGGCACGCTCCAGGCGCGCTTCTGCCATGCCTTCCAGAGAGAGCCCGCAGCGTTGGTGTACCAGCTGTTTGAATGGAGTGAGGACGGTCATGGAGAAAGATGCCGTGGTGCCGCCATGCCCACCAAGCGCATCAAGCGCGGGGGCAGATCGTCGAGGCTGATGATGTGTTGTACGACGCCAGTATTGATGGCTTCCTGGTTCATGCCGTAAATCACGGAACTGGCTTCGTCCTGAGCCAAGGTGGTGCCACCTGCTTGCTGGATGGCGCGCATACCGCTGACGCCGTCTCTGCCCATGCCCGTCATGATCACACCGATGGCATCCGCGCCGTAGACTTCCGCGGCGCTGTGCATCAGCACGTCGCAGCTTGGGTGATACAAGGCATCGGGTGGGCTCTGCACCAGTCGCACGCAGTGCTCAGGCGTCACGCACAGGTTGCGCTCCGAGGGCGACAGGTAAACATGGCCGGGTTCGAGACGCTCACCTTGTGTGGCCACGCTCACGGGCAGGGGGCACAGCGAGCCAAGCCAGGTGGCCATGCCTTCGATAAACCCATGGCTGATATGCTGCGCAATCAGGATTGGGGCAGGAAAGCCGCTGGGCAGCTTGCTGAGCAGGCGTGCCAATGCCTGGGGGCCACCCGTGGAACAGGCGATGACGATGACACGTTGAAAGACTCGTGGCGAGAAGGTGGGCGCGGCCGTCGGTGCGAGAACAGGGGGCTGCTCCGGGAGTGGTGCAATGAGACGGCGGCGTAGCCGCGTAATGACCGCCACCCCCGCCAACAAGCGTACCCTGGCGCGTAGCCACTCCCCGGTCTCTTCGTCCAGGGTGGGCTTGGGCAATACTTCCAGCGCGCCCACTTCCAGTGCCTTGTAGGCGCTCTGGGCATCGGCGCGGTCACTGATGACGAGGATCGGCACGCCCTTGGTGTGCATGATCTCTTCGATGGCGCTCAAGCCATCCATGACCGGCATGTTGAGATCCATGGTGATAAGCTGAGGGGCCAGCCGCTTGGCCAGCTCGACGGCCTCCTTGCCGTTGCTGGCTTCGCCCACGATGTCGATATCGCCCTCACAGGTGAGAAGGTCGCGCAGTATCTCCCTGGCGAGCGGGCTGTCGTCGGCCATGACCACCCGGATTACACTCATGAAGCGCCTCCCATGCCGGTGATCATGGTTGCGTCTGGCGGCGGCTGTCGGGTTGCGCTGCCAGCGTGAACTCCTGCACCAGACTGTTCAGCTCGGCGGACATCTGAATCATGTCCTGGCTGATCTCGGTGATGCTGCGCACGGACTGCGCATTGCGTGCGCTGGCGGTATCGATATCGCGCAGGGCAATGACCACCTGATTGCTGGCGGTTTTCTGTTGCTGTGTCGACAGCGAGATCTGCTGGGCGGCACTGCTGGTCTGGCTGGCTGCCTTGAGCAGGGCTTCGAGGTCCTGAGCGGTACTCTGGCTGGCTTCGACACCCTGTTCGATAGACGTGGCCCCTTTCTCCGAGGCGACCACCAGCCGGTTGATGGCCTGCTGAATGTCGTCGGTGTGGCCTTCTATTTCATGGGTGGAGTCGGTGACGCTATCGGCCAGACGGCGTATCTCGTTGGCAACCACGGAAAACCGGCGGCCAGACTCCCCTGCGCTGGAGGCTTCCAGGGCCGCATTGAACGCGATCAGCTTGGTTTGCGCGGCCAGCGTGTTGATCAGCTCCATGACCTTGCTGATCTGCTTCGATTTGGCGCCCAACGCCATGATTTCTGCCAAGCTCTGCTCGCTATCGCTGCGGATATCGTACATGCGCGCCTGCAGGAGTTGCATGGCCGTGCTGCCTTTGCGGCTGCGCTCCAGCGTCTGGTTGGCCACGTCCACCACCGACTGCGAATGGTCGGCGATCTGGGTCGAGGAAGTCGACAGCTCCTCCATGGTCGACGTGATTTCGGCCACGGACGACGCCATTTCCTCCACGGCGGCCGCCATGGTCTGATTGGCCTCATGGCGTATATCGCCCCCCTGAACGCCAGAAAGCCCGGCGGTTTGGGCCAAACGGTCTGCGACCTGGGTCAAGGCAAGGGCATTGTTCGACACGGCTTGAATCGCGCGGGATAGCCTGGCAAACAGTTCGTTGGTCTGAGCGGCCAGGTCGCCAAGCTCGGCACGGTCATCGGTTTCTACCCGCTTGGAGAGATCCAGGCTGTGGGTGATCTCCTTGAGCTGACGCTGAAAACGGGTCAATGGCCGAATCAGGCTACCGGTCAGGGGGTAAAGCAGCACCAGTCCCGCCAGTAGAATCAACAGGCCCAGCTTGATGGAGTTGAAGAAACGCTCCCTGACGGTAGTGGTGTACTCGTCCTTGGCGACTTCGACCATCAAGTAGCGCTGCACCTCGGGAAGCCAGCGGGTCACCACAAAAAAGGCGCGCCCATCGCGTTCGATTTCATGCACTCTGAGTTCGCTGTCGGTGTGCAGCAAACCTGCCGATTCCTGCTCGCGAAGCGCCGAAATCGTGGCCTCCTCGCTGCTCATCAGAAAATCGCCTTCCGCGCTGAGAATGGCCGCGCGGCCGGTTTCACCCAGGCGGTAGTCGTCGATGAACTTGGCCATGCGAGCAAGGTTGAGCCCCGCTCCGGCCACGATCACCGGCAGGCCGTTGGCTGCATTGGCTTGGCTGCGGAAGTTCAAGAAGACAAACGCATCGTCCGGATTGAACGTGTCGCTGTCGAGATTGAGGTTGTAATCGGCACCGCTCTGAGTGAACTCGTGGTACCAGGCGTCACTGCTGTCAGGGCCTTGCAGCGGGCGCTGCTGGAAAGTGCCATCACGATACTGAAAGTAGACCTGCCGGTTGGGTGTCTGCGCTGCGATGAAGAGCAGTTCGGTGTCCAGTTGCCCCATCAAGCGTGAAAGATAACGCTCGACTTCGATCTGCTGTTCGACGGGCAAGCCCTCTGTCATCCACTGCTCGATAAAATAGCTATTGGCCAGGCTTTCCGAAACGGCAAGGGCTGGGCTCAAGCCCAAGGTGATGCGAGTGGCCAAGCCTTCGACCTGGGCGGGCAGTTCGCTATCGAGCAAGTGCTCTAACCGCGCTTCGCTATGGGTGCGAGCCTGCAGGTACAGGGCAAGCAGCATGGACAGTGCCAGCACCGTTCCGAACGAGACAAACAGTCGAAGCCGTAACGGCAAGGATTTCCAGCGCGCAGTCATGGGCAGGCTTGCTCCAGGTGAACCCAAAGGCCTCATGATGAGGATAAATCGTCTATGGTATGAATATCGCACGACGCGTACGTCGCTCATCAGCATGATAGCAACGATTAATAGAGCTTTTTGTGATATTTGCGCAGCGCTGAGAAGCCTGACCAACGGTTCGATGTAGCTTACCTGCCCCAGATGGCGTTTTTTCTATACAAAGATTATTTTTTGTATAAGTAGCAAGTGTTTTTTTTTGACAAAAGTGATACATGCAGGTAGCCTGTTAACGAAATGGATACGACAAATTGCTAAGGAAGCATCATGTTGTCACTCACCTCTTCAACCGTGCTCGCGGTGCTTCAGGGCATCATGTCTCGCCACGGCATCACGCACTCAGAGATGCTGCCATCGGCAGGCACTGCTGAGCGTGACAGTTTGGTACAGGCTGTTACGCGTTTTTTTGGTCTCTCTGATGGAGAGCTGCTGTCACCTACTTGCATCACGCTTGAAGAGTGGGCCACGGCGCTGAGTGAACAGGGTGATTTTTCTCATCTCCAGCTTTTCGATACCGCTATTGGTGGTGCGTTCAGCCATCAGCTGCAGCGTCAGCATCGTTACGAAGCTGCGTTCTTGCAGCAGGAAGCCATCGCGCTGCAAACGCTGCTGACCGTCGACATCCAACCTCAGCGCTCGCTGGTGAGCTGGCTTTCCAAGCAAACGGCGCCAGGGTTCGTGCTGGGTGCTTTGTTGCCTCAGCAGGCAGGGTGGCAGCCTCGTTCGCTGTTCGACCATGCCAACGCTCTGTGGGAGCTCAAGGCAGGTGATATCATGGTGACCAGCGAAGACCGCTGGCGCCAGCTGGCCCAGCGCCTCCCTTCGTTGCCCATGAGCATTACTGCCGTATCGACCGCACCATTGGACAAGAAAACCTATCGCGCGCTGTTGGCCAAAGGCGTGGCTCACATCATCGAGCTGCACTGCCAGCCGGGGCTGGGTGTGCTGGCAGCACGCCGTTCCCAGAATGCGCCGTTCGAGCTGATGCCGCATTGGCACCCCACCGAAAGCGACAATTTTCTGCTCAAGCTGATCAAGGGCGGCGTACCCGAAGAAGTGAAACTGGCGCAGCCGCTGCGTTGGGTCGGGGCGCGCCACTTTCGCCCGCAAGAGAATGCCTGGGTCGAAACGGTCCGTGTGGATCGCGCAGCTCTTCGAGTGGCGCCCGCGTGGCAGCCTGCAGCCGAGCATCACCAAGGCAGCAGCGCCGCCTGAGCGCGACGTGCGCTCACAAACGCACGCTTACACGATCGCGTGAGGTACAAAGCAGGACGTGTCCTTGGTAATTCTGCCCACGTCTTCGCGAATGCCGATACCACAGGCGCGGTCGCCCACCACCCAGCTGCCGACCAAGGCATGCCGCTCCCCAAACCTGGGGAGCGGATGGTACGCCTGACGAATCCACGGGCTATCGGTGTAAGGCCCACCGACGTTTTCCGACACTCCATCCGGGGTGGTCAGGCTGACGTTGCTGCCTTCCCGAGAGAAAAACGGTTTGCGAACCCAGCCCGGCGCAGGCGAGGCGTGCTCGGTTGGCTCGAAATAGGCGGGCAGCAGATTGGGGTGGCCTTCGAACTGTTCCCACAGCAGCGGCAGGATACCTTTGTTGGACAGAATCGCCTTCCAGGGCGGCTCGAACCAGTGGGTGTCCAGCTGGGTGATCTGCTGGCTGAACGTTTCCACCGCCATTTCTTCCCACGGGTACAGCTTGAAAATCGCCGCCATCGGCTGGTCTTCCAGGTCCACGAAGTGGGACTGCCCCGGCGTCACGCCAATATCCTCGATGTAGACGAACGGCGCGTGAAGCCCCGCTTGCAGCGCGATGTCCTGCAGGTAGCGGACGGTAGCCCGCTCCTCGTCGCTGCCTTTCACACAAGAGAAATGCAGCGTGCGGTCGGGGAGCCGGTCGCCCAGGTGTGCCAGGGCGTTCAGCAGGCGCTCCTGGATGGAGTTGTACTGGTCGGCATGGCGAGGCAGGATGCCCTGGGCAATGGCCTGTTCCAGCCATACCCATTGGAAGAACCCCGCCTCGTAAAGCGAGGTGGGCGTATCGTAATTCAGCTCCAGCAGTTTGGCCGGGCCGTCCCCTGAGTAGGCAAAATCCATGCGCCCATACAGCGGCGGTTGGCCGGAGGTCCAGGAGCGATGGATGGTCTCCCACATATGTGCGGGGATCGCCAGCCGCTGCAGCAGGGCTTCCGAGCGGCATACGCGGTCGACCAGCGCCATGCACATCTCGTGCAGCGTTTCGGTGGGTGTTTCTATGTCGCGCTCGACCTGCTCCAGAGTGAACTGGTAGTAAGCGCTCTCTTTCCAGTAGGGCTCGCCGTCGATGGTGTGAAAGTGGAAGCCCAGCTGCTGTGCCAGGGCTTGCCACTGGGGTCGTTCAGGAACGGTGATCCTTAGCATGAGGGCTCCGGGTGTGGGTCAGGAGCCCCAGGAGGCAGAGCGCGTGCCCAGGCCACGGCGCGTGGTGGTTTGACGGCTTTGGACCACCGAGTTGCGCATGGCGTCGTTGCGTTGATTGACCCGCTGGGTCGCCTGGCTGGCGGCGGCATTCCAGTTGCCCTGGTTGTCACGGTTGCGATAGACCGGCTCCTGGTAAACCCGCTCGAAGGAACGCCCACGGTTGGTGTTCGACAGCATGCTCCCCATCATGTAGCCCATCATGGCGGGCATGAACCAGCTACCACCGCCACTGGCCTGAGCCTGCTCTTCATTGGGCGCGGCACAGGCGCCTTCGCCGTGCTCGGCCTCGCAGGCTTCCAGCGTATTGAAGCGCGGTACCGACTCCAGCGCCGCCGTATGGGCTTCCTCACAGGCGCTGCGGGTATAGATATTGGCGGCCACACAGTCTTCGACGCTCTGGAAGCTGCGCGGTTCGTCAAAATTCACGTCGGTAATGTGTTCGTCCTGGGCGGGTTCGGTACAGGCGGTCAGGCCAAAGGCGCCGGTACCCATCATGGCCAGCGACAGCCGTGCACTGCGCTTGCGGCGAGGAAGATGTTGATCTGCCATGTCGAACTCCTTACCAGGTCATGGAAGCGGCGTTGATGAGGCCGACCGCGATGGAAACGCTGCCCACCAGCGTGCCATAAGCCTGGTGCCCCTCGGTAATGTGCTGGGAAAGGCTCTCGCCCTGGCGGCGCAGCATCAGCTTCAAGCCGAAGAACGTGGCGATCTGCACCCCGAAGGCCACGATGCCCCACAGAATGAAATCGAGGTAGCTGATGGAGTTGGCCATGGCGCTGTAGAGCGGCAGCGTGAAGCCGAGGATGGAACCGCCGTAGGCCCGTGCGGCAGCGGCATTGCCTTCACGGATCAGTGTCCATTCGTGATGCGGCGTGAGTCGGCTGTAGCAATACATGAACGCGACCAGCATCCCCAGCGCGCTGAGCAGATAGGCAAAGAAGTGCGGTAATCCCTGCAGGTAGTGCAACATGGTGATGTGCTTCCCTTGTGATCCTTGAGGGTCGGTATTGTGACATAGCTGGGCGTGGCTGCGTTACCCGCGACGTGATTTCCCGATCGAGGGGCAGGCAGTACGTAGAATGACGTAAATAAACAGCGTTTGCGCCACTTGAGTAAGACTAAAGACTAATAGATGAATCGTGTCACCTCCTTAGAATCCCGCGAAGCCTGGTATTTTTACCAACATCCACCGTGTCGTATCGTGTAGAGACTGCGCCTCGTGCCCGCACAGGGTACTGCCCAAGACGCGACCGCTTCGAAGGACCTCCCTCATGCATGCCCTTACCCTGGCATCGTTTCTATTTTTTACGGGCCTGGTGGCCTTCGTCACCTGGCGTATTACACGCCGCGATGACCATCGCAGCACCAACGGCTATTTTCTGGCGGGGCGCACCCTGACGTTTCCGTTGATTGCCGCATCGATGCTGATGACCAACCTCTCTACCGAGCAGATGGTTGGGTTGAACGGCTCGGCGTTTACCGACGGCCTGAGCGTCATGGCCTGGGAAGTCATCGCCGTGATTGCGCTGGTTGCTCTGGCGCTGTTTTTCCTGCCGCGCTTCTTGAAAAGCGGGATTGCCACGCTGCCGCAGCTGCTGGCGATTCGCTTCGATGCCGGTACCCAGCTCATTGCCAACGTCATCTTCCTGATTGCCTACGCGGTGGTGCTGCTGCCCATCATTCTCTATTCCGGCGCCATTGGCTTGCAGGGCATGCTGGACTTGCAGGGCTTGACCGGCATCGAGTCCAGCACGGCTCTGCTGTGGGCAACCGTCTGGGTCGTGGGCCTGATTGGCGCCGTCTATGCGCTGTTCGGTGGCCTGCGCACGGTGGCGGTGTCCGATACCCTCAACGGCGTGGGGCTACTGATTGGCGGGTTCGTGATCGTTTACTTCGGCCTTCAGGCGGTGAGTGGCGGCACAGGCGTCATGGAAGGCTGGAGCATCCTGAAGGAGAGCGACCCCAGCAAGTTCAACTCCATGGGTGGCCCCGACCAGCAGGTGCCGTTCTCGACCATCTTTACCGGCGTACTGCTGCTGCACCTTTTCTACTGGACCACCAACCAGCAAATCATCCAGCGCACCTTCGCAGCGAAAAATCTGGCGGAAGGCCAAAAAGGGGTGCTGTTGACCGGCTTCTTCAAGCTGCTGGGGCCGCTCTATCTGGTGCTTCCGGGCATCATTGCCTACCACTTGTATGCCGACCAGGGCGTGCGCGCCGATGAAGCCTATGGGCACCTGGTATTCAACGTGCTGCCGCCGTATCTGACGGGCTTTTTTGCGGCGGTGATGGTGGGGGCGATTCTCTCCTCGTTCAATTCGGCGCTGAACAGCACCACCACGATCTTCAGCCTGGGGATCTATAAAGGCGTGCTGAAAAAGGACGCCACGGAAGAGCAGGTGGTGAAATCCGGCAAGGTGTTTGGCTGGATCATGGCCATCAGTACCATGATCATCGCGCCGCTGCTGGCGGGGCAGGATAGCCTGTTCGGCTACCTGCAGCGCATGAACGCCATCTATTTCATTCCGATTCTGGCCGTGGTGCTGGTGGGGCTGTTGACCAAGCGCGTGCCGCCCATGGCCGCAAAGGTGGCCTTGGTGGGTGGCTGTTTGCTGATTGCGGCAGGCTATTTCGTGCCGCCGTTCAACAAGCTGCCGCTGGTCATGCACGAGTTCCACTTCGTCGCCGCGGTGTTCGTGCTGCTGGTCGCGGTGATGCTGGTGATCGGCAAGCTTCGCCCCCGCGCCACGGACTGGGTCCAGGAAGCCTCGGGCGATGTCGACCTCACCCCGTGGAAAGGTGCCGTGCCCACCGGCATCGTGCTGGTGGTGCTGGTGGTGATCATGTACGCCTCGTTTGCAGGCGGTTGATCATCGGCCACGTGTGGTAACGCCAACGCCCCGCTTTGCGGGGCGTTGGCGTTTGTCAGCGGTGGTTTTAAGAGTCGCAGCGATATAGCGTGATGGGTGATGTCTCGCGATCCAGATAGCGCAAGGTCAGCGTCTCCTGAGCGTTCAGGGTGAGCTGGAGCTGTTCTTCGCTGGTCATTCCTTCTCCATGGCAGTGCAGTGTCGCCTCCCATGCGTTCGGCGTGCTGCTCGCTTCTAGCCCCATTTCGCAGTGATTTTCCAGCCCTTCGAAGCGGCCAGCTGCCAGGCGGATTGGAGCGCCTTCCTGCCCTGCGTGACACCACTCGGGCTCTGCTGCCCAATCGCCATAAAGCGTTTCCTGGGACATGGGCTCGGCCACGGGGGCTTGGTCATCGCTACAGGCAGCCAGCAGCATCACCACGGCAGGTAACAGCAAACGGTGTAATGGCATAGGTCACTTCCTTGTGTGGTCAGACTCACCATGCGTCAGCTTAGAGCAGCTCGTTGAGAGCTGCTACAGGCTAGGCTAAAAATCCCCCGGTGCGCACTGCAGGCAGGTAAGCCCCAAGGCGCGCCACTGAGCGACCACGGCGTCGCGGTCGTCCAGTACCAGCCAGGGCGCAAAGCCGTCGTTGCGCATTTGATCGAGTAGCGCGGCTTTTACCTCTTCATCGTCCACATGGTCATCGCCCTCGGGGCGCAGGTACATGGCATCGAAGGGGATGGCATGGCGGTCTAGCCAGGCCTGGGTATGCTCGCGGTGGCTGTCCGGGCGGCCGCTGCAAATGACGATTTGCTGGCCCTGGGCCTTCAGCAGCTTGACCAGTTTGGCCACGGGTTCGATGACCGGCGCTTGGGCCATATGGGCAAAGAAGGGGTCCCACTGTTTGGCGGGGCCCAGCACCCACTCGTGGACTTGCTGGGGGTGAAATTCGGCAAGCGTGCCGTCGACGTCAACGATGACTGCGGTCATGACATGGATTCCTGAGATGCAAAGAGTGAAACGGCCGAACCTTGAGAACGGCTGCTGAGGGCAAGCCGTGCCTGGGTCGTCAGCCGCGTGCCCAGACGTTCGCGCCAGTGGTCAATGGCTTCATCGTCCAGTCGCGTAAACAGAGGCACGACCTGAGCAGCCTGGAGCTGATGGGCCAGTGCCACCAGATGCGAGGCGCGCAGGTGGACGTTCCAGCGTTGCCAAAGCACCTCGTTGGCGGCCAGCTGCGCACAGCGCTGTGGCGTCAGGTAGCCGGTGTGCAGCAGACGGTGGTCGGGCCAGTCGGCGGGCTGGTCGTCACGGTCGCTGACCAGCCAGAGTGTCGGATGGCTGGCGTTGGGCCGCTGGAGCAGGGTGCCGATGGCGTCGTCCAGCCCGTCACGCCGCAAACCGCGTGGCAGCGCCAGCAGAGCGGCAAGGTTGTCGCCGATGATGGGGTCGATGGCCAGGGGGAGCTGTCGGCGATCTGCTTCCTCTGCCAACCATAGCGCCATTTCCAGCGCCCGTCCCGTTTCCGGTACCGGCAGCACCAGTGGCGTGTCCAGAGCGCTGCTCAGGGTATCGAGGCAGTGTGCCTGGGGCTGGTCGTAGCTGCCGTAGGAGGCGTCCAGCAGCGCCGTACGGGCAGGTGGCGGCATATCGAAGGGAAACAGCCGCGACTCGAAACAGGCATCGCCGCTATAGAAAAGTCCGCCTGCCACGTCGAGGTGCAGCCAGACACCTCCCAGCGAGTGGCCCGCCTGGCCGGTGGTGACGGTAATGCCTTCCACTTCTAGACGGCCGCGATAAGGCAGTGGCTGCCACGCTCTGTGGGGCGGCAGCGCCTTGGCGACCAGCGGCGTGCAGTAGAGCGGCAGCTGCTCGGGCAGCTCGGCCACCCCGCCAATATGATCGATATGATCGTGGCTGATCAGCACGGCGTCTACCGCGAGCCCCGCCGCCCAGGTGATCGCCTCACCGGGATGCAGTGCGCCGCCCGCATCCAGCAGCAGGCGCTTGCCTTGGGCCTCGACCACGATGGCGGCCGGGCCCTTGTCGCCCAGCCCGCTGAGGATCTCCACCAAGGCGCTCATTGGTCGGGCTCCAGGCACCAGCCTTCCAGCAGGCGCACCGCGACCTGCTGGCCTTCGCCAAGGGCGTGGGGATGATACGCCAGTAGGGCATCGCCGGTGCTCAGGCGCAGGTGTAGCTCGTAGCGCTCACCGCGGAACGTCAGCCGTTCAACGCGGGCGGTCAGGTCGTGGGGGTTGGGGGCCGTGGCATCCAGATGCACGTGCTCTGGGCGCACCAGCACGGGCTGCGAACGCGCGGTGAGCGGCGCGGCCAGCCCGCTCATCAAAGCGCTTTCGGTGAGACGCTGGCCAGGCGCGCCGCGGGCAATGTGAAGCAGGCTACCCTGGCCGATAAACCTCGCGACCCATTCGCTGCGCGGCGCTCGGTAGAGCGTTTCGGGCGTGGCCCACTGCACCAGCTCGCCCTCCCGCATGACGGCAATGCGGTCTGCCATGGCCATGGCTTCGCTTTGGTCATGGGTGACGTAGACCATGGTGGCCTGGGTCCGCCGGTGGAAATCCACGAAGCTGTGCTCCATGGCGGCCCGCAGGTTGCGGTCCAGGTTGGCGAGCGGTTCGTCCAGCAGCACCACGTCGGGGTTGGTGACCAGGCAGCGGGCCAATGCCACCCGCTGGCGCTGGCCGCCGCTGAGGGCCTGGGGCGAGCGCTGGGCATAGGGGGTCAACGCCACCTGCTCCAGCGCCTGGGCGACTCGGCGCTGGTAGTCGCTGCCTTGAATGCGGCGCAGCTTCAGCGGGTAGCCCACGTTGTCGGCCACGCTCATATGGGGCCATAGCGCGTAGGACTGAAACACCATGGCCATGTTGCGCTGCTCGGGGGGCAGATGGTGGTGGGCGCTGGCCAGCAGCGTCTCACCGAGCGTCATGGTGCCGCTACTCACCTGCTCGAACCCTGCCAGCATGCGGAGCATGGTGGTTTTGCCGCAGCCGCTGGGGCCCAGCAGCGCCACGAATTCGCCGGGAGAGATATCGAGGGTGACGCCATTGACCGCAGCGTGTTGGCCAAACTGTTTGGTGACGCGGTCGAGCATTAGCCTTGCCATGGCACGACTCCTTTGGGTAAGCGATGGGCCATCAGGCTCAGCAGCAGCATCAAGGTGGCCACCATGGCCACGACCAGCACGGCCACCGCCGACGCCAGCACGCTTTCGCCCCCTTCGTCCAGGTTGAAGATCAATACGCCCAGGGTTTCGTTGCCTGCGCTCCAGAGCAGCGCCGACACGGTGAGCTCGTTGACGGCCAGCAGGAATACCAGCAGCCCACCGGCAAACAAGGAGGGCGCGATCAGCGGCATCACGATGGTGGCCAGCCGCCGCCAAGGGCCAGCACCGGCCAACTGGGCAGCCTCTTCCAGCGAGGGGTCGAGCTGCGCAAGGCTGGCGCTGACCGGCTTCAGGCAGACCACCAGAAAGCGCGCCAGGTAGGCCACGAAAATCAGCCCAAGGGTGCCGTACAGCGCCAGATTGATCAGTGGCAGCGGCCGCACGAACAGCAGAATGCAGGCAATCGCCAGCACCACGCCAGGCAGGGCATAGGGCAGCTCGATGACGCTGAGAGTGAGCTGCTGTAGCCGAGGCGGCAGGCGCTGAAGACGGTACGCCAGGGGCAGGCTGCACAGCATCAGCACCAGCGCGGCACCGCCTGCCAGCCAGACACTGTTGCGCACGGCCCGCCAGGTGGCGCCCTGTCGGCCGATGACCTCGTGGTAGGCGTTGAGGGTGATGGTATCCAGGCTCAGGGGAACGCCCATGGCCGGGACCAGCGAGCTCACCACCAGCGCGAGCAGCGGTGCCACCAGGATCAAGAGCAGCACCATGACCAGCAGTGTCGTCACGCCGGTACGCCAGCGCCCCAGTGAAAAATCGTGGGCGCGGCCGCTGTGCCCACCCAGGCCAAAGCGGCTGCGATTCATCCAGTACTGCTGCAGGGCTACCCCGGCCAGGGCCAGCACACCAATCAACAGGGAAAGCGCCGCCATTTCTGCCAGCACGCCGGTGCCAAAGTTGGCCATGCGCTGGTAGATCAAGGTGGGCAGCACGTAATAGCCTGCGGGAATGCCCAGCATGGCGGGAATGCCAAAATTGCCCAGGCTGGAGATGAAGGCCATGGCCGCTCCGGCGATCAGGCCGTGTCGGGTCACGGGCAGAATGATATGCCCCCAGACCTGACCCTGGCGGGCGCCGCTGATGCGGGCGGCTTCGACCAGCTCACGGGGGAGCGACATGAGTGAAGTGCGCAGCGCCAGAAATACCAGCGGTGCACTTTGAATGCCTAGCAACAGCGCAATGCCTTCGGCGGAATAGAGCGGCTGGGGGCTGCCCAGCGGCGGTGCCATGCCGATGCTTTTCAGTAAAGGGCTGGCCGGGCCGAACAACTGTAGCCAGCTCAGCGCAGTGACCTGGGGCGGGATCATCATGGGCAGCATGAAGCAGAATACCAGCCAAGCCTTGCCGCGAATGTCCGTCAGGGTGATCACGAAGGCGAACAGGCTGCCCAGCACCAGGGCAATCAGCATGCCCAGGCCCGAGGTGTACAGGCTGTGCCACAAGGCCCGCCAGGTGCTGGCCGCGTTGAGCACTTTCCACAGCGGGGCACTGCTGCCCTGGCCCAGGTCGCTGAGGGCTTCCATCAAAAGCCGCAGGCTGGGCGCCAGGCTGAGCAACACCACCAACAGCGTGAGCAGGGTAAGCAGCCAGCGATGCTGGCTGCCAACGTTCAGCGAAGGGGTCATCATCAACCGCCAAACAGCTCATTGAAGCGCTGCTTGAGCGCCTCTTCCTCGGACAGCGCTTGCTCGATATCGACCGGCATCAGCTGAATCGAGTCGCGTTCGGGAAAGCCTTCCGGCGGAGCAACGTCCGGGTGCGCGGGCAGGTAACCCTGCTGGCTCACCAATTCCTGCCCGGCTTGGGAGAGCACGAAATCGACGAACTTCTGGGCAGCATCCGGGTGTTGGGCTTCCGCCATGATGGCGACGGGCTCGGTCACGGCGCTGACACCTTCCTCAGGGAAGACGAACGCCACGGGGGAACCCTTGGCCGCTTCACGGATAGGCAGGAAATCCACCACGATGCCGTACGGCTTGGTGCCAGCTGCCACGGCGTTGAAGACGCCACCGTTACCGCTTTGGGCTTCCGTGCGGTTGGCGTGCAGAGCGTCGTAATACTCCAGGCCCAGCGACGTTTCACCGATGGCGGCCATGTGGATCAGCGCTGCGCCGGAGTAGAGGGGGCTGGGCATGGTGACCAGACCTTCGTATTCCGGGCCAATCAGGTCGGCCCAGCGTTGCGGCTGGTGCTCGGCACCCGTGTTGTAAACGATCCCGGTGGTAATGAGCTTGGTGCCGTAGAAGTAGCCGTCGGCGTCGTAGAGCGCCTCATCGTAGGCGTCGCGCTCGGGGCTCAGGTAGGGTTGCAGATGGCCCTCCTGCTTCAGCGACTCCATGGTCATGCTGTCCGCGATCAGCAGCACGTCGGGGTTGCTCACCCCCGCGGCCAGCTCCGAACGCAGGCGAGTCATCAGGCGCGTCGTGCCGTCGCGCACCCACTCCACCTCGATCTCAGGATAGGCCGCCTGGAAGGCATCCACGGTTTGCTGGGCGTCGCTGTTGGGCTGGCTGGTATAGAGCACCAGCGTTTGGTTGGCCAACAGAGGCGTGGACAGGGCAAGGCTTGCAAGGGTCACGGCACGACACAACGAACGCTTCAACATCGGGGAAACCTCCAGTAGGTGAACAGTGATCACACTACTGTCATCGCCTTACAACATCGTGACACTACGCTTTCGTTTGAAAGCGAATGGCTTTCGCCGAGCAGAAAATGGTTTTCGTTTTGCTGGCGTCAACCTTGAAGGGAAAACCGGGAGGAAGCATGGACGTCAATCAACGTCGGCGGGCGGTGCTGGCCTGCGTGCGGGACGAGGGGCGGCAGACCCTGGAGGCATTGGCGCGACGGTTTGGTGTCTCGGTGCAAACCGTGCGCAGCGACATACGCTCGTTGGCCGAGCAAGGGCTGCTGCTGCGCCGACACGGTGAGGTGATGGCGTTTCCTGACCAGGAGAATGTCGGCTATGACCAGCGTCAGATCGTCAATCAGGCCGGCAAACGGCACATTGCCCGTCAGGCAGCCTGGCTGATTACCGATCACCAGTCGCTGTTTTTAGGCACCGGCACCACGGTGGAGCAGCTGGCCGATGCGCTGCACGGCAAGCAGGGCCTGAAGATCATGACCAACAACCTGCATGCGCTGATCAAACTGTGTGCCCTGGAGTGCGAGCTGATCGTGGCGGGTGGTCGCGTGCGCCGCCGCGACCAGGACGTGATAGGCGGTGATGCCTGGCGCTTCTTTCAGCGTTATCGGGTCGATGTGGGCATTGTCTCGGTGGGCGGGATGGACAGCCAGGGCCTGCTGTACGACTACAACGATGACGAAGTCATGGCCCGGGAGGCGCTGCTGGCCCACGCGGCGTACCGTATTCTGGTACTGGACAAGACCAAGTTCGACCTGCCGCTGCGCTGCGCCGCCGGATCGCTGGCCGACTATCATGCGGTGATCACCGACAGCCCCTTGCCCGACCGGCTCAGAAGCCCCCTGGCGGCCCAGGGGGTGAGATTTCTATGTTGAGCGTCAGTCGCGTTGCTGCTGCCGGTGGCTCAGGTAGATCAGGACGATCGCCACGAGCAACAGTGCCATGGCCAGGTAGCGTGAGCCATCCAGTTCACGCTGAGCGTTATCGAGCCAGCCAAAGTGGTCAATCAGCAGGCTCATCAGCAGCTGGCCTGAAATCACCGAGACCGTGGCAGCAGCCGTCCCGACACGCGGTACTGCAAAGACGATGGCCAGCATGTAGACCACCCCGAAGAGCGCCCCGGTCAGTTGCCACTTGGGCACGCTCATGAGCGTTGCTTCCTGAGGGGGCTCGAAAAAGAGCACCAGCAAAAAGGTCAGCACGGCACCCACGGCGAACGTCAGCCAAGCGCTTTCCATGACGCCAGTATGAGCGCCCAGACGGCCATTGATGGAGGATTGGGCGGCCAGGACTGCACCGCCCGCCAGAAGCAGGGCAAAGACAATGGGTAATAGCATGGTGGGTCTCCTGTTACATCAACCAAAGGGCAGCAAGAATCATGGCCAGTGCCGCCAGGCGATAGCCATCGACGCGACGCCGTTCGCTACCCAGCCAGCCAAAGTGGTCAATGGCCAGGCTGGCCGCGACCTGGCCGCACAAGATACCCACCATGGTCATGCCGACACCCACCAGCGGCGTGGCGAGGGTCAACACAATGACGTAGATCGGCCCCAGCAAGCCGCCCGTCAATAGCCAGCGAGGCTGCTGAAACAGCGCACCCAGCTGGCGTTTGGGCGCGAATAGCAGCGCAAGCGACAGTAACAGGGCACCTACCAGGAAGATGGAGAGCGT
Source organism: Halomonas sp. C22 (assembly GCF_007655045.1). NCBI lineage: Bacteria > Pseudomonadati > Pseudomonadota > Gammaproteobacteria > Oceanospirillales > Halomonadaceae > Halomonas > Halomonas sp. C22. Next base: position 225,379 of record NZ_VBVC01000002.1, on the reverse strand, counting down.
GGCAGAAAAGTACCCCACCTGCTCCCCCAGAGGCCCTAGCAGCCCTGCCTCCACCGATAACCCCATCCCGGCGATCAATACTCCGAGCAGTATCAACGCGTGTTGCATGTGTCGTTCCCCGATTCAGAAAGAGGCCGCACTCTAAAGAGACACGCTTGTTGCTACAATGCGTTAAACGGGCAAAGGACTATTGCATTTTGGACAACTCGATTCGCCTGCTGGCACTGCGGCTGTTTGTTCGCGTGGCTACCAGCGGCAGTTTTTCAGAGGCTGCACGCTACTATGGGTTGCCGACGTCCTCGGCGTCGCGGCACATCGCCAGTCTGGAGCAAGCGCTGGGCCAGCGTTTGCTTTATCGCCATACGCGAGCCGTCAAGCTGACGGAGGCAGGGGAACGTTACTTCCATGAAGTGCACGAGGCGCTGGCGCGACTGGAGCTTGCCACCGAGGAAGTCATGGGAGGGGCTCGGCACCCTCGCGGGGTGCTTCGAATCAATGCGCCCGTGGCGTTCGGTCGGCGCCATATCGCCCCCCATTTGGCCCGGTTTCAGCAGCGCTACCCTGAAATCGAAGTCGATTTGACGCTGGAAGATCGCTTCATCGATCCCGTGCAGGAGGGGGCCGATGTGGTCATTCGCGTGGGAGCCTTGGCTGACTCCAGCCTGGTGGCTCGTGGCATTGCTCGCCAGCGTTTCATCGTCTGTGCTGCGCCGAGCTATCTGGCGGAGAAGGGCGTGCCAACGACACCCCATGCGCTCGGGCAGCATAACTGCCTGCTTTACAAAGGCAGCAAAGGGACGCAGTCATGGCATTTTCGGGCGTTTGAAGAGGCGCGTGCGGTGCGCCATGTTTTGGCGGGAAATCTGGTGGCCAACAATGCCGAAAGCCTGGTGGAAGCGGCCATCGCCGGGCAGGGCGTGGTGATGTTTCCCTCGTGGCTGCTGTTTGAGCCACTGCGTCAGCAAACGCTGGTGCCTTTGCTGACGCAGTGGGAAGCCTCCGACGACGGTCATCTGGACAATATCTATGCGATTTATCCAGACAACCGTCTTCGCTCGTCAAAGGTCTCGGTGTTCATGACCCATCTGGAGCAGGTCATTGGGAGCCCGCCCTACTGGGATAGCATCAGCCCGCGTTGACGATGTTATTGACAAAGTTCAGCGGCTGGGGAGTATCGATCACCTCGGCCCACAGGTCGTACTCGTCGGCATGGGTGACGCGTGCTCTGACCAGGTCGCCGGCGCGCAGCGCATGGCGGCTTTCCAGATAGACCATGCCATCGATTTCCGGGGCGTCGGCTTCGCTGCGGCCAATGGCGCCTTCGTCGTCCACTTCGTCGACCAGCACTTCGATCTCACGGCCGATCTTGGCCTGCAGGCGAGCTGCCGAGATCTCCTGCTGGTGGGCCATGAAGCGCTCCCAACGGTCCTGCTTCACGTCATCGGGCACCTGCGCCAGGCCCAGCTCATTGGCGGGGGCACCCTCTACCGGGGAGTACTGGAAGCAGCCCACCCGATCCAGCTGCGCTTCGCTCAGCCAGTCCAGCAGGTACTGGAAATCTTCTTCGGTTTCACCGGGGAAGCCGACGATGAAGGTCGAGCGGATGGTCAGCTCGGGGCACTGCTCGCGCCAGCGTTTGATGCGCTCCAGGGTACGGTCTTCGAAGGCGGGGCGTTTCATCGCCTTGAGCACCTTGGGGCTGGCGTGCTGGAAAGGAATATCCAGGTACGGCAGGATCTTGCCCTCGGCCATCAGCGGAATCAGCTCATCCACATGAGGGTAAGGGTAGACGTAGTGCAGGCGCACGCGAATGCCCAGCTCGGACAGCGCATCGCACAGTTCGGTCAGGCGCGTTTTGACCTGGCGCCCGTGCCACTCGTTCTCCACGTAGCGCACATCGACGCCATAGGCGCTGGTGTCCTGGGAGATCACCAGCAGCTCTTTCACTCCGGCCCGCGCCAGGGCTTCGGCTTCGCGCAGTACCTCACCCACGGGGCGGCTGACCAGCTTGCCCCGCATGGAGGGAATGATGCAGAAGCTGCAGGTATGGTTGCAGCCTTCGGAAATCTTCAGGTAGGCATAGTGGCGCGGCGTCAGCTTGATGCCCTGGGCGGGCACCAGGTCGATGCGGTGGTCGTACTCGCTGACGAAGGGCACCGCGCTATGCACGGCGTTCACCACCTGCTCGTACTGCTGTGGGCCCGTCACCGCCAGAACGTTGGGATGCACGTCGCGAATCACGGACTCATCCACCCCCATGCAGCCAGTCACGATCACCTTGCCGTTTTCGGCAATGGCTTCGCCAATGGCGTCCAGGGACTCGGCCTTGGCGCTGTCGATGAAACCGCAGGTATTGACGACCACCACATCGGCATCGTCGTAGGTGGGTACGATCTCGTAACCATCGGTACGAAGCTGCGTCAGGATGCGTTCGGAATCGACCAGTGCCTTAGGGCAGCCTAGCGAAACAAAACCGACCTTGGGTGTGGACATAATGGGCCTCGAGGAAGAGAGCTGAGGGGCGATCACCTTGAGCAGAGGCCCCAAAAAGAACATGGCGAGAAGATAAGGGGCGGCATTTTAGCGCCCTTGACCAGCGGGGGGAACCTCTACGCGTTGGATTCGCCAACGTGTTCGGCAGGCGACGCCGCCGTCAAGAGGTGGCAAACTAAATTGAAGGCTCGACAAGTGTATGAAACGAACGCCTAACCGAAATGGCAACGATTGCCCTTGGGCAGCGCAGGAGCAAGGACAATGAAGAGTGATAGGTTGCTGAACGCCATCGAGCATGAGCTCAGACCACGCTGCCGCTTACGGTTCAGGCAGGAGTTAGAGGCGCTCTTCGAACAGGAAACGCACCAGACACGCCAACGCCATCTGGTGATCATGGGCCTGATCACCGCTCTTCTTTATGTCCTGTTCCTGATCAACGACTACAGCTTTCGACCCGAAGCGTTTCTGGCCTCCGTGATGATTCGCGGTGTCATCTTGCTACCCATGGCGCTGGCGATTTTCTGGTGGGTCTATCGTGGGGTGCCGCCATGGCTGCGTGAAACGCTGATGGCAGGACTGGTCGTGATTGCCATGATCGGCTCCAGCACCATTTTCTACATTTCCAGCTCGCCGCACTCTTATCTGGATGTCTTTTCGTTTGGTCTGATCCTGGTGGCTGGAAACATCGTTTTTTCGTTGCGTTTTCCTTATGCCTTGATGTCCACGGTGATCAGTATCGGAGTCATGAGTGTCTTCGTATTTTATTACGAGCCTATGCCAATCGAGGCCAAACGTTTGGCTATGTTCGCTATTCTGGTCAAGGCGGTGTTTACGTTGATGGCCAACTACCGCCTGGAGTACAGCGAACGAACCTCCTTTCTGCTGCTGATGCGTGAAAAAATTCAGGCAGGCCATATGCAGAGTGCCAATCACCAGTTGACGCGGCTCTCGGTGACCGACCCACTGACGGACATTGCCAACCGCCGCCAGTTCGATACCATTTTTCCCGCGCATTGGCAGGTGGCTCGGTTGGAGCAGAGTCATTTGGCCATCATGGTGATCGATATCGACCACTTCAAAGCCTACAACGACTATTACGGCCACTTGCAAGGAGACCTTTGCCTTCGTCAGGTGGCCGCCGCGTTACAAGCCAACAGCCGATCCGACGATCTGGTGGTGCGCTATGGCGGTGAGGAGTTCGTGATTCTGATGCCTCGCACCGAACCGCATACGGCGCATCAAACCGCAGAGCGTATTCGCGAGAGTGTCGAAGCGCTGGCCATTGCCCATGGCGGGTGCGGTACTTCCTCCGTGGTGACGGTCAGTATTGGGGTGGCTGCCATGCAGCCGACCCTGGGGCAGGAAGACGCCATACTCTTCACTACCGCCGATCAGGCGCTTTACGAGGCCAAGCGCCAGGGGCGTAACCGCGTCTGCATGACGCCCCTGGCAGAAAGCTGAGCGTCTAGAACGACGCCGCGCTGGCGAGTTGGCTGTGTACGGGCTTGCGCGACGGCAGTGCCAGCACGTTATCCTGGCGTGGCTGTGCGCCTTGCCGCATCGTCACCGGATGCTGGCGTTCGCCGATGGGCATGAACGCGTGGGCGCTGTGGGACAAGTGAGCCACTTCTCTGGAGAGGAGGTCGACGGCACTGATGTAGGCATCCATGCTGGTCGCGCTCTCCTGGGTGCCCTGGTCGATCTGGGCGATGGCCTGGCTGATCTGAGCAATGCCCTCGCTCTGTTCGCGGGCGGCGGCGCGGATCTCCTCCATCAGGTCGTTGACGTTGTGGCTCGCCTGACGAATGCGGCTCATGGCATCCCCGGCGGAGCCTGCCTTGTGCTGGCCTGCCTCGATGCGCTGGCGGGCCGTTTCGATCAGTGTCTGCACCTGATGGGCTGCCTCGGCTGATTGGCGGGCCAGGCGGCGTACTTCTTCGGCCACCACCGCAAAGCCTCGGCCATGTTCACCGGCCCGGGCAGCTTCGACGGAGGCGTTCAGCGCCAGAATATTGGTCTGGAAGGCAATATGGTCGATGGTCTTGACGATGCCTGCCATGTCTTGGGACGTGCTGGTAATGCCCTCCATGGCATCATCCAGTTCCTGCATGATGGCCACGGCCTTGTCCACTTCGCCCACGTTACCCACCGACGCCTGGCTGGCCAGTTGGGCATTCTCCGAACTTTGCCGCACGGTAGACGCGATCTGCTCGGCGCTGGCAGCCGTTTGCTGTACCGCAGAGGCCTGCTGATCCACTCGATGGCCCATGGCCTGGTTATGCCGCGACAGCTCCTCCACCGAGGGCATGACCTGGGCAATCCGCTGGTCCAGGTCGCCAATCAATGCATCCAGCGAGCGGCGCATGAAGTTCATGGTGGCCAGGGTGTTGTCCATGGCTTTGTTGCCCACGGTAGGAACCTGAGCGTTCAGGTCGCCCGCCGCGATTTGCAGTGCAAAGTCGTTGGCCTTGTGCAGGAAGCGGCGCAACCGGCGCGCCTGGCGCCACTGCAGCGCGCTCAGCAGCAGCCCGCTGGCCAGCACCATCATCACCAGCGGCAAGGTCACCGAGGTGGTCACGTGGCCCTTTAGCCACCAGGCGCATCCCGCCATCAGTAGCCCAGTGGTGAACAGCGTCATCAGAACGCCGGAAATGCTGGCCAGTCGCGGCGCCCACCAGGCGACACTTGCCAAGCGCTTCAGCGGGTGACGCGCCATGATCTCACCGTGCTTGACCGTGTAGCGACCCTGCTGCTCACGAATGTCCTGATAAATACGCTCCGCCTCGGCCACTTCTGCCTGTTCCGGTTTTACCCGAATGGACACGAACCCGGTGATTTGATTGTTTTCACGGATGGGCACCACGTTGGCACGCACCCAGTAGTGGTCTCCGTTCTTGCGCCGGTTCTTGACCAGCCCGGTCCAGTACTGGCCCGCCTTGAGGTCGCTCCACATATCGGCAAACACCGGGGCAGGCATGTCAGGGTGGCGCACCATGTTGTGAGGCGAACCCACCAGCTCCTCATAGTCGAAGCCACTGATCTCGACAAAGCGATGGTTGGCATAGGCGATGTAGCTGCTTCGGTCGGTTTTGGAAATCAGCACATCATCATCGCGTAGAGGGTGTTCCACTTGGGTAACAGGGCCGTTGTTTTTCATGATGGAGTACCTGTGGGAGGAATACCTGATTGGGTTGGTCAGGTATTACTATAAATCTGCTACAAGAGTTATCCAGGGGCGTTGCATTGTTTAACATTTTCCTGCCCGGACAGTCGGTCATGGCAAGAAGCCGCCATGAATTTGACAACCTCCTCGCGGTATGACAAACACACAACCATTTCAGGTGAGGGATTGAACGTGGCAGACGAGCAAAGCTATCAGGCGTTGGCAGTGGACACCCTTGGCCAGCGGCTGGGGGGAGTGGAAGCGGTCGCCCGCCGCGTGGGTGGCGACCCGACACAGTGGCAGATCCGTGAAGTGGGCGATGGCAACCTCAATCTGGTATTCATCGTCACCGGCAGCACCGGTAGCGTGGTGGTCAAGCAGGCGCTGCCCTACGTGCGCATGGTCGGTGAGAGCTGGCCGCTGCCGCTCTATCGCGCCCATTTCGAATACTACGCCCTGATGCGCCAGGCCAAGCGTGCGCCTGGCGTGGCCCCAGAGGTGTACCATTTCGACAAGCCCCAGGCACTGATCGTGATGGAGTACCTTCACCCGCACGTGATTTTGCGGCGCAAGCTGATCAGCGGCGAGCGGGTGGCTCGGCTAGGGGAGGCCATCGGTGAGTTCTGCGCCCGCACGGCGTTTCGCGGCTCGGAGCTTTCCATGGCCAGCCCAGAGAAAAAAGCCGATGTGGGCCTGTTCTCGGGCAACGTCGCGATCCCCGCGATTACCGAATCACTGGTGTTCACCGACCCCTACTACGGCGCCGAGATGAACCGCCATACGCCCGAGCTCTCGCCCGTGGTGGACGCACTACGCCGCAATGCGCCTTTGAAAGCCAAAGTGCAGCGGCTGTTGATGAAGTTCACCGCCAACACCGAAACCATGCTGCACGGTGACTTGCACTCCGGCTCCATCATGGCCACCGACACCAGCGTGCGGGTCATCGACCCCGAGTTTTCCCAGTATGGCCCCCTGGCGTTCGACCTGGGCATGGCCGTGGCCAATTTCTTCATGGCCTACTTCAGCCAGCCAGCCCACCGCCAGGCAGACGAGCTGGAAGCGTATCAAGCCTGGATTCTCTCGGTGATCAGCGACTGCTTTACCCGCTTCGATGAGGAGTTTCGTCACCTCTGGCAAACCGAGCGGACCGGTATTCTGTTCCCCAGGTCGCTATTCGAAGAGCAGGGCAACAGCGCCGACGACGCCTGCGATGCCCTGCTGGATGAGATTCGTGAAGATGCGCTGGCCTACTGCGGCATCGAAATGCATCGCCGCGTACTCTCGCTGGCCCACAACGCCGATTTCGAAGAGATCGAAGACACCGCCCTGCGCGCCGAGTTGGAAGCACGCAACGTGCTGATGGGCCAAACGCTGATCATGGAACCGCAAGCCTACCGAGACCTCGACGCGCTGACGGAACTCGCCAAAACGTTCAATCAGAAAGCGGTGTTGTAAGCGTTTTCCCATTGCTTCAGTGGCACCTTCGGCACCGCTGTGCGGTGCTTCGCGGGTGCGCTATCGCTTACGCCGCGCTACGGGTGCCCATCTTGAGCTTGGAGAAACGCCGTAGCGCGGCGTAACGAATCTTGCTCGGTACGAGCAAATGAGGCACCCGCGGGGGCGGCGGTAGCCGCCTGGGTGGGCCGCTGCGGAGGATCAACGCTCGGTGGCATCTTCGGCACCGCTGTGCGGTGCTTCGCGGGTGCGCTCCGCTTACGCCGCGCTACGGGTGCCCATCTTGAGCTTGGAGAAACGCCGTAGCGCGGCGTAACGAATCTTGCTCGGCACGAGCAAATGAGGCACCCGCGAGGGCGGCGATAGCCGCCTGGATAGGGCTGCTGTGGAGGATCAACGCTCGGTGGCATCTTCGGCACCGCTGTGTGGTGCTTCGCGGGTGCGCTCCGCTTACGCCGCGCTACGGTTTATCCTTCACCCGTCACCCTTCACCCTTCATCGCTCAAAGCTGATCCAAACGATCGAATTTTCCGGCGATGTCGCTTTCGGTCCAGTGGGGGACCCAGCCTTCCACGTTGTCGAAGAAGCGCAGCGCGGTGAATTCCGGCTCGGGGCCCATATCGAACCAGTGCGGGGTGTTGGCGGGCACGCTGATCAGGTCGTTGCGGGTGCAGAGCACCTGGTAGACCTTGTCGTCGATGTGCAGGCAGAACAGCCCCTGGCCTTTGACGAAGAAGCGAACTTCGTCTTCATGGTGGCGGTGCTCGTTCAGGAACTTCTGGCGCATCGCTTCCTTGTCCGGGTGGGTGGGCACCATGTGCAGCACGTCGACGGTCTGGTAGCCACCCTTGGCTTTGACCCGGTCGATATCTTCCTGATAGAGCGCCAGGATCTCTTCCTGGGTGGCATCGTCGGCAATCTCGCCCGGCGCTGCCCAGCGTTCGAACAGAACGCCCACGCGGTTCAGTTCGGCGGCGATTTGCGCGCCGTCTGTGGTATCCAGAAGCGCATCGTTAGGGTTTTGATCGGCAAAGACTTTCAGTTGTGACATCAATGACTCCTGAAATAAATGGTCAACCGTTGCCGCTAGACGGCAATCTCGTCGAAGCGTGCGACGCAGGCGTGGTGTGTTCCCGGCTGGGTGCCTTCACGTACCAGCTGCCGGGTTTGCATACCTGCCTGTTCAGCGGCATCCAGCTCTTCGACGACATCTGACAAGAACAGCACCGATGCGGGCGGCAGGTCAAGGGTGTCGAGGATACGCTGATAAGAGGCGGCTTCGCGCTTATGGCCAACATGGGTGTCGAAGTAGCCGCTGAACAGCGGGGTCAAATCCCCCTCGTCACTGTAGCCAAACAGCAGCTTCTGCGCCTGCACCGAGCCGGACGAATACACGTACAGCGCCTTGCCCTCTGCCTGCCACTGGCGCAGCGCCGGAGCCACATCGGCGTATAAGTGGCCGGTGAAGTCGCCACGCTGGTAGCCGTCGGCCCATACCATGCCCTGCAGGGCTTTCAGCGGCGTCACTTTCTGGTCGGTATCGATCCAGTGCAGCAGCGTCGCAATCACCGCTTCCAGCGTGGCCTCAGGGGCCTGCATGTCGCTGCGCACGGCGTCGATTTGCTCGGTCACGGCAGGCGTGGCTGCGTTCTCGCGCAGAAAATCAGGCAGCTTGGCGTAGGCGTAAGGAAACAGCACTTTATGAACGAAATTGATATCGGTGGTGGTGCCTTCGATATCGGTCACGATAGCGCGAACGGTTGATTGGCTCATTGGGACCACCGGCTCTCTTCCAGTACACAGGCAAGTAAGAATTCGATGGCTTCCAGGTGGCGGCGGCAGCTGGCAATGCTGTCGCCCACGGCGTAGATGCCGTGTCCCGCCACGAGAAAGCCCCAAGGCATTGGCCAGCCCTGGCGAACGTGCCTGGCCAGCTCCTCCATGTCCTGGGAGTTGGGCACCACCGGCAGGCGAATCGTTGCATCATGCGTCACGTTACCCGCCAACGCCTTTTGCATCTCGAAACCGCTCAGTTCGATGCCGTCGGGAAAGCGTCGCGACAGCACGGTGCTGGCCACGGTGTGGGTGTGCAGCACGCAGTGAATGCTCGGGTCTAGCCGGTACAGCGCGGCGTGCAGGTCGCTTTCGGCGCTGGGTTTGCCGCTACCTTCCAGCACGCGGCCTTCCAGGTCGCAGAACAGCAGGTCATCGGCCTGGATGCGGGTTTTATCCCGCCCGGATGCCGTGACCCAGTAACCAGCCTCGGTACGCGCGGAAAAATTGCCGCCGGTGGCGGGGGTCCAGCCTTGCTGCGCTGCCCAGCCAATGGCGTCCAGCAGTTCGGTGTGTAAGGTAGTCATAGGGCCTGCATCGTCTCATCCAATGGGCATCATTCTATATGATAAGCTTCGCGCCTGATAAGCCGCGCGCCGAGTTCACCGGTTCAAGACCTCAAGGAGCCCTTCATGGTTACGTTACAGTCACGCAGTTTACGAGTGCATGCCGACGCCCTCGAATACCTGGACCAGACCCGGCTCCCCCAGGCCGAAGAGTGGGTGCGCTGCGACTCTCCCGAGGCGTGGCAGCACGCCGTCAAGCATCTTGCCATTCGCGGGGCGCCGTTGATTGGCTTGAGCGCGGCGTTCGTACTGGCCCAGTATGCGGCTCGCCATCCGCAAAGTGAGTGGCAGTGGGTGAGTGATCGCTTGCGGGCGACGCGCCCCACGGCGGTGAACCTGATGTACTGCCTGGACGCCATGGAAGCCTGCTTTGCCCAAGGCGCGCACGCCCTGGCCGAGCGTGCCCAAGCGCTGTTCGAAGAGGACCGCGCGCTGTGTCAGCGCATGGCCGAGCGGGGCGCTGACCTGTTGGCCTCCGGCGACCGGGTGCTGACCCACTGCAACACCGGCGCGCTGGCCACGGCGGGCGTAGGCACCGCGATCGGCGCGCTGGCCATCGCCAAACAGCGCGGCGTGGCGCTGCAGGTCTACGTGGATGAAACCCGTCCGCTGCTCCAGGGCGGCCGTTTGACCGCCTGGGAAATGGCCGATTTAGGCATTCCCTACCAGCTGATCACCGACAGCATGGCGGCCAGCCTGATGGCGGCGGGCAAGGTGGATAAGGTGATGGTGGGGGCGGATCGCATCTGCGCCAACGGCGACTTTGCGAACAAAGTGGGCACTTACATGCTGGCGGTGGCGGCACACTACCATCAGGTACCGTTCTACGTGGTGGCCCCCTACACCACGGTCGACCCCGCCTGCGCGACCGGCGCGGCGATTCCCATCGAGCAGCGCGATGGCGCGGAGGTGCGCGGTGCCGCCGGCGCGTTTGGCGAGGTGGTGTGGGCGCCCAGCGATGCACCAGTGTGGAACCCGGCGTTTGATGTAACCCCGGCCTCACTGGTCACCGCCTGGATTCTGGATACCGGCGTGTTCGACGCCGCCGCTATTGCCCAGGGCGAGCATCTGCGAGGATGGCGTTAACGTTCCGGCAGGCTCATTCCAGCAGCGTCAGCTCGTACACATGGCGAATTCGCTGGCCGTCCCAATCGTACCCGAGATGACGGCCTTGCCGAGTGGCGGAGAGTACCGGGGGCCTTAGCACGGCCGCGCACTGGCCGCCGGGGTCGCGAACGCTGGGGTACACGATGCCATCTGCCTGTTGATCCCAGGCGTTTCTACCCAGAGCTTGCCCGGCAGACCAGCTATCTGGGGCGAGCAGGGGCGCTGCGTCGCGGTGGCCCCGCAAGTCAATCAGTTGGCCCATCACATCGGAGAGATAGACGCGCTGCTGCAGCATCATGGGCGGCTCGTTGGACTCTGCCATGAAGCGCTCTGCGTGGTACAGGGTTTCCGCAATGGCGGTGGCTTCGGTGAGTGCGCAGTAGTAGGCACCAAAGGTGCCATCGCTGAACCGCGAACCGGAGGCAGAGAAATGGCAAAACGCCGCCATGACGGGAGACCAGCCTGGCCCATAACGGCGGTCGCCGTCGCGCACTAGGTGAATCGCGCCCGCCTCTTCACGAAGCCTGGCAGAGGTCTCGCCTTCCAGTTCGTTGAGCAAATCCCAGTCGTCCGTGTGGCTGTTGACGCCTTCGAACAGGTCGATCGGTGGGAAACGTGAAGGGATAACGCGATAGCTTGGCCGCCATGTGACGTTGCTGAGCGGGAAGTTCATACATGGCCCCCTCCACGTGCGGCATCCAGGTGCTGGCGAACGACATAGAGGTCGGAAACGTGACCACTCAACAGGCGCTCCATGGGCGTGTGGCCAGCAAACAGGGGATTGCTGTTGGCTCGTTTTAGCCAGCTATCGGCGGCCTCCTGGTTGGGGAGCAGGATATGCAGCGCCTTGTAGATGCCCAGAATCAGCGACATGCGCTCAAGATGGTTGGCATCCAGGCGGGCTTGCTCGGGGGCTTGCTTCCAGCGTCGGTAAGTCGAGTCGGGCACGCCGAGTAACAAGGCGGCTTCGCTCTCTTTCAGGCCCCAGTGGCGGGATATGTTGGGATACGTGCGCATGGCAGCAGCTCCCATGTCGCGGCGCTTGGTAGCGGTGTTGTGCTGAATGGCCATATCGCGTCTCCTCTCTTGTATAGAGAGTACACCAATTGAGCGGTTTTATAAAAAAAGCGCTCAATTGGTGGCGACTAACGTCGGGCAGCCATGGAAGCCCGTACGCAATGCAGTATCGGATAATCCACACGCCCCTCCAGCGCCTCGAACACCACTTTCAGCCCCTGGCCTGGAAACTGCTCGAAGGCGGCGTGAATCTGCGCCAGGGTCGCCGGGTCCAGGTTGACCACCTCTTCCAGGGCCAGTTCGCCGCCTTGAATGGCATCGCTCAAATGGCGGTAGACCGTGTTGGCGGCCAGCCCGCGCTGCTCGGCGACTTGTTCGGGGGTTAGCCCCTGGCGCAGCAGCGTGGCGGATTCCATGGCGCTATTGCCGATGTCGGTAGGCGCTTCGGGCTCATTGGGGTGCGCCAGTACCACTGCCAGAAATCCTTCGCCGTAATCGGCCAGCTTGCGCGCGCCGATGCCCGAGATGGCGCCCAGCGCCTGCAGCGTTTGCGGTTTTTGCGCTACCAGCTCGGCCAGGGTGGCGTCGTTGAAGATCACGTAGGCGGGTACGCCCTGGGCATCGGCTAGCGCTTTGCGATGCTGGCGCAGCGCTTCCCACAGTACGCCATGGCCCTTGGCGGCGGATGCCCCTTTGGCTCCGCGCCGCGCAGGCTTGCTGGGTTTGCGCAGGGTGAGACTTTGCTCGCCGCGCAGTATGGGCCTGGCGTTGGCGGTGAGCTTGATCGCGCCATGGCCCTCCATGTCCACGCTCAGATAGCCGCTGGCGATCAGCTGACGAAACAGCGCTTTCCACTCGCTGGCGGTGAGCTCCTGGCCGATGCCGAAGGTGCTCAGGCTGTCGTGGCCAAAGCGGCTGATACGCTCGTTGCGCTTGCCGAGCAGCACCTCCACCAGATAAGTGACGCCAAAGCGCTGTTCGGTGCGGTAGACACACGACAGCGCCTTCTGCGCGGCCACGGTGGCCTCCCAGGTGTCAGGCGGGGTGAGGCAGTTATCGCAGTTGCCGCAGGGTTCGTCTAGCGAATCGCCAAAGTAGTGGAGCAGCGCCTGACGGCGGCAGCTGATGATCTCGCAGAGCCCCAGCATGGCATCGAGCTTCTGTTGTTCGATGCGCTTCTGCTGGTCGGCGGCATTGGAGTCCTGCTGCATCTGGCGCAGGGTGATCACGTCCTGAAGGCCGTAGGCCATCCAGGCATCGGCGGGCAGCCCGTCGCGTCCGGCGCGGCCGGTCTCCTGGTAGTAGGCTTCGATGCTTTTGGGCAGATTGAGGTGCGCCACGAAGCGTACGTCGGGTTTGTCGATGCCCATGCCGAAGGCAATGGTGGCGACGATCACCACGCCATCTTCGCGCAGAAAACGGGTTTGATGCTGCTGGCGCTGCTCGGCGGGCAGCCCGGCATGGTAGGGCAGCGCGGTGAGCCCCTGACGCGCCAGCCAGGCGGCGGTTTCTTCCACCTTGCGGCGAGAGAGGCAGTAGACGATGCCCGCTTCGCCGTCGTGGTGCTCGCGTATGAAACTCAGCAGCTGCTCTTTGGCATTGCCCTGATTTTCTGCGATGTGGTAGCGAATATTGGGGCGGTCGAAGCCGTTGTTGTAGAGCGCGGCTTCCTGAAGCTGAAGATGCTCCATGATGTCGTGCCGGGTGGGCACGTCGGCGGTGGCGGTGAGCGCGATGCGCGGCACGTCGGGAAAGCGCTGATGCAGGTGGGAGAGCTGGCGATACTCGGGGCGGAAATCGTGCCCCCACTGGGAAACGCAGTGGGCCTCGTCAATGGCGAACAGCGCAATACGCGTCTGTTCCAGCAGCATCTGCATGCGCGCCGTGGCCAGCCGCTCGGGCGCGATGTAGAGCAGGTCCAGCTCGCCTGCGCGCAGGCGGTTCTCCACCTCCATCGCCTCATGCATCTCAAGGCTGGAGTTGAGGTAGGCGGCGCGCACCCCGTTCTGGATCAGCGCGGCCACCTGGTCCTGCATCAGCGCGATGAGCGGCGAGACCACGATGGCGGTGCCAGAGCGCAGCAGCGCCGGGATCTGATAGCACAGCGATTTGCCGCCGCCGGTGGGCATCAGCACCAGCGCGTCTCCGCCGCCCGTCACGTGCTCGATGATGGCCTGCTGGGGGCCACGAAAGCGCTCAAAGCCAAAAACTTCTTGCAGTACCTTGAGGGCTGCCGGGTCGCCGTGCATCGCTGCTCTCCTTGTCGTGTGCGTGAAGGAGAATTGTCGCACGAAAACCCGAGTGAGTTGGGTTAGCGAATCCCCGCACGTAAAAACGACTGCACGAACTGGCGCTGGAACAGCAGAAAAGCCACCAGCAGCGGCGCAATACTCAGCAGCGTGGCAGCGCTGACGGTGGCCCAGTTGACGCCGGTTTCTGGCGCGGAGAACACGCCCAATCCTACCGTCAGCGGGCGGCTCTCCACGGAGTTGGTCACCACCAGTGGCCACAGGAAGTTGTTCCAGTGGTGGCTGATCGACACCAGCCCGTAGGCCAGATAGGTGGGCTTGGCCAGCGGCACGTAGACCTTCCACAGGATTTCCAGCCAGCCACAGCCCTCGATACGGGCGGCGTCCTCCAGCTCTCGGGGGATGGTCTTGAAGGTCTGACGCAGCAGGAAAATGCCGAAGGCGCTGGCCACGTAGGGCAGGCCAATGCCGGTGATGGTATTGATCAGCCCCAGCTCGCTGGCGATACGGTAGTTTTCGACGATCAGCACTTCGGGAAACACGAACAGCTGAATCAGTACCAGCATGAACAGCAGATTCTTGCCGGGGATCGGAAAGCGGGCAAAGGCAAAGGCGGCCAGCGTGCAGACCACGAACTGGGCCAGTACCACGCCGGTCACCAGCGCGAAGGTGTTCAGGTAGTAACGCGCAAAGGGGGCCTGGGCCCAGGCGTTCGTGAAGTTGTCCAGCGTCAAAGGCGCCAGCAGATCGAAACGTACCATGTAGGCGGGCGGGTGAATCGCGGCCCACACCGCGTAAAGCAGCGGAAAGATCCAGATCACGGCCAGCAGCCAGGCCGCCAGGGTTTCCAGGCGGGGCAGCGCCAGGGTGCGCCGTGGCGACACCGGAAAAGAGAAGGTACTCATTGGTAGTGCGTCCTGCGGTCCAGAATCGTGAACTTCAGCGTGGCCACCACCGCCAACACCAGCAGAATGACCACGGTGATGGTGGCCGCCATGGTGCGGTCGAAGAACGAAAAGGCGTTCTCGTAGACGTAATAAAGCAGCAGGTTGGTGGCGTTATTGGGCCCGCCCTTGGTCAGAATGAACAGGTGGTCGACCACCCGCACCGCATTGATCAGCGCGTTGATCAGTACGAACAGCGTGGTGGGCATCAGCAGGGGAAACGTCACTCGCCAAAAGAAGCTCCAGCGGCTCGTTCCTTCCAGGTCAGCGGCTTCCTTGAGCTCCGGGGGGATGGCCTGTAGCGCGGCCAGGTAGAAGATCATGAAAAAGCCCGCTTCTTTCCACACCGACATGACGATGACCGACCCCAGTGCCACGCCGGGGTCGCCCAGCCAGTTCACCCCGGCAAATCCCAGGGCGCCGAGCAGCTTGTTGAATAGCCCTATCTGCGGGGCGTAGAAAAACATCCAGATATTGGCGGCGGCGATCATGGGCAGAATGGTGGGCGTGAAATAGGCCATGCGTACCAGCCCGCGCCCGGGCAGGCGGGCATTGACCAGCAGCGCCATGCCCAGTGCCAGCGCCGTGGAAGTGGGAACCGTGCCCAGCGCGTACAGCAGGTTGTTGCGGGCGACTTTCCAGAACGTCGGGTCGTCCATCAGCACGCGATAGTTGTCGAGCCCGACGAAGGCGGCGGGCTCGCCGCGAAAGCCGGGCAGAAAAAGGCTGTTGATCACGGTGGTGACCGTGGGCAAGTAGGCAAACGCAGTGAGCAGCAGTGCCGCGGGCAGAAGCAGCAGGGCGCCGTAAAGCTGCATCGTTCGATGGGCGTTCAGGTTCATGGGGCCGCCGTGATGAGAAAAAGCCGGGGCGAACCCCGGCGAGCATGGAAACGTCCGCCTATCGGCGCTTACCGGGCATAGCGGCGCAGCGCCGCATCGGCCTCACGCTGGGCCTGGCTCAGCGCGTCGGCAGGGCTCATTTGCCCTGTCAGTGCGGCTTGCACGGCGTTATCCAGGGCTCGGCGCACGCGGCCACCCTGGTAGGTAGAGAGTTCGGCAGTGCCGTGTTCGAGCTGGTCCCGAGCCACGGCGGCAGGGGCGAACTCTTCCACGTAATGCTGCAATGCTTCGGTGTCATAGGCGGCGGGGCTGACGCCCATGTAGCCGGTTTCGATGGACCAGGCGGCGGCACGCTCGGGGGCGGTCATCCAGCGGATGAAGGTCATCGCTGCGCGCTGCTCCTCTTCACTGGCATCCTCGAAGATGTAGAAGTTGCCGCCACCGGTGGGGCTGCCGCGCTGGGTCTTCATGGGCAGCATGGCGACGCCAAACTCGAAATTGGCCTCGTTGCGTACCGCGGTCAGGTTACCCGTGGTGTGCCACATCATGGCGGTGGACTGCTCGAGGAAGTTCTGGCGCAGGGTACCCCACTCGATGGTGCCACTGGGCATGGCGTCATGCTCGGTGGCCAGCGACACCCAGTATTCGAGGGCTTCGATGGCGGCCGGGTCGTCAAAATAGACCTCGGTGCCATCGTCGTTCATCAGACGATGGCCGTTCTGGAAGGCAAAGGCCTGGAACATCCAGTAGGGGTAGCCGGTGGACGGTACCATCACGCCCCACTGCTCACCATTCGAGGCTTCGCGCACGGCTGCGGCCATCTGGGCCATCTCTTCCCAGTTTTCCGGCGGCGTTTCCGGGTCCAGGCCAGCGGCTGCAAAGGCGTCCTTGTTCCAGAACAGCACGATGGTGGAGCGCTGGAAGGGAATGCCGTAGGTCTTGCCATCCAACTGACCGTTCTCCATCAGGCCGGGGTAGAAGCCATCCAGCCACGCTTGCTCTTCCTCGGTGTCGATGAGGTCATCAAAGGCCACGATGGCGTTCTGCTCGATCAGCTCGTACAGATCGATGGAGAACAGCACCGAGAGCTGAGGCGCATCCCCTGCTTCCATGGCGGACATGGCGCGCACGCGGGTGTCGTCGTAGTTGCCTGCGTAGATGGCTTCCACGTTGATGTCCGGATATTCGCTTTCGAATTCAGCCACCAGGCCATCGATCACGTCGGTCAGTGCGCCCCCCACCGACACCGGGTAGTACATCGTCAAATCGATGGTATCCGCCTGAACCTGAGCGGCGCCCAGTGCGCTGGCAAGCAGGGCGCCGGACATCAAGGGATGAGAAACTCGCATGGCTGACTCCTCGAAGAGTGGGTGATGTCGCAAGGGTTGTGGGGTGGTGAGCAAACTCAGTGCTGAAAAGAGCCCACCGTCGGCGGGCGCGGAATGGTGCGATACGGCGTGAGTTCCAGCGCCGACAGGTCGTCCCGGCGTGCGCCGGAGGGGGCGAACAGGTGAGCCTTGTCTGCCGACCAGAAAAGCCGACAGGGCTGGCCCGTCAGGCTGTGTTTGCCGCCCAGCCGCACACGCAGGGTGTGCTCCCCGACGCTCACATGGGCAATGGTGTCGGCGCCCAGATACTCTTCGCTTTCCACCTGGCCGGGCAGGCCAGCCGCCGAGGCCTCGCGCAGTTCGATATCCTCGGGGCGAATGCCCAACTGGCCGCCTGCCGCGGGCAACGGGGCAACGGGGGTGGTGGGTTCGCCTTCGATCACCGCTCCCTGTGCCCCGGCCACCAGCGGCAGCAGGTTCATGGCCGGGCTGCCGATGAAGCTGGCCGCGAAGGCGCTGGCGGGCTGGTTATAAAGCTCGTCGGGTGTGCCGTCCTGCACGATATGTCCTTGTTGCATCAAGATCACACGGTCTCCCATGCTCATGGCCTCTACCTGGTCGTGAGTGACGTAAACCACCGTCATATCGAGTCGTGATTGCAGGGCTTTGATCTCCCTGCGCATATCGCTGCGCAGCCGCGCATCCAGGTTGGACAGCGGCTCATCCATCAAACAGATGGGGTGTTCGGAAATGATGGCGCGCGCCAACGCCACCCGCTGGCGCTGGCCGCCGGAAAGCTGTGCCGGTTTGCGGTGCAGGTAATCCGTCAGGTCCACCAGCTCGGCCACCTGGGCCAGACGCTGCTGCCGTTCTGCCTTCGCTACCTTGCGGCTGCGCAGGCCAAAGACGATGTTGTCGGCCACGCTCAAGTGCGGAAATAGCGCATAGGACTGAAACACCATGCTCAGCCCACGGTCGCCGGGCGGCAGGTGGGTCACGTCCCGTTCGCCGATATGGATGCGGCCACTGCTGGCGTCGTCCAGCCCCGCCAGCATGCGCAGGGTGGTGGATTTTCCACAGCCTGACGGCCCCAGCAGAATGACGAACTGCCCGGGCTGGATATCGAAGGAAATGTCGTTGACTGCCGTGGTCGCGCCCCAGTGCTTGGAGACGCCTGCCAGGCGAATGCGCGATTGGTTCATGGCTCTCATCCGTCATGCGTGGCGACGATCTAGAGTGAGAGCAAGGTGTTGCGTTTGTATGACGCCTGGATGTCAGGTTGATGTCGTGAGGCGGTCACGGGGTGATCTTGATGCCGTAACGCTGCAGGCGGCGCACGACGCTGGATTGGCTGATGCCCAAACGTTTGGCGATGGCATACGTGCTGGGCAGAGTGCTGCACAGTTGGCCCAAGGTCTCGCGCTCGATGCGCGCCAGGTACTCCTTCAGGCTTTCGTCCTGTTGCAGAGACGCTGCTGGGGACGTCAGCCACGCGGTGGGTAGCGGTGTTTCGGGTGGCTCAGAGGCCGAAGGTGCCGCGGGCGCTTCGATCTGGTCGCCGGGGCTTGAGAGCCAGGCTCTTTCCAGCCAGTTTTCCAGCTCCCGCACGTTGCCGGGCCAGTCGCTGCCCATCAGCGTCGACCAGGCCGGGTTACTGATGATTTTTTGGCGGCCATAGCGGTGGTTCAGCCGGGTCAGGCAGGCTTCCACCAGCACGGGAATATCTTCGCGACGCTCGCGCAGCGGGGGCAGCGTGATGGGGATGACGTTCAGACGATAGTAGAGGTCCAGCCTGAACAGGCCGGTTTCGACCCGTTTGGCCAAGTCCTGATTGGTCGCCACGACCAGCCGGAAGTTGACGCGACGAGCCCGCGTGTCGCCCAACCGGGTCAGGCTGCCATCCTGAATCACTTTCAGCAGTTTGGTCTGCATCAGCAGCGGCAGCTCGCCAATTTCATCCAGAAAGAGCGTGCCCCCTTCGGCCTGCTCCAGCAGTCCGGCCTTGCCTTGCCGCGCGGCACCGCTGAAGGCGCCGGGCTGGTAGCCGAACATTTCCGACTCGAACAGGTTTTCCGGGATCGCCGCGCAGTTGACCTCGATGAACGGGCCATGATGGCGCTCGCTCCAGCGGTGGAGCTGCTTGGCAAAGGCCGTCTTGCCCACGCCGGACTCCCCCAGCATCAGCACGTTGGCATCCGATGGCGCCACGCGCTTGAGCAACAGGGCGATTTCCCGCATCACATGGCTTCTGACCTGAAGGTGGTCCAGCGCATCATCCAGCGCTTGCTCTTCGGCATCGGGGGCGGCCTGGCTGCGTTTCAAGTGTTCACTAAAACGTTTTTGCAGCAGAGCGTATTCGTCCTGCAGCAGCTGAAGGTCGGTCAAATCCCGTGAGCGGCTGACAATGCGCTCCAGCTTGCCGTTGACGAACACGGGGTAGGCTTCGGCAATGACGCGGCGGCCCGTGCCGGTGATTTGCATTAGCTGAGCGGGCTGGCGAGTGCGGATGACTTCCATGGTGATGGACGGTTTCAGAACACCGGCGGCCTGGAGCTGTTGAACGCTGCTGGAAAGCAGCTCCTCCCGTGATACGCCGTATACCGCCTCGGCGCCGGGGCTGATATCCATAATCTGACCGTCGCCGCTGACGATAAAGAAGTGGTCATTGGCGGTTTCCACGATGGTTTGCAGTACGCGCCTGTCGATTTCACTCATGCGTCCCTCCTTATCTACCATCTACCGCAGCCGCTTTTGTATCGTTGGATGAACAGGGCAATGCAAATATGACTCATTGATTCATTTTTGCATCGTTTCATTGGCATTGCGATTCATTTTTGCATCGATGGGACGGTAAACCTCCCTATTTATCAGCGCAGGTGACTTGGCATGGTCTGTGCAGTGGTCTGTGTATTGATCTGTGCATCAATGATGCATGAGCGATATGAGCTGGATAAATCGCTGAAGCGCCAGGCCCGTCAGGCTGGCCACAATAAATCCAAGGAGAGAACGATGTCGGAATTCAATCAGCCGCTGGGCGGCAACACCATGCCGCGCTTTGCAGGCCCTGCCACCATGATGCGCCTGCCCACGCAACAGAGCGCAGCAGGGTTGGACGCGGCGTTCATCGGCATTCCCATGGATATCGGCACCTCCAATCGCCCGGGTACCCGCCTGGGGCCACGCCAGATTCGCGATGAGTCGCGCATGTTGCGCCCCTACAACATGGCCACGGGGGCGGCTCCCTTCGAGCGGCTTCAGGTCGCCGATATCGGTGACGTGCCCATCAACACCTTTCACCTGCCGAAAAGCGTCGACATCATCACCGCCTTCTACGACGACGTGCTGAAGCACGACTGCATTCCTCTGACGCTGGGGGGCGAGCACACGCTGACGCTGCCGATTCTACGCGCCATGGCCAAAAAGCACGGCCCGGTGGGCTTGATTCATATCGATGCCCATGCGGATGTGAACGAGCACATGTTCGGTGAGCCCATTGCCCATGGCACGCCGTTCCGCCGTGCCCAGGAGGAAGGGCTGCTGGCCCGTGACAAGGTCGTGCAAATCGGCCTGCGTGGAACCGGCTATGCCCCGGAAGATTTCGACTGGTGCCGCGAGCAGGGTTTCCGCGTAGTGCCCGCCGAAGAGTGCTGGTACCGCTCGCTGGCCCCACTGATGGCTGAAGTGCGTGAGCAAATGGGCGATACCCCGGTGTACATCAGTTTCGACATCGATGGTCTGGACCCTTCGGTCGCCCCCGGTACCGGCACGGTGGAAATGGGCGGGCTGACCTCTGCCCAAGGGCTGGAAATCGTGCGCGGTGCCGCTGGCTTGAACATCGTGGGCGGGGATCTGGTCGAGGTGTCGCCGCCGTACGACCCCAGCGGCAACACGGCGCTGATGGGCGCCACGCTGCTGTATGAAATGCTCTGCGTACTGCCCGCAGCGCAACGCCGCCCGTAAGCGCTGCCTGCAAAAGTGCCCTGCACCAAGCGCCGACCTGACAAGGCGCGGATGACAATACACAGGAAGGGGAGTGGTGCTCCCCTTCAGGACGCCGCCAGCCCACCTCCAATAATCACATCCAATAGGTGAACCGTATGTCACACTCTAAAGCGACGCCGGAAGCATCCGCTTCGTCCACGTCGATACCCCGCGCGCATCTGCTGAAGTTTCTGATTCCTTCGCTGATCGGCGTGCTGCTGTTTCTGATCCCTTTTCAGTTTGGTGAGACCGTCAATATCGGCATGGGGCTGATGGCCGATGGCCTGCAGACCCTGCTGGGTGGGGCGCTGCCTTCCATTGCGCTAGGCGTGCTGTGCGTTTCCGTGATGGTGACACTGTACGTCAAGCTGGCAAAGCCTGCCTGGGCACGGCAAGGCCACTTCAAGGAGATGTTCGATGTGGGCCCCGTATGGATTGCCATGCGCGTTCTGGGGGCCGTCTTCGTCATCATGACCTTTTTTCAGGTCGGCCCTGAGTTCGTGACGGCGTCCTTTACCGGCGGCGTGATGCTGAACGACCTGGCACCGGTGCTGCTGACGTTCTTCTTTTTCGCTGCGCTGCTGCTGCCGTTTCTGGTCGAGTTTGGTTTCATGGAGTTCATTGGCACCATGGTGCGTAAGCCGTTTCGCGTCATCTTCAACTTGCCGGGTCGCAGTGCCATCGATGCTACCGCTTCCTGGATGGGTTCGGGCACGGTGGGCGTGCTGATCACCTCGCAGCAGTACGAACAGGGCTTTTACAACGGCCGTGAAGCCTCGGTCATTGCCACCAACTTTTCGGTAGCGTCGATTGCGTTCAGTCTGCTGGTGGTCAATTTCGTCAATCTCAATCACCTGTTCATACCGTTCTACTTTACCGTCGTCGTATCCGGGTTGATCGCGGCGGTGATCGTGTCGCGTATCCCGCCGCTGTCGCGTAAATCCGATGACTACCACGAGCCGGTGGGCTGCCAGCTGAGCGAAGAGCGCACTGACAACGTGGGGTTGCTGCGTTACAGCCTGCTGCAGGCCACCCGCCGTGCGGCGGGCGCACCCGGGCCAAAAGCGCTGGCCCGGCTGGCGCTGCTCAACGTCATCGACATCTTCCTGACGCTGTTGCCGCTGGTATTCGCGATTGGCACCGTGGCACTGATTCTGGCCGAGTTCACGCCGCTGTTTACCTGGCTCTCGTACCCCATGGTGCCGGTGCTGGAGCTGCTGCGCATTCCTGAAGCCCAAGCGGCTGCGCCTGCTACGCTGGTAGGTTTCGCGGACATGTTCCTGCCTGCGGTGCTGGCTACCAACATCGAAAGCGAGCTGACCCGCTTCGTGATTGCCTGCCTTTCCATGACCCAGTTGGTCTATATGTCCGAGATCGGTGCGCTGCTGCTCAAGTCGAAGATTCCCATCAAGTTCTGGGAACTGGCCGTGGTGTTCCTGCTGCGTACGGCCATTACGCTGCCGATCATTGCCTTCATGGCCCACACGTTTTTCTTCTAAGGGGCGATGCATGAACGAGTCGAAGACGATGTCCTGCGCCGACCTGTTGATCCACCTGCTGCGCGATACCTACGGCGTGCGAGCGCTGTTTGGCATTCCCGGCGTGCATACCGTGGAGCTGTACCGTGGCCTGGAGGGTAGCGAGGTGGCGCACATCACCCCGCGCCATGAGCAGGGCGCGGGGTTCATGGCCGATGGTTATGCCCGCGCCAGTGGCCAGCCCGGTGTTTGCCTGATCATCACAGGGCCGGGGATGACCAATATGGCCACCGCCATGGGCCAAGCCCTGGCGGACTCCATCCCCATGCTGGTGATCTCCAGCGTCAATCGTCGCGATACGCTGGGCCTGGGCCAAGGGAGGCTGCACGAACTGCCCAGCCAACAGCAGATGATCAGCGGCGTGGCGCGGTTCAGCCACACCCTGCTGGATGCCAGCACGCTGCCGGAGGTACTTGCCCGCGCCTTTGCCGTGTTCAACGGTGCTCGCCCAGGCCCGGTGCACATCGAAATACCCATCGATCTGTTCAATGCACCCGTACCCGTGCCGACCAGTTGGCAAGCGCCAACGCTATACCGAGCGGCCCCCGACCCGGAAGGCGTGGCCGAAGCGGCTCGCCTGCTCCAGGCGGCGAAGCAGCCCCTGGTGCTGTTGGGAGGTGGCTGTGTGTCATCGCCAGAAGCCGCGCGAGCGCTGGTTGGGCAGCTGGATGCGCCCACGGTGACGACCATCAACGCCAAGGGGCTGCTGGGGCGTGATCACCCGCTGGACCTGGGGGCCAATGCCGCGCTGCCTGCCGTCAGGGAGCTGGCTGCCAGTGCCGATGTGATTCTGGCCATAGGCACCGAGCTGGGCGAAACCGACTATGACGTCGTTTTCGACGACGGTTTTCACCTCAACGGCACGCTGATTCGAATCGACCTGGACCCCGAGCAGCTGGTGCGCAATCAGCGCACCACGCTTGGTTTGGTGGGTGATGCCGGGCGCAGTTTGGAGCTTCTGCTTGAGCACTTTTCAGCGCCGCTGAAACGTCAGGGCGCCGAGCGAACGGCCGCTGCGCTAAACGCATTGGATTTGGTCAATGATCCTGCGTTTCGCGATTTCGTACCGCTTTATGCCGCGCTGGCCGACCACCTGCCTGAGGCCATCCTGGTCGGCGATTCCACCGCGCCGGTGTATGCCGGTAACCATCTGGTCAGCCAGCTTGCGCCCAGGCGCTACTTCAACGCCTCTACCGGCTACGGCACCTTGGGCTATGGGCTGCCTGCGGCACTAGGAGCACAGCTAGCCCGGCCTGATCTCCCCGTCGTTGCGCTGGTGGGAGACGGCGGGGTGATGTTTACGCTCTCGGAGCTTGCCACTGCGGTGGAAGCCCGCCTGCCAGTGGTCATCGTGCTATGGCACAACGCCGGTTATGAAGAGATCCGCCGCTACATGGATGCCAACGGCGTGGCCCGCCTGGGGGTCGATATTCAAGCGCCCAATTTTCTCACCTTGGCCGAAGGCTTCGGCTGCCCCGGCATGCTGGTAGAGAGCCCCGACGAGCTTTCCAAAGCGCTTGCTCAGCGCGTGACCAGCGGCCCGCTACTGATTGAAATCGACGCCGCTGCCTGGCAGCGGGCGTGCTCACTTCCCGACTAGGACGTTCCCATGCAGACTCTCGACCAGCAGTTCATCAATAATCAATGGGTCGCCTCGGCGGGCACTCGCCTGCTCGATGTGATGAACCCTTACCGCGAAGAGCGGATTGCGCGAGTGACCGGTGGCGATGCGGCAGACGTCGATGCGGCGGTGGCCGCTGCCCGGCAGGCACAGCCCGAGTGGCAGGCGTTGGGCGGGGCGGCACGGGCCGAGTATCTGACCAGGTTGGCCGAGGCGCTACAGGCACGGCGTGAGGCCTTGATGCAGCTGTCGGCGACCAACAACGGCAAACCGCTGGCCGAGGCAGGGATCGATCTGGACGATGCGATTGCCTGTTACCGCTATTACGCCGCCCAGGCCAAAGCGCTGGATGCGCGCCAAGGAGAGCGCGTCAGTCTCGAAATGGAAGGCGTAGAAGCCCGCACCTACCATGACCCTGTCGGCGTCGTGGGGCTGATTGCGCCCTGGAACTTCCCGCTGGTGACCAGCGCCTGGAAACTGGCGCCCGCGCTGGCCGCAGGCTGTACGGTGGTGTTCAAACCCTCGGAAGTCACCCCGCTGCCCGAGCGGGTGCTGGCAGAGATCGCGCTGGACATTGGCCTGCCCGCAGGCGTACTGAATCTGCTCAATGGCGACGGTGAAGGCATTGGCGCGCCGCTCACTCACCATGCAGGTGTGGATAAAATCTCCTTTACCGGCAGTAACCGCGTTGGCGAGGCCGTTATGCAGGCCGCCAGCGCGCGCACTGCGAGCGTATCGCTGGAGCTGGGCGGCAAATCCCCCATTCTGGTGATGGACGATGCCGACCCCGCCCAGGCCGCTGACTGGGTGATGGCGGGTATCTACTTCAACGCCGGGCAGATTTGCTCTGCCACCTCGCGACTGCTGGTGCACGAAGACGTTGCCGAGGCGCTCTACGCGGCGCTGGCCGAGCGCATGGACGCGCTGACGTTGGGTGACCCGCTCGCTGAAGGCACTGACCTGGGGCCGTTGACCACCGCCAGACAGCGCGATGCCGTACAGCGCTATCTCGATCTTGCCGAGCAGGAAGGGCTGACGGTGGTGCGCGATGGGCGGCATTGCACGCTACCCACCCAAGGCTATTTTCTGGCACCCACGCTTTACCGCGATGTGCCGGTAGAGAGCCGTCTGTGGAAAGAAGAGATCTTCGGCCCCGTGCTTTGCGGTCGCAGCGTGGCAAGTGAGGCCGAAGCCATTCGGCTTGCCAATGACAGTGACTTTGGCCTCGCCGCCACGGTGATCAGCGGCAACCCGGAGTGCGCAAAGCGGATTGGCCGCCAGCTGAAAGCGGGCAGTATCTGGTACAACAGCGAGCAGCTCGTGCTGCCCGAAACCGCCTGGGGCGGGTTCAAGCGCAGCGGTATTGGTCGCGAGCTGGGACCTTGGGGGTTGAGCGCCTACCTGGAGGTGAAGCATGTGGTTGGCCCGGCGTAAGTCGCCGGGCCAACGCTTACGTCTGGTGGCGCAAAATGGTCGGCGCAGACCACTGCTGACACACGGGCATGACTTCCAGGCGGGTGATATTGACGTGGGCAGGCAGGGAAGCCACATGCAGCGCCTGCGCGGCCACGTCTTCTGGCTGGAGCGGCTGGGTGCCTTCGTAGTAGCGGTCTGCGACGCCCTGGTCGCCCTTCATGCGCACCAGGGTGAACTCGCTGGCCGTCATGCCGGGGGCCAGGTCCGTGACGCGAATGCCCAACGGGCCCACGTCACAGCGCAGGTTATAGCTGAACTGCTCCACGAAGGCCTTGGTGGCGCCGTAAACATGGCCGCCCGGGTAGGGCGTGTTGGCGGCAATGGAGCCCAGGTTGATGATCGTGGCCCCTGGGGTGGAAGCGCTCAGCAGCGGCAGCAGGTGCTTGGTGACGTTGACCAGCCCCTTGATATTGGTGTCGATCATGCGATGCCAGTCTTCCAGCGATGCTTGCGGCGCCGGGTCCTTGCCCAGCGCCAGCCCGGCATTGTTGATCAGCGTATGCACTCGCTGAAAGCGCTCGGGCAAGGCCGCCACGACTTCGGCCACCGCCTCGGCGTCGCTGACGTCCAAAGCCGCCGTATGGGTAGGCACGCGCCGTTCGAAGGTGGCCTGCAGCTGCGCCAGGCGGTCCTGGCGCCGCCCGGTCAATACCAGTGCCCAGCCCGCGTCGGCAAAAAGATGCGCGCATGCCAGCCCGATGCCGGACGTCGCACCGGTGATGAACACGACCTGCTCGGTTTCGTGCATGGAGAATACTCCCACATTGAATTGTCATGGAACCTTTCGGGGTAGCGCCATTGGGTATCGAACCCGAGCCCTTGAGTATCCATCTTTAGTCGCAGCCTTTCGCAGCGTCCCGGAAAAAGTGCCGCTATGGGGGACATTGCAGCCATCGTCATTGACGAAGCCTGCCTTCTCGAACGCCGATTTGAGCCGTTTGGCGGCTTGTTTCAAGATCGAAGCAGTACCACACCCAATAACGACAACCGTAGAGAGCCTTCCCATGCGGAAACAACTGCTTGCCACGCTGGCGACCCTGGGCATGCTGACGACAGCACCGTTCGTTCTGGCTAACCCGATCGAAATCCAAGTCAACAACACCATGAGCGAAGGCGGTTCCGAAAGCGCCGCCGTGGAGCGCTTTGCGGAGTACCTGGAAGAGCAGGCGCCGGGCCGCTTCAACGTTCGCCCTTTCCTGGCGGGCTCGCTGGGAGGCGAGGATGCCATTCTGGAATTGCTCAACCTGGGGCAGACCCAGCTTTCCATTACCGGCGGGAACTGGCGCCAGCAGTATGCGCCTGAGTACGACGCCATTACCGTGCCATTCGTGTTTGCCACCTGGGAAGAGGTGGATGCGTACATGGAGAGCCCCTCTGGGCAGGCGTTGATCGCGCAGGCCGAAAGCCAGGGCGGGCTCAAGTACTTCGGCACCCAGCATCGTGGGCCGCGCCACATGACCGCCAACAAGGCCATCGAAACCCCTGAAGACCTGCGCGGTTTCCGCATGCGCCTACCTTCGTTGCCGGTGTGGCTGGCGGTATGGGAAGAGATAGGTGCCCAGGTGGTCAACGTGCCTGCTCCGGAGATCTACCTGGCCATGCAGACGCGCCAGGTAGACGGCCATGAAAACTCGCTCTCTTCGCCATATACCCGGCGCTTATGGGAAGTGCAGGACCACATCATTCTGACCAGCCACGTGCAGTTCCCGTGGAACTGGGTGGCCAGTTCGCGGTGGTGGAACGGCCTGGAAGAAGACGATCAAGCGCTGATCGAAGAGGCCATTCACGTGGCGCGAGCCCATGGCTCCGAGCGTGAGCGCGAGCTGGACGAGTACTACCTCGGCGCGCTGGAAGAGCAGGGCATGACCATCATCGAACCGGATATCGAGGCGTTCAGAACCGCTGCGTTGCCTGCCATCGAGCGGGTCATGGCCGATATGGCCGATGGCGTGAGCGAGGACGCCCTCGGGCATCAGGGCGAATGACGCGCTAGCGCCAACGCGTTGGGTTCAGCCACGGGGGTGCCCGACACCCCCGTGGCCGTGGATTGCGAGATCACCTCAGGAAATGATCGATGAATGCTCCCTCGGAAGAGAAAGCGGCACCCGTGCAGGGGCTGGATAGGGCCGCCCAAAGTTTGCTGCGTGTCATTACGAGCCTGTGCGATGTGGTGGGCGTGACCTTGATGGTGGCCATTCTGGTGCTGCTGGTGGCCGCCGTGGTGGCTCGTGACCTGCTGGGGCTGGGAATGCCCTGGACAGAAGAAGTCGCGTCGCTGCTGGCCATTTATGCAATTGGTTTTGGCTCCATTTCGGCGTGGGTGCGTAGTGAGCATCTGGTCGTGGACCTGTTCAGTCACCGGCTCTCCAACGTGGGCAGGCATCTTCAGTATCGCTTGACGGCCATGATCTCCTGCGGATTTTTCGTGCTGGCGGCCTGGGGCGCCTGGATCATGTCCGACATGAGTGCCAACAACAAGACCGTATCGCTGAGTATCAGCTTCAGTTTTCTCTATTACGGCGTATTGCTCAGTTTCTCGGGCATGGCGCTGATCGCCGCGTGGCAGACCCTGCGTGGCCCCGTGGCCTGGTTGGAAGCGCCCCATGAAGAGGAGCCCGCGCAGCCATGATGGAATTGCTCGTATTCGTAGGGGGCTTGCTGGCCCTGATGGCCATTGGATTGCCCGTGGTGGTGGCCATTGGCGTGACCTCGTTCATTGCCCTGGCGGTAACCGGGGTGGGGGGCCTGCCGGTGGAGCTGCTGCCGTTGCGCATGGTGCAAACCCTCAACAACTTCACGCTGCTGGCTATCCCGCTGTTCATTCTGGCGGCCAACATCATGAACGTGGGCTCCACGACCACCCGTATCTTCGACTTCGCCACGGCGCTGGTGGGATTCACCAAAGGTGGGCTGGGGCATGCCAATGTCGTGGCCAGCTCGATTTTTGCCACCATGTCGGGTACCGCAGTCGCCGATGCCGCCGGGCTTGGCAGCATCGAAATCAAGGCCATGAAGGAGCGCGGCTACGAGCTGGGCTATTCCACTGGCATTACGGCGGCCTCCAGCGTCATCGGCCCTATCCTGCCGCCCAGCATTGCGCTGGTGGTGTATGGCTGGTTGGCCAATGTCAGTATCGGTGGGCTGTTTATGGCGGGGTTGCTGCCGGGCATCCTGATGGCACTGTTACTGATGGGCATGACGGTGGTGCTAGGCATGACTGGCCGGGTAGTGATGCCAACGCCGACCGCGTTCGATGCCTGCGAAGTCGTGCGCACGGGCAAACGGGCCATCCTGCCTCTGATGATGCCCGCCATTATCGTGGGCGGTATTTGGGGAGGCTTTTTCACCCCCACGGAAGCGGGTGCGATTGCCTCGCTGTACGCGGTGATCCTGGGCGGGGTGATCTACCGTGACCTGAACGGGCGGGATTTATTCCTGGCGTTTCGTAGAACCCTGATGTTTAGCGCGGTCATTCTGCTGATCATCGCGGTATCGAGCTTCTACGGCTGGATTCTGGTCCGCATGGGTATCCCCCAGGCGCTGGCAGGCCAGGTCGCCAGCATCGATATGCCCACCATCGTGCTGCTGCTCTGTTTTGCGCTGTTTTTCCTGCTGATCGGCTGCTTCATGTCGGTGATCGAGAGCATCCTGATTTTCACGCCCATCGTCGTACCGGCCGCCCTCAGCGCGGGGTTGGACCCCGTTCACTTCGGTATCGTGATGGTCATCACGCTCTCGGTGGGCGTCATCACGCCGCCCTTCGGCACGGTACTGTTCCTGATGGTCGGGATTACCCGGTTGAGGTACGGCCAGGTGGTCAAAGCCGTATTGCCGTTCCTGCTGCCCATTCTGGCCACGATCCTGCTGTTGATCGCCGTGCCTGGACTGGCGACCTGGCTGCCGAGCATGATGGGGTATTGAGTAGACAATTAGGCCATACCGCCTAAGTGTGTAAATAATTAAAACTGGCAGAACAGCTCCTCCAGTAACCGGAGGAGTTGGCATCGATAACCAGGTTTTAACTAAAATGTTTTGTAGGTTCTCAAGTCGGTCCAGGCTCTTAGGTATAAATCAGTGTGGCGAATCCACGGTAGGCAAAATCCTTCCTGGATTCATCAGCCCCTTAGGATCGAACAGCGTTTTAACGCCTCTGACCATCTCACGCTCAATCGGCGATAGGCGCGCCAAATAAGGCGCTTGCTTGGTGCGGCCAATGCCGTGTTCAGCGCTGATGCTGCCGTGGAAATCATCCAGCACCTTAAAAATACACTCTTCAAGCTCGTGCAAATGGGCTTTCTTATCGCTATCCGCCATGGCCGCGGGGGGTAGGATATTGAAGTGCAGGTTGCCGTCGCCCACATGGCCGTAGGCAATGATTTCGCACTCGGGGGATGCTGCCATCACCACCTCGCTTGCCCGGCTCACGAAGTTCGAAATCGCCGAGATGGGTACCGAGATATCGGTGCGCAAATGTTCTCCGCGCCGCCGTTGGCCTTCCAGCATGCTTTCTCGGAACTGCCACAGCTGGGCGGACTGGGTGTCGCTAGAGGCTAGCGCGCCATCCAGTACCAGTTCGCGCCCCATGCCGACTTCTAGCAGTGCTTCCAGCAAGGCACTAAGATCGACTGGCCCGGTGGCAGCAACCTCCATCAGTACGTACCAGGGGTAGGCGTCTCCAAGTGGATCACGTAGCTCTGGCGTCGCTTCAATCGCTAACTCAATGCAGCGACGAGGAATCAGCTCGAAAGCCGTTAGCAGATCGCAGCACTCTCGGCGTGCCAAACCATAAAGATCAATCACGGACTGAACGGAGGGCAGCCCCAGCAGCGCCGTCCGATTTTGGGTGGGGCGCGGTGATAGTTTTAACACTGCCCCAGTGACGATGCCCAAGGTACCTTCGCTACCCAGAAACAGCTGTTGAATGTCATAGCCGCGATTGTCCTTGTGCAGCGCATTCAGGCTTTCCCAAACGCGTCCATCAGGCAGTACTACTTCAAGGCCCAGCACTAGCTCGCGCATCATGCCGTAGCGCAACACGTTAAGCCCGCCTGCGTTGGTGGCGATATTGCCGCCAATCTGACAACTGCCTTGCGAGCCGAGCGAGAGGGGAAAGTCGCAATCATGATCAAAGGCGGCCAGCTTAACGTTCTCAAGAATACAGCCTGCGTCTACCGTGATGGTGAAGTTGATCGGGTCAATGGCCCGCACGCTATTTAAGCGCTCTAAGCTGATTACCAGCTCCTGTCCATTGGCGGCGGACAAGGCACCTGCCACTAAACCGCTATGGCCGCCTTGGGGCGTCATCGCGATCCCTTGTTGATAGCAGCGCTTTGCTACTTCTGCGACTTCAGCGGTATTGGCTGGGCGAGCCACGGCTAGCGGCATGCCCAGTGTATCGCCTGCCCAGTCGCTCACGTAGCGCGCCATGGCATCCGGTTCGCGCAGTAAACCGCGCTCACCGAGCAGGCTGGTTAACTCATTTAGGAAGGTGGTGGTGTTGGTCATTAACGCTCTTCCTGCCAGGCTGCACCCTCAGGGAAGCGGTGCTGTGCTTGGGATTCTGCGTGCATGGCAATGCTGTACCCCGGCGCTTCGGGCACCTGATAGCGGCCACGGTTGATGACTACCGGGTCGATAAAGTGCTCGTGAAGGTGATCTACGTACTCCAGCACGCGGCCTTCAAGGTTGCCGGATACCGCAATATAGTCGAATAGCGAGATATGTTGGGTATATTCGCATAGCCCTACGCCGCCGCCATGAGGGCAAATCGGTACGCCGAATTTAGCGGCCATCAGCACCACGAGAATAACCTCATTTAGCCCACCCAAGCGTGCTGCATCAAGTTGGCAGTAGTCGATGGCATCCGCCTGGAAGAACTGCTTGAACATCACCTTGTTGTGGCAGTGTTCGCCGGTGGCGACGCCAATCGGTGCCACTCGATGGCGGATCTCGGCGTGGCCGAGAATGTCGTCAGGGCTGGTGGGTTCTTCGATCCAGAGTGGGTCAAACTCGGCCAGGCGGCGCATTTTGGTGATCGTCTCGTCGACTTCCCACACCTGGTTGGCGTCCATCATCAGCACGTTGTCCCAGCCGATCTCATCGCGCAGCAGCGCTGCACGGCGGGCGTCCTCTTCGATGTCGCCGCCAATTTTCTGTTTGAAGTGCGTCCAGCCTTCGGCCAGCGCTTCACGTGCCAGGCCGCGCACTTTCTCGTCGCTGTAACCCAGCCAGCCCGCCGAGGTGGTATAGCCGGGGTAGCCGTCACTGCGCATTTCGGCTTCTCGTGCCGCTTTGCCGGGGGCTTGGCGGCGTAGCAGACAGATTGCTTCTTCTGGCGTTAATGCATCCGTCACAAAACGGAAGTCGAGACAGCGCACCAACTGTTCGGGCGTCATATCCACCAGCAGTTTCCACACCGGCTTGCCTTCTTTTTTCGCCCACATATCCCACACGGCGTTGACGATGGCGGCGGTCGCCAGGTGAATCGCGCCTTTATCGGGGCCAATCCAGCGTAGCTGGCTGTCACCAGTGATTTCCCGCCAGAAGGTGCCCATGTTATCGGTAATCGAGGCCAGCGTGCGCCCTTCAACCAGAGGCGCCAGCGATTGCAGCGCCGTGACTACGATCTCGTTACCGCGGCCAATGGTAAAGGTTAAACCGTGCCCCTCTGGGCTGCCGTCATCGGTGTGTAGGATGACGTAGGCGGCGGAGTAGTCCGGCGCGGCATTCATGGCATCCGAGCCATCCAGCGAACGCGAGGTGGGGAAGCGAATGTCTTGAATGTCGACGCGAGTAATCGTTGTCATTGTGCTCTCCTTGGCGGTGCGATGAGGGGCGTATTGAGTGTCAGTATCAGCGGCGCGCTAAGTGGCGCATCAGTTCGCGAATACCGTAAGTCCAGGGCGGCAATTGATCGCTGCGGCCTACCCGGTTGACCAGTGCGCCCAGAGCAGGGGTGGCGATAGTAACGCGATCACCCAGGTGGTGGGTAAACCCCTGGCCTTCTCCGTCGCGATCCTGAATCGGCGAGAACATGGTGCCCAGGAACAGCATAAAACCGTCTGGATATTGGTGGTGATCGCCAATGGTTTGCTGCACTAGATCCAGCGGATCGCGGCTGATCTCGCGCATATCGCTCTTACCCTGGAGCAAGAAGTCGTCATCCACACCTTCGATACGTAGCGATACTTGGCAGTTGCGCACGCTGTCGATAGTAAAGTGATCATCAAACAGACGGATAAACGGGCCGATTGAGCAGGAGGCGTTATTATCTTTCGCCTTGCCTAACAGCAGGGCGCTGCGCCCCTCGACGTCCCGCAGATTGACGTCGTTGCCTAAGGTGGCGCCGCGCACCTGGCCGCGGCTATCGACGGCCAGGACGATTTCCGGCTCGGGGTTATTCCACTGAGAGGAGGGATGCAAACCCACCGGCGTGCCAAAGCCTACCGATGAGAGCGGCTGGGCTTTGGTAAACACCTCCGCATCGGGGCCGATACCCACTTCCATATATTGTGACCAGCCACCGCGCGCCTGAAGCGCCTTTTTCAGCGACATCGCTTCTTCTGAGCCCGGTGCGATTTTAGAAAGGTCGGTGCCGATCAGTGCCTGCAAATCGTCGCGAAGCTTCACCGCCCTCGCCGGGTCGCCGCCCGCTTGCTCTTCGATCATTCGCTCCAACAAACTTACGGCGAAGGTGACGCCACACGCTTTGACGGCCTGCACATCACAAGGCGCGAGCAGGTAGGGCACTTGTGGTTGAGATAACTGAGAGTTTTCAATGAGTTCCTCGACACTGCAAAGCAGTGGGCCTTCCGCCTGTTCCACTACCGCTTGTAGATCGTCGTGTTCCAGAAGGTCAGCCATGGTGGGGCCGAACGCGGTAATGTCGATCACTTGGCCGTTGCTGATGGTTACGAGTGCGGGGCCTGGATGATTACCTTCCAACCAAACTCTGCCTACTAGAAGGGCCTTGTTCAGGTCGGTTGGGAGTGTGTCCATTAATGAAAGTGCCTGCATGCGCATCTCCATTCGTTCTTGGAATTAGTTTTATTATTGCCCTTGCGGGCGACTAGCGCTGAACATGGTTACTGCCTAGCATACTATGAATGTCATGCTGTATGACAGGTATGCTATTTCATGGTTTACTTTATCGCACCGTTTCGTTTCAGGTCGATAGTTAAATAGATCTAGAGGTAGGTAATGTCGCTATGTGCGTCTTTCTTATGGAAAATAAAAGTAAGGAAAATTCCATGTGAGACGAGTGGAAACACTGGTGTTGATTTTGGTTTTTTTTTGTGGTAGGTGATCGGCTGGTGAGAGCGCTTTACCCTGAAAGCAGATATCATTGGCACCCACGAGACCCAAAAAATTGTCGACGATGCTGCCGAGCGCTGACGCGGTTTAGACTTGTTGATGAATAACGCGGGAGATATGTCGGACCGTTTTGGCCTGGATGAGAGGAACGAAGAGCAGTATGAGCGGGTTGTGGATTTCAATAGCCACTCTATGACTATGGCCAGTCGCGTGGCGCTGTCGCATTTTCAGCGTACTGGAGGCTGCAATATTATGCATAGCACTTCGCTTGCTGTACTCGATGGCGGCGGGGCTGGGTTATACGCTTCCACCAAAGGGTTTGTGAGCACGGTTACCCGAAATATGGCCTAGGAGCTTACTAAGTATAACATCCGCGTAAATGCCATAGCCCGGCACAATTGCCACTGGTTTTTATGATCGCCACTCCAGAGATGCTCGCCGTGACGCGGCTTGTGTATCATTTTACAGGGGCCGTCTGGGTGCTGCAGAGGTGTGTGGGCGTGTACGTGCTTCTGGGCCAGCAGATACGCTCATTGGCTATTTCATGGAGCAAAACATTGAAGTTAACGGTAAACAGCTAATGCCATGAGTAGCCCCACTCTTATGAGCGAAAACTGGCTGCAAACCATGCACGGAAATGCCGTAAAATGGCGATTAATCCAAGATTCATCAGGAGTAACTGCCATGAGCAGTAGATACCGGATCGAACGTAAAACACTGTCTGAGCAAGTCGCCGAACAGCTTGAAGCAGACATTCTGGAAGGGAGAGTGAGTGAAAATGACCAACTTCCTTCAGAGCGGGAGTTGATGGAGCAGTTTGGCGTTGGTCGGCCCGCAGTGCGAGAGGCGCTATTTCACCTTCAGCAGCTTGGGCTAATAGCGATCAATAGCGGCACCCGGGCCAGGGTGATTCGTCCCACTGCCGAGGCAGTCATGGCAAGGCTTTCTGGTGTGACACGGCAACTACTTTCCCAGCCTGATGGTCAGCAGTATTTCCAAGAAGCGAGAGCCATGTTCGAGATATCGTTGGCGCGCTACGCTGCTCGTCATGCCAGCGAGGAGGATATTGTTCGGCTACGCAACGCCTTGGCGGATAATCGCGACTCCATTGGTGATGAGGCGCGCTTCAAGCGCTCCGACAATAATTTCCATGGTGTGTTGGCCAGCATTGGACGTAACCCAGTTTTCGATGCCATCCATGTTGCACTTTCTGAGTGGTTGGATGATCGCCGTGCCCAAGTGCTGCAGCAAAAGGGTGAAGACAAAGCTGCGACGGATGCCCACACGGACATTATTGCTGCTATCGAATCCCGCGACCCAGATGCGGCCGAAATAGCCATGCGGCGTCACCTTGATCGTCATTATGGTACTTATATGCAGCTTAAAAAGCGTCTATCTAATATTCCGTAGCCTGTCAGTAAGCGTTTTTAATTAATAAGCGCGACACCTGGTTTGTCAGATGCCGCATTAACTCCGTTATTATCGCTACCTTAATGTTGAGGCCCTAGCTATCTTTGGCGGGAAAAGTGGAGATTTCATTTCGCTTTATACAGCTGTCATATGCTTGAGGTACGAAGGCCTCATCACCTATGTCACTTCGCGCTAATGCAAGAAACTTGCAAAGTGGCGGTAGCATAAGAGTGGCTAGTTGATTAGTTTTTAACGTGTCTGTAAGGTAGTGCATATCTTTTTCAGCATTAAAAAGACTAAACTGTAAGCTTGGGCATTCTTTCTGTAGAACCCACTCCATAACAGGAGCAAGCATTGCGCTATTGGCCCCCCCTTGTGAACATATCTCTAGCAGTTTTTCTTGTGATACACCCATCCCTGCTGCCATAGCGGCAGCCTCGCTTACTAGCGTTGCAGACCCTAAGGATATAAAGTTGTTAATTAGTTTTAGCTTGTGTGCTGTACCAATCTTACCCACATGAAAAATGTTTTCCGCAAAGCTTTTGATGACAGGCGTGATACGGGCCACGCTAGAAGCATCGCCACCCACCATCACATTTAGTCGCCCCTCTTTCGCTTCCTTGGGGGTGCGAGCTAAAGGCGCATCTACAAATACCACGCCGTGGTGTGCTAGTTTTTTAGCCAGGTGCTCAGTTGATTCAGGGTTGGCCGTAGAACAGTCAATAATGATAAGCCCCTCATGGCATCCATCTATTAAGCTGTCAGTGCCGTACACAATTTCGCTAACCTGTTCGGATGTCTGTACACAGATGAAAACAATATCGCTATGTTTTGCCATCTCAGCGGGAGTGCTGACTTCCGTGGCGCCTTCCTGACATAGTGCTTCAACTGAAGATCGATTTCTATGGGCCAGCACTGTTAATGGGTAACCATTGTTTAAAATATATCTGGCCATCTCCTTGCCCATTAAACCGAGCCCGATAAATCCTATGCGTTCTTTTTTCATGGTTATCTCTGATAAGTGATTCAACACATTTATGCTGTTGCCCATTAGACCTCGGAATAGACCATTGTCATTCCAGTGCATTAGGGAAGATTACTCCCAGCCGTTTTGACCAGTCGATAAGAGCTTCGGGTACACCGTTTGGAAGAGGTACTCCCTCTTGCATATAACGCCTGTGCAGTGCAAGACCACGTTCGCCAGGTATTCGAACGGGAGGGCTGTTTTCTGCTACAGGATTATTACGGCACGCATCCACTAGGGCACCGGTTTCGCGCTTAAAGGCGTCAAGACCACCAAAAGCGCCAGGATCCATGATCTGAACCATGACAGAGGCTCCCCATTGTGAAGGTTTCTGCACGCGGCCGAATCCAGCGAGCCCAGACGTTAGTGCTTCTACCATTAGCCCAAGCGCATATCCCTTGTGACCATGGTCAAGACCACCAATTGGCATGATGCTCCCCTTAGGTGCATCGAAAAGCACGGAAGGCTGGTTGGTCGCATTCCCTTGATGGTCCTTAAGCCACGGGAACGGCAGTTGACTATTGTGTTTGTGGAGTCGTCCAACCATGCCATTCGTGGTAATAGAGGTGCTGACATCCAGAAGGACCGGCCCTGAATCCGTCGGGTAGCCCACAGCAATCGGGTTGGGCGTATGAGTAGCCTGCAACCCGCCGTAGGGTGCAACGGATTTGGTTGCTGGGTCAGAGGATTCGATGATGACCAACAGGTTTTTATCTGTGGCGCGCTTGAGGTAAGCGGCTAAGCAGGCTATGTGATTGGAGCGGCGAATAACAACTGTGCCTGTGCCGCAAGTGCGTGCCATGGTTTCGGCGGCGTCCATCGCTTTTAGAATCAGCCAGGGGCCGGGTAGATATCGACCGTCCCAAGTCTGTACGGCTGTGCGTTCGGAGATCGTTTCGTACTCGCCCGTGACTGGCATCCTACCTGAATGGATTTCTTCAAGGTACGGGGATAGTAGCTGAAGCCCGTGAGTCGTATGCCCCATCAGGTCGCCCTCAACGAGCACATCGGCGACGGCCTTTGCCTTCTCGTGATCAAGCCCAGCGGCCCCCAGTAGGTCAATGCTAAACTGGGTGATGTGCTGAACGTCGTAGTAATTGCTCATCGTTTTGATTCTCCAAGAATTGTTATTGTCAGTTGTTTTTACGTATTCCGTCTTCTGAGGTGCTTAATCAGGACACTGTGGTCAAGCTCCCCATCGCCTTGATTGACGAGTTCTTCAAACAACGTATTAACCAGTGAGGATACCGGAAGCTCAAGGTTCATTGTTTTGGCAAGCTCCATAGCGGTTTGGGTATCCTTCAACTGCCATTTTGCAGGCCCGCCAGGCTGGAAGGTTTTGTGAATCATGCGCTGACCGTGAATTCGCAAGATGGTTGAGTCTGCAAACCCTCCTTCCAGGGCGGCCAGCATTTTCCCAGGATCGGCCCCGCCTCGTTCTGCCATGAGGATGGCTTCGGCTACGGTCGCAATGGTATTGGCCACGATCATTTGATTGGCGAGCTTGGCCAGTTCCCCGCTTCCGGCAGGTCCGACCCGTACAGGCCGGCCAAGTAGATTGAGAACGGGCTCAATGGCTTGAAAAGTCATAGCGTCGCCGCCCACCATAATAGCTAATGTGCCATCTATGGCTCCTTGTTCGCCTCCTGAAACCGGTGCATCCAAATAATGAACGAGCTTTTGAGCGGCTTCTTCTGCCTGTTTTCGAGCGCTTTCGACCGGGATTGAACTCATGACGACAAGCGTGGCACCACGCTGCATGATCTTAAGCACTCCCTTCGAGCCGAGTAATATTTCATTGCAGACTGGGCCAGAACTTAGCATTACGATGACAATGTCGGATTGAGCAGCAGCTTCTTTGGGCATGTCGACGACTTCGATACCATGGTTTGCCAAACGATCCGCTTTGCTTTTCGTTCGATTCCAGGCACGTACTTGATGGCCTGCGTCCGCTAGACGTACTGCCATTGGAGCGCCCATGATGCCAGTGCCAATGAAGCCGATAGTGCGTGATCTTGTCATTATTGATTCCTCTATCGTTTATCCTTCAGTACTTGCTGTACGCTCGGAAGCAGCATGGGTTGGATAGTTAGCGCAAATAAGGCGGTACCGAGATCTCTCCGGATTCGCGAAAATTGATCAAACGTCCAAGCACCTTGGATTCCGATCGTTCCAAGTGGCTCGCCAGCGCCTTGCCTGCTAATGCCGGTTGTTGTTGCCGCATTTTTTCGAATATCCGTAAATGCTCGTCGAAGAATGGGTCCTGATCAGGAAGCTTGAGTACCCGGCCGAG
Source organism: Halomonas sp. C22 (assembly GCF_007655045.1). Taxonomy (NCBI): domain Bacteria; kingdom Pseudomonadati; phylum Pseudomonadota; class Gammaproteobacteria; order Oceanospirillales; family Halomonadaceae; genus Halomonas; species Halomonas sp. C22. The sequence continues at coordinate 186,726 of NZ_VBVC01000002.1, read as the reverse complement.
AAGGTGTTTGCTAACCAGTAGGATGGGGTGTGTGCGGCGGAGCATATTCATAACCTCTTGGTTATCCCCCTGACTTACAGCGCTATGGTGAAGGTCATTCTCCAGCTCATCCAAAAGCTCGCCTTCGATATCGGGGTAGCTTTGGGCCGCATGCTCGAGTCTTCCGATATAACGGTCGATGGTGCTTTCAGGCATATTCCTGGCGGCCCGTTCGATCATGTAGGGCTCGAGCTGGCGACGCGCTTCATAAAGGTTGTGCAGCCGCCGGTCATCCAGCGGCACCACGCTCCAGCTATTGTATTTCGTCTTCTCGACCAGACCGATCGACTGCAGGTAGAGAAGAATCTGATGGGTGACCGTACGGCTGACATTCAGCGACTTGGAGAGCTTGAGTTCATTGAGTTCAAAAGCGCCCTTGATCGAACACAAAACGATATCGTGCTCCACGCTATCGATATGAGCCCGCCAGGACACGGTACGATCAACCTTGGGCGCGTCGCCTGATTGCTTGAAGTCACGCTCGCTGAGAGAGCGCCGCACGATATCGCCTGGCGATGCGCCGACAAGATAGCCGCGCCCCTCGAAACGGCATATATACCGCTCCTCATGCAACTGACTCAGCGTTTGGCGCACGGGTGATCGGCTAATGCCAAAGAGGGTGGCGATGTTGCCTTCAAGCAACACCAGTCCAGGTTCGAGGCGCTTTTCGACGATACTTTGCTTGAGAGCCGTATAAAGCTGATCGCGTAGCGTTCTTGTCATGGGTAACCATTGGTCATAATCAGTCGATTGGTTTCGTGGACGATCAAGTGACGGCGCCTACAAGCCAGGGGACGAACTCATTGTTACCGTAACCAAGCGACTCGCTGGCACTCATGTCGCCCGAGGCAATGGCGATGATACGCTCGAAAATCTGTTCGCCAACACGCTCCACGCTGTCGGTTCCGTCAACGATGACGCCGCAGTTGATATCCATGTCCTCGTGCATCTTCTCATACATGGCGGTATTGGTTGCCAGCTTGAGACAAGGGGCGGGCTTGAAACCCGACACCGAACCTCGGCCCGTGGTAAAGCAGACCACGTTGGATCCCGAGGCTATCTGGCCTGTCACGGAAATAGGGTCGTACCCGGGGCTGTCCATGAAGTTGAACCCGCGCGTCGAGATCTTCTCCGCGTAGAGCAGGACATCGTTGAGACTCGATGTGCCTCCCTTGGCAACTGCCCCCAGCGACTTTTCAAGAATCGTGGAGAGCCCGCCGGCCTTGTTGCCCGGGGAAGGGTTGTTGTTCAACTCGGCCCCGTTTATCTCGGTGTAATGTTTCCACCAGCTGATGCGATCGAGCAGTTTTTGTGCAACGTTTTCGTCGATGGCGCGATCAATCAGCAGGTTTTCAGCCCCGTAGATCTCCGGGGTTTCGGCGAGTATGACGCTGCCTCCGTGCTGAACGATCAAATCCGCTGCATGGCCAAGTGCTGGGTTTGCGGTAATGCCCGAGTAGCCATCCGACCCCCCGCACTGAAGAGCAACGACCAAGTGTTCGAGAGAGACGGGCGTGCGTTCTTGCTGACCGTGCCGGGCGGCCATTTCCAGAATGTGGCTGCAGGCCCTCTTGATGCTGCTGCGGGTCCCGCCGGCGTCCTGAATGTTGAAGTAGCCCAGCCTGGAGGCATCTTCCAGCCCCTTTCGTTTGACCAGTGTCTTGACCTGATTGGTTTCACAGCCAAGGCCAATGATCAGCACAAACGCAAAGTTGGGATGTTGGGCATAGCCTGCGATGACGCGCTCGAGAAAGTCGAAGCCTTCCGAATCGGTGTTCATGGCGCAGCCTGAGCCATGGGTAATGGCCACCACGCCATCGAATCCCATCTTGTCCAGCTCGCCGGACCGGTTGAGTTCATCGGCCGTGGCCTTTGCGACGGTCGCCGAGCAGTTGACGGTGGAAAGAATGCCGATGTAATTGCGCGTACCCACGCCGCCGTCAGAGCGCTGATACCCCTGAAACGTTCGGGTGTGGCTGGTCGTGCCGGTTCTTGGATGCGCCTTGAAATCGTCCAGCGATGAATCGAGTTCGATCATGGTGAGGTTGTGGGTATGCACATGCTCGCCAGGCTTTATATCCCGCGCGGCAAGCCCTATCAGCTGGCCATACTTGAAGACGGCCTCGCCTTGTTGAATGGCGGCAAGCGCCACTTTGTGCCCTGCATCGATATTTTCCCGAGCCGGCGTGCCGTCCTTGTCGATCGGAATGCCTTGGGGAACCGCTTTCGAGGCAACGCCCACGTTGTCCCTCGAATTGAGATGAATGATTACGGAGGGGGAGTTGATGAGATCCATCGTTTACCTCGAGCTGATGTCAGGGCTTTCGATGCACGGGGTAGGCGCAATCTAAAAGCGGTCATTGTGGATGCACTCTAGCAAGCGGGCGGTGCACGTCGATTAGACTATCGTCCTATATAATGCTCATTGAACGCAATGTTCATTTGATCTAGATTGCTTCCATGCATTAAGCGCGCAGCCACCAAGCAAGCTGAATTACCTATACAAGGCTTGCTTATATTTAATAAAAAAACGGAGTGATCTATGGCTTCAATAATCAAGAACAAGCGCTTGATAGGAATGGCCCTGTGCGTGGGCGGGGTGCTGGGGAGCTTGTCTACAGCGAACGCGGCCACCACCTTGCGCCTTGCCCATACCTTCAACCCGGGCGAAGCGAGCTACGAGCTGTTTGCAAAACTGCCGGAACTAATCGAAGAGCGTACTGATGGTGAGGTACGTATTCAGGTCTTCCCAAGTGAGCAGCTGGGCTCTGAGGTACAGCTTCTTCAACAGGCGAGCAACGGGTCGGTGGATATTGTCGTCCCCGGCTATTCAGGTGCCAGCACGCTGGTACCCGCCCTCGAAATATCGAATGCGCCCTTCATGTTTCAAAGCTGGGACGAAGCGCGTCATATTCTGGAAGGAGACGCCTACCAGCCGATCTTCGATGAGCTGGATGAACAATACGGTCTACAGCCGCTGGCTAAATCCTGGTACTGGGGGTGGCGCAACTTCACCTTCAAAGGCGCCGACGTTCACTCGATTGACGATATGACGGGCTTGAAAATCCGCGTGCCGGAATCCCCCGCTTGGGTCGAAATGATCAACGCCTTCGGCGCATCGGCAACACCCATTCCGTTCAGTGAGGTGTACCTGGCGCTTCAGCAGGGCACCGTCGATGGGCAGGAAAACCCTATCCCCACTATCTACGCGCGCAAGTTCTTCGAGGTTCAAGACCAGCTTGTCATGAGCCGCCATATGCTTCAAAGCCAGGTAGTGCTGATCAACAGCAACCGCTTCGATTCGCTCAGCAGCGACCAGCAAGAGGCGCTCAAGGACATCATGGCTGCGCTTGCCGACGAAAACTACGCCATGCAGAGCGCGCGGGAAGAAGAAATGCTTCAAGAGATGAAGGATTCCGGCCTGATCGACGTGGTGGACGATATTGACAGGGCACCTTTCGAGCAAGCCGCACAAAGTGCCTACGACAACCTCACCAGCCGTTGGGGCGAAGAGCACTTTCAGCGCGTATTGGATGCTGTCGAAAGCTACCGCCAGCAGGACTGATGACGTGATGCCCCGCCATGAAAGGCGGGGCTGAAAACTCTAAAGGCATTGTTATGAAATCAGCGTTACTGCGTCTTGATTCGCAACTTTTGACGGTGGAAAAGTGGATTGCCGGATCGTTACTGGGCGCCATGGCTTTATTGCTCGTGGCAGGAGTGCTCTTTCGTTATGTGCTTGGAACGCCATTCGTCTGGAGTGAAAGCGTCTCGAGGCTTTTGATCGTCTGGCTGACATTCGTCGGAAGCAGTATCGCTTTTGCTGAGAAGAAGCATATCACCGTGGACTCCATCCTCTATTTTCTTCCGAGCATGGCGAGGCCCGTGATCCGGGTGTGCATCTTTGTCCTGGTGGCGGTAACGCTTGGCTACATGACCTATCTAGGCTACCTGTACTGCCTAAGTGTCTCTCGTAACACGTCCCCCATGCTGGGTATTTCACTCGCCTATTTTTCGATGGCCATGCCGATCACCTTTTTTATTGGGCTTTTACACATCTTCGTCAACGTCTTTCTAAAGCGTGACTTTCTAGTCTTCGAATCAGCGTTGGATGAAATATAGGTTCTCACTATGTTAGCCGCGATCGCTCTACTTCTATTTGTACTGATCTTGTTGGGTATGCCGATTGCTGTCGCCATGATGGGAGCCTCTATCGTCGCGATTATTGCCTTGGACATTCCCATGAATGTTCTGGCGCAGCGTGTTTCCTCGGGTGTCGAGTCGTTTCCCTTGCTGGCCATTCCGCTATTCATGCTGGCGGGAGGTATCATGAATAACAGCGGCATCAGCGAGCGGCTGTTCGGTTTTTGTCGATCATTGGTTGGTCATCTGCGAGGCGGTTTAGCGCACGTGAACGTCTTGTCGAGCGTGCTGATGGCCGGTATATCAGGCTCTTCGCTTGCTGACTGTGCGGCAACGACCCGCGTAATGGTGCCGCAAATGGAAAAACACGGTTACGACCGTGGCTTTTCAGTCGCACTCACCACCTCGTCTGCCACGCTCTCTCCGATCATTCCACCGTCGATCTTGATGGTGGTCTATGGATGGCAGGCCAATATCTCGATCGGCGATCTGTTTCTTGCGGGTATTCTGCCTGGGCTGTTGATTGCTTTTTGCCTGACGCTTTTGATTACCTTGATCAGTATCCTCAAGCAGTACCCCAAGGATGAGCGTTTCAATAAGCAAAGACTCTATTCAAGCGCCAAAACTGCCGCTTGGGCCTTGCTGATGCCGATCATCATTATCGTGGGGTTCCGGCTGGGCGTGTTTACCGTTACCGAAGTGGCTGCCATCGCCGTGGCGTACTCCTTCGTGGTAGGTAAGTACGTCTACAGGTCACTGAGCTGGCGTGACATGGGTGAGCTGCTGGTGTCAACGGCGCGAGAGGCGGCATCCATTCTGATCATCATCGCCGCCTCAGCCCCCTTGGCCTGGTCATTGAGTATTCTGCAGGCGCCTCAGGAGGTCGTGGGCTGGATCACGGGACTGACAGACAACCCCTGGGCTGTGCTGCTTCTTTTGAATGTTGCGCTTCTGGCGATTGGAATGTTCATGGAGACCATTGCGATCATTATCGTGCTGGTGCCCATTCTGATTCCTCTGCTGAATTCCCTGGACATCAATCTGGTTCACTTCGGCATCATCATGCTCTTCAATCTGCTTATCGGCCAGATTACGCCGCCGTTGGGTGTTCTGATGTTTGTCAGCTGCAATATCGCCAAACTGGGCACCCTGCAGTTTCTACGATCGTCGGCACCTTTCTTTCTTACCTTGTTAATCGCCTTATTGCTGGTGACGTACGTGCCCTGGCTATCGCTTGTGTTAATTCGTTGAGGTTCCTATGAAAAATAATATCCATGTTGTTCAGATTAGCTCCGAAAACGGCGCTGTCATCGCCGCCCAGGTGAAAGGGGAAAGGCTGCAGCCGCTTTCGGCTTCGCTTTACGATTTGGCGCTGGTGGCGGCCAACGAAGGTCGCTCGTTGAGCGATGTGCTAGAGGCATCCGCTGCCGGCGAGACGCTCGACTACAACGAAATGATCGAGTCCGGCCGGTTGCTGTCGCCGATTACCCATCCGGACCCCGCCCACCTGCTGCTTACCGGTACCGGGCTTACGCATCTGGGCAGTGCCGCACCACGCAACAAGATGCATGGCAAGGAAGGCGAGAAAAGCGGTCGTGAGGAAACCATTACCGACACCCAGCGCATTTTCGATTGGGGCGTGGAGGGGGGCAAGCCGGCGGGCGGCGGCCCAGGCGTACAGCCCGAATGGTTCTACAAGGGAACGGGGCACACGCTTCGCGCGCCGCACCAGGATATTCAGATGCCTGCCTTTGCGCTGGATGGCGGCGAAGAAGCTGAGCTTGCGGGCGTTTATATCGTCAATGCCCAAGGCCGTGTGTTTCGGATCGGCTATGCGTTGAGCAACGAGTTTTCCGATCACGTCACGGAAAAGCAGAACTACCTTTATCTGGCTCATTCGAAGTTGCGTGATGCCAGTATCGGCCCCGAGATCGTCATCGGTGAGCTGCCTGAGGAAGTCCGCGGTAACGTGTCGATTCATCGTGACGGCTCGGTGGTATGGCAGCACGATTTTGCCAGTGGCGAACAGCATATGTGCCACTCGATCGAAAACCTTGAGCACCACCACTTCAAGTACGCCACGTTTCGCGTTCCTGGGCAGCTCCACGTGCATTTCTTCGGCGCTGCGATCTTGAGCTTCGCCGACGCCGTGAAGCTTCAGGATGGCGATGAAATGCGCATCGAATGCAATCTGATGACTAAGCCATTGATCAATCGTATCAAGGTGATGCCGGAAGAGAGCGTTGGTGTAACGGCCTTGTAAGAGGAAAACGGCACGGCGGAATAGAGGCACAATTATCTTGATTCACAACGGTAGGAATGACGCTATGAGTTCACTTAAAGGTCAGTCGCTGATCGGTCAGCAATGGATAGACGGCACGCGTAAAGAGATTCGTGCCATCAATCCCGCAACGGGTGATACGTTAGACCCTTCCTACAAGGGGTGCTCTGAGGGGGACGTGGAAAAGGCCTGCGAGCTGGCACGATCGGCCTTCGACAACTATCGGGAAACCTCGCTTGACGCGCGGGCGACATTTCTGGAGACCATTGCCAGCGAAATCGAGGCGCTTGGAGATGTACTGATTGAGCGCGCCATGGCTGAGAGCGGCCTTCCACGCGCCCGCCTGGAAGGCGAGCGCGGGCGCACCTGCGGCCAGCTGCGTCTATTCGCCGGTGTCGTTCGCTCAGGTGAGTGGCTCGATGTGCGTATCGACCCTTCATTGCCGGACCGCCAGCCGGTGCCCCGCGCCGATCTTCGTCAGCGCCATATCGCGGTCGGACCCGTTGCGGTCTTCGGGGCGAGCAACTTCCCGTTGGCCTTCAGCGTGGCGGGGGGAGATACCGCCTCGGCCCTGGCGGCCGGTTGTCCCGTGATCGTCAAGGCTCACTCCGCGCACCCCGGCACCTCGGAGCTTGTGGGTCAGGCCGTACAGAAAGCGATTTCCCGGTGTCAGCTTCCGGAAGGCGTTTTTTCCTTACTGTTTGGATCGGGCCGAGAAGTCGGTCAAGCACTAGTTGCTGATCCGAACATTCAGGCGGTGGGATTTACGGGATCGCGGGCAGGCGGCATGGCGCTGATGGCGACCGCTCAGACAAGGCCCCAGCCAATTCCTGTTTACGCAGAGATGAGCTCGATTAACCCGGTATTTATACTCCCAGAGGCACTCAGCGCTCGCGCCAAGGCACTGGGTGAGGGATTTGTCGGCTCACTCAATATGGGAGCTGGCCAGTTCTGCACCAATCCAGGTTTGGTCATTGCGATAAAAGGGGACGGCCTAAAAACGTTCATCGAAGCGGCAAGTGTTGCGGTGAACGAAAGTGCTGCGCAAACGATGCTAACGCCGGGTATCCATCAAGCCTACGAAGAAGGCATCGCGCAACTACGTGTCAATGCTCGTGAAATCGCATGTGGTAGGCCGGGCGAGAAAGGATATCAATGCCAAACGGCGCTCTATACCACGCCAGCAGTAGATTTCCTGAGCAGTGCAGCGTTGCAAAAAGAAGTATTCGGTGCTGCCTCATTAATTATCGAATGTAGCGATGAAAAAGAAATGCAACAGGTCGCCCAACATCTCGAAGGTCAACTGACAGCCACCTTGCAGATGGACGAAGAAGATATGGAGCTTGCTCGCACCTTACTTCCTACTCTTGAGCAAAAGGTAGGGCGAATTTTGGTGAACGGCTGGCCTACAGGTGTTGAGGTATGTCATGCGATGGTACATGGCGGGCCTTTTCCGGCCACGTCGGATACACGAACTACCTCAGTAGGTAGCGCGTCGATTAATCGCTTCTTACGGCCGATCTGTTACCAGGATATGCCCATGACACTGCTACCGGAAGCTCTAAAAGACGATAATCCTTTGAAGATAGCCCGGTTGGTCGACGGTAAACGTGAGCACAATACCGCGTAAAACCCTCTGCGCTGCCAAGCATTTCCAGGAAGTGCTTAGGCAGCCAGAAAAATGCCAAAAAAGCATTGTCATACTATCATGCTGTATGACACCTTATGGAATGGCTATTTGGTTCACGATGCCAACAATAATGAGAAACCAGCATGCCCTACATGATTAACTACCTAACAAAAATTCAGTTTGGCGAAAACGCTGTTGACGAACTAGCCAGTGAGCTGGAAATACTCAAGATAACAAAACCACTGTTTGTAACAGACAAGACCTTGAGTACGAATGGTCTGCTAGCTCGGGTCATTGCATCATCAAAACTTGGTGGTGACGTTTGCATTTTTGATGCAACGCCGTCCAACCCGACGGAAGCAGCTGTAGAACAGGCGCTGGCTTTCTTACGCGAGAATGCCTGTGATGGCATTGTAGCTATTGGCGGAGGTTCAAGTATCGATCTAGCCAAAGCGGTCTCGCTGCTATTCGACCATCCAGCACCACTTCGTCAATATGCAGCGATCGAAGGTGGCGTTGCGAAAATTAGTGCCGATGTAATGCCATTGATCGCCATACCCACAACAGCTGGTACGGGGAGCGAGGTAGGTAGAGCTTCGCTGATAACCATGAAGGATAATCGCAAACTCGGTTTTCTTTCTCCATATCTGATTCCTTCGGTGGCTATTTGTGATCCTTGCTTGACGGTTGGCCTGCCGCCGTTCTTAACAGCTGCGACGGGCATGGATGCGATTGCCCACTGTGTAGAAACTTTTCTGAGCCCGAAAATTAACCCACCGGCTGATGCGATTGCGCTTGACGGCCTGGCGCGTGCCCGCCGCTCCCTTGTCGAGGTCGTTGAAAACGGTGAAAACCTGTCAGCAAGAACTGAAATGATGATGGCTGCCCTTGAAGGAGCCATGGCATTTCAAAAGGGGCTTGGTGCGGTGCACTCCCTGTCACATGCGTTGGGTGGCATAAACGAATTGAAGCTCCATCACGGCACGCTCAATGCGGTGTTAATGCCAACCGTTCTTCGGTTCAACCAGCCCGAGTGTGAAGAGAAATATACGCGGTTAAAAGCTGTTATGGGACTCACCCCTGAAGATGATCTTGCAATGGAATTCGAAAAGCTCAATGCAAAGCTCGGGATGCCAGCTAACTTGCGGGAAATGGGAGTTACTGAAGAGCATCTGGAGCCGCTTTCCCAATGGGCGTTAGAAGACCATTCGACGGCCACTAACCCACGTACACCTTCTAGAGAAGATTTTTACAGCATGCTCAGAGATGTTTTCTGATTGAGAACGCTTGGTCGTACATTTATCAAACAGCACTAGGAGTAATCGTTAAGACAGTAATAGCTAAACCGACACACTACTTTGAATGACACTCATTGCTAACAAAGCCAAAGGAAAATGAGCATGACAATTATAAACTCATCTATCAAGAACGCTGTTGTTTCAGGTTTCGCCGCCACCCTGATTGTTACCTCGGGCGCTGCTCTGGCGGACTACCCAGAACGACCTCTTACACTGATTGTACCCTGGGCCGCAGGTGGTGGAACGGATGCCACGGCGCGTACCATCGCGCGGGCACTAGAGGAGGAGCTGGGCCAGAATGTCAACGTAGTTAATCGTACTGGAGGCAGCGGTGTGGTGGGGCATACCGCTATGATCAATGCCAGACCTGATGGCTACACGATTGGTTTGGCGACAGGTGAAGTCAATATGATGCACTGGCAGGGGTTGACCAACCTCACTTTTGAGGACTTCACGCCGATCGCGCAAATTAACTACGACTTTCCAGGTATACAGGTCGCCGCCGACTCTCCCTATGAAAGTCTGGAGGCGCTTTTAGAGGCTATCAGAACGGAGCCTAAGGGTACTTTCACTGCCTCCGGCACTGGCCAGGGTGGTGTCTGGCATCTAGCGTTTGCTGGTTTCTTGATGGATCAGGGCATCGCGGCGGACCAAGTGACCTGGATTCCCAGTGAAGGTGCGGCACCTGCGATGACCGAGCTGGTCTCGGGAGGAATCGACATCGTTCCAAGTTCTGTGCCGGAAGCTCGCTCAATGATCGAGGCCGGCCGCGTTAAAAGCTTTGCGGTCATGTCGCCGGAGCGCATTCCAAGCTTCTCCGATATTCCGACTATTCATGAGGCAATTGGCAGCAGTTACCAGGTTGGTGAGTGGCGTGGCATCGCTGGCCCTAAAGGTATGGAGCCTGATGTCGTCGCTACGCTCGAAGCAGCTCTTGAGGCCGCTTATAACAGTGATACTTATCAAGAGTTCATGAACCAACAAGGATTTGGCACCGAATGGCGTAACGCTGAAGAGTTTGGCCAGCTCATGCAAGAGATGGACGGTGTTTTTGGTGACATCGTCGAACAGGTGGGGCTAGCAAACTAAAAGGCTCGCTCTTTTCCCTCACTTATCGAGGGAAAAGAGCGTATCGCTTGAAGGGCACTGTTGCCGCCAGAGGCAAAAGTGACCGACATCCACTTCTCTGCAGGAGTAATGGGATGCAGGTACCGACCAATACATTCAAACAGGCACTGAAAGGGCAAAAACCGATATGGGGCTGTTGGGCTGGTTTTGCCTCAGGCTACGCCACTGAGATTGTCGCCAGTACCGGTTTCGATTGGTTATTGATAGATGGCGAGCATGCGCCTAATACCCTTCCTTCTATCTTGGCCCAGCTACAGGCGGTCGCCCCTTATTCGACAGCGCCCGTAGTGCGTAGCGTTAATCAGGATCCGGCGCTGATCAAGCAACTGCTCGATATAGGGGCACAAACGCTGATGGTTCCGATGGTGGAAAGTGGCCAACAGGCAGCCGCATTGGTACGGGCCACACGCTATCCGCCGCACGGGATGCGCGGTGTGGGTGGCGGGGTAGTGCGGGCCACGCGTTGGGATGGCGTTGATGACTATTTGAAGAAGGCACATGAGTCGCTCTGCCTAATCGTGCAGGTGGAGTCTCCCCAAGGAGTTGAAGAGATAGAAGCTATCGCAGCAACTGGGGGTGTTGATGCGGTATTCATTGGACCAGCAGATCTTTCAGTTGGAATGGGTTATCCCGGTAATCCGACCCATCCCAACGTGCAAAGCGCCATAGAGAAAGTAATAAAAGCGGTACTTGCTGCCGGCAAACCGGTAGGAATCCTAGCACCCATCGAAGAGGATGCACGCCGCTATCAGAAGTTGGGCTGTCGTTTTATCGCCGTTGGAATTGACATCAGCCTGCTTCGACAGGGTGCAATAACGACCGTTGGGCTATATAAGGAACAGTCTGCTGGGACTCCATCAAAAACGTATTGAACTCGTAACTGAACAGTATGGAGAATGAAGAGTTTAGTGTGTGCATGCTGTGTGACAAGAAAGACTAAATAGGCAATAAATCCTTGAGGATAAGAATAATGAATACAAAAAGTGTTGGTTCCAGAATCCTTCAATACTCTATTCTAGCAGTAGCAACCTCGTTAGTATCAACTCCGGCTGTTGCCGATTATCCAGAACGTCCTCTCACTTTGATTGTACCTTGGGCGGCTGGTGGTGGAACGGATGCAACGGCACGCACCATTGCACGTGCGTTAGAAGAGCAGTTGGGGCAAAACGTTAATGTAGTGAATCGTACCGGTGGCAGTGGGGTGGTGGGCCATACTGCCATGCGTAATGCAGCCCCTGATGGCTACACGATCGGCCTGGCCACCGTTGAGGTCAATACCATGCACTGGCAAGGGTTGACGGATCTGACATACGAAGATTTTACCCCTATCGCGCAAATTAATTACGACTCTCCAGGAATCCAGGTTGCCACCGATGGAGTGTTTGAGAGTCTTGAAGAGATGATGGAGGCCATTCGTACTGAGCCTAAAGGGAGCTTCACAGCGTCGGGAACAGGGCAGGGTGGTATCTGGCATTTGGCCTTTGCGGGTTTTTTGATGAACCAGGATATTCCTGCTGATCAGGTTATCTGGATTCCCAGTGAAGGTGCGGCACCCGCGATGACTGAGCTGGCATCAGGGGGTGTGAATATCGTTTCGTCATCAGTGCCTGAAGCTCGTTCGATGATCGATGCCGGGCGCGTCAAAAGTTTTGCCGTCATGGCATCGGAGCGCCTTGCAGCCTTTCGAGACATTCCTACCACTCAAGAGCTAGTGGGGAGTGATTACCAGGTTGGTGCGTGGCGTGGAATTGTCGGCCCACATGGAATGGATACAGAAGTGGTTGCCATGCTTGAATCGGCACTCGAAGCGGCCTACCAAAGTGATACATACCAGGATTTCATGGCGCAACGGGGGTTCGGCACCGAATGGCGTAATGCCGAAGAGTTTGGCCAATTGATGCAAGAGATGGATACGGTTTTAGGTGAAATCGTCGAGCAAGTTGGGTTAGCCAACTAAGGAATGACCATGAGGGATTTTTTTTCCGGGGTGGCATTTTTTATGGCTGGTGTGGCAACGATTGTTACCGCCCAGCAATTTCCAACGCTCCCCAGTCTTCAATATGGGCCCTCGCTTTTCCCTTCCATCGTTGGAGCGGGATTTTGCATTGGAGGTACGATCCTGGCAGCCAATGCGTTATGGAATGGAAAAAAAGCAACGGCTCAAATGGCGCCCACCAAAGCCTCTTCCTTGAAAGAGTCCATCACTGAAGAACCTGGGTTGGTAATGACGCTACCGCCCATCGCCATTCTTTTTTACATCTTTGCGAGTGACTACATCGGCGCTATGCTTACGATGGCGTGCATCATGTTTGTCTTGATGGTGTTTAGGAAAACGGCTCCTTGGTTAGCATTGATTGCCTCTCTGCTCGTGGCGCTAGCAATCTATTTCATCTTTTCGCGCTACTTACTTATTCCGCTACCGCAAGGAACGCTAATAGAGGGGCGTGTACCATGGATATTCTAATGAATGGGGTTGGTTTGGTTTTGAATTTTGAAACCTTGCTGGTTATCTTGCTAGCGTCGCTTTTTGGAATATTTGTAGGTGCTGTGCCAGGACTTACGGCAACAATGGCTGTTGCTTTATTGGTGCCGTTGACGTTCTACATGGACACCATCCCCGCCATTGCTGCAATTGTCACGACCTCTGCCATGGCGATTTTTGCCGGGGATATTCCAGGCACTTACTTGAATATCCCTGGCACACCTGCGTCGGCGGCCTATGTCGGGGAATCTCATGCGCTGGCCAAAAAAGGAAGGGCGCGGGAGGCTTTAGGAATCAATCTTGCCTGTTCAGTCTTTGGCGGTATCTTCGGTACCATCATCTTGATCGTGGTGGCTCAGTCGCTTGCTGAGGTTGCGTTGAAATTTAGTGCCTTCGAATATTTCTGGCTGGCGGTGTTGGGACTAAGCTGTTCGATCTTCATCTCTGTTGGCTCCCGAATAAAGGCTTTTCTATCGCTTTTATTCGGTATATTACTGTCAACGGTTGGGTTGGACATGATGAGCGGTGCCCCTAGGTTTACCTTCGGAGTGCCGGATTTAATGGCAGGCATAAACTTCATTCCAGTCATGATCGGTATGTTTGCGTTGAACGAGCTAATGAGCTACTACGGTTCCAAATCCGAGAAAAAGACTATTAGCGTTGCCGATAAAGACAGTGTTTTTCGCAGTGTACCTAAGCATATGAAACGTTATTGGCGCAACATGGTGCGTGGTAGCTCAATCGGTACTTTAATTGGAGCTCTGCCCGGCGCAGGAGCTGATATTGCGGCCTGGATTTCCTACGGGGTGGGCAAGGGAAGATCCAAGGAAAAAGAAAAATATGGCACTGGAAATGTCGAAGGTATCGTGGATGCCAGTTCCGCCAACAACTCTGGGATCAGCGGAGCATGGGTACCTGCACTTGTATTCGGCATCCCCGGCGACTCTATCACTGCGATCGTTATTGGCGTGTTGTATATGAAGGGTATGAACCCCGGGCCAACGATTTTTATGGATGGTAGTGGCCTAATATACGCGCTTTTCATGGTGTTTATTTTGGCCAACCTGATGATGCTGCCAATTGGGTATATCGCGATTCGTCTCTCCAAAATATTTATCCTCACCCCTAGCCGGATACTCATGCCAGTCATACTTTGTTTTTGTATTGTCGGTGCTTTTGCCATTAATAATAGTATCGTCGATGTATGGTTAATGTTGATTGTAGGGCTGATCGCTTATGTTTTGTCGGTCAATGATTTTCCAATGGCCCCGGCGATACTAGGTTTGGTGCTAGGATCCGTTGTTGAAAATAACTTTATGAGCGCAATGCTGCGCACAGGAGGAGATCTGACGAGCTTCTTTGCACGTCCGATCAGTGCAGGCCTAGGTATCGCTGTGATACTTCTGTGGTGTTCGCCGCTTCTGATCAAAGCGTGGAGGAAAAGGTCTCGACATTCCTCAACGTAAAGGGCTTTGATAGGGAGCTCAGGCGTAATGACCATGACTTTAGCATTCCCACGAAAAATTAGTGTGAATTCGTTAAGTGATAAAATAGAGGATTAGTTGTGTATTAACCACTAATAAAAAAACGCAGCGAGGGAGCCCTCGTTGCGTTTGGGTTGCTAAAGGTTTGGTGTCAGGACAAGAGCTTAAAACATGATCTTTTAAATTCAATTTATTCACGCTTTCCATCGACCAGGCGTGATATGCCGTCAGGGTTACCATCACGAATCGCCTCAGGCAGCAGGCCTTCTGGCAGCGCTTGGTAGCACACCGGACGCAGGAAGCGGAATATCGCAGCGCTGCCCACTGAGGAGGTACGTGAATCCGACGTTGCCGGATAAGGTCCACCGTGTACCATGGCGTGGCATACTTCCACACCCGTCGGCCAGCCATTGACCAGAATACGTCCTGCTTTGCGCTCTAACGTTGGCAACAGTTGCTTGGCAGTTGCCAAGTCACCATTATCCATCTGCAACGTAATGGTGAGCTGGCCTTCCAACTGAGCCGCTACACGGGCCACTTCCTGGGCATCAGTACAGGCGATGACCAGCGATGTGGAACCGAACACCTCTTCTTGCAATGCCGGGTCACTCAGGAATGCCTCTGCCTGGGTAACGAATAGCCCTGCTTGACAGGGGTTAGCTGTCTCACCTGCCTGCCCGCGCGCTATCTCAGTGACCTTGGCGTGGTTAGCAAGCCGATCAACACCCTGCTGGTAAGCATCGTGAATGCCTGGCGTCAGCATGGTTTGGGCAGCGCTACCTTTAACGGCTTCACCTGCTGCCGCAATAAAAGCATCCAGCTCTGGCCCTTCAATCGCAATAACCAGTCCCGGATTTGTGCAGAACTGCCCGGCGCCCATGTTGAGTGAGCCGACAAACCCTTCAGCAATCGCTTTACCGCGAGCCTTGAGGGCTTCCGGTAGCAGAAATACCGGATTGATCGAACTCATCTCTGCGTAGACGGGGATCGGCTGCGGCCGTGCCTGGGCAGTGGCCATCAAGGCCGTGCCACCACTGCGTGAACCGGTAAAACCAACGGCTTGAATGCGCGGGTCGGCAACCAGCGCCTGACCGATCTCACGGCCAGAGCCAAACAGCAGCGAGAAAACGCCTTCGGGGAGTTCGCACTTGGCAATGGCACGCTGAATGGCACGGCCTACCAGCTCTGAAGTGCCGGGGTGGGCAGAGTGTCCCTTGACCACGACAGGGCAGCCAGCCGCCAGCGCAGAAGCGGTATCGCCACCAGCCACACTGAAGGCGAGTGGGAAGTTACTGGCGCCGAACACTGCCACCGGGCCAAGGCCGATATGGCGTTGACGCAGGTCGGCGCGGGGCAGCGGCTGGCGGTTGGGCAGGGCAGGATCGATACGAACATCCAACCACTCTCCGGCGCGTACGACCGAGGCAAACAGACGAAGCTGGCCACAGGTACGGCCACGTTCGCCTTCTAAGCGCGGGCGGGGCAGGCCGGACTCGGCCATGGCCCGCTCGATCAGCTCATCACCGATCCCTTCGATCTCGTCGGCAATAGTTTCCAGAAACGTCGCGCGTGCCTCTAAACCAGTTTCGCGATAGCTATCGAATGCCGCCTCGGCTAAAGCGCAGGCTTGCTCGACTTCAGCTTTGCTGCCCCTAGGATAGGCGGGGCTTAGTGTTTCTCCAGTCGCGGGGTTCACTGCGTGAATGTCAGCCTGTTGGCCGCTGATGGCTTGCTGGCCAATCAGTAATTTACCTTCCAGAGTCATACCATCTCCTGCTGGATCATGTGTGAATTAAAATTATTAAGTTAAAGCGACTTTATGTTGATGGCCGGTGCGTCTGCTTCCACACGAAGCGGGTTGCGCAGGGCACGACCAAACTTTTTGATTTTGATCTCAAAACGATCGCCTTCACGCACCTTGATACCGTCGGCAAAGCTCAGCGTCGCAGTGCCAAAAAAATGCACATGGACATCGCCAGGACGGCGGAAACCGGAGTATTTAAAATGGTGATACTCCAGGTTGGCTAGACATGTGGGCCATGTTGGCTTCGCCGGTCAAAAAGGGTTTCTCCCACACGGTTTCACCACTGCGCCGGATGCTGCTGGTACCTTCCAGATGAGCCGGCAATTCCCCGATCAACAGTTCGGGCCCAAAGCTGCAGGCGCGTAGTTTGGAGTGAGCCAGCCACAAATAGTTGAAACGTTCGGTCACGTGATCAGAAAACTCGTTACCAAGCGCATAGCCCACTCTCCAGGGTAGGCCGTCCTCGCCAATGACGTAAAGGCCCGCCAGCTCAGGCTCCTCGCCTGCATCCTCGGCAAAGGCGGGTGAAGGGATTTCCTCTTCCGGTGCCACCACACACTGGCCATCACCTTTGTAGAACCACTCAGGCTGTGTGCCGACTTCACCGTCTTGGGGTTTTCCGCCTTCCATACCTAGCGTGAACATACGCATGGAGTCGGTCATATCTTCTTTTGCTGCCTGAGCGTGAGTATGCATAGATGAACGGGTATTGGCGCTTCCCAAGTGAGTCAGTCCAGTGCCTGTGACCAAACAGTGTGCTGGGTCAGGATGAGTCAATGGTGGCAACAAGCGTTTTTTATCTATTAGCGCCTGATAATCGATAAGCTCGTCGCCAAGATACTCTGCTACTAAGTGTTTAAGAGATACTCCTGAGCTAATAGCCTCGTAAGTCAAGGCGTAGGTACCACCTTCAATATTAATCGGCTGCACGATATCAGCACTCTTCACTAGCGCGACCCGAACCCGTTCTTGATCGCAGTATTGAATTAATCGCATCCTAATCTCCCCTTGGTGGTGGCCAGTTTTCTAGATAGTAGTAGAGGCTATAATCAATTGCCGCGTACGGCAGTGATGTTAGGTAACCACGTAACAATGCTGGGAAATGCTATCAGAATAATTAGTACAACCAGTAACGCGGCATAATAAGGCAGCATGGCTCTGACAAGCTGTTCCATAGAGACCTTGCCGACTCCGCAGCCGACGTATAGGCAAGTGCCTACAGGTGGGGTTAACAGGCCAATGCCAAGAATAAAGGCCATTAATACACCAAAGTAGACTGCATCAACGCCTGCCGATGTTACGATTGGCGTTAGCATGGGAGCCATGATTACCATGGCTGGGGTCAAATCCATCACAAATCCCACTAACAGCAATAAGCCCGCAACGATCAATAGCAACATAAAAGGATCTTCGGTAATTGCTTGTACTTGGCGAACCAATGTTTGTGGAACCATGTTGATGGTTAAGAACCATGCGATGACCGTGGCAAATGCCAGCAGGAGCAAGACCATGCCAGTCAAACGAGCAGTACGAATCAGCATGCCCCATAGTTCACGGATATGAAACTCTCGATAAACTACCAGTGAAATAAAAAGAGAATAAAGCAGCGCTGCTACGGCGGCTTCGGTGGCGGTAAAAACGCCGCCGATGATGCCGCCAATCACAATAATCGGTAAGACTAGTGCAAGCCAAGCCGCTTTGAATGCTTCCCAAAGTACATCAAGGCGGAATTGACGGGTTTGACCCGCCTGGCCAATAGTGGCCATAATAAAAGTCGTCGCCATCAGTGCAAGAGCGATCAATATACCTGGCACAATACCCGCAATAAATAGACGGCTAATTGATGTTTCAGTCACAATTCCAAATAATATCAATGGGATAGATGGGGGTATAATAATTCCAATCACTGATGAGACAGTATTGATCGCAGTTGCTTGAGGTGCGGTGTAACCCTGTTGCTTCATTGAGGGAATCATCATTGCTCCAGTCGCTGCTGTATCAGCAACGGCTGAACCACTAATGCCGCCGAAAAACATGGAGCCAGTGATCGCTACTTGACCTAAACCACCGCGAATAAACCCTACCATGGCGCCAGCTAGTTCCATCAAGCGGCGTGCAATACCGCCGTTGCTCATGACCTCGCCGACCAAAATAAAGAATGGAATCGCCAGTAGAGGAAAGCTGTTAACTCCTCGAATCGACTGTTCAATCATAATGGATAATGGGATGTCCGAAATAAGTGCCATTACTACGGCAGCAATACCCAAGCCAAAGGCAATGGGAAGTCCTAATGCTAGAGAAGAAAAAAGAATACCTAGAAATATCCATAGCATGGTCTAACGGTCTCCGGTGGTGGGTATTGCACTAGGTGAGCGTATTTGCTGTACGCTCTGCCAAGCACGCCAAATCGCGACTGTGGCAATAAAGGTGGCACATAGTACGAGCGAGATATTTACCAAGTTCCATGGCACACCAAGAATCGCGGTACGCCCCGATGCTCTTGATATCACCAAAAAGCCACCCCAAATAATGACTCCCATCAAGCTGGTAATTGCCAAGTGCTGAATTAAGTAGAGTATATGAGCGGCGCGAGGGGGTAACTTGTGCACGAGAATATCCACAGCGATGTGCTCATAGCGCGCGAAAGCTGCGGCAGCGCCCACGAAAATTAGCCAAATAAACAGCATGCGAGCAAGTTCGTCAGCCCACGGAAGAGAATGGTTTAAAATAGCTCGCCCGATAACATTGGCAGATACTGAAACAATCAATGCCACCAGAAGAGCAGCGATGACATGCTCCATCCCCAGGGTTAGCCAGCGAAATAATGCAGGGCCACGACGCTGTTCTGTGTCGATTTCCAGCGGCTTACGCTGAGGGTCATCGAGAAAAGCTGTGGTATCGGGAACGGGGGTATTTGGTATGTCCATGTGCTCTCCGCAACAGCAAATAACAATCAGGCAAGAGATGCCTGCCTCTTGCCTGATCTTTCACTAGAAATGGTTTATTCAGCCATTGTTGATTCAGCGATACGCTGGAATTCAGTAACTAGGTCTTCACCAATGCGCGGTGCCCACTCTTCATAAACCGGTTGGACAGCTGCCTGAAAGGCTGCAATTTGATCATCATCAAGCCGTGTGATCTGCATGCCACGTTCTTCTAGTTGGTCTCTGGCCCAGTCATCGTACTCGCTAGCAAGTTGTATTTCATAGTCAGCTGATTGCAGAGCAGCCTCGTGTATAAGCGCCTGGTATTCAGGGGCTAGGCGATTCCACGTACGTTCAGAAATCATCATGATAAATGGTGTATAGACATGGCGTGTTTCTGATCCGTAATCCTGAACTTCATGAAAATTCGACGTCAGAATAGTGCTCCAAGGGTTTTCCTGACCGTCGACAACACCTTGCTCCATGGCGGAAAACAGCTCTCCGAAAGCCATGGGGGTTGGGTTGGCCCCAAGGGCTTGCCAGATAGCTAAATGAACAGGATTCTCCATCGTACGTACTGACAAACCGCGAACGTCCAATCCTGCTACGTCTTCAGGCGATGAGACCTGCCTGGAACTATTGGAAAGCTGTCGAAAGCCGTTTTCAGAGAACGTTAAAGCTTTCAGGCCGGTACCCTCAAACGCATCTAGCATTTCTTGAGCGGCATCACTGCGCATTGCTTCAATGGCCGCTTCACGAGTCGGCAGTAAGAAAGGTAGATCGAAAACGGCTAGCTCTGAAACGTAGCTGGTCGCTGGGGAAGAGGAGGGGTAGGTCATGTCCAACGTGCCGGTTTGTAGCATTTCCATCATCTGCACGTCATCGCCAAGCTGGCTGTTAGGAAAGATATTGACGCTGATGCGACCCTCACTGCGTTGGTCGAGAATATCTGCAAAGTATTGGCTCGAGATGTACTGGGGCGAGCTTTCGGCCAAACCAAGGCCCATGCGCAGGGTGACATTGCCATGGTCACTGACGACTGCGCCTTCAATGGAAGGCGGGGCCGAAAGATCAGGTGTTTGAGCATAAGCGATTCCTGAGCTGAGTAGCGTGGCTCCGGTCACTAACAAGGTGTGTTTCCAAAGATAATGCATAATCTTCACTCTCCTGGCGTGCTGCAGCGCACTTTACTGAGGATAATCAAGCGAAATGCAGCGTGGCTTACCGTTGTTGTTCTTTAAACCCACAAAACAATGTCTAACTTTTTCTCTGTATGTTCAACATATACTTTTGTATGTGTCGACGAGATCGGCGAGAAGGAGTACCGTTCCTAAAAACATTTTTACACCTACCTCAAGCGTGGAGCGGAACCATGGCTAATTTGCATCGCGTAATGTCTGATCAATTGCGTTCACGCTATTGGTTTGATAACCCGGATCACCCTGGCACGACCGCGCTATGCATCGAACGCTATCTCAATTACGGTATGACCCTTGATGAACTGACCAGCGGTAAACCTATTATTGGCATTTGCCAATCTGGGTCTGACCTCACTCCCTGTAACCGCCACCACATTGATTTGGTAAAGCGCGTGAAAGACGGTATTCGTGCCTCGGGAGGTGTACCGTTTGAGTTTCCTATGCACCCAATCCATGAGAATGTACGTAGGCCGACCGCTGCCTTGGATCGTAATCTCGCCTACTTAGGCATCGTTGAGGTACTTCACGGCTACCCACTGGATGGTGTGGTGTTAACGACGGGGTGCGATAAAACCACACCAGCGGCATTGATGGCGGCGGCAACGGTGAATATTCCTGCTATCGTGTTGTCCGGTGGGCCCATGCTTAATGGCTGGCGAGGAGCTGAACGTGTAGGTTCAGGCACCATCATCTGGGAGTTGCGCAAACGCCTAGCCGCAGGAGACATCGACTACGCTGAATTCCTTTCACGGGCCAGCGACTCGGCACCTTCCGTTGGGCACTGCAATACGATGGGCACTGCTTCAACGATGAACTCCCTGGCTGAAGTACTAGGCATGAGTCTACCGGGGTCTGCAGTGATTCCAGCTCCGTACAAAGAACGTTCGATGGTGGCCTACGACACTGGTGCTAGGATCGTAGATATGGTGTGGGAAGACCTGCGTCCATTGGATATTTTGACCCGCGAAGCCTTTGAAAACGCCATCGTTGCTTGCTCGGCGCTGGGTGGTTCATCCAACGCTCCTGTGCACATTAATGCCATTGCCCGTCATGCGGGAGTCAAGCTGGACAATGATGATTGGCAGCGACTGGGCCATGAAATCCCGCTGCTGGCCAATGTGATGCCTGCAGGTGCCTTCTTATGTGAAGAGTTCTATCGCGCTGGGGGCGTCCCCTCGATCCTCTATGAGCTTCAGGCCGCCGGTAAGCTTCATGGCGATGCGCTGACGGTCAATGGCCGCTCCATAGGCGATAATCTACAGGGCCGCGAAACTCAAGACTCCAATGTAATTTGTCGCTATAACGCCCCATTGGTGAATCATGCGGGCTTTCTCAATCTCAAAGGAAATCTATTTGACTCGGCGTTAATGAAAACTAGCGTCATCTCGCGAGATTTTCGTGAACGATTCCTGAGTGATCCTGACGATCCTGATGCTTTTGAAGGTAAAGTCGTCGTCTTTGACGGTTCGGAGGACTACCACGCCCGTATTGATGACCCCGCACTACATATTGATGCACGTACCATTTTAGTCATGCGTGGGGCTGGCCCAGTGGGCCACCCCGGCGGGGCCGAAGTAGTCAATATGCAGCCACCTGAGGCGTTGATTAAACAGGGGGTCGAGTCTCTTCCGTGCTTGGGGGATGGCCGTCAATCGGGTACGTCTGGTTCTCCATCGATTCTTAATGCTTCTCCAGAAGCCGCCACGGGTGGGGGCTTGGCGCTGTTGGAAAGCGGCGACTGGCTGCGAGTTGATCTCAAAAGATTCGAGGTACATCTACTGATCGAAACGAGCGAGCTAGAAGCGCGTCGTGCGCGTTTGGCGCAGCAAGGCGGCTACCGCTACCCTGGCCACCAAACGCCTTGGCAGGAGATTCAGCGCAGCATGGTCGAACCACTGGATAGAGGCATGACACTAGAACCCGCTAGCAAGTATCGTGATGTAGCTCGCCAGCACCCACCCCGAGATAATCATTAAAGGCAAAAGGATAAGCACCAAATGGGTCTGGTGAGTTTCTTATCGCATCGCCAGCAAGGGCTGCTATTGACCGGCAGTGGGGCATTGATCATGGCCCCCGATGCGCTGCTTATCAAGATAGCGGATCTCCCCGACGCTGAAATTTTGATGTGGCGTGGCTTCCTGTCTAGCTTAGGTTTTCTGATGATTGCTCTGCTGCGCTATGGTCGCAATACTCTGTTAGCTTATCGCCGCTGTGGCTGGATAGGTATTGCCGTAGCGTTACTTTTCAGCTTGACGACTTGTGGGTTTGTGCTAGGTAATCAATACACCAGCGCAGGCAACGTGCTGATGATATTGGCCAGCTCGCCGCTGATCGCCGCAGCGTTATCTTGGGTTATCCTCAAGGAGCGCTTGCCCCGTCGAACCTGGGTGGCCATCTTGCTGTGTATGGTGGGTATTTCCATGATCGCTTTGGATGATGCAGGTGCAGGCTCTTGGATTGGTAACGGCTTTGCTTTAATGGCGGCCACGACACTAGCGGTTAATTTCACCCTTTGCCGCACTCGGCCGGGTGTGGACATGAGCCCAATGTTGGTCTTTAGCGGCTTCCTTGTTGGCATCGTCGCAGGGATGTTTTGGCTGATGGGAAGTGATAACTCATTGCCAGCTGCCAATCAGCTTGCCGTCATGATTCTGTTGTGCCTGTTTATTGTCCCCTGCGGAGTCACGCTGTTGCAGCGCGGACCTCTTTATCTGCCATCCGCTGAAGTAGGGCTGCTGATATTGCTGGAAGTAGTTATTGGTACTTTGTTGGCTTGGTGGATTCTTGCTGAGCAGCCAGCGCCGATGGCAATGGTGGGCGGCACCTTGGTGTTGGGTACGCTATTTGCCAAGGGGCTTTATGATCGTCGACTGGAGCTGAGGCTGCGCGATGGTTCCGTCCCCCCGTGACGGTTACCGTAAGACTAAACTAGTACGTTATGATTGGCCAAAACTGAACCAGGGACTTTTCGTAGTGACGTCATCTCTTATCAAGCCAGCGACTCGTCCCAGTATCGCCGAATATCTCGCCGAGGAGATCTTCGGCGGGCGCTACCGTCCTGGGGACTTTGTGCCGCGTGAAGTGGATCTATGTGAGCGTTTTGCTGTCAACCGCTCAGCGGTGCGCAGCGACCTACGCCAACTGGTGGAGGCGGGTATTATTGAACGTATTTCTGGCCATGGCTCTAAAGTTCGCGAGTATTCAGAGTGGCATATCCTTGATGTACAGGTGACTGACTGGCTTACACGTTACGCCGCACCTAACCCGAATATTCAGCGAGAAATCCTTGCTTTTCGTCTTGATGTTGAGCCCTATGTGGCGATGACGGCAGCAAAGCGCGCTAAGGCGCGTGATCTCGTGGCCATTGAAGAGGCGTTTGAAGGCTTAGGCCAGAACTTGCGGAATGCTACTTGCCAAGAAGAACGCCGCTTACACAGTGAGTGTGACATTGCATTCCATGAGGCTATCTTCAAAGCAACCCATAATATTGTCTGGGCACAGCTATCACATATTTTGCGGCCTTCCATCTATTTGCTGGTCTCAATGTCTAACGAGAGCGCCTCTGATCCAGAAGAGAGTCTCGAACGCCATCGCCAGTTGATGGAAAGCATCCGCCTGAGACGCCCTCGTGATGCATTCCAGGCTGCCCAGGCGGTGTTAGCGGGTACAGCAGAGGCACTGGGGCTTGAGCATAGTACAAGCTCATTGGGGCGTGGTGTGGAACTTCCTCCCACAAAGCGCTAGGTTTAATAAATCTCCCGCAATTGATTGTTAACTTTGAACAGGGCAAGCGCATGTCAGACATAACGATTGGTCTTGTGGGTGTTGGCAAAATTGCCCGTGATCAGCATCTTCCGGCAATTGCTGCGTCTCCTCACTGCCATCTCGTCGCCACCGCCGACCCCAATGCTTCAGTGGATGATGTTCCGTCCTATGGGAGTTTGGAGGCCATGCTGGATGCACACACTGAAATCGCTGCGGTGGCGATTTGTACGCCAACGCACCTACGTTACTCCCAAGCGCGAAATGCGCTACTGCGTGGCAAGCATGTGCTGCTTGAGAAGCCACCTGGGGCGACGTTGAGCGAGGTGGAAAGTTTGGCCGAGCTTGCTACCGAACACGGCGTTAGCCTGTTTGCCGCTTGGCATTCACGTTTTGCCCCCGGTGTTGCCCACGCCAAGCAGTGGTTGAGTGAGCGCCAGGCTCAACGTGTCAACATCGAGTGGAAAGAGGATGTTCGGTTATGGCACCCCGGCCAAGCCTGGATCTGGCAGCCCGGCGGTATGGGCGTTTTTGATCCCGGCATCAATGCGCTTTCCATTGCTACCGCTATATTGCCCCAGCCATTTTTTCTGCAACAGGCACGGCTGCTGGTGCCCAGTAATGCGCAAACCCCGATTGCAGCGGATCTCTCCTTTACCGACCCAACAGGTGCGGAAATTGAGGCGGCGTTTGATTTTCGCCAGACTGGCCCGCAAACTTGGGATATCCATGTTGATACCGATGGTGCCCGCTTGAGCCTTACTCAAGGCGGATGCCGACTGACGATCGACGATGACGTGATTGTTGATGCCGAAGAGCGTGAATACCCAGGCCTCTATGCGCACTTTGCCGAGCTGGTAGCCCATGGCCGTGGCGAAGTGGATGTGGCGCCACTTCGTCAAGTGGCCGATGCGTTTTTATACGGCCACCGCGAGGTGATCGAGGCGTTTATCGAGTAAATGCCACTCGGTTACGTTAAGCCAGTCGCGTTAAGGGCAATAATCTCCCTCAATGTGCTCATTAATGCTGCGGCACTAGGGGAGAGCCGCTGGTGGCGTAGGCTGACTAAACCGTATGGCTGCACGCTAAGCGTCTCGTTGAAGGGCAATAGGTGAAAACGCTGTGGGTTGCATAGCAGGTCAGCGGCTTCGCGGGTAGTTACCGTGATGGTGTCGGATTTGTCGACTAGGGCGAGCGACACCAGCAGGTCAGCGGTATCGACGGTTTGGCTGGGCGGCGTTACCTGATGGTGCAAAAACAGGCTGTCGACCCGCTGGCGCATTAGTGCGCCTGTAGGCTGTAGCGACCAAGGGTAAACTGCCATGCTCGCCAGGCTCAGTGGCGCTTTGTTCGTTAATGGATGGCCCTTGCGGCAGACAAAGCAGAGTTCTTCCTCGCCAATCTCTTCAAACACAAAGCGTTCGACATCGACTCCGGCAGGAATACGGGTAATGGCGAAATCCAGTTCGCCTTCCAGTAATCGCGGTACCAGTACTTTACTGACGTCCACATCCACGCTGACCTTTAGTCCGGGTCGCTCTCTATGCACCCGTTCGATAGCGCTGGTGAGCAGCGTCACCGCCGGGGCCATCACGGTACCCACGGTCACCGTGCCCGCATTCCCCTCCCTTAGCGCATTTAGCTCTTCGCCGGTGTGGTGTAACGCCGAGATCATGCTGTGAGCATGACGAATCATGATCTCGCCGTACCAGTTGGGAGTTAACCCGCGAGGGTGACGATCAAATAGCCGAATACCCAAACTGGCTTCCAGGTCGCTGAGCAGTTTCGACGCGGCGGGCTGGCTCATATTGAGTTGATCCGCAGCACGATGCAGGTTGCGTTGCTCATCCAGCGCTAAAAATAGCTGAAAATGACGCAACTTTAGTCGCACGTTTAAAAACCAGTTCTCGTCAAGAACGCCCATGGCATAAGCCTTTTCTTGTTGTCGATAATAGAAAGCATATAGATAGTGATGCATTTGTATATTGGATGGTTATGACGGAATTCTCTACTGTACAAACACAATAATAACCATATCTCCAAAGAGAACGCCGATGTCTCATGTCTATCATCCACTCACTAAAGTGTGGTCGCCGCTGCTGCTCAGTGCGGCTGTGGCAGCCCTTGTACTAAACACTGCGCAATCGCAGAGCGGTTCTGCATCAACGCCTGACGCCAACGCCAACGGTGCTATTCAGAAGTCCCTGTTTGGTCACTTACCCGATGGCCGTGAGGTCGATGTTTACAGACTGACCAACAGCAATGGTATTGAGCTTCAGGTCACCAACTATGGCGGCATTATCCTGTCATTGAAAACCCCCAATATGGCGGGTGATTTTGACGATATCGCGCTGGGCTTTGACTCTCTGGAGGCCTACCTTTCTGATGCGTACCGGCAAGCCAATCCCTATTTCGGCGCCATTATCGGGCGGTATGGCAACCGCATTGCCAATGGTCAATTCTCTCTCAATGGGGATCAGTACACTTTGGCGAGCAATGATGGCAACAATCACCTGCACGGTGGCCAGCAGGGGTTCGACAAAGTGTTGTGGCAGGCCGAACCGTTTGAAAACGATGAAGGCACTGGCTTGGTATTGCGTTATATCAGCGAGGATGGCGAGGAAGGCTATCCCGGACGATTGGAAACCGAAGTCATCTATACCCTGACCGATGATAATGAACTGGTGGTTGACTACCGGGCGGTGACCGATAAAGCCACTCCTGTGAACCTGACCCAGCACAGCTACTTCAACCTAAAAGGCGAGGGTAGCGATACCATTCTTGATCATCAGTTGATGATCAACGCCGCTGAGTTTACCCCGATCAACGACAGACTGATTCCCACTGGCGAGCTCCGCTCGGTAGATGGCACCCCTTTCGATTTTACCCAGGCGACACCCATGGGTGAACGCATCGAGCAAGACAACGAACAGCTCGCTTTCGGCGGCGGTTATGACCACAACTTTGTGCTCGCCCGCGATAGCGCTGGTGCAGAGGAACTCGTGGTGGCTGCCAAAGTGTGGGAGCCGCAAAGTGGGCGCATGGTGGAGATTTTGACGACCGAGCCAGGCATCCAATTCTATTCGGGTAACTTTCTTGCTGGAGACCTGACTGGCAAACAGGGCCAAGCTTATCAGCACCGCTCGGGCTTTGCCCTGGAAACCCAGCACTATCCTGACTCTCCCAATCAGGACGCATTTCCCAGCACGATTCTAGCGCCCGGCGATACGTACCGCTCGCGTACAGTATACCGCTTTTCGGCACAGCAAGACTTTGGGGCATAGCCCCAATGGGGTCGTCATAAAAACTGAGATAGCCATAAAAACAACGCTAAAAACAGCAGGAGTAGAACAATGAGATTGACAACAGCATTTAGCCGTTTAGCCCTGGGCAGCGCGATCATGTTGGCCTCTTTGGGCTCAGTGCAGGCGCAGGATGTGAAAATCGGCTTTATCGTCAAGCAGCCCGAACAGGCATGGTTTATCAACGAGCAGCGAGCGGCCACCGAGCGTGGTGAAGAGCTTGGGTTCGACGTAGTGCGGATGAGTGGCAAGGATGGGCAGGAGGTGCTTAGCGCAATCGACAACCTCTACGCCCAAGGAGCCCAAGGATTTGTGATATGCCCTCCTGATGTACGCCTTGGGTCTGCCATCATGAACCGTGCCGAGCAGTACGGTATGAAGGTGATTACTGTAGATGATCAATTCGTGACCTCTAGTGGCGAGCCGATGGAAGGCGTACCGCACTTGGGGATGTCGGGCACCAGGATTGGTCAGCAGGTAGGCCAGGCAATCGCCGCTGAGATAGAAGCACGAGGTTGGAACCCTGAAGAAGTCGCCGCGCTGCGTATTACCAATAATGAGCTACCCACTGCCGTCGAGCGTACTGATGGCGCCACCCAGGCTTTGCTGGCATCAGGTTTTCTTGAAGCGAATATCTTCGATGCACCTCAACAGAGTACCGATACCTCCAGCGCATTCTCAGCTGCAGCGCCGGTACTCTCCCAACGTGGAGAGTTTGCTCACTGGGTCATCTATGCCCTGAATGAGGAGAGCGTTCTGGGTGGGGTCAGAGCCACCGAGCAGTATGGCTTGGCAGCCGACAACGTGATCGGGGTGGGCATCAACGGTTCAGGCGCGGCCTTTGCCGAATTTTCCCGCAACAATCCCACAGGCTTTTACGGCACTGTGGCGGTCAGCTCCACCATGCATGGTCGCCAGACGGCTGAAGACCTCTACCTTTGGATTGCTGAAGATCAGGAGCCTCCGGCAAATACCGAAACTTCCGGCACGCTGATGACTCGCGACAATTGGGAAGAAGTGCGTGCGGCACTGGGTCTGTAACCAGCTAATGGCAGGAGTGCTC
Organism: Halomonas sp. C22; assembly: GCF_007655045.1. Classification (NCBI taxonomy): domain Bacteria; kingdom Pseudomonadati; phylum Pseudomonadota; class Gammaproteobacteria; order Oceanospirillales; family Halomonadaceae; genus Halomonas; species Halomonas sp. C22. The sequence goes on along the minus strand of NZ_VBVC01000002.1, from coordinate 158,187 downwards.
ACATATGTCTGATCCATATCTACGCTTCGATGGGATTAGCGTTGTCTTTCCTGGTGTGCGGGCACTGGATGGTGTGAGCTTTGCCGCTCACGCTGGCCAGGTGCATGCGCTCATGGGAGAGAACGGAGCGGGTAAATCCACCCTGCTCAAGGTGCTGAGTGGCGTTAACCGCGTGGCGGAGGGTGCGCTATGGATCAATGGTCAGCGCCATGTGTTCGGTAACGCTCGCGAGGCACTTCGGGAAGGCGTCTCGATCATCTACCAGGAACTGACTCTCTCGCCCAATATGTCGGTGGCTGAGAACCTGTTACTGGGGCAATTGCCCACGCGGAGTGGTTTTATTAACCGCCGCGAGTTACGGGAAAGGGCTTTAGCGATCCTCGCCGACCTAGGGGAAGGAAGCATCCATCCCTCCACCAAGGTACGCGAGCTTTCCATTGGCCAGCAGCAGATGATCGAAATTGGCCGAGCGCTGCTCCGCGACGCCAAAATCATCGCCTTCGATGAGCCCACCAGCAGTCTCTCCATCCAAGAAATCCGCCAGCTTAAGCGCATCGTCAATCGGCTGCGCGATGAAGGCCGGGTGGTACTCTACGTGACCCACCGCATGGAGGAAGTGTTTGAAATGTGCGATGCGGTGACCATCTTCCGTGACGGCAAGCATATCCGTACCCATGAGGACATGTCTGAGCTGAATCACGACCTGCTGGTTAGCGAAATGGTCGGCCGCGATATCGACGATGTGTACGGCTATCGCACCCGTGAGCAGGGCGATGTGGTCTTGAACTTAGAGGGCATCCAAGGGCGCGGCCTTAAAAAGCCGGTGAGCTTTGCCGTCAAACGCGGTGAAGTGTTTGGACTGTTTGGTTTGGTCGGCGCCGGGCGCAGTGAGCTACTGCGTTTGGTGTGCGGCGTTGAGTCACCCAAAGCGGGTACTGTGACCTTTAACGGCGAATCGCGGCGCTTCAAGAGCCCCGGTGAAGCTATCCGTGCCGGTATTGCCATGTGCCCGGAAGATCGCAAATCCCAAGGCATCTTTCCCGTCGCCAGCGTGGCCGACAACCTCAATATAAGTTGTCGACGCTTTTATAAACGCTGGGGCGTATTCCGTCATCCTGGTCGCGAACGGCGTAACGCAGAGTCTTATATCCGGCAGCTCAGTGTAAAAACGCCAGGGCCCCGGGCACCCATCGGCAAGCTCTCCGGGGGGAATCAGCAGAAGGTGATCCTGGCCCGCTGGCTCTCTGAAGAGATTGATCTGTTTGTGATGGATGAGCCGACACGTGGAATTGATGTGGGGGCGCGGCGGGATATTTACGCGCTGCTCTACGATTTGGCTGAGCAGGGTAAAAGCGTGGTGGTGATCTCCAGCGACCTTGCCGAAGTCAGCTCCATTTGCGACCGCATTGCCGTGATGCGTGACGGTGAGCTGGTGGAAGTGGTGTCACGGGAGTCGGCAACCCCCGAGCGCCTGTTGGGGCTGGCGCTGCCTGCCTAACTATAAATGGCCACTTTTCAGAACATAGGTTCAGGATATTAACCATGACAACCAATGATGTAACCCAAGGTGAATTACCTGCCTGTCCGGCGGGTCGGCAAGGGCTTGCCAAGCCGCTGCGCACGCTACTCGATACGTCTGGCCTGATTGCGATTTTCATACTGCTGTTTGTGTCGTTGTCGGTCTTTATTCCCGGCTTTCTGACTGGCCGCAATATGGTCGGGCTGCTGCTGTCGATCACTCTGATCGGCAGTTTGGCAACCACCATGATGCTGGTGCTGGCACTAGGTGAGGTGGATCTCTCGGTGGCTTCCACGGTGGCCTTTGCTGGTGTCGTTGCCGCTGTGGTGACCACGACTTCTGGAAGCGTATTTATCGGTGTGATGGGGGGCGTCCTGGCCGGTGGCACGGTGGGGGTTTTTAACGGTTTGGTGATCGCCAAGTTCGGAATCAACTCACTCATTGCGACCCTGGCCGCCATGGAGTTCGTGCGCGGGCTCGCCTACATCACCTCCGGCGGCGATGCGGTGATGATCACCGTGCCAGGCTTCTTTGATCTGGGCAGCGCCTCGTTTCTTGGCCTGACGCTACCAGTCTGGACCATGCTGGCCTGCTTTGTGATTTTTGGAGTAGTACTCAACATGACCGCCTTTGGCCGCAATGTGCTGGCGACAGGGGGAAACTCGGAAGCCGCTGCGCTGGCGGGGGTAAACGTCCGGCGCCTGAAAGTGATTGTCTTCGGCTTGCAGGGTGTCGTAGCGGGTGTTGTCGGGGTGCTACTGGCTTCACGCATGGGCTTGGGCGATCCCAACACCTCCATGGGGCTGGAACTGGCGGTTATCTCCGCCTGTGTGCTGGGTGGGGTGGCGTTATCGGGCGGTGTTGCCACCATCACCGGCGTTTTGGTGGGGGTGCTGATCATGGGCTGTGTCCAGAACGCCATGGGCCTGCTCAACGTCCCGACCTTTTACCAGTACCTGGTGCGCGGTGCGATTCTGCTGCTGGCGGTGATGTTTGACCGCTGGAAACAGACCCGTCGTCAGCGGGCCTGACGCTTAACGCTTTACTCCCTTTTTGCCACTTTATTCCCGGTTAGTACGGAGACTTATTCATGTCTGATCGTCAGCGCCCATTACGCTCTGCACAGTGGTTTGGCACCACCGATAAAAACGGTTTTATGTACCGCAGCTGGATGAAAAATCAGGGTATTCCAGACCATGAGTTTCAGGGTAAGCCAATCATCGGTATTTGTAATACCTGGTCGGAATTGACCCCCTGCAATGCGCACTTTCGCAAACTGGCCGAGCACGTCAAGAAGGGCGTGTTGGAAGCCGGCGGCTACCCGGTGGAGTTTCCCGTCTTCTCTAACGGTGAGTCCAACCTGCGGCCCACGGCAATGTTTACTCGCAATTTAGCCAGTATGGATGTGGAAGAAGCCATTCGCGGTAACCCGATCGACGCAGTAGTGCTGCTGGTGGGCTGCGATAAAACTACCCCAGCGCTGCTGATGGGCGCAGCGAGCTGCGATATCCCTACGATTGTGGTATCCGGTGGGCCAATGCTCAACGGCAAACATACAGGGCAGGATATTGGTTCCGGTACTGTGGTCTGGAAACTATCCGAGCAGGTTAAGGCTGGTGAGATTTCGTTGCACGACTTCATGGCCGCTGAGGCAGGCATGTCACGTTCTGCCGGTACCTGTAACACCATGGGTACTGCCTCTACCATGGCTTGTATGACGGAAGCATTGGGTACGTCGCTGCCCCATAACGCCGCGATTCCGGCGGTGGACTCGCGCCGCTACGTGCTGGCGCATCTCTCCGGTAACCGGATTGTCGAGATGGTAAATGAAGACCTACGGTTGTCCAAAATCCTCACCAAGGAAGCCTTCGATAACGCCATCCGCACTAATGCCGCCATCGGCGGTTCGACCAATGCGGTGATTCATCTCAAAGCCATCGCCGGGCGAATTGGTGTCGATCTCACCCTGGACGACTGGAGCCGTGTCGGCCGCGGTACACCCACGGTGGTCGATTTGCAACCCTCAGGGCGCTTTCTGATGGAGGAGTTCTACTACGCCGGTGGCCTACCTGCCGTACTCAAACGCCTGGGTGACGCCGATCGACTACCCTTTAAAGAGGCGTTAACCGTCAACGGCAAAACCCTATGGGAGAACGTCCAGAACGCGCCGCTCTATAACGACGAGGTGATTCGCCCGCTGGATAACCCGCTCACAGTGGATGGTGGCATCTGCGTGGTGCAGGGCAATCTGGCCCCCAACGGCGCGGTGCTAAAGCCCTCGGCAGCCACTGCCGAACTGATGCAGCACCGCGGTCGCGCGGTGGTATTCGAAGATTTCGATGACTACAAGGCACGCATCAACGACCCGGACTTGGAGGTGGAAGCTAACGATATTCTCGTCATGAAACACTGTGGGCCGCGGGGTTATCACGGCATGGCGGAAGTGGGTAATATGGGGCTGCCGCCCAAAATTCTCGCCCAAGGAATTAGCGATATGGTGCGCATTTCCGATGCCCGCATGAGTGGCACCGCTTATGGCACCGTCGTGCTTCATGTAGCACCCGAAGCTGCTGCTGGAGGCCCTTTGGCTGCGGTGCGCAACGGTGACTGGATTGAACTTGATTGTGCTGGCGGGCGGCTGCATTTGGATATTAGCGACGAAGAGTTAGCATCGCGGCTTGCCGACAGCGACCCCACTGCTGCTTCAACATTGATTGCTAGCCAGGGAGGCTACCGCCAGCTTTATATTGAACGAGTGCTACAGGCGGATGAAGGCTGCGACTTCGACTTTCTGGTAGGTTGTCGAGGTGCTGACGTACCGCGACATTCGCACTAAAGTAATCACTTGATAGGATAGGGAGTGGTCACACTCCCTATTTATTTGTCGGGGGATATCTTGAGCTGTTATTCAATTAAGACGGCTTTTGATATTTACCCATCTGTCCTTATTTTCTCAACAATCTCCGCCAGCGCGCTTTCCGCCTGGTCATTATCGACTTGGCAGGTGCCCGCATTCAGGTGGCCGCCGCCGCCGTAGCTCAAGCACAGCTCGCCCACATTGGTGTTGCTGGAGCGGTTGAGGATCGACTTGCCAATGGCCAGCACGGTGTTCTGCTGCTTGAGGCCCCACATCACATGGATCGAGATGTTGCACTCGGGGTACATGGCGTAGATCACGAAGCGGTTGGTGGCATAGATGGTCTCTTCGTTGCGCAGGTCCAGCACCACCAGATTGCCGTGTACGCTGGCGCAGCGTTCGATCTGCTGTTTGGCCAGTTGCGCGTGTTCACGGTACAGCGCGGTGCGCTCGTGAACGTCTTCCAAAGCCAGGATTTCGTCGATGGTGTGCTCACGGCAGTAATCGATCAGCTTCATCATCAACTGGTAGTTGGAAATACGGAAGTCGCGGAAGCGCCCCAGCCCCGTGCGCGCGTCCATGATGAAGTTCAGCAACACCCAGCCTTGCGGGTCGAGAATCTCGTCGCGATCGAACTGTGCCGAATCACCTTTATCGACCGCCTCCATCATGTCGTCCCAGCGGGCGGGGAAGGCCTCGTGGCCACCGTAATATTCCCACACGACGCGTGCCGCAGAAGGGGCGTCGGCATTGATGATGTGGTTGTCGGCACGCTCGACGTTACGCACGGTTTCGCTCAGGTGGTGATCGAAGGCCAGATGGCAGCCGGGCACATAAGGCAGGTTGGTGGTGATGTCGTTGGCATCGATCTCGATCTTGCCATCCTGCATGTCTTTGGGGTGCACAAAGGTGATCTCATCGATCAGCCCCAGATGCTTGAGCAGTGCGCCGCATACCAACCCATCAAAATCGCTGCGGGTAACCAAACGAAACGTGGATGTCTGTTGCGTAGGCATTTGTAGTCTCTTCACGGTGATCGGTATCTGAACGATACCAGCAGTGAACGCGGGTTAAAATAAACCTTTCCGCTCTTGCAACCCCGGTTACCAACGCTTCGGCGAGGCGTAGCACTGGCTAGTTAAAGTGAGCAGTGTTACAGCGGGGCGTGAGCATCAGGGGCTCATGTGTCAGAGGTAAACAATAAAAAACTAATTAAATATTATAGAAGAGACGCGTTGGCATGCAGGAATTTTTTATAAGCTACTGAAATCTAGTGATTTAAAGATTTTCTGGCGCAGGCTGGCATGGGGGGTGCAATGTTCTAGGCAAGAACGGCAAGCATGAATGTCAGGACGACACGCCGCTCTTATCGATCGTGAAGATGAAACGTTGTTAGATGCGTAACACGCCGAACTGAACGAAAGAAACGCCATTAGGAGGCACGACCATGAAAAAGGAAGCTCTGAAGAAACTCGGTATTCTGGGTGTATCATTTGGCCTGGTAGCCAGCCCGCTGGCATTCGCAATGGAGGAGCATGAAGAGCACCCCACTGCGCCGCAGGAAGAAACCATGCAGGATGATCAAGGCTCATTCAACTCTTTCGATGCTGATCAAGAGCAAGGTGCCACCAACGACGGTGTGACCACCGAGTACGAAGAGGAAGAGCAAGAATTCACTTATGAAGAGGAAGAAGAAGAGCAGGATCAGTGGGAGACTGAAGAGGAAGACGATTCTGGCTGGTAATCCCACGGCCGCTTAAGGGAGTAACTTCTACTTCGGCTCAAGGATGAGCCACGCAGCGCCCCGCCAATTGCGGGGCGCTGTTGCGTTTGGGCTATCGTGTCATAGGGGCTGTCATAGGGGCGAAGCGTGGAAGGGAAATGCGCGTGAATGCGCTATGGTAAGAGACGCATCTTCATAAAATTCCTCCGCTATGACCCTGACCACGATAACAAGGACGTGCCCAACGTGTTGAATTGGAAAGAGCTTCCCCAGCTGCCTCGCGCCGAAGGGCGTATCGAAGCCATCGACCTGGCACGAGGTATCGCCATCGGGCTGATGATCGTCAGCCATGCGGTGAGTGGTTTGGTCGGCATACGTAACGTACCGGACTGGGGCATGGTCCCCGTTCACTTCATCACCAAGTTTTCATCGTCGCTGTTCATTCTGGTGTTCGGTATTGCCCTGGCGGTGGCCTTTTTGGCCCATACCCAAAGCGAGGATTGGCCCAAAAGGCGCCTCAAGCTTTGGGTGCGCGCCTTGGAAGTGTGGTTCTGGTACAAGGCCCTGACCATCGTCGAGATGCTGCCTTACTACTCCCCCGCCGACATCGTCGATACTCTGCTGTATGGCCGCTTTGCCATCTGGGTCGAAATCCTCGGATTTTATGCCATTGCCCTGTTATGGGTGCCGCTGTTGCTCCCCCTGTGGGCACGAACACCTCTGTGGGCACGACTCGGAGCCATTGTGGGGCTGACCGCGCTCTCGGCCTGGCTTCAAGGGCTGAGCTTCGGCGGAAACAATATTCTCAAGGCGCTGCTGGTGGATCATGAAGACCACTACACCTGGGGCCAACTGAGCCGGGCACCGCTGGTGCTGGCGGGGTTGCTGATGGGTGAGGCCCTGCTGCGCTGCTACTTCGATGTGGCGCTGCGCCGCCGTTTGGTCGGCGTATTGGTCGTGGTAGGGGCGCTGATGGTGGCCGGTTTCTACGGCCTGGCCATCAGCGCTGGAGATGTCGATGCCGCCATGCTGGCGATTGCCAACAATGCGGGCAAGCACCCGCCAGGGCTGCAATTCATGCTGTTCAGCGTCGGAGGGGCGCTAGTGCTACTGGGCCTGGCATTGGCAGGCGGCGCCATGGCAGCCAAGGTGCTGCTGCCGCTGACCGTGGTGGGCAGCGATGCCCTCAAGGCCTTCATATTTCACATCGTGATGATTTTTCTGGTGCTGCGCTTTTTGCTGGGGGCCGAAAATGTTCTCTCTTATCCACAGGTGCTCGGCGTGGGCGGGCTGTTGATTCTGGGGGCCGCCTTATGGATAGGGCTGACCCGCTGGGTGGTCCAACATAAATAGCCTGTACGAGAATAGGCAGTGCAACGGTAAGCCGTAGATGGGGAGGCAAGGTTTGAGACGTTTCAAACGCTGGTGGTTGAGTATGGTGCTGGGCGCGTTGCTGCCGATGGGGCCGGTCGTGCTGGCAGAGACTCACGGGCAGGCGCATGGTTATGAGACGAACTGGTACTACGAAGTCGACAAGCAGAGCCCTTGGCAGGGCAGCCTGGATGCCCGGATCGCGGCCATCGAAGAGGCATTCGGTGGCGAGCTGGGCGTCTACGTGCAACAGCTGACGAGCGGCGAAGCGTACTCATGGCGTGCCGATGACCCCTGGTATCTTGCGTCGTTGGTGAAAGTCCCGGTGGCCGCGGAAGTATTGGCGCAGCGCCAGGCGGGCACGCTGTCGCTGGATGAACGGATCACGCTCTCGCGCAGCGACTTCGTGGATGGCGCCGGGCCGGTCAACTGGCACGACCCTGGCACGCCCATTTCCATCCGCTACCTGCTGGAACAGATGGTGACGGTCAGCGATAACACGGCCACGGACATGCTGATCAACCGCGTGGGGCTTGCCGAGGTCAACGCCCGTGCTCGGGCCATGGTTGCGGCCAGCGGCGGGCACCCCGAGCAGTTGGGGCCCATCAGCCTGCTGGTGGGTGTGCGCCAGGGCGTGTACGGCCAGCTGCACCCGCAGGCCCGCCAGCTGGGCGGGCTCGATTTCATGGCGCTTCGCCAGCACAGGCTTGGCCAGCGCCCCGCGGCGCTGGCCCGGACGCTCGGGGTATCGCCCAGCAGTTTCGCGCAGCCAGACTACGACAGCGCCTTCGATGCCTACGAAGCCAGTGGTGAAAACGTCGGCACGCTGCGTGCCTATGGCGACCTGCTGGCCAGCCTGCACCACGGAGGCATGGACGACCTCGACCGCGAGCAGCGGCAAACCCTGCTGGAGGTCATGCAGCGCACCCGCTCTGGCGAACAGCGGCTCAAGCGTGGCATGGGCCGCGAAGTGACGTTTGCTCACAAGACCGGCACCCAGCACCGCCGAAGCTGCGATGCGGGCATCGCCACCCGCGATGGCGCAACCCCGCAACACTGGGTCATCGTCGCCTGTAGCCGTGGCCCGCTGGCGCTGAGTGCCCACGAGCAGGCGTTGACCCGCGTAGGTGAAGCATTACACGACAGCGGCGTGATAAACTGACCAGCCGTTTTGGGTTGAACCGTTATCAGGTTGAATATTAAGGAGTTGACCATGGCCCGCGCTAGCGCACGTCATATTCTGGTAAGCAGTGAAGAGCAGTGCAACGCACTGAAACAAGAGATCGAAAACGGCCGTGACTTTGCCGACGTGGCCAAGCAGCACTCCAGCTGCCCCTCTGGCCGTCAGGGCGGCGACCTGGGCAGCTTTGGCCCCGGCCAGATGGTGCCTGAATTCGACAAGGTGGTGTTCAGCGGTGAGTTGAATACCGTGCATGGCCCGGTACAGACCCAGTTTGGCTACCACCTGCTCGAAATCACCAGCCGCAGCTAAGGGCGCCCAGCGCCCGTAAAGCACCGCGGCGTCCCCGCCGCGGTGTGAGGAGCACGCCTTGAACGACCCAATCATTGCCATCGAAGGCCTGAACAAAACCTACTCAGGAGGCTTTCAAGCGCTTAGCCGTGTCGATCTGACCATCGCGCGCGGTGAAATCTTTGCCTTGTTGGGCCCCAACGGCGCCGGCAAGACCACCTTGATCAGCGTGGTGTGCGGGCTGGTGAATCCCAGTGAAGGCCGTGTGTTGGTGGATGGCTTCGATAGCGTTCGCCACTATCGGCAAGCCCGCGAGCGTATCGGCCTGGTGCCCCAGGAACTCACCAACGAAGCCTTCGAAACCGTCTGGAACACCGTCAGCTTTAGCCGAGGCCTGTTCGGCAAGGCGCCGAACCCGGCGCATATCGAAAAGGTGCTCAAGTCACTCGCCCTCTGGGACAAGCGCCATAATCGGCTGATGACCCTCTCGGGGGGCATGAAGCGCCGCGTGCTGATTGCCAAGGCGCTGTCTCACGAACCGCGTATTCTTTTTCTGGATGAGCCCACCGCAGGCGTCGATGTCGAGCTGCGGCGCGACATGTGGCAAGTGGTACGCGGGCTGCGCGATGACGGCGTCACGATCATCCTCACCACCCACTACATCGAAGAAGCCGAAGAGATGGCTGACCGCATCGGGGTCATCAATCGTGGTCAGATCGTGCTGGTGGAAGAGAAAGCCGCGCTGATGAAAAAGCTCGGCAGCAAGCAGCTGACCCTGCACTTGCACACTCCCTTGCAAGCGCTGCCGGAAGCACTGGCCAATGAAGCACTGAGCCTGGCGGCCGATGGGCACGAGCTGGTGTACACCTACGATGGTCGCCAGGAAGAGCATCAGGCCGAGGGGCGCAGCATTTCGTCACTGCTGGCGCAGCTGGAAAAAGAGGGCATTACCTACAAGGACCTGCACACTCGGCAGAGCTCTCTGGAAGACATCTTCGTGGATCTGGTCAAGGAGCGCGCATGAACCTCTATCCCATTCGGGCCATCTACATGGCAGAAATGGCGCGTACTCGGCGAACCCTGCTCCAGAGCATCGTCTCGCCGGTCATCTCCACGTCGCTTTACTTCGTGGTCTTCGGGGCCGCGATTGGTTCGCGCATCAGCGAGATCGGCGGGGTGAGCTATGGCGCCTTCATCGTACCGGGCCTGATCATGCTGATGCTGCTCACCCAGAGCGTCTCCAACGCCTCCTTCGGCATCTTTTTTCCCAAATTCTCCGGCAGTATCTACGAGATATTGTCGGCCCCGGTGTCGTATCTGGAAATCGTCATCGGCTACGTGGGGGCGGCGGCGTCCAAATCGATTCTGCTGGGCTTGATCATCCTGGCCACCTCGGGCTTGTTCGTGCCGCTGGAGATTGCCCATCCCTTCTGGATGCTCACCTTCCTGGTGCTCACCGCCGTCACGTTCAGCCTGCTGGGGTTCATCATCGGTATCTGGGCCGACGGTTTCGATAAACTGCAACTGGTGCCGCTGCTGGTGATTACGCCGCTGACGTTTCTGGGGGGCAGCTTCTACTCCATCGATATGCTGCCTCCGTTCTGGCAAACCGTGACCCTGGCCAACCCCGTGGTGTACCTGGTGAGCGGGTTTCGCTGGAGCTTTTATGGCATCAGTGATGTCAGTGTGGGCGCCAGTATTGCGATGATCCTGTTCTTTTTAGCCGTCAGCCTGGCCACCATTGCCTGGATTTTCCGCACCGGATACCGGCTGAAGCCCTGACGTTTCACGTTTTTCTGCAAAGGTAACGCCTGCTTATGCCGCTACTGCAAAGTGCCGTGCACCGCCTGGAGCCCTCGTTGGATGGCGAGCGCCTGACCGTGACGCCGCCCCCGGCACCCGCCGAGGCCGACAACCCCGTCATGGCCAGCCTGGTCAACACCCTCAACGATACCTACAACACCAAGGCCAAGGGGTGGGGGCGGTTTGCCGAGCAGGGGGAGCAGGCAGGGCCGCTGGTAGCCTGGCTGAGCGCCTATCTTGCCGCTGACCCTTCGGGCACCGAACAAGGTTTTGCCGAACTGGCCAACGCCCTGGCCGAGCGCCTTGCGCAAACGCTGCAGGAGCAGCTGTCGGTCAGTGGTTATCTGGTGACGGCGCACCTTCGCCAGGGGGATACGGATACCCTATTCTTCGGCTTGATCCATCAGCGGGAAGGGATCGGCTTCAATGAGGCTCATCAGGCCGTGCCAGCCGCTCAATTGAACGCCAGCCAGCTGACGCTGGCGGCCAGGGTGAACCTCACCCAGTGGCAACGGGCGGATGCCACGACGCAGTACGTCTCGTTCCTCAAGGACCGTGGTGCCAAAAAGCTCTCCGATGGGCTGGTGGCGCTGCTGGGCATGGAAGAGGGCATCGATGCCCCGGCAGAAACCCGCACCTTGCTCAAGGCCTTCAGCGACTACGTCGAACAAGAGGACCTGGACGAAGACGCCAGCCGTGAAAAAACCGACACCCTGGTGGATTACGCCAACGAGCAGCTGCGCCGTGGCGAACCCATGACGCTGGAAGCGCTTTCCGAGCTGGTGGACGAGAAGCAGCCCCAGGCGTTTTACGACCATATCCGCAACGCCGATTACGGCCTCTCTCCGGAGATTCCGCCGGATAAGCGCACCATCAACCAGTTCCGCCGGTTTACCGGCCGAGCGGGTGGGGTGTCGATCAGCTTCGACTCGCACCTGCTGGGTTCCAGCATCGAGTACGATGCCGCGCAGGACCGTCTTATCATCAAGCAGGTGCCCAAACAGCTCAAAGAGCAGTTGGCCAAACGCAAGGAGTAATTGCCGTGCTGGACGCGACTCAAAGCTTCTTTCAGCGGACGCTGTCGGCCCCGGAGCAGCGCGACGACCAGGCCCTGACCCTGGAGCTCGCCTGTGCTGCGCTATTGTGCGAAGTGATGCGGGCCGACTATGAGCAGAGCGAGGCCGAGCGCGCCGCCATGCAGCGCATGCTGATGACGCGCTATCGCCTCGATGAGCAGGCAGTGGCCGAACTGATGCGCCTGGCGGAGGCAGAAGTGGACGACGCCGTGGACCACTACCAGTTCGTCAGCCTGATCAAACAGCACTACGGCTATGAGCAGCGCCTGGAGGTAGTGGCCATGATGTGGCAGGTGGCCTGGGCCGATGGCTCGCTGGACCCGCTGGAAGAGCACCGCATTCGCCGCCTGGCCGACCTCCTGCACGTCAGCCACAGTGATTTCATTCGCAGCAAGCTCAGCCAACGCCCGGATTCCGCCTCTTAAACGCTTCAAGGAGCGCTTCGACCGCCATGAACAACAATGCTCTTCCTCCTCCTGCGCCCAAGCCGCCCCATGAACAGTCGCCCTGGGAGCGGTGGATAGAGACCGCGCTATGGAACTCCCGTTTTCTCGTCATGCTGGCGGTGGTGCCGAGCCTGATGGGGTCGCTGTTGCTGTTCATCGTCGGGACGCTGGATATTTTGAGCGTGGGGGGCGATGTGCTGCATTACTACTTTATCGATGACTCGCGCAATATCCACGACACCCTCGTGCCGAATATCATCATGGCCGTGGATATTTATCTGATTGCCATCGTGCTGCTGATTTTCGGGTTGGGGGTGTATCGGCTATTCGTGTCCCGTATCGACCAGGCTGAAGTACGCTATCCTACGCACCCCTTCAACGTTGCCTCTCTGGATCAACTCAAGGACAAAATTGCCCGCGTCGTCATATTGGCCGTCATTATCGAGTTCTTTCGCGCCGTGGTGGATATCCGCTTCAGCACACCGTTGGAGGCCATTTATCTGGCCCTTTCCGTACTGGCGCTTGCAGCCGCGCTCTACTTGATGAGCCTGGCGCACAAGGGCGAGTAGCTCGCCCTTCCCGTGAACAGCCCGTGGCGGGCTACGGAGAGCTCTCCGTTTCCAACAGGCCCGCCACCAGCGCATTCAACTGCTGCTGGAACTGGCCACCGGGGGAGGGCGGGTTGGGGTCAGACGTTATCACGACCGTCATCGCCCGCTCAGGCACCACGAACAGCGCTTGGCCACCGTAGCCTCGGCCATACATCACTGGTGTGTCGGCAAGGGTAGTGATGAACCAGCCATAGCCGTAACCATCGCCTGTCCAGGGCGAGCTGCCCCGAGCAGTCCAGGAAGCCTCCACCCAGCCTTCGGGCAAGACCCGCTGGCCGTTCACTACGCCATCGTTGCGGTACAGTTCACCAATCTCGACCAGTGCTCGGGGCGACAGCAGCATATCGTTGCCACCAAAGTAAATGCCTTGCGGGTCCCGTGGCCATGCAGGAATGGTGATGTTCAAAGGCTCGCCCAGCAGCCGTTGGGCGAGCGCCAAGGTGCTTTCACCGCTGGCATGGGTGAGGGCCGCCGAGAGCAGATGGCTCGTACCCGTGGAATAGAGCATGCGCCCGCCGGGGGTATCGACGAACGGACGGCTAAGCGCATCGTTGACCCAGTTGGCGCTGGCCACCCAGGCGCCGTAGTGGCTACCCGAGGTGCGCTCCAATCCTGCCTGCTGGGCAAGCAAGTGGGCCACGGTGATCTCGTTGACCCGTGGGTCGGCATCGCTGGGCAGGCTGTTCAGCAGGCTCGCCAACGGCTGATCCACCGAGTCGATCACGCCCGCTTCGATAGCCGCCCCCGTAATGGCCGCCAGCACGGTTTTGGATAACGACTTCACGTTGGCAGGCGCCGCCACCCCAGGCCCACCCTGATGAATTTCGTGCACGATCTCCCCGTCATGAGCGACCACCACCGCATGCACCCGGGGCAGCGCAGCGGTGCGTTCGTCGAGCGCTTGAAGCCGTGCGGCATCAGGGGCGTTGGCAGAGGCCATCGGCAGAGAAAACGAGACGAAGGAGAGCGCACAACAGCAGGACACCAGTAGAGGAAAACGCATCGCAGAACCTTGGCAGAGCCTTGAAAAGGGGAGGCTAAACTTCGAGGCAGTGCCTGGCCAAAGGTTCCCCAGCGGCCCCTGATCAGCCAAATTCCAGGAAATTACGCAAACATCAAAAAAGCCTGCTACGCTAGAAGGGCCTGTTAAGGGAGAAGCAACCCTTTGATTTTCATGAAACGCTAAAGCAAGGAGTGCCGTTATGCGTAGCATTATCTATATCGTGGGTCTGGTTGTCGTGGTGTTGTTCATCCTTTCGCTGCTGGGCTTACGTTAAGCAGCCTGGGGCCACCATCCCCGTTAGCACGCCAAGCGCCCGCTTCCCCCAGCGGGCGTTTTTTTATGGGTTTCAGTTGGCTCAAGCCGCTTGTTTGTCCAGGCGCGTCATTCGCTTGTATTCAAGCGCAGTCGGCGGCCCCTTGGCCAAACATATCGAACATCAATTCGCGGCCCATGCCCGTCAGCACCCAACGGCCATAGCTGTTGTACGTCGCGGCACCGCTCTGTTCCAATACCTGTTGGCACATGGCCCAGCCAGTTTGCTGCTGGCGCAGCGTGTTCAGCTCATGACGGGACAAGCCCCGTTGGGACAAGGTGATGGTTTCAAGGACGTGGCCGCTTTCATAAAGCAGCTCGGCAGCACGGGAAAGGCAGTGGCGCAAGCTGCGTTGCAGATGAAAAGCAGCGCTGGAGGCCTTAGGTAACGCTTCTGCGGGCATGGATGACTCCTGCAATCGCACGGAAAAGGGGATGTGCTGCGGTGCATTATAAATGAGCCGGGATGTTAGACCAAGGTCTATGTTGAGCCATGAGCGGCGCGCAGGGTGGTTGCCACATGTCTGCAACGTAAAGCCCGTAGATTTCACTTGTGAGCCGCTGAAATTCGCCTTTGCCAACACAATGCGCTCAGCAAGAAAATAATGAAAAATTGGATGAACCCTAAAGACTGGGGTTAAATGGCCGAAGGTTATTAGTAATACAGCACACTGTTAAACGATTCATTGGCGTCGGAGCACATAGCGAGGCGTATAAACTAAAGGACATTAGCGTATGGCTTCCATTTCATCATTGGGTATCGGTTCAGGGCTTGATCTCAACGGCTTGCTAGACCAACTGCAAGAAGCCGAGCGGGGTAAGCTGGAACCCATCGAGCGACAACTGGAAACTCAGCAAACAAAAATTTCCGCCTACGGCCAGCTGCAGAGCGCAATGTCTCAGTTTCAAAGTGCAGCCGCAGCGCTTAACGACAGCGCCCTGTACGAAAGCCTTTCAACCAACGTTGGTGGCAGCGCCATTACGGCCGCCGCTGATAGTGAAGCCCAGCCAGGCGCTTACAACGTCACTGTCGACCAGCTCGCTACCGCAGGCACGCTGGCCACCACCTCCGTGCCGGATGCCACGGTAGCCCTGACCGAAGAAGACACCTCCCTGACCCTAAGCTTCGCCGGCCAGGACGATGTCAACGTAGCTATCAGTGCCAATAGCACGCTGGAAGACGTGCGTGATGCCATCAATGCCCAGCAAGACAGCGGCGTCTCCGCGTCGATTATTTTCGACGGTGAAGCATACCGCCTGGCATTGAGTTCTACTCAGACGGGGGCTGCGGCTTCCATTGAAGGCGTGGCCTTTGGCACCGCCTTCGGCAGTGAGCTGGCTACCGATGTGGTGCAAGCTGGTCAAAATGCCCTGCTCAATGTCAATGGCGTTGAGATCACCAGCCCCACTAATCAAGTGGAAGGCGCCATTCAAGGGGTCACGCTCAACCTGCAAGAAGAAGGCACCAGCACCGTGGCCGTAGAACAAGACACCCGCGCCGTGCGCGAAGCGATCACCAGCTTTGTGGATGCCTATAACGACCTGAAAGGAACCATTGGAGAACTTACCAGTTTCAACCCTGAAAGCGGCGTGGCTGGCGAGTTGAACGGCGACAGTGCCGTGCGCACAGTTGAATCGCGCTTACGCAGCGTGTTAAGCGGTGGTATGGAAGGCCAATTTTCCATGCTGAGCGATATTGGCATTACCCTTCAGCGCGATGGCACTTTGGCCGTCGATAGTGACAAGTTAGATGATGCAATTGCCAACAACCAGGAGGCGCTTTCCGCCTTCTTTGCAGGCGATGCCAGCGATGCAGGGATGGCCGGCCAGGTTAACCAGACGCTAACGCAATTGCTGGGCACCAATGGTGCTGTGGCAGGGGCCATCAGCGGGGCTGAAAACCGCGTAGAATCCCTAGGCGAACGCTATGTGCGCATGGAGCAAACCATCGAGCAGACCATTGCACGATACCGCACCCAGTTTGGCCAGCTAGACAGCATGATTGCCCAAATGAACCAGACCAGCGATTACCTGACCCAGCAGTTCGATGCGCTGGACGCCCAACTGGGCCGCCGCTAAGCGCTTTCCCGCCTTACCTTACGCCTGCTGGAAACAGCAGGCGTTTTTGTGACTGGCATACTTTATTACGTGCAGGCAAAGCTTAAAAAAACACTCACCCCATTCAAGTTTTCCGCTGATGCGCCGATAATGACTTTACATTTGATCGCTCTGCTTAACCCCCCCCCTTCAGGAGCGACGACACAAGCGCGTTCATCGCGCATGGGTTTAGCCTTTTGCACCGAGGAACGACGGTATGGCGACAATAACCTCTCTAGGCGTTGGCTCTGGCCTGGATCTCACCGGCTTGCTGGATCAGCTACAGGCTGCGGAACGCGGCAAGCTCGTGCCCATTACCCGCCAAAAA
Source organism: Halomonas sp. C22 (assembly GCF_007655045.1). Classification (NCBI taxonomy): domain Bacteria; kingdom Pseudomonadati; phylum Pseudomonadota; class Gammaproteobacteria; order Oceanospirillales; family Halomonadaceae; genus Halomonas; species Halomonas sp. C22. The sequence goes on along the minus strand of NZ_VBVC01000002.1, from coordinate 141,570 downwards.
GAGCAGCAGCAGGCCAAAATTTCGGCTTTCGGCCAGCTGCAAACGTCGCTGAACGGTTTTCAGGATGCGCTGGCTAAAATCAACGACCCTAAGCTCTACCAAAGCCTTTCCGCCAACGTGCGGGGCGATGCCATTAAAGCCACTACCACCGCCAGCGCGCTGCCCGGCAGCTACCGGGTAGAGGTGTCGCAGTTGGCCACCTCTGGCACCTTGGCATCTAACCGCATCATAGGTGAAAAAAACGCCGCGCTAGACCTGCAAGGGGCCACTGCCATACGGCTCAATTTTGGCGGCGCGGATTCGGTCGATATTGCCATTGCCCCCAACAGCAGCCTGGAAGCCATTCGTAACGCCATTAACGCCCATAAGGATGCCGGTGTTAACGCCACCATCATCAACGATGGGGAAGGCTACCGCCTGGCGCTCAGCTCCAAGGCTACGGGTGCGGATGCTTCGATTGAAGGCTTCAGCTTTGTAGATGCCAGCCAGGACCCCGCGGTAACGGTAGCAGGGCCCTTTAGCGAAGATGCCGCCACCAAGCGTTCTGGCGAAAATGCCGCGCTAACCGTCAATGGCATTGCCATCAGCAGCGCCAAAAACCAGATCGAAGGGGCCATTCAAGGGGTTACGCTCAACCTGGCAGAGTTGAGTATTGCCGAAGGCGAAACGGCCACCAGTACCATTACCATCGAGCGCGACACCCTCAAGCAGCGCGAAGCCATCAACGGCTTTGTGAAAGCGTTCAACGACCTGAAAGGCACCATTGCCAAGCTGACTAGCTTTACAGGCGACAGCGAAACCGCAGGCGAACTGGTTGGCGACAGTACCGTGCGCACCATTGAAAGCCGCTTGCGCAGCGTGTTGACCGGTGGCGTGGAAGGTGGCGAGCTAGGCACCCTGAACCAGCTAGGCATTACCCTGCAGCGTGACGGTAAGCTGGCAGTGGATGACGACAAGCTATCCGATCTGGTGGCCAATAACCCCCAGGCGCTGAGTGACTTCTTCGCGGGCGATAAAAAAGAGAATGGCCTGGCAGGCAAGCTTTCCACCACTATCGACCAAATGCTCAGCAACAATGGCGTGGTCAAGCTGGCCATTAGCGGTGCAGAAACCCGCATTAAAAGCTTGGGCGAGCGCTTCGAGCGCATGGAAAAATCCATTGAAGGCACCATTGCCCGCTACCGCACTCAGTTCAGCCAGCTGGACGCCATGATCGCCCAGATGAACAGCATGAGCAGCTACCTCACCCAGCAGTTCGACGCCCTGGACTACCAGCTAGGCCGCAAGCGCTAATCCATCCCAATACACGCCCAGCCCCCCCTTTGTGGGGGGCGTTTCACATCTGGAACGCACACAGCCAGCCTGAAGGCCAGCAACTGTGGGAGGCGGCTTTAGCCCGCGACCGATTTACCCCACCCCCAAATAGCCCTACTCCTTCAGTTACCAAAAATTACACAAATCTCTTTCCCCCTCCCTAAAGATTCCCCCTCTCGTGCCGTTAATTAATACAACGGCGCTTCATGTCGCCGAACAGCGGGCCTTCCGGCCAGTTCACACGCAAGGAGTATCACCATGTCAGTGATCAACACCAACATCACTTCGATGATCGGTCAGCAGAACCTGAACAAGAGCCAGAACGCGCTGCAAACCAGCATGGAGCGTTTGAGCTCTGGCCTGCGTATCAACAGCGCCAAAGATGATGCGGCTGGTCAGGCCATTGCCAACCGCATGTCCGCCCAGATCACTGGTCTGGCCCAAGCTCAGCGTAACGCCAATGATGGTATCTCCGTTGCCCAGACTGCTGAAGGAGCGCTGAACCAGGTTAACGACAACTTACAGCGTATTCGTGAGCTGGCAGTGCAGGCTGAAAACGGCACCAACAGCCAAGACGATTTAGAGTCTATCCAGAACGAAATTAATCAGCGTCTTTCTGAGATCAACCGTATCTCTGATGAAACCGACTTTAACGGCACGAAAGTGCTTCAGTCTGATAATGGTCTGAAAATTCAAGTCGGCGCAAACGACGGTGAAGTGATTGAAATTGGCTTGAAAGAAATCAATGCCAAGTCACTGGGTTTAGAAGGCTTTAACGTTACTGGTGCGGGTGAAATCGCTAACGCCGCAGCAACTGAACGCGACCTACGTTTAGCTGATAACGTTACCGTTGGTGGCACTGCGGCCGCACCCACGTTCACGCTTAAGCAAGAAAATAGCTCGATTTCTGCTGGTCAGTTCTTTGATTTACTCGATAACAATGCAACTGTCAGTTTGACCTCTACTACTGAGACAGGCTTGTCAGACGAGACTGGTACTGCGCTTACGTTTAACAGTATTGGCAACCTCACCTACAGTAAAGCTAATGATAACTTCACCTATGACGCTACACTGAATGCTGCTTCCTTCGAGTCGCAGCTTATTCCTTCTGCAGCAGAAGGCATGCGGGAAGCGACTATTAACATTGGTGGCGCCGATACCGCTGTACTGATCGACTCACGTGGCGATATTTTCAATACTAATAACGAAGAACTGCACTTCGACGCTCAAGGGAATATCACTACCTCTACAAGTGGCACTACGACTCGTGCAACCGTGGAAGCCATGGGCGAGTTCATGACAGCTGCTAGCGATGCTACCGTCCGCGGCATCGATATGGACGGTACTGCTGCTTCTGTGCTGAGCACTATGTCAATCACGCTCGGCGATGACTCTACCTTTACTGGCACGGATAATGCTGGTGTAGCAGCTACCGGTCTGGTGATCTCTAGCAGTGACGTTCAGAACATTCTCTCCAACGAAGGTGGTACTGTTACGCTAGCAGCCAGTATTGATGTTGGCGGCGCCTCTACTACGACATTTACTTTTGATACGTCTGGCAGTGGTCTAAGTATTACTAATGGTGTAGATGCAATTCGTTTCTCAGATGCTGATGATATTGCTGGCAGCCTGACTACTGAAGAAAACACTGAAACTGAGCTGTTTGTTCGTGAAAATAATGGCGGTGCAATCACTGATGCCAACGGCATTCAGTACTATGTCGGCCAAGACGGTGAATTGACCACTGAATCTACGACGAAAGCTGAGCGTTCTTCATTGAGCGAGCTAGACGGTGCACTGTCTACTGTTGACGCCCTGCGCTCTGACCTCGGTGCGATCCAGAACCGTCTGGAGTCCTCTATCGAGAACCTGAGCACCACTGAGACCAACCTCTCTGCCGCTCGTTCGCGCATCGAAGACGCCGACTACGCAGTAGAAGTTGCCAACATGACCCGCGCGCAGATCCTGCAGCAGGCTGGCACTTCCGTACTGGCTCAGGCCAACCAGATCCCGCAGAACGTTCTTTCTCTGCTGGGTTAATTGGTTAGCTTTTAAGCTGATTGATCGATATAACGGGGCCGAAAGGCCCCGTTTTTTTGTTTTCGGGGGCGTTGTTATGGCATATCGTGTATCAAGTATTAATTATGTCCCAGATGTAGAAGGGTTTAATTTTTATGTATTTTTGATTGGAAAGTCATGGGAGGGAGGGTCAATAAGTGAAGTGGAGAAGAATTTCAATCTAATTGGGTAGAGTTTAAAAAATAAAGGAGCTTTGATTAAAGGTTTTGATGACGAGTCAATTGTAAGAGAGTTGAAAAATAAATGCCCTGGCCCTGGCCCTGGCCCTGGCCCTGGCTTTGGTAGCAAAAGCTTCTCAAAATTCGTCAGTGCTGGACATAGCGATCAAGCCGCTTTCCTGCTAACCAGTAAACACCCCAACTCATTTTCCGCTGAGGATGATATTGCTATATATCTTCCTTTGCGTAGTATTGTAGAAGTTTATGATAGCATGGAAATTTTTTATGAGGATCTATGTAATATGGTTTTAGAAAATGATGAAAGCCTCATTGCTAAGTTTGAGAGGGTTTCTGATGGGCCAGGAGTCGTTGAAAAGATTTTAAATGATGTTGAGATAAAGCCAGATTTGTTTGGTATAACTATCAATATAAAGAGGCTTTATAGTAAGTTGAAGTCATGAGTTAAAGTTTCTTAGCCCTTTGATGCCGCTATTTAACTAGAGTCAACATGACACAGGATGACCACCAGCGCGTAATTAATGAGCTGCAGCATCAAGCCACGTTAGCCCGCTTTAAAGCAACCGATATGGATGAAGAGCTGGCAGAGGATGACGACAAGCGGCTGACGATTTGGACGAAGCGCTTAAACAGCGCATACGAAGGCGCTATGGTTGGCATGGGATGGCTTCGTCGTTGCACTCCACCACAAACGCTCGTCTTAGTTCCGTTGGCTCTGGGGCGTTGAGTCACTCGACTAACGTTATAAGCACCTCCAGCATGTCTTGCTCGTCGTGGTTGTGTTCCCACCCAGTGTTCCACTGACAATCTCTCCTTCATCAAGAAGCAGATAGGCCAAGTGTGGTCGGTAGCGCTCAAGCCCCCCTGTGGGAGGCCAATTTATTGGGCGACTGCCTGAGCAAGCACGGGTGCCGCCGTCATCGCGGGCTAAAGCCGTCTCCTACTAGTCCAGTTCTAAGCCGCTGCTGCCGCTGGTACACTGAAGCCTCAAGCCCAGTGGTGGCAAAGCAATCGAGCGACTGCCTGGGCGTTGAGCAGCAAGTCATCGGAAGGCATAAAAAAACAGGCAGAAACGACAAGGGCAGCCCCATTCGGTGGCTGCCCTTTTGTGGGCAAAGGAAGGGTGTCGCTCGGTATCAGTGCTGATCTTCCCTGCGTAGCCTGGTAATCTCGTCAACCGCCAACCCGGTCGCTGCGGCTATCTGCTCGTCACTGAGCACGCCCAGCTTCAACAAATTGCGAGCGGTTTTTTCAATACCCAGCTTCTCGCCTTTCTGAATACCCAGCTTCTCGCCTTTTTCAATACCCAGCTTCTCACCTGCCTGACGACCTCTTTCTTCCCACAGCTCAGGCCACTTTTTAATTCGCTCTGCCAGCATGTCGTGTACCTCATGCAAGTTGGTGAAATCACTCACCTCAGGAAATTCAAGCCCTGGGGCTCGGTTGGGCAGAAACACTCGGTAGAACCATACGATGATCGCCCGCCGCAAGCTGGCTTGTTCTGGGCCGTTGAGCCAGTCTGCTAAATGCCCCATGGCGTCTGAAACATCGTTTTCATCGCGATGTTTCTCGATACGAAATATCGCTGCCACGATATTGCGCGTTTCATCCGTCCACCCAGGCGCGTCAACAATAGCGCCTTCATCTATCAGCAAATAGCTAAGATGGGGGCGATAGCGCTCCAGCCCACCCGGTACTGATTCGACCAGATCCGCGACGTTTTGTGCCGCTGTCCAGCGCTTCTCTCCATTGTAGAGCACAATGGGCAACACAGGTGGCAGCTTGCCGCTCGGGGTAAACGCGTCCTGGCGAATCAGGTCCTGGTACAGCAGCCCCAGGTAGCTCATGATCCGCACGGCCATGTGCTTGTCTTCCGATGACTGAAACTCCAGTAGAAGATAAACGTATAGCCAGCGGTCTCGCCACCATATCCGCCAAATCATGTCATCTTCACGGTCGCGCAGTTCATCGGTGATATAAGAGCCGCTGACCTGTTCCATTTGGTTAAAATCCAGCTGCTCGACCCAGGCTTCCTTGACGAAGCCGGTGAGCAAGTCCCGCACCATTTGTTTATGCGAAAACATCAGTTTATAGCTGTGATCGTGACGGTTATGCACCTTGCTGACCATGCGGGCTCCTGTAGCTGGATTGATACTTTACCACAACACCCGCTTTCTCAACCCAGGCCCCCCTGTGGGAGGCCAATTCATTGGGCGACTGCCTGAGCAAGCACGGGTGCCGCCGTCATCGCGGTAAAGCCCGGCCCTTCTCCAGCTGCCGCCATAGAACCGTCATCCCGCTGCCCCAACCCTGTCATCTGGGCTTTGTAAGGTGAATGTCATCAGTCGGCATAGGCCGTGGGTGATGTTACCGGGAAGGGTTGGGTATGAAGATTTCCGTATTTGGCAGCGGCTACGTAGGCTTGGTCACGGCGGCATGTCTGGCCGATGTGGGCCACCAGGTGCTGTGTGTGGATGTGGATGCCGAGAAGGTAACTCAGCTAATGCGTGGAACTGTGCCTATTTACGAGCCGGGGTTGAGCGAGCTGGTGCAGTGCAACCATGAGGCGGGCAGGCTGCGCTTCACCACCGATGCTGAGGTGGCGGTGGCGTTTGGAGTGCTGCAGTTCGTTGCTGTCGGCACCCCGCCGGATGAAGATGGCAGCGCCGATTTGCAGTATGTGCTAGCCGTGGCCCGCACGATTGGCCGCTACATGCACGATGAAAAAGTGGTGGTCACGAAGTCGACCGTACCGGTAGGTACCGCAGGCCGTGTGCACGAAGCGGTTACTCAGGCACTGGCGCAGCGTGGTGCTAGCATACCGTTTGAGGTGTGCTCCAACCCGGAGTTTTTGAAAGAAGGCTCCGCCATTGAGGATTTCAACCACGCGGCGCGTATTGTGGTAGGCACCGACAGCCAGCGGGTGCGGGTGCTCATGCGCGAGTGCTACGCACCCTACATTCGCCTGCAGGAAAAATTGGTGTTCATGAGTATTCGCTCGGCAGAGCTGACCAAATACGCCGCTAATGCCATGCTGGCTACCAAAATCAGCTTTATGAACGAGATTGCCAACCTGGCCGAGCATTTGGGGGCAGATATTGAAGAGGTGCGCAAAGGCATTGGCTCCGACCCGCGCATTGGCTATCACTTTATTTACCCCGGCTGTGGGTACGGGGGCTCGTGCTTTCCTAAGGATGTGAAAGCCCTGGCCGCCACGGCTGAGCAGGTAGGCTATACCCCAGCATTATTGAACGCGGTGGAAGCGGTGAACCAGCGACAAAAAGAGGGTATGTTCACCAAACTGCAAAAGGCCTTTGATGGCGAGCTGGCAGGTAAAACCATTGCCTTATGGGGGTTGGCGTTCAAACCTAATACCGATGATATGCGTGAAGCCCCCAGCCGAGCCTTGATGGAGGCGCTATGGCATGTTGGGGCAAAGGTGCAGGCGTTCGACCCCAAAGCCATGGCAGAGTGCCAGCGGTTATACAGCCAGCAGGCAGCGCTCACGTTAGTCGCCAGCCGCGAAGAGGCGCTGCAAGGCGCCGATGCGCTGGTGATCTGCACCGAATGGAAGGAGTTCCGAGCGGTCGATTTTCAGTGGCTGAAAAACATCCTGCGCTACCCCATTGTGGTGGATGGGCGTAACCTCTATGCGCCAGAGTTGGTCAAGCAGGCAGGCTTGATTTACTACGCCGTAGGGCGGGGGGATTCGTTGCAAGTTGTGCACTAATACCAAGAGGGTGTGGGAATATACCCGCTCTACCAGGGGTTAATTCAGCCTTAGGCCAGCACGAGTGCATGGTAAAGTGGAGCTTTATTTCCACTTGGGCGCCGTTGGCCGCTGAGAGACCCGTGAAACCCCACTCCACTACCATTTCTGCGCTGTACGTGGTCAATGAACTGATCCCCAAATTGAACGCCGTTGAAAAACGCGTCGAGCTAACCATCGGGTCCGTTGCCGCTCGCGGGGCCGTGCCTACGGGCATTGAGCGAATGACTCGTCTACAAGCGGAGTTTCAGCTTGAGCTCACCATGATTCGCTTGAACCTGGCACATTTGCTGAAACGCTATCAGGCAGTGCTGGAGGCTGCAATGCAGGACCCAGCCAACGACCAGCTATTGACCCTGGATGCTTACGAAGCCACGGCCATTGCCAGCGCCAAGCAGTTATATGAGCGGGTGCAGCAGCTGCAGAAGGGGGAGTGACACGTGATGACGGCGGACGAGCACGAGCGAGTGATTCTGGCCCTGGAAGCACTGATACATGATACTCGCCAAACGCTGGCAAACGTCGAAAAGCACGGCCTGGAGGAAGCACAGCCGAAAGATTACCAGGCGCTGCTGGATATTCTGGATACCGCCGTCAAGCAGCAGCGTGCCCATACGCTGGCCATGCTGAAGGTAGAAGAAGGCCTCAATTAGCCACCGCGTTCTGGTGCTGCTCTTTCCTTGAAGTAAACGCCTCCCCCCTAGACCAAATGTTAGCTTGCAAACCGCCTGCCCTGAACTATGGTCTGTTCTGGTAAGCAGTTTGGTGCTTGGCTAACAAAACGAGAACAGGGCGATGGATACCCAAACGTTGGTGTTGGTGGTGGCGATTGGTGCGCTTTGGTTGAGCGTGACTTGTGGGTGTGTGGCGGGGTACATGATGCTGGCACGGCGGGCAAGCGCGGTGCCGGTGGCAGTCGGGGCGTTGGGTGGGGCGCCGCCCGTCGTGGTGCCAGAAGCCCCGGCCTTGCTGAATGAGGAAAGTGTGGCCTGGGAGGTAAAGGTGCTGTTCGACGAGCCGTCGCCTGCGCTGAACGACCGCTTGAGTGCGGTATTGAGTTCGGCAGGTGCGGTGTATGAACAGCGCACCAAGACCTTTGCCGTGGCGGGGGATTCTTCTCGCACGCCGATTCTGATCGAAAATGCGCTGGGGTCGGGCCAGTTGCCACCCTTGACCGAATCCCAGGCCAGTCATCCGCCGGTGAAGGGCGTCAGCATCAAGATTGCCAAGACCCAGCGCATGCTGGCTCCCAGCAAGCTGCAGCTGGCCAAGCTGGTGTCGCTTTCCAAGAAGCTGGCCAAGTTGGGGGGCACCGCGTTGGATGCCGAGAAGCAACCGATTACCCCCGCTGGGTTCGAGGCGGTGATTCAAGGGCAAGCGAGGGTATAACGCTTCGTGGCGATGCCTGTCCCAGTGTGGCTGAGGCATGGCAACCACCACGACACACGCCCTCAGGGGTAGTTGATGGCTACCCCTGAGGGCGTGTGCGTTGTATGCGTAGGCTGTTCGTGTATGAAGCGCGCCCGTAGTCAGGCGAGCTGTGGGCTGGGTTGTAGCAATTGGCTGGAAAGTAGCGCCCACTGGTCTTCCCAGTGCTCGGTGGGCAGCCGTTTGAAGTCGCTGCGCACGTACTGGGCGATGCGCCCTTCGGCTTGCGCGATCAGCAGGTTGGCAGCGGCGGAGGCGGGAATGCTGGGGCGCAACCCTTCACGCAGCTCGGCTTCGCGGAGGATTTGTTTCAGTTGGGTCTCCAAACGTTCGAACAGCTGGTGAACGCGCAGGCGCAAGCGTGCCGTTTCGCCGGTGAGTACGTCACCGCCCAGTACCCGGGCCAGGCCGGGGTTCTTTTCGGCAAAGCCCAACAGCAGTGAGAGTATCGTGCTGCAGCGGGTGGTGGCGTCGGGAATGTCTTCCAGTATCCGCGTAATGCGCGCGAAGATGCTCTCTTCGATGAAGTCGATCAAGCCTTCGAACATGCGCGCCTTGCTGGGGAAGTGGCGGTACAGCGCCGCTTCGGAAACCCCCACCTGGCGGGCCAGGGCGGCGGTGGTGATCCGCTTGCCGCTGTCCTCTTCCAGCATGATGGCCAAGGCCTGCAGTATTTGCTCGCGACGGCGAGGCTTGCGGTCGTCACTCATGACTCTTGCCCTCCGTCGCAGTTAGCCTGCGTTGGTGATCAGGGTGCCTACCCCAGCGTTGGTGAAAATTTCCAGCAGCACGGCATGCGGCACCCGGCCATCGATGATGTGGGCGCTGTTGACGCCTCCCTTGACGGCGTCCAGGGCGCAGCGAATCTTCGGCAGCATGCCGCCGTAGATGGTGCCATCGGCAATCAGGGCGTCTACCTGGGCCGTGGTCAGGCCGGTCATGACCTGGCCTTCGCTGTTCATCAGGCCCGCCACGTTGGTCAGCAGCATCAGCTTTTCGGCGTTCAGCGCTTCCGCCAGCTTACCGGCCACCAGGTCGGCGTTGATGTTGTAGCTGTTGCCTTGGGCGTCCACGCCGATAGGTGCGATGACCGGAATGAAGTCGCGGGCTGCGAGCATCTCGATCAGGTCGGTGGAGATCGCTTCCACTTCCCCCACGTGGCCGATGTCGATGATCTCCGGGGCGGTCATTTCCGGGCTTTGATGCTCCACCTTCAACTGGCGGGCGCGAATCTGGGCGCCATCCTTGCCGGTCAGGCCAATTGCCTTGCCGCCGCTCTGGTTGATCAGGTTGACGATGCTCTTGTTGACTAGGCCGCCCAGCACCATTTCTACCACATCCATGGTTTGCGAGTCGGTGACCCGCATGCCGTTGACGAAGCGCGATTCGATATTGAGCTTTTCCAGCAGGCTGCCAATTTGCGGGCCGCCGCCGTGCACCACCACGGGGTTGATGCCGACTTCTTTCATCAGCACGATGTTACGAGCAAAGGAGTCGATCAGCGTATCTTCGGTCATGGCGTTGCCGCCGTACTTCACGACCACGGTCTTGCCGGAAAACTGCTGAATGTAGGGAAGGGCTTCGGATAGCACCTCCACAACGACCTTGGGGTCGCGGCTAGCTGAACTCATGAGATTGTCCCTTTGCTCTAGTAATATCTGCTTTTAATGTCTGCTTCATCGTAGCGCGGGTGGTGTGCGCTTCGCGGCATGATCATGTGATGGGGGTGTCTGGTATCGTCAACGTAGGTGAAACACCTTGCAGGGCGCGTGCGAAGCGCTCGCGTATCCGTTCCAGGGCCGCGCTGTCTTCCCCCTCGAAGCGCAGCACCAGCGCGGGCGTCGTGTTGGACGCTCGGCACAATCCCCAGCCATCGGGGTAGTCAACGCGAATACCATCCAGCGTGGTTTTGATACCTTCGCCGAAGTCGCCCTCTCTGGCAAGCGTCTCGACCATGGCAAATTTGTCGGCATCCGCCACGATGATGTTGATTTCGGGCGTGCTCACTGCCTGGGGAAACTGGTCGAAGAAGGCATCCGCATCGCCTGGGTAGCGGGCCAGTATTTCCAGTAGCCGGGCGGCAGCATACAGGCCGTCATCGAAACCGTACCAGCGTTCCTTGAAGAAGATGTGACCGCTCATCTCGCCCCCCAGCAAGGCGCCGGTTTCCTTCATGCGCGCCTTGATGAGCGAGTGGCCGGTGCGCCACATCTCCGGCTCGCCGCCTGCCTCGCTCACCACCCGTGCCAGGTGCCCAGTACACTTGATGTCGAACACCACTTTGGCACCAGGGTTGCGGGAGAGCATGTCGGTGGCGAACAGCATCATCAGGTGGTCGGGAAAGATCATTCGCCCGCGCGGCGTGACCACGCCCAGGCGGTCGCCGTCGCCGTCGAAGGCCAGGCCGATGTCTGCACCTACCTGCTGCACCTTGCGCATCAGGTCCTGCAGGTTTTCCGGTTTGCCGGGGTCGGGGTGGTGGTTGGGGAAGCGGCCATCGATCTCGGCGAACAGCGCTGTGGTGGCCACCCCCAACCGTTCGACCAGCTGAGGGCCAAGTTCGCCCGCCACGCCGTTGCCGCAATCCACCACCGCACTGAGCGGCCTTGCGAGCTGCACATCCTCAAGAATCCGCGCCAGATACGTGGCCCGCAGGTCGTGGGCGTGCACACGGCCATGGCCCTCGGTGAAGTCGCCTGACTGAATGCGCTCATACAGGGCGGTGATCGCTTCGCTGGCCAGGGTTTCTCCGGCCAGCACGATCTTGAAGCCGTTGTAGTCGGGTGGGTTGTGGCTGCCGGTCAGCATCACCCCCGAGCAACTTTCGGGCAGGGTGTGTGTGGCAAAGTAGAGTACCGGCGTGGGCACCATGCCAAGGTCGATCACATCGCGCCCGGCGGCCTGGAGCCCTTTGATGAGCGCCGCTTGCAGGCGTGGCCCCGAGACTCTGCCGTCCCGTGCGACGATCACGGTGTGTTCACCGCGGGCGGCGGCTTCCGAGCCCACTGCCCGGCCAATCAGCTCGGCGGTGGCTTCGCTGAGAGTGTCATCCACGATGCCGCGAATATCGTAGGCGCGAAAAATCGAAGCGGGTACGGTCATGGTCAATCCCTGAAAGAGCGCGCTAGTGAGTGCTTACTGGCGGCCAGTGCTGCCAAAGCCGCCACTGCCACGGGTAGAATCGGTGAAGCTGTCGACGAGGGTCAGTTCGGCCTGCACCACCGGCACCAGCACGTATTGTGCCAGGCGCTCGAACGGCGTGACCGTGAAGCTGGCCTGCCCGCGGTTCCATACCGAGACCATCAATTCGCCCTGGTAGTCGGAGTCGATCAGCCCCACCAGGTTGCCCAGCACGATGCCGTGCTTATGCCCCAGCCCCGAACGCGGCAGGATCATGCCGGCAAGGTTGGGGTCTTCGATATAGATGGCCAGGCCGGTACGCACCAGCTGGCATTCGCCTGGGGCCAGCGTCAGCGGTTCGTCCAGCAGGGCGCGCAGGTCCATGCCCGCCGAGCCAGCGGTGGCGTAAGAGGGCAGATAGTCGCGCAAGCGCTCGTCCAATACCTTGCACTGCAGGCGAGGGCGGTTCATGAGGAAGCTCCGTGAGAAGTGTGAGGCAGCAGGGAGAGCGCCTGCTGCAAGATCAGGGTGGCCAGCGCGGTCTTGGGTTGGGGTGGCGCGCTGTGCTGCTGCGTGCCGCCAGGCGTACGCCAGAGCAGCAGGGCGGCGTTGTCGTCGCTGCCAAAGCCCAACCCTTGCTGGGCCACGTCGTTGGCCACGATCATGTCCAGGCCCTTGCGGTCGAGCTTGTGGCGGGCGTAGCGTTCGACCTCCTGGGTTTCGGCGGCAAAGCCGACCACGAAGGGGCGTTGCCCGTTGGGCAAGGCCGCCACGTCGGCAATGATGTCCGGGTTTTTCACCAGCGTCAGGGTCAGTGTGTCCTGATCGTCGGTTTTCTTGAGCTTGTGCTCGGCGGCGCTGGCGGCGCGGTAGTCGGCCACGGCGGCACAGCCAATGAACAGCGCGGCCTGGGGGGCGAGCTGCAGCGCGGCCTGGTGCATCTCCCGGGCGGTTTCCACGTTTTGGCGCTCGACCCCGGCTGGGGTGGGTAAATTGACCGGGCCGCTGATCAGGGTTACGCGAGCCCCTTGCGCCACGGCGGCGGCGGCCAGAGCGAAGCCCATCTTGCCCGAGCTGTGGTTGGACAGGTAACGCACCGGGTCCAGGGCTTCACGGGTGGGGCCTGCAGTGATCACCACGTGAGGGCGCGCTGCGCCCTGAGCGGGCGGCGCAACCTTGGCTGCTTTGGCGAAGTGCTGTTGAAGGGCTGCGAAGATCTCTTCGGGTTCGCTCATTCGCCCTGGGCCAACGTCGCCACAGGCCTGCTCGCCCGCGGCAGGGCCGATCAACTGCCAGCCGTCGGCGGCCAGCTGTGCCTGGTTACGCTGCGTGGCGGGATGGCGCCACATGGCCTGGTTCATGGCGGGGGCCATCAGCCGTGGCGCTTCCGAAGCAAGGCACAGGGTGGTCAGCAGGTCGTCGGCCATGCCGTGTGCCAGGCGCGCCATCACATCGGCCGTGGCCGGGGCCACCAGCAGGGCATCCGCCCAGCGGGCCAGTTCGATGTGCCCCATCCCGGCTTCTGCCTCGGGGTCCAGCAGCGATGTGCGCACGGGCTCGCCAGAGAGGGCCTGCAGCGTCAGGGGGGTGATGAAGGCTTGAGCACCCTCGGTCATCACCACGCGCACCTCACAGCCTGCCTGCTTCAGCAGCCTCACGATCAGTGCGCTTTTATACGCGGCAATGCCTGCGCTGACGCCCAGCAGTACGCGCTTGCCTGCGAGCAGGGCGGTCAACGATGGCGCTGATAGTGATGACTCGGATAGTGATGGCTCGGAAGTGTGCGAGAGTGATGCCATGGTAGGCGGTCCCGTATGACGGTCGTAAGGAGGCTTACCATACCATTTGGCGGTTTATTTTGGCATGCTCGGTGGAAGTGTTATAACGCTAGGTATAGTGAGGATGAGGGCGTGAGCCACACGCCATGGGACTGGGTAGCATGGACAGGGGGCATGGATGGGCATCAATCATTGGCCAGAAGGTGAGCGGCCCCGTGAAAAACTGCTGACCATGGGGGCGCAGTCGTTATCGGATGCCGAACTGCTGGCGATCTTTCTGCGGGTGGGGGTCCAGGGGCGTTCGGCAGTGGACCTGGCGCGTGACCTGCTGGCGAGCTTTGGCGGGTTGCGGCAGCTGCTGGAGGCAGACAGAGAGCAGTTTTGTGCCGCCCGGGGGTTGGGCGATGCCAAGTTTTCCCAGTTGCAGGCCACGCTGGAGCTATCACGGCGGCATTTGGCCAGCCAGCTGGCACGCGGCAACGCGTTGACCTCGCCAGCCCTGGTGCGCCACTACCTGAGTTCGCAGCTGCGCCACCTGGGGCATGAAGAGTTTGCGGTACTTTTTTTGGATACTCAGCACCGAATCATTCGCTATGAATCCCTGTTTCGCGGTACCCTAGACAGCGCATCCGTTTACCCCCGCGAAGTTGCCAAGCGTGCGTTGGAACTCCACGCTGGCGCTGTCATCCTGGCCCACAATCACCCTTCGGGTGTGGCTGAGCCCAGCGACGCTGATCGACGTATCACCGAACGCTTGAAAGATGCCCTTGCTCTCTTTGACGTGCGAGTGCTGGATCATTTTGTGGTGGGAGACGGAGACGTGGTGTCCTTTGCCGAGCGCGGCTGGCTCTAGCGGGCAGGTCATGCGCACGCACTCCGGCAGTATCGAAAAGGCAGGCTGGCCCGCTCGATGCTGCGGCTGTCGTGACGAAAATTGTCCAAAAACGTGCTTTTTTGGCCTTTTTGGGCGGTTTCGCTTGCTGGTGGCCGGGTGCTCTGGTATAAAGTGCCACCTTTGAACTTGGGTTGAATAACGGATTTGGGTACAGCTAGGCGGTTAACTGCGTCGACTCCCTCCCTGCTCCGGTTTGCCCGACAGTTTTGAACAACTCGCCAAGCGGTTGGAGGCTCTCATGTCCAAAGTATGTCAGGTTACCGGCAAGCGTCCGGTAACTGGTAATAACGTTTCTCACTCCCAGCGCAAGACTCGTCGTCGTTTCTTGCCGAACCTGCACACCCATCGCTTCTGGGTGGAGTCTGAAAACCGCTTCGTCAAGCTGCGCGTTTCCTCTAAAGGCATGCGCATCATCGACAAGAAAGGTATCGACTCGGTTCTGGCCGACATCCGCAAACGCGGCGACGCTATCTAAGCCAGTTTCTGGCTCAGCATTTTTGGGAGAGTTAAACCATGCGCGATAAGATCAAGCTGGTGTCTAGTGCCGGTACTGGCCACTTCTACACCACTGACAAGAACAAGCGGAACACCCCGGATAAGTTCGAATTCAAGAAATACGACCCGGTCGTCCGTAAGCACGTCATCTACAAGGAAGCCAAGATCAAGTAACCTCGGTTACGATGATCGGCTTTCACCGCAGGCGAGCGCCTGTTGAAAAACCCGGCCCCAAGCCGGGTTTTTGCATGTCTAACGTTCGCGTTTCGCGTGTTAGCATCGCTGTCACTGTGCTGTCATCATAGGCTTTCATCATGCCCGAATTGCCTGAAGTGGAAACCACGCGGCGTGGTATCGCGCCCTACCTGGAAGGGCAGGAGATTACCGAAGTGCTGGTACGCCAGCCGCGCCTGCGCGTTCCCGTGCCGGATGACCTGGCCGAGCGGCTGGTCGGGGCTCGCGTGGGTGAGCTTGCCCGGCGCGCCAAATACCTGCAGATCCCGCTGGCCACGCCCACCGGCCACGCCACGCTGCTGTGGCACCTGGGCATGTCGGGTAGCCTGCGGATTGCCCGCCTGGGCGATCTGCCCAAAAAGCATGACCATGTGGATATCGTCACCGCCAGTGGTCATATATTGCGCTATCACGACCCGCGCCGCTTTGGCTTCGTCGATTGGCAGCACGCCGATGCACAGTTCGATACGCGGCTGGCGCACCTGGGCCCGGAACCCCTCGACGATGCCTTCACGGGCCGTTGGCTCCACGCACTGTCGCGCGGCAAGCGCGTCGCCGTGAAGCCTTTCCTGATGGATAACCGCGTGGTCGTGGGAGCGGGCAACATCTATGCCGCCGAGGCGCTGTTCATGGCGGGCATCGACCCGCGCCGGGCCGCCGGACGCATTTCACTGGCGCGCTACGAAGCGCTGGCCCAGGCGGTCAAGGAAGTATTGGCGGCGGCCATTACCCAGGGTGGCACCACGCTGCGCGATTTCGTCAGCGGCCAGGGGGAGCCGGGCTACTTTGCCCAGCAATTGAATGTCTATGGTCGCCATGGCCAGCCTTGCCTGCGCTGTGGCAGTGAACTCAAGCGCATTACCCTGGGGCAGCGGGCCAGCGTATTCTGCCCCGGTTGCCAGCGCTGAGCGCCGCCCTGGGCGGCTAACTGTTTTGTTTATCTGGAGAATGTTGTGACTCAACGCCTGCGCCTGAATAAAAATGCCGATCGCCGCTTGAAGGCTGGCCATCTGTGGATCTACTCCAACGAAGTCGATATCAAGGAAACGCCGCTGAAGACCTTCGAGGCGGGCGAGCCTGCCTTGGTAGAGGCCTCCAACGGCAAGACTCTGGGCGTGGCCTACGTGAACCCGCACTCGTTGATCTGTGCGCGTATCATGTCCCGCGACCCGGAAATGCGCCTGGACCGCTCGCTGTTCGTGCACCGTTTCAATCAGGCGCTGGCGCTGCGCCAGCGTCTGTTCGATCAGCCCTTTTACCGTCTGATCCATGGCGAGGGCGACCTGCTGCCAGGACTGATCATCGACCGTTTTGGCGATGTGCTGGTCGTACAGCTCAATACCGCCGGCATGCAGGCCCTGGCCGACGAGATCGTCGATGCGCTGGAAAAGGTCATCAAGCCTGAGGTCATCGTATTCCGTAACGATACCGGGGGCCGCCGCCAGGAAGGCTTGGAAGCCCACGTGGAAGTGGTCAAGGGCACCCTGCCCGACGAAGTGCTGCTGGTAGAAAACGGCGTGACCTTTGCGGTGCCGGTACTCAACGGCCAGAAGACCGGCTGGTTCTTCGACCACCGCGTCAACCGGGCCTGGTTGAACAGTCAGGTTGCTGGAAAGCGCGTGCTGGACGTATTCAGCTATGTGGGTGGCTGGGGCGTTCAGGCTGCCGCCAGCGGCGCCTCCGAAGTGCTGTGTGTGGATGCCTCCGGCGTTGCCCTGGAGCAAGTGGCGCGCAATGCCGAGCTGAACGGCGTGCAGGAGCAGGTGGCCGTGGGTGAAGGCGACGCCTTCGAAGCGCTGGCCGCATTGAAAGCCGACGGCGAGCAGTTCGACGTGGTGATTCTCGACCCGCCTGCGTTCATCAAGAAGCGCAAGGACATCCCCAACGGTGAGCGCGCCTATGCACGACTCAACCGCGAGGCAATGCGCCTGCTGGGTCGCGATGGCCTGCTGCTGTCTGCGTCCTGCTCCATGCATCTGGCCCACGAGCGGCTGGTGGATGTGGTGCGCGGTGCCGTGCGCCATCAGGACCGCCATGGCCAGGTGATTTTCCAGGGCCATCAGGGGCCGGATCACCCCGTGCACCCGGCGATTCCCGAAACTGCTTATTTGAAAGCGCTGGGCGTGCGGGTCTTCCGCGACTGAGCATCGCCCGCTGTCGAGCGCCGTCGTCATAGGAAAGGAGGTGGACACATGGAGTGGGCGTTGCCAGAGCCGTTCGTACTCACGCTGCAGGTCGCGCCGGAAGCCATCGACGCTTACCGGCACGTCAATAACAGCGAGTACCTGCGCTGGGTAGAGCAGATCAGCTGGGCCCACTCCGAGGCGTTGGGGCTGTCGCTGGAACGCTATCGGGCGCTGGACCGGGCGATGGTGGTCCACCGCCACGAGCTGGACTACCTCGCCCCTGCTTTTCAAGACGACACGCTCTGCCTGGCCACCTGGATCGTCGACTGCGACGGCCGCTTCAGCCTGACGCGCCGCTTTCAACTGATACGGCCAGCAGACGGCAAGACGCTGCTGAAGGCGCGCACGCGGTTTGCCTGTGTCGCGCTTTCCAGCGGTCGCCCCAAGCGCTTGCCGGAAGAGTACCAGCGCATTTATGGCGCTGCGGTGGTGCCCGAGCCCGCCGAGTGATGAATCGACGGTGCGGCGTGGATTTTTTCGTCGCGGCCCGTCAAACGCTGAATTTTCTGTTGAAAAACGCCTTTACCGGCGTTTTTTTCGTTTTGCTCCCTTGGGCTGGTGGTTCACGCCTGCTGTGCTGTAATGCATTGAGCACCCAGTGATGTTGATGACCCAAGGAGAGTCCGCCATGCACATTGCCGTTCCCAAAGAGATCAAGAACCACGAGTATCGCGTTGCGCTTACGCCCACGGGGGTACGTGAGCTGGTCGGGCGTGGTCACTCCGTCAGTGTCCAGGTAGGTGCGGGCGAAGGCGCTGGCTTTCAGGATGACGCCTACCAAAGCGCGGGCGCAACATTGGAGGCCGACGTCGAGGCGCTGTGGCAGCGCGCCGAGCTGATTCTGAAGGTCAAGGAGCCCCAGCCGGAAGAGGTGGCGCGCCTGACGCCAGCGCACACGCTGTTTACCTATCTGCATCTGGCCGCCGAGCGGGCACTGACCGAAGGGCTGATGAAAAGCGGAGCCACCTGCATCGCCTATGAAACCATCACCGATACCCGCGGCGGGTTGCCGCTGCTGGCCCCGATGAGCACCGTGGCGGGGCGCATGGCCATACAGGCCGGTGCCCATGGGTTGGAGAAGGCCCAAGGGGGCTCGGGGGTGCTGTTGCCCGGCGTGCCCGGTGTGGCACCGGGGCAGGTAACGGTCATTGGGGGTGGCGTGGTGGGGGAAAACGCAGCGCGGATGGCGCTGGGGCTAGGGGCAGAGGTGACGATTCTCGATACCTCGGTGGCCCGGCTGGAAGCGTTGGATGCGCGCTACCAGGGGCGTATCAAAACCGTCTACTCCACCGCCGATGCGCTGGACCACGCGGCACGCACCGCCGACATGATCGTGGGCGCGGTGCTGATCCCCGGCGCGGCAGCTCCCAAATTGATCACCCGTGCCATGCTGGCCGAGATGAAACCCGGCAGTGTGCTGGTGGACGTGGCCATCGACCAGGGCGGCTGTTTCGAAACCAGCAAGCCCACGACCCACGCCGAGCCCACCTATCTGGTGGATGGCATCGTGCACTACTGTGTGGCCAACATGCCAGGCGCCGTGGCACGTACGTCTACCCTGGGGCTCACCAACGCGACGCTGCCGTTCGTGCTGGCGCTTGCCGACAAGGGGTGGCGCCAGGCGCTGGCAGACGATGCCCATTTTCTGCCCGGGCTGAACGTCCACGATGGCCAGATTACCTACCGGGCCGTCGCCCAGGCGTTTGGCCTGGAAAGCATCGAGCCGGCCAGCGTGGTGAAGTGACCCGCGCGCCAGGCGGTGGGTCCATTAGTAGTGGGGCGGGATGTCGTCTTCGGGGCGAAAACCGCCCTGTGAGTCGCTGGCTTGCAGCGCCTGATGCTGTTCGCGGAGCCGTTCACGCATGAGGGCGCTCAGCTGTTCCAGCTTTTCGAGGCGGCGCTCCTGCTGGGCGACGGCCTGGTCCAGGGTGTCCAGCCAATGTTCCTGATAAGCCAGCCGACTTTCCAACGATTCAATACGTTGAGTGAGCTCGGCAGGCGTTAATTCGTTTGTCATGATAACATCGTCACCGTATGTAGTATGCTCGGTACTGTTAGGAAAGGGCCTGGTAGGCCGAGTATTGTCTTGCTTCTGTTACCCATACAACAAGAGAGCTTTTATCATCCATGAACCCAAAAGTTGTTTTTCGCTGTTTCTTTATCAGTATCTTACTGGCCGCCCCCACGCCGCTTCTTCTGGCGGGGATTGTTCATTTAACCAATGCACCTCTGGCTGAACAGTGGTTGGCCGAGGCTGCTTTCAGTGTGTATGCCGCTGTGGCACTTGGCTGTTTTGCAATGTTGTTCGTCGGTACGCTGGCGGCTGCGGCCCTGGCACCACCGATGGTGGTAAAGGCCGATGTGGCCAGGGTCAAACCTGCCCCGCGTCAGCCCCAGGCAGCACCCGTGGTGGACGATGAAGAAGAGGATATCATCGACCCCAACGATGGCCGTGAAGAGGGCGAGGTCAAGTGGTTCAACACCAACAAGGGCTACGGCTTCATCACCCGGGACAATGGCGAAGATGTCTTCGTGCATTTTCGGGCGATACGCGGTCGTGGCCCACGCATGCTGGCCGAAGGCCAGATCGTGCGTTACCACGTGATCAAGAACGACCGTGGCCTTCAGGCCGATGATGTCAGCATTATCGAATAAGCGCTCCGGCGCGGTTGCTGACAGGAAAACCCCCGCCTTGTGCGGGGGTTTTTACGTTTAGCGCCCGGAATCCGGCCATTCGATGGCTTTTTCCTGGCCGCCGGGCAGCACTTGCCAGAAGCGGTCCGGGTCATCGCCAGGGTGCCATCCACCCAGCGAACAGCGGACTTCCACGTTGAGCGCTTCGGCCGCGTGCTGCGCGCACTCCTGATCGGTGTGCCAGGGGGTGTGGGCGCTGTCGAACCACAGGCTGGCAAAACCGTCGGCGGCGTTGTCCACCAGCAGCACCGGGACGCTTTCTCCCTGATGCTGGCCACGGGTTTTCCACTTGCCCTTGCCCGCCTGGCCCAAGGGTGGGGCATCGAGGGTCTCGCTGAGCCAGGCGTTGAGATCATCCAGCGACACGCGGGCCAGGTACACTTCGATATCCGGAAACCGCTCCATCATACGCATACCTCATCAGTGGTGAGCAGCGCCTGCAGGGTGGCTTCGTAGATGCGGCTGAGCGCATCGAGGTCGCTGGCCAGCACGCGCTCGTTCACCTTGTGAATGGTGTCGTTGAGCGGACCCAGCTCCACCACCTGTGCCCCCAGGGTGGCAATGAAGCGGCCATCGGAGGTGCCGCCGCTGGTCGACAGCTGCGGGCGCTCACCGGTGACGGCTTCCACACCGCGAATGGCTGCATCGACCAGTTCGCCTTCGGCGGTCAGGAAGGGCTCGCCGTTCAAGGTCCAGTCCACATGGTACTCGAGGCCATGGCGATCCAGAATCGCTTCGGTGCGAGCTTTCAGTGCTTCGTGGGTCACTTCCGTGGAGTAGCGGAAGTTGAACACCACTTCGATGTCGCCAGGGATCACGTTGGTCGCCCCGGTGCCCGCGCGCACGTTGGAAATCTGGAAGCTGGTGGCGGGAAAGAAGTCGTTGCCGGCATCCCAATGCTCGCGTGCCAGGGCATCGAGCGCAGGCAGCGCCTGGTGAATGGGGTTGCGTGCCAGGTGGGGGTAAGCCACATGCCCCTGCACCCCTTTGACATGCAGCACGCCGCCCAGCGAGCCGCGTCGGCCGTTCTTGATCACATCCCCCAGCCGCGCCGTGGAAGAGGGCTCGCCGACGATGCAGTAGTCCAGCCGTTCGTTGCGCTCGCGCAGGTGCTCCACCACGGCTCGGGTGCCGTCCACGGCGGGGCCTTCCTCATCGGAGGTGATCAGGAAGGCGATACGGCCGTCGTGGTCGGGGTAACGGGCCACGAAGCGCTCCACGGCGGTCAGCATGGCGGCCAGGCTGCCTTTCATGTCGGCCGCACCGCGCCCGCAGAGCATGCCCTGCTCGTCGATGCATGGCTCGAAGGGCGGAAACTCCCAGCTGGTATGCGGCCCGCTGGGCACCACGTCGGTATGCCCGGCGAAGGCCAGCACCGGGCCATGATGGCCGCGCACGGCCCAGAAGTTTTTCACATCGCCGAACGGCAGCTGCTCGACATGGAAACCGAGCGCCGTGAGGCGCTCGATCATCAGGTCCTGGCAACCCTCGTCGTCCGGGGTCACCGACGCGCGACCCAGCAGGTCAAAGGCCAGGGTGAGCGTCGGTGACAGGGCAGCAGACTCAGTTGTGGGCATGCAGCGCCTCGTTCAGCGCAATGGCACTCTTGTTGGTGAGGCACTCGATGCGGCCATTTTGCGAGTTGCGGCGCAGCAGCAGGTCGTCCTGGCCAGCCAGCTCACGGGCGGCCACGGTGTTGACTTCCTGACCCTGGTCGTCGAGGACGGTCACCTTGGAGCCAGCGGTGATGTACAGGCCTGCTTCCACGGTGCAGCGGTCGCCCAGCGGAATGCCGATACCGGCGTTGGCGCCGATCAGGCAGCCTTCACCCACCTTGATGATGATGTTGCCACCACCGGAGAGGGTGCCCATGGTGGAGCAGCCGCCGCCCAGGTCGGAGCCTTTGCCGACCATGACGCCCGCTGAAATGCGGCCTTCGATCATGCCCGGGCCTTCGGTGCCCGCGTTGAAGTTGACGAAGCCTTCGTGCATGACCGTGGTGCCTTCGCCCAGGTAGGCGCCCAGGCGTACGCGGGCGGTGTCGCCAATGCGGATGCCGGTGGGCACGACGTAGTCGGTCATCTTGGGGAACTTGTCGACGCAGTCGACGGACAGCGCGCGGCCTGCCAGGCGTGCCTTGAGGCGGCGAGCCGGCAGCTCTTCGATGTCGATGGCGCCTTCGTTGGTCCAGGCGATGTTGCGCAGCAGGCCGAACATGCCGGTCAGGTCCAGGCCGTGGGGCTTCACCAGACGGTGGGACAGCAGGTGCAGCTTGAGGTAGACCTCCGGCACGGTTTGCGGCGCCTGGTCGGTGTCCAGGAACATCGCTACCAGCGGGCGCTGGCTAGTGGCGAAAGACTCGGCCAGCGCTGCCTGCTCGGAATGACCCGCGGCTTCCAGTGCTTTGGCCAGGCGGGTGCAGTCTTCCGGCAGGAAGCTGACAGGGCTGTTCTCGGCAGCGGCGCCCAGCGCTTCCTTGGCGGCGGCCACCAGGCTCTCGTCGGGGTTCAGCAGCGGGGCCGGGTAGTAGATTTCCAGCCAGTCACCCTGGGTGTTTTGGGTACCAATTCCAAGCGCAAAGCTCAGCATAACGGGGCTTCCTTCAAGGTTGTGTGTCTAAGAGGGGGCGTTCAGCCGCTCAGTTTGTCGTAATCGCCGTCGCGGTAGCCGACCAGGATGGTGCTGTTGTCGACTTCGAGTAGCGGACGCTTGAGCAGCGTGGGTTGTTCCAGCAGCAGCCGACGGGCCGACGTGGCGTCCAGCTGATCCTTTTCCTCCTGGGGCAGGTTGCGCCAGGTGGTGCTGCGCTTATTGATGGCTTCCAGCAGCGGCACCCGCTCGAGAATATGCTCCAGCAGGCTGGCCGACAGGCCATCCTTGCGCAGGTCATGGGTCTTGAAGGGAATGCCGCTCTCCTCCAGCGCCTTGCGGGCTTTGCGGCAGGTGTCGCAGGTGTTGATGATATATAGCGTCAGCATGGAAAAGCCTCCTTGTCGTGGGGTGTCGCGGCGTTAGCTGCGCTCGATCAGCTGGCGCAGTCGCTTGGCTGCTTCCAGGGTCGGTTCGAGCTCTGCCACCAAGGCTAAGCGTAGTCGACCTGCGCCCGGGTTATGGCCATCCTTGCCAGGGCGGCCCATCAGGCTGCCGGGCAACACGCTGACATGCTGTTCACTGAACAGCCGCTGGGTAAAGGCGATATCGTCGCCCCCCGGCACGGCGGGCCACAGGTAGAAGCTGGCTTCGGGCGTCGGGAACGACATGACCGGCGCAAGAACCTCGGTGACGGCGCTGAATTTCTCGCGGTAGGCGTCACGGTTGGCGCGCACGTGGGCTTCGTCCTGCCAGGCAGCGATGGAGGCGTGCTGCAGCGGCAGTGACATGGCGCAACCGTGGTAGGTGCGGTAGCGCTTGAACGGGGCGAGGAGGTCGGCGTCGCCCGCCACGAAACCCGAGCGCAGCCCCGGCAGGTTGGAGCGTTTGGAGAGCGAATGAAACACCACGCAGCGGCGGTAGTCATCGCGGCCCAGCTCGGCGCAAGCCTGCAGCAGTCCGGGCGGCGGAGTGGCTTCGTCCAGGTAGAGCTCGGAGTA
The DNA here is from genome assembly GCF_007655045.1 of Halomonas sp. C22. Classification (NCBI taxonomy): domain Bacteria; kingdom Pseudomonadati; phylum Pseudomonadota; class Gammaproteobacteria; order Oceanospirillales; family Halomonadaceae; genus Halomonas; species Halomonas sp. C22. The sequence goes on along the minus strand of NZ_VBVC01000002.1, from coordinate 117,812 downwards.
GCACTCGTCGGAGGCAATGATGAAGTCGTGTTCGTCGGCCAGGGCAATGAGCTGCTTGAACTCGGCCAGCGGAGTGACTACGCCGGTGGGGTTGCCCGGTGAGCAGAGAAAGACGATCTGCACGTCGCGCCAGGTGTCGGCGCTGACGGCTGAAAAGTCCGGGCGAAAGCCGTTGTCGGCGGTACAGTCCAGGTAGAGCGGCTCGCCGCCTGCCAGTAGTGTGGCGCCTTCGTAGATCTGATAAAACGGGTTGGGTACCGCGACCTTGGCGGGGCGGGTGCGGTCCAGCGCCGCCTGCACGAAGGCGAAGATGGCTTCACGGGTGCCGTTCACCGGCAACACCTGACGTTCGGCGTCCAGCCCCGCCAGGCCAAAGCGCTGGGTGGCCCAGGCGGCAATGGTCTCGCGCAGGGCGGGCAGGCCGTTGGTGGCTGGGTAGCGCGCCATCTCCAGCTGGTGGGCAATGAGTGCGTCCAGTGCGCCCTGGTAAGGGGCATGCTGGGGCTCGCCAATGGTCAGCGGAATATGCGCAAGCCCCGCCGGAGGCGTGAGCGTTGCCTTGAGGGCAGCCAGCTTTTCAAACGGATAGGGGTGCAGGGCATTCAGGTCTGAGTTCATGGCGAGTCCGTACCGTTTATCGAACCGCCGATTATAGGCAACCCCTGGTGCAGGCTCAAACCCAACGACCAGGGGGTGTTCGGTCAGGCATCTGGGCTAGACGCTCAATACGTCGATCAGCCGCTCACGAAGCTGCTGTTGACGGGCGGGGTCGGTGAGCGGCTCACCGGCCTTGGTGGTGATGAAAAAAACGTCCTCGACGCGCTCGCCCAGGGTGGCGATCTTGGCCGCCGACAGGGCGATATCCTGCTCCATGAAGATACGCCCCACCCGGGCCAGCAGGCCAGGACGGTCGGGGGCGGTCAGCTCCAGCAGCGTACGCTCATTGGCCGGGTCCTGCTCGATGACGACCTCCGTGGGCACCTTGAAGTGCTTCAGCTGGCGCGGCGTGTGCCGGGTGACGATTTCGGGGTAGTCGTCCGGGTCGTCCAGCTCTTCCACCAGGTGGCTACGCATCTCTTCGATGCGCAGCGGGTCACGGATCGGCTGGCTGTGGCTATCCAGCACGATGAAGGTGTTCAGCGTCCAGTCGTTGTGGGACGTGGCAATCCGCGCATCGTGGATGGACAGCCCCAACTGCTCCATGGCGGCGGCCGTGGCGGCAAACAGGTCATCCGCAGAGCGGGTGTGGATGAACACCTTGGTGCCACCTTCGGCCATGTCGGCGGTGGGGGCGCTGATCAGCACCAGCGGCAGGGGAGACGGCTGGTGGGCCAGAATGCCTTGGGTCTGCCAGACGATCTCGCTGGGGGCGTACTGCAGGAAGTAGTCTTCCCCAAGGGAGTCCCATAGCGAGTCGATCTGGCTGCTGTCCACCCCGACGGCTTGCAGCAGCGAACGCGCCTCGGTGCGGGTTTCTCTGACCCAGTCGTCTCTGTCCGGCGGGTTTTTCAGCCCTCGCCGCAGAGCGCGCTTGGTCTCCGCATGAAGCTGGCGCAACAGAGAGGCCCGCCAGCCGTTCCACAGCGTGGGGTTGGTGGCATTGATGTCGGCCACGGTGAGCACGTAGAGGTAGTCCAGGCGAGTTTCGTCGCGCACGATCAGTGCAAAGTCGCGGATCACGTCCGGGTCGCTGATGTCGCGCTTCTGGGCGGTCATCGACATCAGCAGGTGATGCTCGACCAGCCAGCTGACCAGGTTCGTATCGTGCTGCGAAACGTGATGACGACGACAGAACTGCTCGACGTCACGGGCGCCGATTTCAGAGTGGTCTCCGCCGCGCCCTTTGCCGATGTCGTGGAACAGCCCGGCGATCCACAGCAGGTCCAGCTTGGGTAGCTGGTGGATCAGGTTGGCGGCCACCGGGAAGTCGTCCTTTGCCTCGGGCTTGCGGAAGCCGTGCAGAAATTTCAGCAGGCGCAGGGTGTGGGCGTCCACGGTATAGATATGAAACAGGTCGTGCTGCATCAGCCCGACCGCTCGGCCGAACTCCGGCAGGTACTTGCCCAGAATGCCGTAACGGTTCATGCGCCGGAGCTGGCGAGGCACGTTGCCCGGCGCCCGCATGAGCGCCATGAAGAGCCGCTGGTGGCGCGGGTCTTCCCGGTAGTGGTCATCGATCTGATGGCGATGGTCACGGATCAGGCGAATGGTGTCGGCGCGCACGCCTTCGATTTCCGGGTGCTTGGCCATCAGCAGAAACAGCTCCAGCATGGCGGCTGGGCGTTCGCGAAACAGGCTGCGCGAGCGGGCCTGAATGTAGCCCCCCTTGATCTCGAAACGGTCGTTGAGCTTGACGGTTTCCAGCGACTCCTTGCCGCGCAGGATCACTTCGTCGAAGTGCTGCAAGAGCATGTCGTTGAGGCCTGCCAGCGCCGTTACATGGCGGTAGTAGCGCTTCATGAACTGTTCGACGGCCAGCCGCTCGGGCGTATCCTTGAAGCCGAACATGTCGGCGATGGTGCGCTGGTGATCGAACAGCAGGCGGTCTTCGGCGCGCCCGGTGAGCATGTGCAGGGCGTAGCGAACCTGCCACAGGAACGACTGCCCCTGGCTGAGGATGCGCAGCTCGGCGTCGTTCATGAACCCGTTGGCGACGATGTCGGTGTACTGCTCGGTGCCGAAGTGCCGCTTGGCGACCCAGCCGATCATCTGAATGTCTCGCAGGCCGCCGGGCGAGCTTTTCAGGTTGGGCTCCAGGTGGTACTCGGAGTTGTTGTAGCGATAGTGGCGGGAGATCTGCTCTTGCCACTTGGCCTCGAAAAAGCGGTCGGCGGGCCATACGTGGGGGGCGCTCAGGCGCTCACGCATCTGTTCACGCAGGTGCTCGGGACCTGCGATCAAGCGCGACTCCAGCAGGTTGGTGATGACCGTCACGTCGGCTTCGGCCTCCCGCTCGCAGTCGTTGAGCGAGCGTACGCTATGGCCGATCTCCAGACCGATGTCCCACAGGAACGTCACGAAGGCGCTCAGCGGCTCCCGGTAGGGGGTATCGTCATCGTGTTCGAGCAGCAGCAGCAGGTCGATGTCCGAGTGGGGGTGCAGCTCTCCGCGCCCGTAGCCGCCCACCGCCACCAGGGCGATGCCGGTGTCGGGCCAGGCATGGCGCTGCCAGGCAATCGCCAGCAGCTGGTCGAGATACCATGCGCGGCCACGTACCAGGTCACGAATGTCTGCACCCGCGCGAAACTGCTCGTCGAGGCGCGCCTGAATCTCCTTGAGCGCTGCCTTGAACGGAGCGATGGGAGAGCGTGCCCCGGCCAGCTCGGTGCGAAACAGCGCCAGATCGAACAGCGACGTATCCGGCTCGAACCGGTAGTGGTGTAGTAGCATCAGGCGTTCAGGAAGCCGAAGTCTTCGTCGCTGCGCGCGGTGAGCACTTCCACGCCGGTCTCGGTGACCAGTAGCGTGTGCTCCCACTGTGCCGACAGGCTGCGGTCCTTGGTCACCGCGGTCCAGCCGTCGCGCAACACTTTGGTCTTGTAGCCGCCCACGTTGATCATCGGTTCGATGGTGAAGCACATGCCCGCGTCGAGGCGAATGTCGGCATCCGGGGCGTAGCCATCGTAGTGCAGGAACTGAGGGTCTTCGTGGAAGTCGGCACCGATGCCGTGGCCGCAGAAGTCACGCACCACCGAGTAGCCATGGGCTTCGGCATGCTGCTGAATCACGCGGGCCAGCTCGGAAAGACGCACGCCGGGTTTGACCAGGGCGATGCTCTTGTACAGACACTCCTGGGTGATGCGGCACAGCCGCTCGCCCTGGATGGTCTCGCCGATCACGAACATCACGCTGGAGTCGCCGTGGTACCCGTCGGGGGTGCGCACGGTAATGTCCAGGTTCATGATGTCGCCGCTTTTCAGCTTTTTGGCGTCATCCGGGATGCCGTGGCATACCACGTGGTTGATCGAGGTGCAGGTGGCCTTGGGGAAGCCGTGATAGTTCAACGGCGCCGGGACCGAGCCCAGTTCGTTGACGATGTACTCGTGGCACAGGCGGTCGATCTCGCCGGTGCTGATGCCTGCCTGGATGTGCGGCGTGATCATTTCGATGACGCTGGCGGCCTGGCGTCCGGCTTCGCGCATTTTCTCGATTTCAGAAGGCGTCTTGATAGGAACGTTCATGAATTCTCGATGTGGCTTCAGAGTAGGTGATGAGTAGCAATTTCGGCGGGTAAACGCAGCGGCGACTTCATCTTGGCAATGATCTATGGTATAAAGCCGCGCGCTTTCCTGCAATCGCCATCCGCAGCTTCTTTTGCTGGCGCAGGCGGCAGGCAAGGGCAACAAGAGCGCAACTCAGCATGGCTGGGTTGCAAGATAGCAAGCCTTGAAAACACACATGCACCGGCACATGGTCCCGGGTGCCTTTAGCAACGCCTGGCGGTGCTACTGGTCGGATCCATGGGGTGCGTGGAGGCCTAACCCGAGTTTCAGGAGTTTTACCATGTCTCACGTCAATATGCGTGACCTGCTGAAGGCAGGCGCTCACTTCGGTCACCAGACCAAGTACTGGAATCCGAAGATGGGCAAATACATCTTCGGCGCGCGCAACAAGATCCACATCATCAACCTTGAGCACACTCTGCCGGCGCTGAACGAAGCGATCGACGTGATCGAGAAGATGGCGTCTTCCAACAACAAGATCCTGTTTGTTGGTACCAAGCGCAGCGCGAGCAAGATCATCAAGGAAGAAGCCAACCGTGTTGGCCAGCCGTTCGTCAACCATCGCTGGTTGGGCGGCATGCTGACCAACTTCAAGACCATTCGTCAGTCCATCAAGCGTCTGCGTGACCTGGAAGTCATGCGCGAAGACGGCACGTTCGACAAGCTGACCAAGAAAGAAGTCTTGATGGCCACGCGTGAGCAAGAGAAGCTCGAGCGTTCTATCGGTGGTATCAAGAACATGGGCGGCCTGCCGGACGCACTGTTCGTTATCGACGTTGACCACGAGCGCATCGCGATCAACGAAGCCAACAAGCTGGGTATCCCGGTCATTGGCGTGGTAGATACCAACTCTAACCCGGATGGCGTTGATTACGTGATCCCGGGTAACGATGACTCCATCCGCGCGATCCAGATCTACGTGAAGGCGATTGCCGACGCGTGCACCCGTGCGAAAGAAGGTCGTCCCGAAGAGTTTGTCGAAGTGACGGAAGAAGCCGCTTCTGCCGACGCTGACGCTGCTGCCGAGTAACACTGGCAGTGGGTGCGGCGGGCAGTTGAGCCGCATCGTCAAGAGGGGGCCTTATGCCCCCTTTTTCCCGCTTTGGGCGCGCCCAGGCGGGCCGATCACGCCGAGCACCAGGTGCCGGCAAGCGCTCTGCACCGTGATACGCAACGGTCATCTATCGTGCGTATACTCTGTAGCGCGTTTAACTCTCAGTTAGAACCATTTCCGAGGTGAAATCTCATGGCAGCTATCAGCGCCTCTCAGGTTAAGGAACTGCGCGAACGTACCGGTCTTGGCATGATGGAGTGCAAAAAAGCACTCACCGAAGCCGGCGGCGACATTGACGTGGCGATCGAAAACCTGCGTAAAAGCTCTGGCCTAAAAGCCGCTAAGAAAGCGGGTCGTACCGCTGCAGAAGGCGCCGTGGTAACGCGTGTTGCTGAAGACGGCAGCTACGGCGTCATGGTCGAAATCAACTCTGAAACCGATTTCGTTGCCCGCGACGACAACTTCATCGCTTTCTCCAACAAGATCGCTGATGCGTTCTTCGCTGCCAAGAGCGAAGACGTGGCTGCCGTGATGGCGGGCGACCTGGAGTCTGCGCGTGAGCAGCTGGTTCAGAAAATCGGCGAGAACATCGGCGTGCGTCGTGCCGTCGTGGTAGACGCAGTGGACGCTGGCCTGGTTGGCGAGTACGTTCACGGTGGCCGTATTGGCGTATTGACCGTGCTGAAAGGCGGCAATGCCGAGGTTGCCAAGGACGTTGCCATGCACGTTGCTGCCATCAACCCGGCCGTGGCTCATCCGGCCGACATGCCCCAGGAAGAGCTGGACAAAGAAAAAGCCATCATCCTGGCGCAGCCGGACATGGCAGGCAAGCCCGAGCAGATCGCCGAGAAGATGGTCGAAGGCCGTCTGAAGAAGTATCTGGCCGAGAACAGCCTGACCGAGCAGCCCTTCGTCAAAGACCCGAACCAGACCGTTGCCGAATTCGTCAAGGCAGCTGGCGGTGAAGTGGTCAGCTTCACTCGTTTCGAAGTGGGCGAAGGCATCGAGAAAGAAGAAGTCGACTTTGCCAAAGAAGTTATGGAACAGGCTGGCCGTCGCTAAGGTCGAATGTTTCTGTAAGATGATGGCGTGCGCGCGAGCGCACGCCTTCGTGTATCCGGCCCCTGTGAAATACAGGTGCTGTCTCGCCCACCTGTGTCCAGGTCTGCCTCAGGAGAGATGCCATGTCACGTGAGATTCAAGAGTCTGCCCCCGCTGCCACGAAACTCGACAAGTCGAAATCGAAATACAAGCGTATTTTGCTGAAGCTGTCGGGCGAAGCACTGATGGGAGAGCACGATTTTGGTATCGACCCCAAAGTGCTGGACCGAATGGCACTGGAAATCGGCCAGCTGGTCGGGATCGGTGTGCAGGTGGGTATCGTGATTGGAGGTGGTAACTTGTTCCGTGGCGCTGCGTTGAACGAAGCGGGCATGGACCGAGTGACGGGTGACCACATGGGAATGCTGGCCACCGTGATGAATGCCCTGGCCATGCGCGATGCGCTGGAGCGCTCGAATATTCGTTCACGGGTGATGTCGGCGATTCCCATGAGCGGTGTGGTGGAGCACTATGACCGCCGTACTGCCATTCGCTACCTGACTTCCGGTGACGTGGTGCTGTTTTCTGCAGGCACCGGCAACCCTTTCTTTACCACGGACTCGGCCGCCTGCTTGCGCGGTATCGAAGTGGACGTGGACGTCGTCATCAAAGCCACCAAGGTGGACGGCGTGTACAATAAGGACCCGGTGAAGTACCCCGACGCCGTAAAATACGACCAGCTCTCCTACGACGATGCTCTGGAGCAGAAGCTGGGCGTGATGGATTTGACCGCAATCTGCCTGGTACGTGACCATGATATGCCGGTGCGGGTATTCGATATGAACAAGCCTGGTGCCCTGCTGAATCTGGTAGTAGGGGGCAAGGAAGGCACGCTGATAGACAGAGGGTAACAACGTGATCAACGACATCAAGAAAGATGCAGAATCTCGCATGAAGAAGAGCGTCGAGGCGCTGCACGTCAACTTTAACAAGATTCGTACCGGGCGTGCGCATCCCAGCATCCTGGATGCCGTGACCGTTGAGTACTACGGTGGCCAAGTGCCGTTGAATCAGGTGGCCTCGGTCAGCGTCGAAGACGCGCGCACCTTGGCCGTTGCTCCTTGGGAGCAGGGTATGGTGCCGAAGATCGAAAAAGCGATCATGACCTCTGATCTGGGGCTCAACCCCTCCAGTGCGGGTAACGTGATTCGCGTGCCCATGCCGATGCTCACCGAAGAAACGCGCAAGGGCTACATCAAGCAGGCGCGTGGCGAGGCCGAGACGGCCCGTGTGGCGGTGCGTAACGTGCGTCGTGACGCCAACGGTGACTTCAAGTCGCTGTTGAAAGAGAAAGAGATCACTGAAGATGATCAGCGCCAGGGCGAAGACGAGATCCAGAAGCTGACCGACAAGTACATCGCCGAGATCGACAAGGCGTTGGCAGCAAAAGAGCAGGATCTCATGCAGGTATAACGATGTCGTCGACATCGCAGACTGCGTTCACTTCACCACGGGCAGCCTGGCTGCCCGTGGGCCATCGCTTGGCTTTAATATGATTGATCTTTGGTGCGAGACCCCATGACCTCCCCCCAGCTTCCCCCACAGCAGCCGGGCGGCACGGAGCCTTCTCGATCCGAGGGGGTGATGCCGTCCCATGTTGCGATCATCATGGATGGTAACAATCGCTGGGCTCGGGCGCGTGGGCTGTCAGGTGCGCGGGGCCATCGAGCGGGCGTCGAAGCCGTGCGTGCCGTCATCGAGCGTGCCGCCGAGCGGGGCGTTGGAACCCTCAGCCTGTTTGCGTTCTCCAGTGAAAACTGGAAGCGTCCAGCGGCCGAGGTCAACGCGCTGATGGAGCTTTTTCTGATGGCCTTGAAACGCGAGGTCAAGAAGCTTCACGAGCGCAATATACGGCTTTCCATCATTGGCGAGCAGCGTGGCTTTTCCCACGCCATCCAGAAACACATTCAGCGTGCTCAGGCACTGACTGCCGACAATACGGGCATGCACCTGGTGATTGCCGCCAACTACGGCGGCCAGTGGGATATCACTCGCGCCGCACGCCAATTGGCCGAGCAGGTCGCCGCAGGCGAGTTGAGCCCCGACGCCATTGACGAAGCGCGGATGGATGCTGCCATGGGGGTCGAGCAGGTGCCGCCGGTGGATCTGTGTATCCGCACCAGTGGCGAGCAGCGCCTGTCCAATTTCCTGCTTTGGCAGCTGGCCTATGCAGAACTGCATTTTTCACCCTTGCTGTGGCCCGACTTCAACGGGGCGGCTTTCGACAAGGCGGTCGACGATTTCTGCTTGAGACGTCGCCGTTTTGGCATGACCGACGAACAAATAGAGGCGCAAGGTGCTTAAACAGCGAATCATCACCGCTGCCTGGCTGGCACCCCTGGTGCTGGCCGGGCTGTTTGGATTACAGGGCGGCGCGTTTGCGCTGTTTACCGCCGTCGTGGTGCTTCTGGGTGCCTGGGAGTGGACCAATCTCGCAGGCGTGACGCAACCGAGCCAGCGGCTCGGTTGCGTCGTCGGAATGGCAATGCTCATGGCGCTGCTGTGGTTCAGTGGGGCGGCTTATGCCATCTGGCCGCTATGGCTGGCTGCCGCCGGTTGGCTGCTGAACCTGTACTGGGTGACCCAGTACCCGGCGGCGGGCCAGCAGTGGCAGAGCACCACCCGGCGGCTGTCGATGGGCGCCTGGGTGCTGCTGCCTTGCTGGGTGGGGTTCAACGTCCTGCGTGATAGCGGCGCCGTGTGGCTGCTGTTCGTGCTGCTGTTGGTGTGGAGCGCGGACATCGGCGCGTACTTTGCTGGCCGCCGTTGGGGCAAGCGCAAGCTGGCCCCGCGGGTCAGCCCCGGCAAGTCCTGGGAAGGCGTGCTGGGCGGGCTTGCCGCTACGAGCTTGCTGGCGCTGCTGTTCGCCCTGTGGCAGCCCTTGGGCGTCGCTGGTGGCATCGCGCTGCTGTTGGTCACGGCCGTCGTCACGCTGATCTCGGTGCTGGGTGACCTGCTGGAAAGCATGCTCAAGCGTTACCGTGACATCAAGGATTCCAGCCAGCTGCTGCCCGGCCATGGGGGCGTGCTGGACCGTATCGATAGCCTGACCGCCGCCATACCGATCTTTGCCTTGTTCTACCTGCTGGTACTACAGGCCCAGGTGAGTGCGCTATGAGTACCGTGCCTGTTCAGCAAGTGACGGTGCTCGGGGCCACGGGCTCGATAGGCACCAGTACTCTGGATGTGATCGCCCGCCACCCTGACCGCTATCGCGTTTATGCGCTGACGGCCCATACCTCAAAAGAAGCCCTGCTGGCGCAGTGTCGGGAACATCGGCCCCGGTTTGCGGTGCTGGATGACGCGAACGATGCCGAGTGGCTTCAGCAGGCACTCGCACCAACGGGCATCGATACCAAGGTGCTCTCTGGCCCCGAGGCGCTATGCGATGTCGCCAGTGAGCCAGAGGTCGATACCGTCATGGCCGCCATCGTGGGGGCCGCTGGCCTTCTGCCAGCGCTGGCGGCGGCAGAGGCAGGCAAGCGCGTGCTGCTGGCCAACAAAGAGGCGCTGGTCATGAGTGGCGCGCTGTTCATGGAGGCGGTCGAGCGCTCTGGTGCCATCCTGCTGCCGATCGATTCTGAACACAATGCCATCTATCAGTGTCTACCCAGCGAGCATCGTGGTGGGCTGGCCAAGCATGGCGTGCGTCAACTGCTGTTGACCGCGTCGGGCGGTCCCTTCCGGGGCTGGGCGGCGGCCGACATCGCCAAGGTGACGCCCGAACAGGCGTGTGCACATCCGAACTGGTCCATGGGACGCAAGATCTCCGTCGACAGCGCCACGCTGATGAACAAAGGGCTGGAGCTGATCGAGGCCTGCTGGCTGTTCGACGCCGCGCCTGAGCAGGTACAGGTGGTCGTACACCCGCAAAGCGTCATCCACTCGATGGCAGCCTATGACGATGGCTCGGTGATTGCCCAACTGGGCAACCCCGATATGCGTACCCCGATTGCTTACGGCCTGGCGTGGCCGGAGCGCATCGATGCTGGCGTCGAAGCGCTGGATCTGTTCCAGGTGGCACGACTGGATTTCGAGGCGCCTGACGAGGCACTGTTTCCCTGTTTGCGGCTGGCGCGAGAAGCGATTCAAAAGGGTGGCGCGGCGCCAGCCATTCTCAATGCGGCCAACGAAGTGGCGGTGGATGCCTTTCTGACCGAAACCATCGGCTTCAGCGAGATTGCCGAGGTGGTGGCAGCGGTCATGGCACAGCCTTATCAGGGCGATGCCGCGTCTCTCGAGCAAGTATTGAATGCGGATCGCTGGGCGCGTGAGCAGGCGGAAATCATCGTGCGCCAGCGAATGGCTGAGCACTCTCCACTTTAACGGCGGGTCATGTAAAGGAGCACGGCGTGGGCCTGATACAGAATATTCTAGCGGTTATCGTGGTATTGGGCCTGCTGGTCACGTTTCACGAGTTTGGCCACTTTTGGGTGGCGCGCCGGTGCGGTGTGAAGGTGCTGAGGTTCTCGGTCGGTTTCGGCAAGCCGCTGTGGTCGACGGTGGACCGCCACGGGACCGAATTTGCGGTGGCCGCCATTCCTTTGGGTGGCTACGTGAAAATGCTCGACGAGCGCGAAGCGCCGGTCCCTGAAGATCAGCTGGACCAGGCGTTCAATCGCAAGACCGTCTGGCAGCGTATCGCCATCGTGGCGGCGGGCCCCATCGCCAATTTCCTGCTGGCCATCGTGGCTTATTGGGCGCTGTTCGTGGCCGGTACCACCACGGTGGCGCCGATTGTCGGGCCGGTCACGCCCAACTCGCCAGCGGCCGAGGCCGGCTTGCCTCAGGGCAGTGAAATTACCGCCATCCAGGGCGATGCCATGCGCTCCTGGGAAGAGATCAATTTGAAGCTGGTGTCGATGATCGGCTTCAATGGCGAGCTGGAGATCGAAGCGCGTCCGGAAGGCAGCAGTGCCTCGCGTGCGTATCAACTGCCGATCAGCCGCTACATGGTTCGCCAAGACCCGCCGCAACCGCTGGAAACGCTGGGCTTCGTGCCGTGGCGGCCTGATGTCCCTGCCGTGCTTGGGCAGGTGCTTGAGGGGCAGGCAGCGGCCGAGGCTGGCCTCCAGCCGGGAGATCGTATTACGTCGTTGAACGGTGAGCCGGTTCGCGACTGGATGCAGTTCGTCGAGATCATCCGTGACAGCGCAGGCGAAGCCCTTCGCGTGGATTACCAGCGCAACGGTGAATCCGGCACGCTCACCATGACCCCAGGTCGCAATACGCTGGAGAGTGGCGTCGAGGTTGGGTACATTGGGGCAGGTGCCGAGCCGGTCAACTGGCCTGACGAGCTGCTGCGCGACATTCGCTATGGACCCATCGAGGCATTGGGCCAAGCGTTGTCACGTACCGGTGACATGGTCGTGCTCACGGTAGATGCCATTCGTAAAATGCTGGTGGGGCTGATTTCGCCCTCCAACCTGTCGGGGCCCATCACCATCGCGCAAATCTCCGGAGATTCGGCGCGTGCGGGCACCGAAGCCTTCGTCAGCTTTCTGGCGTATCTGTCGATCAGCCTGGGTGTGCTAAATTTGCTGCCTATCCCCGTGCTCGACGGTGGTCATTTGCTTTACTATTTTGTCGAGGTGCTGCGCGGGCGACCGGTATCCGAGCAGACACAAGCAATAGGTCTTCGCATAGGGCTGGCCATGGTAGGCACCCTGATGCTGATGGCGCTCTATTTTGACTTGATGCGCCTGTGGTAATAACGCGTGTAGCGCGTGGATGGCTTGTCATCTGCCTGCACAAATGTATATGGTGCCTGTCTCAACGACAGGCAGACCAACGCGAGCGAACTGACTGCATGAAAATCAAGACCCTTGGAATGGCGGCACTCTTGCTGGCGGGCGCCAGCGGCGCCCAGGCACAATCCTTTGATGTTTCGGACATTCGTGTGGAAGGACTACAGCGGGTATCCGCCGCCTCGGTCTTTAATGCGTTTCCTGTCAGTGCCAATGATCGCGTCGATGAGCAGCAGCTGGCCGCCGCCGCGCGTGACCTTTTCGCCACCGGCCTGTTCGAGGACGTCTCGCTGGCCCGCGAAGGCGATGTTCTGGTCATCCAGGTCGTCGAGCGTCCCACCATTGCTCGCCTGAACATTACCGGCAACCGTCAGATTTCCGATGACGACCTGCGTAATGGCCTGCGCCAGTCCGGCCTTTCCGAAGGGCAAGTGCTGCAGCTCTCTACCCTGGACGACATCGAGCGTGAACTGGAAGGGGTGTACCAGGCGCAGGGCCGCTACAGTGCCAGCATCAATGTCGCCGTGGATGAAATCGATGAAGGCCGAGTGCAGGTCAACATCGATATCAACGAAGGTGAAGTGGCCAAGATTCGCCAGATCAATATCGTGGGCAACCGTGACTTCGATGACGACACGCTGCGTAGCGTCTTCGAGCTGAACGACCGCCCAGGACGTTTCTTTGGCTGGTTCTCGCGGGACGAGTACTCCCGAGAAGCGCTCTCGGGGGACATCGAGCGCCTGCGCTCTTTCTACCTCGACCGTGGCTATGTCAACTTCGACGTGACCTCCACGCAAGTCTCGATTGGGCCTGAAAAGTCCGAGATCTTCGTGACGCTGAACATCGACGAAGGCACCCAGTATCGGGTCGGCAACATTCGGTTTGCCGGAGACCTGCAAATCAGCGAAAGCGAAGCGCGCAACCTGCTGCAGGTCAGCAGTGGCGAGATTTTCTCCCGTGGCGACGTCAACGCCTCTACGGAAGCCCTGCGTCAGCGCCTGGGGGCCGAAGGCTTTGCCTTTGCCGAGGTGCGCGGTATCCCTGAAATGGCCGGTGACGGTGAAACGGTCGATCTGGTGATCGCCGTGGACCCAGGCCAGCGTACTTACGTGCGTCGTATCGAATTCTTTGGTAACACCACCACGCAGGATGAAGTGTTGCGCCGTGAAATGATTCAGTTGGAGGGCGCGCCTGCCTCCACGGAATCCATCACCCAGTCGCGCCAGCGTCTGGAGCGTCTTGGCTTCTTCAGCCAGGTGGAAGTCGACACTCAGCCCGTGCCAGGGCAGCCTGATCTGCTGGACGTGACCTACAACGTCGAAGAGCAGCCGTCTGGTTCGGTCTCGGCCAGCGTCGGTTTCTCGCAGAGCGCCGGGGTGATCTACGGCGTCGGCCTGGCCCAGAACAACTTCCTGGGTACCGGTAACCGCGTCAACATCGGCGCTCAGCGCAGTGACACGTTCACCAGCGTGAACTTTGCCTTTACCGACCCGTACTGGACCCTGGACGGTATTTCACGGGGCTATAACGTTTTCTATCGCGAGACGGACTACGCCGACTCCGATATTTCCACGTTCTCCACCGACGCCTACGGCGCGGGCATCAACTTCGGTTACCCCATCAGTGAGCTGTCGCGGCTCAACTTCGGGGCGAGCATCGAAGACATCACCGTCAAGACCTACTTCGATACGGCCTCTGAAATTCGCCGTTACGTAGAAGATGAGGGTGACAACGCTCAGAGCCTGAAGCTGACCGCCAGCTGGACCCGCAACAACCTGAACCGCGGTATCATGCCGACGGCAGGTAATTACCAGCGTCTCTCGCTGGAAACCGGTGTGCCGGGCAGCGATGCGGAGTACTACAAGGTTCAGGCCCGCGCGCAGCAGCTCTTCCCGATCAACGACGATGAGACCTGGGCATTCAAGTTCAGCGGTAACCTGGGCTATGCCGATACTCTGGCCAGCAATGACCCTTACCCCTTCTACGAGAACTTCTATGCAGGGGGCCTGGGCTCGGTGCGTGGCTTCACGTCCAATACTCTGGGGCAGCGCACCACGCCCGCCCGCGAGGGTGCACGTGACCGTACCCTCGGGGGTAACGTGCTGGTTCAAGGCAGCGCAGAAGTCCTCTTCCCGATGCCGTTCGTCGAGAACCAGCGCTCGGTACAGCCTTCGCTGTTCCTGGATGCCGGTAATACCTTCCTGAGCTCCTGCTATGACGTGCTGGAAGAAGACGCGGGCCGCCAGCGTTGCAGTTCCGGCGTGGATCTGGGCGATTTACGCTACAGTGTGGGTATTGGCCTTTCCTGGCTGACGCCCGTGGGTCCCTTGACCTTCAGCATCGCAGAGCCGTTAAACGATGAAAGTGGCGATGATACGCAGTTCTTCCAGTTCTCGCTTGGCCAAACGTTCTAATTCAAGGAGTGTCATGATAATGCGTAAACTGACCGCCGCTGTGTGCCTGTTCGGGGCCATGACGCTACCCGCCTACGCGGCTGAAGTCGCTGTACTGGATTGGCGCGCAGCGCTGATGAACACTCAGTCGGCACAATCCTCGCTGAGCCAGTTGGAAAGCCAGATTGGTGGCCAGCAGCGCGAAGCTCAGTCGCTGGGTAACGAGCTGCAGCAGCTGCAAACTCGCTTGCAGCAGCAGGGCGAGACCATGTCGCAATCCGAGCGCGATGCGCTGATTGCCGAGCTGCAGCAGAAGGGCAGCCGTTTCGAGCAGCTTCGTCGTGAAGTGATGCAGGCGCAGCAAACCTCCGAGCAGCAGTTCCTCGAAAGCGCCGAGTCGAAGCTCGAGCGTGCCGTCGAGCAGGTGCTGGAGCGTCACAACATCGACGTGCTGGTAGAGCCGCAGGGAGTGCTGCACTCTTCGACGGATCTTCCCAACGTGACCAACGAGGTCACGCAGATTTTTGATTCGCTGAACTAATTCATGACCGTGGGTGCGGCGCTCGTTGGCCGCACCGCTGCTTTCCTGGGCTCCCATGACGCACGCTTCTCAACACCTCACCCTAGCCGATATCGCACGTCACTTGGACGTTGATTTCGAGGGCGACGCCGACCAGCCAATTCGTGGCCTGGCCACCCTCAAGGAAGCAACGCCCGATCAGGTGGCGTTTCTTGCCAATCGTGCGTATCTCAAAGACCTGGCCACCACGCGTGCAGCCGCCGTTCTGCTGCATCCAGAGCACGGCAAGAATTGCCCCGTGCCGCGGCTGGAAATGAGCAACCCCTATCTTGGCTATGCCAAGCTGTCGCAGCTGTTTGACCCGTTGCCTGCGCGTGATGTCCCGGGTATCCACCCGAGTGCCATCGTGGCGGAAGATGCCACCTTGGGCGAGGGTATCTCGATTCAGGCCAATGCGGTGATCGAGTCTGGCGTGGTGCTGGGGGATCGCGTGGTGATTGGCGCAGGCAGCGTGGTGGGTGCCGACAGCCGATTGGGCGACGATACTCGGCTGCACGCCAACGTGACGGTGTGCCACGGTGTCATCGTCGGGAAGCGCGCCATTTTGCAAAGCGGCTGTGTGATCGGTGGCGATGGTTTCGGCTTCGCTCATGATGGTGCCGGTTGGCACAAGATCGCTCAGTTGGGCGGCGTGATTCTCGGCGATGATGTCGAGGTCGGCAGCTGTTCGAGTATCGACCGTGGTGCGTTGGGTGATACGGTCATTGGCAATGACGTCAAGATCGACAGCCAGGTGCAGATCGCCCATAACGTCACGATTGGCGACCACAGCGCCCTGGCGGGCTGTGTAGGCATTGCGGGCTCCACCAAAGTGGGCAAGCACTGCATGCTGGGTGGCGGCGTTGGCCTGTCGGGTCATCTGACCCTGTGCGACGGGGTGCAGGTAACGGGCATGAGTCTGGTCACCAACTCGATTCATGAGCCAGGTGTCTACTCCTCCGGCACGGGCGCCATGAGCAACACTCAATGGCGCAAGAACGCAGTGCGCTTCAAACAGCTGGATGATATTGCCAAACGATTGGCGCGATTGGAAAAAAGCCAGCGAGAATCGTGAAGCAAACAAGGAATTCAAGGACGAGTGGCTTGAGGCTTGATAACAGCAAGTTATAATCCTCTGCCTTTTGGCCAGCAGGAGTGCTGGTACCTGCCTGACAGGGTTCAGGCGCTATGTCTATTTAGAGGTCGTTACGATGGTTATGGATATCAACGAAATTCGCGAATACTTGCCCCACCGCTATCCCTTCCTGCTGGTGGATCGAGTCACGGAACTGACCGTGGGCGAAGCCATCGTGGCGTACAAGAACGTAAGCATCAATGAGCCATTCTTCAATGGCCATTTTCCGCATCACCCCATCATGCCGGGCGTGCTGGTCGTCGAAGCACTGGCGCAAGTGTGTGGCATTCTGGGCTTCAAGACGGTCAACAAGCTCCCGGCAGATGGCTATGTCTACTATCTGGTCGGCAGCGATAACGTACGTTTCAAGCGCCCGGTCATGCCGGGTGACAAGCTGACGCTGGAAGCCAACGTCATTCGTGGCAAGCGCGGCATCTGGAAATTTGCCTGTCGCGCCACGGTGGACGGCGAGCTGGCGTGTGAAGCAGAAATCATTTGTGCCGAGAGGAAGGTGGCTTGATACATCCTACTGCACTGGTCGACCCCACGGCACGACTGGCCGATGACGTCGAGGTCGGCCCTTTTAGCGTGATCGGGCCCGATGTCACCATCGGCGCCGGTTCCGTCATCGGCCCCCACGTGGTAATCAAGGGGCCTACCGTGCTCGGCGAGCGCACGCGTATTTTCCAGTTTGCCTCGGTGGGTGAAGATTGCCAGGACAAGAAGTACGCCGGTGAGCCGACGCGGCTGGTCATGGGCGACGATAACGTGATCCGTGAAGGGGTGACGCTGCACCGTGGTACGGTGCAGGATCGCAGCGAAACCACCATCGGGTCGCGCAACCTGTTCATGGCATACGTGCACGTTGGCCATGACTGCGTGATCGGCAACGACTGCATCCTGGCCAACCAGGTCACCCTGGCAGGGCACGTGACGCTGGGCAACCATGCCATTCTGGGCGGGCTCTCGGCGGTGCATCAGTTCTGCCATTTTGGGGACCATGCCATGGCGGGCGGTGGCTCGATCATCACCAAGGATACCCCGGCGTTCGTCATGATCAACGGCAACCCTGCCGAAGCGCGTGGCCTGAATCTGGTCGGCCTCAAGCGCCGTGGCTTCAGCCGCGAGGCGATTGCCGCCCTGACCACTGCTTACAAGCTGGTCTACCGCCAAGGGCTGACCGTCGAACAAGCTGTCAGCGATATGCGCAGCCGCTTCGACCTGCCGGAAGTCGCGCAGTTTGCCGACTCCATCGAGCGCTCCACGCGCGGTATCGTGCGCTAATACACCTCAACTGGCTGTCTTGTCTCCATGACACTGCAACGCGTATACCTTGTGGCAGGCGAACTCTCTGGCGATATTCTGGGCGCGGGGCTCATGCGTGAGCTACGCGCCCGGTTTCCTGACGTGGAGTTTCGCGGGATGGGCGGGCCACGCATGGAAGCTCAGGGCCTGCAAAGCCGCTTTCCACTGGAAACGCTATCGGTGATGGGGCTGGTCGAGGTGCTCAAGCACCTTCCCGAGCTGATTCGCGTACGCCGTACTCTGCGGGAAGACGCGCTGGCCTGGCAGCCGGACATCATGATTGGCATCGATGCGCCCGATTTCAACACGGGGCTGGAGAAACAGCTGCGGAAAGCGGGCGTGACCACGGCCCATTACGTCAGCCCTTCTGTATGGGCTTGGCGCCAGGGGCGGGTCAAGAACATTGCCAAGGCCGTGGATGGCATGCTGACGCTGCTGCCCTTCGAGGCCGACTTCTACCGTCAGCATTGCGTGCCGGTGGCGTTCGTGGGCCATCCCCTAGCGGATGAGCTGCCCTTGGTCAACGACCGTCAGGCGGCCCGTGAAGCATTGGGCTTAAAGCTCGACGGGCCGGTGTTGGCGCTGCTGCCGGGCTCCCGTGGCAATGAAGTCCGCTTCATGGGAGCGACCTTCCTGGCGGCGGTCACGCTGCTTTGCCAGCGCCATCCTGGCCTGCAGGTCGTGATCCCTGCGGCGACAGCCCAGCGGCATCGGGAGCTTGCCGAGCTGCTGTCCGGCTATCCCGCATTGCATCCGTCGGTAACGCTGCTGGACGGCCAGGCAAGAGAGGCCATGGTGGCCAGCGATGCCGTGCTCCTCACCTCAGGTACGGCCGCTCTCGAAGCGATGCTGTGCCACCGGGCCATGGTGGTGGCCTACAAGATGGCGCCCGCAACCCATTGGCTTGCCCAGCGGCTGGTCAAGACGGCCTGGATCTCCTTGCCCAACTTGATCGCCCAGGAGAGTGTGGTTCCCGAGCTGATTCAGCACGCCGCCTCGCCGGAGGCCATTGCCCTGCAGGTGGGCGAGCTGCTGGAGGGTGCTTCCACCCGTCAGGCGCTGGAAGAGCGCTTTGCCGCCATGCACGCCGCGCTACAGCGCAATGCCAGCCAGCGTGCTGCCCAGGCCGTGGCGGCGCTGGCGGCGGGGCAGCCGCTGGAGGCCGTCACGGATGGCCATTGATTCCAGTGATTATCCCCCGCTGGTAGTGGCCTACACCGGCCCCTACCTGGCCGGTGTGGATGAAGTGGGGCGTGGCCCGCTGATCGGCAGCGTGGTGGCGGCGGCGGTGATACTCGACCCCCAGGCGCCCATCGAAGGGTTGACCGATTCGAAAAAGCTCACGGCCCGCAAGCGGGAGCAGCTGGACGTGCAGATACGGGAGCGGGCATTGGCCTTTGCGTTGGCCGAGGCCAGCGCCGCCGAAATCGACACGCTCAACATCTATCATGCCACGCACTTGGCCATGCGGCGCGCCATCGATGCCCTGATGCCCGTCGCCGAATACCTGCTGGTGGATGGCAACCGGCTACCGGGGCACGCCTTGCCGGGCCAGGCCGTCGTCAAAGGCGATGCGCGCCACCCTGCGATTGCCGCCGCCTCGATTCTGGCCAAGGTGGCCAGGGACGCACAGATGGCCGCGCTGGATTTACGCTATCCTGAGTATGGTTTTGCGCGCCACAAGGGCTATCCGACCAAAGAGCACTTGGCGGCTCTGGAAGCCCATGGCCCGCTGGCCGAACACCGCAAAAGCTTTGCACCGGTACAGCGTCAGTTAGCGCTGCTGTAGCGCTGCCTTTTTTCATTTGCGCTTTATGCTGAGAGTCTCATGACGGTTCCGTTCGTTCATCTTCGTTTGCACAGTGAATACTCCCTGGTCGATGGTCTGGTCAAGCTCAAGCCGCTGGTCAGTACCACCGCTGAACGGGGGATGCCCGCGCTGGCGCTGACGGACGAGACCAACCTGTTTGGCCTGGTGAAGTTCTACAAGGCGGCGCAAGGGGCGGGGCTCAAGCCCATCATCGGCAGCGACCTGTGGCTGGCCAATCCCCACGATGAAGCGCACCCGTATCGCATTACGCTGCTGGCCATGAACCAGGACGGCTATCGCAACCTCACCGAGCTGATCTCCAAGGGGTGGACCCACGGGCAGCGCCAGGGGCGGGCGATTCTCGACAAGCAGTGGGTACTGGCTCAGAGCGACGGACTGATTGCGCTGTCCGGCGGCCGCGATGGCGACATTGGCCGTCATTTGCTGTCGGAACACGATCGTGAAGCGCGCCAACTGCTGGAGGAGTGGCAGCAGGCATTTCCCGACCGTTTCTACCTGGAGCTGGTGCGCACAGGGCGGCCGCTGGAGGAAGCCTGCGTGCACGCCAGCGTCAAGCTGGCCATCGAGACCAACACGCCGGTGGTGGCCACCAACGACGTACGCTTTCTGGCCCGCGACGATTACTGGGCCCATGAAACCCGTGTTGCCATCGGGGAAGGCAAGGCGCTGGACGATCCACGTCGCGAGCGCCGCTATACCGAAGAGCAGTACCTGAAAAGCCCGGAAGAGATGGCGGCCCTGTTTGCCGACATTCCGGAAGCGCTGGAAAACAGCGTGATGATTGCCGAGCGCTGCAGCGTGGATGTGCGCCTGGGCGAGATATTCCTGCCGGAATTCGGCATCCCCGAGGGCATGACCCAGGATGAGTTCTTCCGCCAGGTCTCCCATGACGGCCTGACCGAGCGGCTCGACTTTCTGTTTCCCGCCGAGGAGTACCCCCGCGACGGCGACGCCTTCCGTGAGATCGAGCAGCGCTACCGTGACCGCCTGGAGTTCGAGCTCAACGTCATCATCCAGATGGGGTTTCCAGGCTACTTCCTGATCGTCATGGACTTCATCCAGTGGGCCAAGGACAACGGCGTGCCCGTTGGCCCTGGGCGGGGTTCCGGCGCGGGCTCGCTGGTGGCCTACGCCCAGAAGATCACCGACCTGGACCCGATTGGCTACGACCTGCTGTTCGAGCGCTTCCTCAACCCCGAGCGTGTCTCGATGCCCGACTTCGACGTCGACTTCTGCATGGAGAAGCGCGACCGGGTCATCGACTATGTTGCCGACCGCTATGGCCGCAACGCGGTCTCCCAGATCGTCACTTTCGGCACCATGGCCGCCAAGGCCGTGGTGCGTGACGTGGCCCGTGCCCAGGGCAAGCCGTACTCGCTGGGGGACAAGCTCTCCAAGCTGATCCCGTTCGAAGTGGGCATGACGCTGGCCAAGGCCATCGAGCAGGAGCCCGCCCTCAAGGAGTTCATCGACAACGATGAAGAGGCGGAAGAGATCTGGGAAATGGCCCTGAAGCTGGAGGGCACCACCCGGGGCACCGGCAAGCACGCGGGGGGCGTGGTCATCGCGCCCACCAAGCTGACCGATTTTTCGCCGCTGCTGTGTGACGAGGATGGCGCCGGGCTGGTGGTGCAGTTCGACAAGAACGACATCGAAGACGCCGGGCTGGTGAAGTTCGACTTCCTGGGGCTGCGGACCCTCACCATCATCGACTGGGCGCTGGAGATGGTGGACAAGGTGCGCGATGCAGCAGGCCAGGGCCCGCTCAATATCGATGCCATCCCGCTGGACGACGGCAAGACCTTCGAAATGCTCAAGCGGGCAGAGACCACGGCGGTGTTCCAGCTCGAATCCCGCGGCATGAAGGAGCTGATCAAGCGGCTGCTGCCCGACTCCTTGGACGACATGATCGCCCTGGTAGCCCTGTTCCGTCCGGGCCCGCTGCAGTCGGGCATGGTGGATGACTTCATCAACCGTAAGCATGGCCGGGCGGAAGTATCTTATCCACACCCGGATTACCAGCATGAACTGTTGAAACCGGTACTGACGCCGACCTACGGCATCATCCTGTACCAGGAACAGGTCATGCAGATTGCCCAGGTGATGGCGGGCTACACCCTGGGCCAGGCGGACATGCTGCGCCGGGCCATGGGCAAGAAAAAGCCCGAAGAGATGGCCAAGCAGCGCTCCGGTTTCATGGAAGGCTGTGCCGCCAACGGTATCGACAAGGACCTGGCGGGCAACATCTTCGACCTGGTGGAGAAATTCGCCGGTTATGGCTTCAACAAGTCGCACTCGGCGGCCTACGCGCTGGTTTCTTACCAAACCGCATGGCTGAAGGCCCACTACCCAGGCCCGTTCATGGCGGCGGTCATGTCCACCGAGATGGACAACCTGGACAAGGTGGTACCGCTGATCGAAGAGTGCCGCCACCTGAAGCTCACCGTGACACCCCCGGATGTCAACGTGGGTGGCTACAAGTTCACCGTGGATACGGAAGGCCGCGTAGTTTACGGCCTGGGGGCTATCCGGGGTGTGGGCGAAGGCCCGATTGGTGCCATCGTCGAGGCGCGCAATGCCGATGGCCCCTTCAAGGACCTGTTCGATTTCTGCCGCCGTATCGACCCCAAGCGCATGAACAAGCGCACCCTCGAAGCGCTGATTCGCTCCGGGGCGCTGGACACCCTGGGCCCCAACCGTGCCGTGCTGGCGGCCGCCATGGAAGACGCCCTCAAGGCCGCCGCCCAGAACCATGCCAACCAGAATCTGGGCATGCTGGACATGTTCGGGGACGCGTTTGCTGCCGAAGAAGAGGCTGGGGATGTGTACGCCGAGTACCGCCATGCCCGGGAGTGGACCGACCGCGAGCGTCTTTCGGGGGAAAAAGACACCTTGGGGCTTTACCTCACCGGTCACCCCATCGATGAGTACGAGCGCGAGCTCAAGCGCTTTGTCTCTACGCGCATCAGCGACCTCAAGCCGTCCCGCGAGCCCCAGCGGGTGGCAGGGCTGGTGGTGGCCATGCGCACCATGAAGTCCAAGCGTGGCGACACCATGGCCTTCATCACGCTGGACGACCGCACCGGGCGTATCGAAGCGTCGCTGTTCGGTGAGCTGTTCGACCAGTTGCGCGGTCAGATCGAGTCGGATCAGGTCATCATCGTCGAGGGAGAAGTCTCCAGCGATGACTTCTCGGGCGGGCTGCGCCTGCGCGGCAAGGACGTCACCCCGATGGTCACCGCCCGGGTGCGCTATGGCCAGGCCGTGGAACTGGCGCTGGATGCCGGGCAGATCAATGGCCGCCTGGTGGATAGCCTGCGCGACAGCCTTGCGCCTTACCGGGATAGCGAAGGCCTGCCGGTGAGGTTGCAGTATCGCCATCCGGACGCCGTAGGGTGGCTGGAGCTGGCCGATGAGTGGAAAGTGGCCCCCAGCGACGACCTGCTGCTGGCCCTGCGTGACGTTCAGGGCCAGGTGGGGGTTCAGCTACGCTATCGCTGAGCCCTTGCGTGGTGGGGTCAGGGTGCGATAATGGCCCCAACCGAGATGCGTTTTGACAATGCCTTTTTATGACAGGCAGCTTACAGGCAGAGCCGATGAATCCAAATTATCTTGATTTTGAACAGCCCGTTGCCGAGCTCCAGGCAAAGATCGAAGAGCTGCGTCTGGTCAGCTCCGACAGCCAGGTGAACCTCTCTGACGAGATTGCTCGACTGGAAGAGAAAAGCCGCAAGCTGACGGAGTCGATCTTCAAGGACTTGACCCCCTGGCAGGTTTCCCAGCTATCGCGGCACCCGCAGCGCCCCTATACGCTGGATTACCTGGAGTACATCTTTACCGACTTCGACGAGTTGCACGGTGATCGCAACTTCGCCGACGACGCGGCGCTGGTCGGTGGCGTTGCTCGTCTGAACGATGCGCCGGTCATGGTCATTGGCCATCAGAAGGGCCGCGACGTCAAAGAGAAAGTGCGCCGCAACTTCGGCATGCCGCGTCCGGAAGGCTACCGCAAAGCGTGCCGGTTGATGGAGATGGCCGAGCGCTTCAAGATGCCCATTCTCACCTTCATCGACACTCCTGGCGCCTACCCCGGCATCGATGCCGAAGAGCGTGGCCAGTCGGAAGCCATCGCCTATAACCTGGCCGTCATGTCGCGGCTGAAAACGCCGATCATCTCTACGGTGGTCGGGGAGGGTGGCTCCGGTGGTGCCCTGGCGATTGGCGTGTGTGACGAGCTGCACATGCTGCAGTACTCCACCTACTCGGTCATCTCGCCGGAAGGCTGCGCCTCCATTTTGTGGAAGAGTGCCGAGAAGGCCTCCGACGCGGCTCAGGCCATGGGTATCACGGCCGAGCGCCTCAAGGAGCTGGGGTTCGTGGACTCGTTGATCAAGGAGCCGCTGGGCGGCGCCCACCGTCATCCCGTCACCACCGCAGAGCGGGTCAAGGAAGCGCTGACGGCAAGCCTCGATCGGCTCCAGGCGCTGGACCATGAGGCGCTGCTGGAGCGCCGCTACGCACGCTTGATGAGCTATGGCGCCCCTGCCGCCTGACGCACTGCTTGCGCTGCTCGACGACGCCCTGGCGGAGACCCCGCCGGGGCGTTGCGTTTGGGTGGCGCTCTCGGGCGGACTGGACTCCTCGCTGCTGCTGACTCTGGCTGCAAGGGCCTGCCAGCTGCGTGGCCGCAGCCTGCGTGCGCTGCACGTTCACCATGGTTTGCAGCCTGCCGCCGCCGACTTCGAAGCCCACTGTACAGCGCTTTGCCAGCGGCTCGGCGTCCCGCTCAGCGTGGCGCGGGTCAGCGTCGAACCGCAGGGGGAGGGTATCGAAGGCGCTGCCCGGCGGGCGCGCTATCAGGCCTTTTTCGAGTACCTCGCCCCCGGCGACACGCTATGGCTGGGCCAGCATCAGGATGATCAGGCAGAGACCTGGCTGCTGGCAGCGCTGCGCGGAAGCGGTATTCGTGGGTTGGCTGGCATGCCTTGGCGCCGTGAGTGGCAGGGGCGTGTACTGCTGCGCCCGTGGCTGCGCGTTCGGCGAGACCAGCTGCGCGAGGCTGCCCGGCACGAGGGGCTGGCGTGGTGCGAAGACCCTACCAATCAGGATACCTATTACGATCGCAACTACCTGCGCCACGCCGTGCTGCCCGTGCTCGGCCAGCGTTGGCCCGGGGCCGCCCGGGCGTTGGCCCGCAGTGCCGCCTGGGCGGGAGAGGCCGATGGGCTACTGGCCAGCTACGCTGCCGATGAGCTGGCCGGTTTGGCGCTGTCGCCCGGGTGTATCGACGCCCATGCCCTGGCCGCGCTGCCACTCCCTCGCCAACGGCTGCTGGTGCGGACGCTGTGCCAGCAACACGGGTTACCGACGCCGCCACAGGCGCGGTTGGCCAGCCTGCTGGACCAGTTGCGTGCTGCCGCTCAGGCGTGCGTGCACATCACATGGCCCGGGGCAGAAGCGCGGGTATGGCGGGGCGGGCTTTACGTGATGGCTCCGCAGGCACCGCTGGATGGCTGGCAGGCGGTGTGGGATGGCCGAGCAGGTCTGACGACGCCGCTGGGCACGCTGGCGCTCGAGGTAGCAACGGAAGCACAGGATGCGGCTAGCGCCTCATTCGTGCTGCGCGGGCGTCAGGGCGGAGAAGCGCTGGTGCTGCCGGGGCGTGGCCGTCGTGACCTGAAACGCTGGTTGCAGGAGCAGTCGATCCCCCCTTGGGAGCGTCAGCGGCTGCTGCTGGTGATGGAAGGAGAATGCTGCCTGGCCATATTGCAGCCGCCTGCCAGAGTGCTCTGGCAGGCGGCGGGGGTGACGGTGCGGTATCCTGACTAGCTGACGAGCGTCAGCACGAAACCCGCCCCCGCAATATGCCCCTGCTCTTGCTCCAGGTCGGTGCTCAGCAGGGTAGGCTCATCGCTCTGGGGGAGCGTGATCACCAAACCTTCGCCGCTGTCATCGACCACGATGTGTGGCAGCGCCGGAGGGCTTTCGGGCCGAGAGTGATTGAGCAGAACCGCCAGACGCAGCAGGCGAGCCAGCTTGCCCGCCGTGGGCTGTTGGGATGCGGGCAGTGCCTGCCACTCCTTGAGCGGAAACTTGCGTCGATGGGCGCGCACCAGAAAGGCCAGCAAGCGCTGTTCCGGGCGTGAAAACCCGGCCAGGTCCGAATGCTCCAGTAAGTAAGCGCCGTGACGATGGAACTGGCTATGGGAAATGGCGAGCCCGATCTCGTGGACATGGCTGGCCCAGTTCAGGAAATGTCCCTGTTCGTTGCTCAACCTCCAGGAGGACTGGAGTCGTTTGAACAGCCGCCCAGCGGTGTCGGCCACGTTCTCGGCTTGCCGGGTATCCACATCGTAGGTGCGCTTGAGCAGCTCCAGGGTACGCGAGCGAGTGTCTTCGGCACTGTTGCGCCCGGCCATGTCATACAGCACGCCTTCCCGCAGCGCGCCATCGGCAAAACGCATCTGGTGCAGGTCGAAGGCTTCGAAAACGGCATTGAGAATGGCGATGCCCGCCGGGAATACCCGGGCGCGGTCTGCCTTCAGGCCATCCAGCTCGACCTTGTCCAGGTGCTTGCACTTTACCAGCCGCTCTCTGAGCTTTTGCAGGCCGCTGCGGGTAATCACCCCTTCCTGGGGCGCATCGCCGTAGGCGAACAGAACGCTGGCGGCAGCCTTGATCGTGCCGCTGGAGCCCACCGGGTCATCCCAGCCCAGGCGCTGGTAAGGCCGCTGGATATTGGCCAGTTCCGAGAGTGCCGCCAGCTCGGCGCGGCGCATGCGCTTTTCGGTAATCTCGCCATCGGCAAAAAAGCGCTGGCTGAACGTCACGCAGCCCATGCGCAGGCTCTCCAGCGCCTTGGGCTCGAAGGCTTCACCAATGATGAATTCCGTGGAGCCCCCGCCAATGTCGACGATCAGGCGGCGGCCGTTCTCGGCCAGGGCATGGGCGGCACCCAGATAGATCAGTCGGGCCTCTTCACGCCCCGCAATGATTTCAATGGCGTGGCCAAGCTGGGCTTCGGCGCGTTCGATGAAGTCCTGGCTATTGTGGGCGTCGCGCAGCGCGTTGGTGCCCACCACCCGCAGGTTGGCACTCTCTATGTCGGTCAGGAAGGGCGCAAAGCGGCACAGGCAATCCAGCGCCCGCTGCATGGCGGCTTCGCTGAGGTAGCCATTAGCATCCAGGCCTGCAGCAAGCTGCACCTTCTCACCCTGCCGGGCAACGACTTGCAGCCGCTCGTTCTGGTAGTTGGCAACCAGCAAGTGAAAGCTGTTGGAGCCCAGGTCAATGGCGGCCAGGCGCTGAGGGGCAGCGCTGTCTACTTCGCTGTTAGGCGCATCGGTGGGGAGCGAAATGTCCTTGGGCATGAGCTATCCTTCAAGTTGGCTATGCCAAGGTTGCGGCGCCCTCTGGCTATTGTCAATTGCCAAAGGCTTGCGTTTGTCGCGGGGCTTGACTACCATCGGGTAACTGGCCTGATCCGAGTTGGCTTGTACGTCCAGACAAGCGTGTTGACTCGGCACCCCGAGCAAGACGTATTCCGATGGCATCAGCCAGATGTCCAAGTCGTCAGATAACCTACCCTCACGCCCAGCGGTCACCAATTACGGCTAATGGCTACATCATGGCCGACGCGACTGCCCATACTTATCAATCGAGCGTGTGCCTGGATGGAGTCTGAACGCATCACTCGGCGCTTTGCCCTAATGACTTAGGCCTCGCCTCCTGTCTTATTCCCGGCGCTCGTCGCCCAGCTTTCATGAGCAATTTTCTAACACACCGATGAATCTCACTGAACTCAAGCAAAAAACCGTTCCCGAGCTGCTCGATATTGCCCGCGAGATGGGTATCGACAACCTCGCCCGTTCGCGCAAGCAGGACATCATTTTCGCCATCCTCAAGAAACACGCCAAAAGTGGCGAGGACATCTATGGCGACGGTGTACTGGAAATTCTTCAGGACGGCTTTGGCTTCCTGCGTAGCGCGGATAGCTCGTACCTCGCCGGACCGGACGACATCTACGTCTCGCCTTCACAGATTCGTCGTTTCAATCTGCGCAAGGGCGACTCCATTTCTGGCAAGATCCGTCCGCCGAAAGAGGGTGAGCGTTACTTTGCCCTGTTGAAGGTGAGTCAGATCAACTTTGACCGCCCGGAAAACGCCAAGCACAAGATTCTCTTCGAGAACCTGACGCCGCTGTTTCCCACCGAGCGTCTGCGCATGGAGATCGGCAACGGCTCCACCGAAGATCTCACCGCACGTATCATCGACCTGACCGCCCCCATCGGCAAAGGGCAGCGTGGTTTGCTGGTGTCGCCCCCCAAGGCGGGTAAGACACTGATGCTGCAGAACATCGCCACTTCCATCACGCGTAACAACCCCGAGTGTCATCTGATCGTACTGCTGATCGATGAGCGCCCGGAGGAAGTCACCGAGATGTCGCGCACCGTGCGTGGCGAAGTCGTGGCCTCGACGTTCGATGAGCCGCCGGCGCGTCACGTTCAGGTCGCCGAAATGGTCATCGAGAAGGCCAAGCGGCTGGTCGAGCACAAGAAAGACGTGGTGATTCTGCTCGACTCCATCACCCGTCTGGCGCGGGCCTACAACACCGTGGTGCCCAGCTCTGGCAAGGTACTGACCGGTGGTGTCGATGCCCACGCGCTGGAGAAGCCCAAGCGGTTCTTTGGTGCGGCGCGTAACATCGAAGAGGGCGGCAGCCTGACGATCATCGCCACGGCGCTGGTCGACACCGGCTCCAAGATGGACGAAGTCATCTTCGAAGAGTTCAAGGGTACCGGCAACATGGAAGCCCACCTGGACCGCAAGCTGGCCGAAAAGCGCGTCTTCCCGGCCATCAACATTCGTCGCAGCGGCACGCGTCGCGAAGACCTGCTGGCGTCGGAAGACGAAATGCAGCGCATGTGGATTCTGCGCAAGCTGCTCAACCCGATGGAAGATACGGCCGCGACCGAGTTCCTGATCGACCGTCTGAAAGATACCAAGACGAATCTGGAATTCTTCGAGGCAATGAAGCGCCGTTAAGGCGCTGCATTGTGGCGCCACCCGCTACGCGGCGACTGATATCCGGGTTGAGGAGAGGACCTTGAAGTACAACGACTTGCGCGATTTCATAGCAGCGCTGGAAGCTCAAGGTGAGCTCAAGCGCATTACCGCCGAAGTTGACCCCTACCTTGAAATTACCGAAATCTGTGACCGTACGCTGCGTGCCGGTGGCCCGGCACTGCTGTTCGAAAATGTCAAAGGTCACGACATGTCCCTGTTGGGCAACCTGTTTGGTACGCCCAAGCGTGTTGCGCTGGGCATGGGGCAGGAGTCGGTAGAAGCCCTGCGGGAAGTCGGCAAACTGCTGGCGTTTCTGAAGGAGCCTGACCCGCCCAAAGGGCTGAAAGATGCCTGGGAGAAGCTGCCGATCTTCAAGCAGGTGCTCAGCATGGGGCCGAAGAACGTCAAACGCGCCCCGGTCCAGGAAGTGGTCTACGAAGGTGACGACGTAGACCTGGACCGTCTGCCCATTCAGCACTGCTGGCCGGGTGATGCAGCGCCGCTGGTGACCTGGCCGCTGGTGATCACCAAAGGGCCGCACAAGAAACGTCAGAACCTGGGGATCTACCGCCAGCAAAAGATCGGCAAGAACCGGCTGATCATGCGTTGGTTGTCTCATCGTGGGGGCGCGCTGGACTTTCTGGAATTCCAGAAGGCGCATCCTGGCGAGCCCTTCCCCGTGGCCGTGGCCCTGGGGGCAGACCCCGCCACGATCCTGGGGGCGGTCACCCCGGTGCCCGATTCGCTCTCGGAGTACGCGTTTGCCGGGCTGTTGCGCGGGTCGCGCACCGAGCTGGTCAAGTGCGGCCATGCCGAGCTGGACGTGCCTGCCTCCGCCGAAATCATGCTGGAAGGGTTCATCTACCCCGACGACATGGCCCCGGAAGGCCCCTTCGGCGACCACACCGGCTACTACAACGAAGTAGACCGGTTCCCGGTGTTTACCGTGACGCGCATGACCATGCGCCGCGACGCGATCTACCACTCTACGTACACGGGGCGTCCTCCCGATGAGCCCGCCATTCTAGGCGTGGCGCTCAACGAGGTGTTCGTGCCGATCCTGTGCAAGCAGTTCCCCGAAATCGTCGATTTCTACCTGCCGCCGGAAGGCTGCTCCTACCGCATGGCGGTGGTCACCATGAAGAAGCAGTATCCGGGCCATGCCAAGCGGGTGATGATGGGGGTGTGGAGCTTTTTGCGTCAGTTCATGTACACCAAATTCGTGATCGTGCTGGACGACGATGTCGATGCCCGTAACTGGGAAGACGTCATGTGGGCAATCACCACCCGCATGGACCCGGCCCGGGACACGGTGATGGTCGAGAACACCCCCATCGATTACCTGGACTTTGCCTCGCCGGTTTCCGGGCTGGGCTCCAAGATGGGCCTGGACGCCACCAACAAGTGGCCCGGGGAAACCGACCGAGAGTGGGGAACGCCCATCGTGATGGACGATGCCATCAAGACCCGCGTCGACCAGCGTTGGGAAGAGCTGGGTATCGATATTCCCCTGCCCGCACCGCGACACGGCTAGTGCTGCCGTGGGACTGAACGATTTGCCAAAAAGAGGCTTTCATGAGCGTTAATACGTCAACGTGTAAAACGCTGACCTGCCAGGTGACCGCCGTTGAAGATCTCACCCCCGATGTCTTCAGGGTGGCGCTTGCCGGACGCGCAGAGGCAATGCAGCATGCGCCCGGCCAGTACCTGGAACTCAAGCTGGACGACGATACCTGGGTGCCTTTCTCGATTGCCAGCGCCGACCGCGGCGACGGCACCTTGGAACTGCAGATCCAGCACTGGCCCGAGCGCGAGAACTCCCGTCGGTTACGCCAGTTGCTACAGGTAGCCAACCAGTTGACCGTACGCCTGCCCAGCGGTGTCTGTGTGCTGGATGGGCAGAGTGAGCGCCCCTTGCTGCTGATCGCCGCAGGAACCGGGTTCGCGCAGATGAAAGCCATCGTCGAGGCGGCCCTGCGTGACCAGCCACAGCGGCCGATATCGCTGTGGTGGGCAAACCGCGAGCACCGCGACCTGTATGCCGAAGACCTGGCATGCCAGTGGGCTCAGCAGGCCGAGCAGCTGTCGTTTCATGCGGTGACCGAGTTTCCGCTGACCGAACCTCTCGCTGCTGGCGAGCGTATTCACCACCACCAGGGGCGGGTAGACCTGGTGCTGGAGAGCCAGTTGGTGAAGGCGCTGGAAAAAACGCTGGGCACGCCGGAAAGCTGTGATATTTACCTCTCTGGTTCGCCGGGCATGGTGTACGCCTGCGTCGATGTGCTGGAGCGGCTGGGCGCGAGCAGTGAGCGTATGTTCTCGGATGTGTTTGCCTACGCTCCACGCCCTCACTAGAATGATCCACCGACGTAAGCAATAGAGCGGCAAGAGCCGCCTGTAGACCCTTGACGAGGAGGCTATATGGCCCATCATGATGAAGACTTCAAAGATGAATCCGGACTGCTGCCTATCGTGCTGGGCATCGTCGTGCTGGTCAGCATGAGTGCGCTGCCCGCCACCATCGGCTGGATTCAGGCCTTCAGTAACTGAGGCTGCCGCTGGCCTGGCGGGCAGGCCAGCCCCTTGAACGGAAAATCTTGCATGAAGAACCTCGAATGGCGGGTTGCCATTTGGCGTTTTGGCAGGCAGGATTAAGCAGTATCGTCGTTATGACTTTTCATGAGGAAGCCGCCATGCATCATGCTGCGTGTTCAGACCGCCGCCAGCGCCAACCGGAAACGGTGGCGAGCGCGTGGGCGAATACGTCGCTGAGCGTCGCGTCTTCCCAGTCCGTTTGTTATGCAGCGTATTGGTTTAGCCAGGGTGTGCCGCTGGCCGACGCCTGATGTCGGGCCGGCAGGCACACCGCACAGGTGACCTGCCGCATGCAAAAAAGCCTCGGTGGGGTAACCCACCGAGGCTTTTTTCGTTTTACGCTGCGGTCAGCCAGGCTGGCCTGAACGGGCCACGGGTTTTCATTCAATGCAACACAGGAGCTGCACCATGTCTTACCGCAACCGCGCAATCGTTAGCCCCCAGGCCTTCCGTCATATCGGTTATGGCTATGGCTGGCGATTTAGTGACGCGCGGTCGGTGCAAGCTGCCACCTCCGATCGTGCTTGCCTGGGTGGCAAGGAAGAATTGCGATGTTTAGCGCTGTGTCCCACGATCTCGGAGAGTTGACCCATGAATGCCCCTATTGCCCCCCAACGTGCCCCGCTGGCAGACGACCACGTCTCCTTGTCCTCCACACCCTTGCCGTTGCCCGCTGAGTTGCGCCAGCGCATTGCCATCAGTGCCCCCTTGGCCGCACAGATTGCCGAGCAGCAGCGTGCAGTGCAGCGTATTTTGAATGGCCAGGATGACCGCCTGCTGGTGGTGGTCGGGCCTTGCTCCATTCACGACCCGGATGCCGCACTGGAGTATGCCGACCGCCTGGCGGCGCTCAGCGACGACATTGGCCAGCATATCCTGCCGGTCATGCGTGTCTACGTGGAGAAGCCGCGTACCACGGTGGGCTGGAAGGGGCTGGCCTACGACCCGCACCTGGATGGCAGTGGCGACATGCCTCATGGGATTGCCCTGTCGCGGGAGTTGATGCATGCGGTGGCCTCGCGCGGCTTGCCGGTAGCGACCGAGCTGCTGCAGCCCATGCTGGCGCCTTACCTGGATGACCTGCTGAGCTGGGTGGCGATTGGCGCGCGGACCACGGAGTCCCAGCTGCACCGGGAGCTGGCCAGTGACCTGACCGCCGCAGTGGGTTTCAAGAACGCCACCAGTGGCGATGTGCAGGTGGCCATCGACGCCATGCAGGCCGCGGCGCACGCCCATCAGCGGTTTGCCATGGACCGCCAGGGGCGCCCCATCATGCAGGAAACCGCCGGTAACCCGCACACCCATGTGGTGTTGCGTGGCGGGCACGGCGAGCCCAATTACCAGGCCCACCACGTGCAGGCGGCCATCGACACGCTGCAACGTGCGGGGCAGAACCCGCGCCTGATGGTGGACTGCAGCCATGCCAACGCTCGCAAGGATCATCGTCGGCAAAGCGAGGTCATGCGGGAGGTGCTGGCGCAGCGCCAGGCAGGCGAGGCCCGCCTGGTCGCGCTGATGCTGGAGAGCCATCTGTTCGAAGGCAAGCAGCCGCTGAGCCCGGGCCAACTGCGCTATGGCGTCTCGGTCACCGATGCCTGCGTGGGTTGGGAGACCACCGAGCGGCTGCTGAAGAGCGCCGCCGAACAGCTGGCCTGAGCGCGTTGACTGACCTGGTCAGCCCCGTATCATAAGAGGTTCCTTTCGATAACGAGGTTGGCCATGGCCTTTACCCTTGAGCACCACGACCCAGATACCTATCGGCGCAAGGCGCGCATCATCAGCATCATCATGGCAGGGCAGCTGGTGGTGTTCGGCCTGCTGTTCTCCATGCTGCTGACCGCGACTTTCGGCAGCAGCTTCTGGCTGAATGCCCTCGGGGTGTTGCTGGGCCTGCTGGCGACCAGCGCCATGTTTGCCGCCCTGCGTGAGCGGCCCTGGATGGTGGAGATGCGCTACGTCTGGCAGCTCAAGCATCACCTGTCGCGTATCAGCAGCTATCTGCAGCCGCTGCGTCGTGGGGTAGAAGAGGACAATCGTCTGGCGCTGGATATCCTGACCTTTTATCACCAGGGCATGTCGCAACTGGCCGAACTGAACGGCCGCACCACCGATGACGATGCCGAACGGCTGGCCGAAAAGATGCAGGTCAAGGTCCGGCGCGAAGCGCTCGGCTTGCCCGCAGAGGTAACGTCTTTCGATCCGCACGATCTCAGCGCCTTCAAACCGTCATAACGGGAACCTGCCTCATGATCGCCAAGCCCATTACCTTTCGTCCGCTGTTGGCCATGGCCTCGGTGGCCCTGCTGGCAGGCTGTGCCAGTGCCCCACCTGCGGCGGAAGCCCCCACCCGCACCACGGTGCATAGCACCGCGCCCTTGCTGCCTTCTGCGCTGTTTCCCGGCAGTGCGGAGCAGTTCCAGGCCTGGCATTGCCAGCCTGCTCATCAGGATCTGGTCACCGCCTTGAATGGCGACGAATTACGCTTGTGGTCGCTGCACGGTGCCTGGCGTTTGCCGCAGGCCGTGGTGGCCAGTGGTGCGCGTTATCAGGATGGCGAGATCAGCTTCTGGAACCGTGGCGAGCAGGCCCAGGTAGAGACGCCGCGTGGCCAGTTGCAGTGCCAGCAGGGGTTGGCACGCGCTGCGGCCACCCGTTCGGCACATCCGGGCGTCATGTTCCTGGCGCGAGGCAACGAGCCCGGCTGGAGTATCGAGCTGGCCCATGACGCACCGGTCATGACCTGGACCACGCAGTACGGCAGTGAAACGACCACGCTGCCTTATATGGTCAGCGTCATGGATAACGCCGCGGGTCGTGTGGTGATCGAAAACGCCGATGCCGAGTCGTTTTTCCGGGTAAGGATCGAATCAGGGGCCTGTTTTGACGACATGAAAGGCCAGCCGTACCCAGCCCGTGTCACGGTCAGTATCGGCGGCGAGCAGTACAAGGGGTGTGGCCAGGGCATTGCGCCCTGACCACAACTCTGAACTTCCCTTCATGCGGGGTCAGCAGCGATAGAGGAAGGGCTCTGCTCGCCATTGAGGATCGACGAAGTCAGTGGCGCAGAGTGCCGAAATATCGCCGCCTGCCCGTGACGCCAGGCGCGCCAGCGTTTCCAGCTCCAGCCCGCGAGGGGTGCTGACCTGTTCGCTGCTCTCCAGCGGTACCCAGCGCTCATCTTCCCGGGTGGCCAGGGTGAAGTTGAAGGGGTGAAAGCCGGGGAACCCGAGGCGAATGTCGGTGGCGACCAGCGTATCGACGCCATCGATCTGGCGGATCTCGTAGCGCAGGAATGGCCCCGTGAACCAGGCCAGGCGCTCCCCTTTGGGGTTGCCAAGGGCCGCGCTTTCCAGTGCCACGTTACGCCGCAAGGGCTCAAGCGTAGGTGTGCGCTGGCGGTCGAACACGCTGATCAGACTCTCGTAGTAGTGATCGTCGTCAATGATCGTGGCGCGCCATAGGGCAATATTGAAGGGGGTGGGCTGCACCATTACCGGCGCCTGCTGCAGGTTGGCCTCGGCCAGGGCGGGGGCCAGGCGCTGCTCGACGTGCCACTTGGCGCCCGCTGCCAGCAGCAGGTAGGCGCTGGACACCGCCAGACCCACGCGACACGCTTTTTGCACCTTGTGGGTCGAGGCGCCAATCAGCAGGGCCAGCAATAGCGGCAGCGTATAAAGCGGGTCGATGATGAACACGATCGGCCAGGCAGCCGGGGGCACGTCCAGCGGCCAGAACAGCTGAGTGCCGTAGGTGGTCAGGGCGTCCAGCAGCGGGTGGGTGGTGAGGCAGAGGACGTAAAACCACCACCAGTGGCGCAGGTGAACGGGGCGCTGCCGCGTGGCGGGCCAGCGGTAGGCGGTCAGGAGGGCCAGCAGCGTACCCAGCCCCGTCAGCACGAACAGCGAATGGCTGAAGCCACGGTGCTCGGTCACATTGGCCACCGCATCGCCGTAGTCCAGCACCACGTCCAGGTCGGGCAGTGTGCCCAAAAGCGCGCCCACCACGATGGCCTTGCGGCCCCAGCGGCGCCCCAATATCGCGCCGCCCACAGCGGCGCCCAATGCCGCCTGTGTAATCGAATCCACTGATGCCTCCCGGGGTCGTCCCGTCTATCGCGTGATGGTGTTAGTATTATACAGATCTTTAGTGATGGTGATGAAATGTCAAAAAAACGTCTAATAATGCCGCTGTTGATGATAGCAGGGCTGGCCGTATCGTTGTCGTCTGCACAGGCCGCTCCCGTGATCGAGGTACACAGTGACCCACACTGCGGCTGTTGCAGCGACTGGGTCAGCCATCTGGAAGAGGCTGGCTTCGAGGTCGACCACCACCGCCATGATGGGGTGCGCGCCATCAAGATAGAGCATGGCGTTACCCCTGAGCTGGCGTCCTGTCATACGGCGCTGGTAGAGGGCTATGTCATCGAGGGCCACGTGCCAGCGGGTGACATTCAGCGCTTGCTGGAGGAGCGCCCGGCTATTGCTGGCCTGGCCGTACCCGGTATGCCGCATGGTTCACCGGGCATGGAAACCGGCAGGGTAGACGACTACGCGGTGCTAGGATTCACCCGCGATGCGCGTCCGCCTGCTATCTTTAGCGAGTATCTTCAACCATAGCAAAGGGTTAGCGCTGACCTACTGGCGCTGCACTTGACCAGAGAGAGACGACTCAATGCAATTTCTACATACCATGGTTCGCGTCCATGACCTGGACGCTTCGCTTCACTTCTATTGCGACCTGCTAGGTCTCAAGGAAGTACGCCGTAAAGAGAACGAGAAAGGGCGTTTTACGCTGATATTCCTGGCTGCGCCGGACGATGAAGAGCGCTCAGCGCGCCTGACGGCGCCCGAGCTGGAACTGACCTACAACTGGGACCCCGAGGAGTACACCGGCGGGCGCAATTTCGGTCACCTGGCTTACCGTGTCGAGAACATCTACGACCTGTGCCAGAAGCTCCAGGACAATGGCGTCACCATCAATCGTCCGCCTCGGGATGGCCATATGGCGTTCGTGAAGTCGCCGGATGGCATCTCCATCGAACTGCTGCAAAAAGGCGATGCCCTGGCACCGCAAGAGCCCTGGGCATCCATGGAGAACAGCGGTAGCTGGTGATTCAGTCGCGGTGGCGCTCCTTGTAGATGTCACCGCTGAATTCCATGTGGAGCTCTACGGTTTCACCGAAGGGGTTGATGGCGCGTAGCTCCACGTGGCGTGACTTGTACTCCACACCGCCCAGCGGCTGATACCCCGCCTGGCTTGCCTGCTCTCGGAAAAAATCATCATCGTTGCGGAGTTCGGTCAACGAGGCATGTGCCACGGGTGCCGAGCGGTCCAGCCGGTTTCCTGCCAACGGGGGCGATGTCATTGGCTCGTCTACTTCTATCAGCGCGTTACCGATCACCAGCCAGCGTGCCTGCATGCGCTGGCCGTCCGGCAGGCCGAAAACCCCGACCTCGTCACCCGGTTGCACCTCGGTGTTGGCACTGCCTTCGGGCCAGGTGTCGATCAACAGCCGCCCGCTGGCATCTTCCAGCACGAAACTGGTGCCGAAACGCTCGCTGACCACGCCTTCGACGTACAGCCCCGCACTTTGTGCCGTGGCAATGGGCGTTGCGGGGGTATCCAGGTCCGGTTGAGCCTGTGCCGGCAGGGCCAGGAGAGCCAGACACAGCGCCCCCAGGCGCATGAGCGGGGCGATGATGGCCGTCGCCTTCGCTTGCCAATGGTATAGCAGCATAGTGGTTACCCATTTTATTAACGCAATACGTTCGGCCATTATAGGCCCTGCAAGCTGACGGTAACCTGAACGGCAGCGCTGTTCAGTCAGGGTTAAGGCGATGCTGGCTATAGTAGCAAGCCCCATTTCAGAGTGGTCTTGCAAGGAGTCGCGACGATGATTAAACGCTTCAATCACATACGAGCCCTCATGCTGGGCGCCAGCTGGCTGTTGCTCGGGTTGCCTGCCATGGCCATGGCCCAATTGACCGCCAACGAGGCCATCGACATCGTTCAGCAGCGTTATCAGGGCGAGCTGCTGGATATCGAGGTCAAAAGTGGCCGAGGGTGGGAGAACAGCGACCAGGTATACGAGCTGCGCTTGTTGACCGAGCAGGGCAACGTGCTGAAGATTCGCATCGCCCGTGAGAATGGCCGTTTTCTGGAAATCGATGGCCGGGGTCAAATAGAGGCTCGTCTGCTGCCTGCCTCCGCCTCGGAGGGAACCTGAATCATGCGTATCCTGGTGGTGGAAGACGAGACGCATCTGGCCGAGCAAATGCGTACGGCCCTTGAAGTTAGTGGTTTCGTGGTGGATGTGGTCGGCGACGGCAACGAAGCGGTCTACATGGGCAATCAGGAAAGCTACGATGCGGCAGTGCTCGACCTTGGCCTGCCGGGGCGTGATGGGCTCAGCGTACTGCACGATTGGCGGCAACACGGCCGCACTCTGCCCGTCGTGATTCTGACCGCACGGGATGGCTGGAGTGAAAAGGTCCAGGGGTTTCGTGCAGGCGCGGATGACTATGTCACCAAGCCCTTTCGCATGGAAGAGATCATCATGCGGCTGCGTGCGCTGATCCGCCGGGCGTCAGGTCATGCCGATGTGGTGCTGCGCTGTGGTGAGCTGGAGTATGACTCCCAGCTGGGGGTCTTCAGCTTGTCGGGTCTGCCTCTGAAACTGACGGCCTTCGAGACGCAACTGCTGGTATACCTGATTCATCACGCCGAGAAGGTGGTGAGTCGCACCGAGCTCTCTGAGCATTTGTACTCCTATGACAGTGACCGAGATTACAACTCGCTGGAAGTGATCATCAGTCGGCTGCGCCGCAAGGTCGGGGCTGGGCGTATCGAAACCCTGCGTGGCCAGGGGTATCGGCTGTGTCGTCAGCCATGAATCTCTCCTTGCGGGCTCGTCTGCTGGGGTCTGCGGGGCTATGGAGCGCTCTGGCGCTGATAGCGGTAGGCATCTTCATCTATTGGCTGTTCAAGGCGCATGCCGAACGCACCTTCGATGCACGTCTGGAAGCCAACTTGCTGGGGCTGATGGCGTCGGTGGAGTTCAACGAGCAGGGGCAACTGGTCAAGACGCGCGATGTTGGTGGGCCGCAGTTCGACCGTATCTATTCGGGCTGGTACTGGCAGATTGCCCACGAGGGGGAGGTGCTGATTGCCTCGCGCTCCTTGCTGGATGCCAGCCTGGCCGTGCCGCCCGTCTCGGCAGGTGCCTTTAGCCTGGCTGGGCCCGATAAGGAGCCTTTGCGCGCCAGGGCACGCCAGTTTTCGGCGCCGGGCAGTGGGCCTGGGCTCACCATTACCGTGGCAGGCCCTCAACAGGATATCGACCATGCACTCTCCCAGATCATTCTGCCTTTGGGGGCGTCGCTGGCGGCGCTGGGCATCGGGCTTGGCCTGGCGGTATGGTGGCAAGTGCGCTGGGGATTGACGCCGCTGACGCG
This sequence comes from Halomonas sp. C22, assembly GCF_007655045.1. Taxonomy (NCBI): domain Bacteria; kingdom Pseudomonadati; phylum Pseudomonadota; class Gammaproteobacteria; order Oceanospirillales; family Halomonadaceae; genus Halomonas; species Halomonas sp. C22. Next base: position 79,349 of record NZ_VBVC01000002.1, on the reverse strand, counting down.
GCTGCGGCGCGATCTGTTGGCGGTGCGACAGGGGCGTCGCGATCGACTCGCCCTTGCCACGGTAGAGGAACTCAAGCCGCTGGTGGAGGAGATCAATGCCCTGGTACAGCACAACCGCGAGGTGATTGCCCGCAGCCGACAGCACGTAGGCAACTTGGCCCATGGGCTCAAGACGCCCCTGGCCATGCTGGTCAATACCCTGACCAAAGCGCAGGTCAACGACCCTGTGATCAGTGAAGCGCTGACCCGTCTTCAGCGGCTGGTAGACCACCATCTGCGTCGCGCTCGTGCGGTAGGCGCCGGTTATCATCTGGGCGAGCGTACCTCTGTGGCCGATACCCTGGAGGGCCTGGTGGTGGTAATGCGCCATGTCTATCCGCAGGTGGCAATCGACGTCCGCTGCGATCCTGAGCTGGCCTTTCGCGGGGAGTCCCAGGACCTGGACGAACTGCTGGGCAATCTGTTGGATAACGCCTGTAAATGGGCGCAGCGCCAGGTAACGGTGGAGGCCCATCTGGAAACCCCCAACACCCTGCATCTGGTCATCTCGGACGACGGCCCCGGTATGTCGGAGCAACAGCGTGTGAAGGCCGTAGAGCGAGGTGAGCGTTTCGATGAGTCGACGCCTGGCGATGGTCTGGGGTTGGCCATCGTGCAGGACTTGGCTCAGCTCTATGGCGGTCAACTGACCCTGGCTGAGGGCTCGGCGGGGGGGCTGAGTGTTCAACTGGTGCTCCCGGCTGCGGAAAGGCCGCCCTAAGGCGGCCCTGATGGGGCGAAGCGTTAGTTGAAGAAGCCCATGGTGTAGTGGCGTTTTTCACGGTAGACCTGGCCTGCATAATCGACGTGCAGTTCCACGGCTTCACCGCGACTGTTTTGGGCCAGTACTTCCAGGTGGCGGCCCTTGCTGTCGACGATTCTGGGGCTGGTGTAACCCTGCTGTGCGACCAGCTGGCTGACTTGCGCCATGGGCACCGTGCCCCACTCACCGGCACGCGGCCGCGACTTGCCTGGGCGATGGATGCGCCACTCACGGAAGCTGCCGTCATGTTCGAAGCGTACTTCTACCGGCATGCCATTGGCGGTGGTCTGTACACGAACATGGCTACTCTTGGGCTCTACCCGATAGATGTCACCAAAGCCACGCTCCTGCAACTGAGCCTGCAAGGCGGCGATATTGGCTTGTGGCGCATGCCACTGGCCTCGCGCTCCCTGTGCCATGTGGGGCGCGGGAGAGAACGCAGATGCGCTGCTGAGGGAAGTGCCATCACTGTTGAGCACTTCCTGTGCCTGCAGGGTGCCCTCGAAGCGCTGTCCGGTAACCGTGACGGTGTCTCCCTGGGTCACGTTGGCGCTGGCATGCGGAGATTGGCGAACCAGAACCCGCTCGCCGTTGGCTTCGATGACGAAGTCATGGCCGAAGTGCTCCTGTACTTCGCCCTCCAGGGTGCTGAACCCTGGGGTTTGGGCCACGCTGCTCAAGGCCGTGGCGCTGAGTAACAGTGCAAGCGTGGGGGTGATGACGCGACGCGTGAGACGTGTTTTGAGTGCTGTGTTCATGAGATGTCCTCTCTATTGGTCAGCAAGTCTGGTCGGCATGTGCCGGGTTATTGGGCGGGCCACTCGGGAAGGCGTTTTTCCCGGTAAACATCGCCGCGGTAGTCCACGTGCAGCAATACCGTCTGCTCATCGGCATTGCTGGCGACCCACTCCATGTGTCGGCCTTTGAACTCCAGCAGCGTGGCATTGAGGTAGCCCTGCTCTGCCAGTGAATCGATCACGCTCTCTTGCGCCAGGCTGTCCAGCGTTTCGTCACGGTGGGGGCGGTCATGGCCTGGGCGCTTGATATGCCAGCTCAACAGTTCGCCCTGTTCATCGATGTCGCTGCGCACCTCGAAGCCATCGCTGTTGATGCTGGTGATACGGAACGTGGCGTCGCGGCGCTTCAGCTCCACCATGTCGCCGAACGCTCGCTCTGCCAGCAGTTGCTGGATGGCAGCCACGTCTGGCGCACGCACCGATGGGCGCTGAGGCTCGGCGTCCTGGTCACGCTGCTGTGGCGAGCCCACCACGGCCTCGGTGATGGTGTCGCCTTCCAGGCGGCCTTCGATGCGGATTTCGTCACCTACCTGAAAGGTCTGTTCAAGCGCTTCGGCTGGGCGAACCAGCAAACGGCGGTCGCCCTCGTCAATGATGAACAGATCATCGAAGCGCTCGACGATTTCGGCGTTGAGTTCCACGTTCTCCTGCGCGGCCAAGGGGGTGGCGAGCGCCAGGGTGCAGACGGCAGTCAATAGGGTTTTTAAAGGCAGTTGTGGCATGTCGATATCCTCTGATGGTGAAGTGAGGCATGCTTGTGGTGCGCTAGCCCCTCAGGTAACAATGTGAACTTTAAGCAATAGGGGCTGAACCCTGACTAAATCGCTGGTTCAAGTTTGATTCAGGTTAGGCATATCCCATGGAGAGACAGCAGATATGAAATACGATGGCGTGAAGTGGGTACTGGCTGCCTTGGGGGCAGCCGTGTTGGTAGGGTGCAGCAGCGCGCCTGAGCAGGAACGAATCGAAGCGCCGCAATCCACGCTGTCGGGGCCGGTCGTCGAGCAGCGCTGGAACCTGCTGCTGGTGGGGACCGATGAGCGTTTGTCGATGCCCAGTACGCCATTTTTCCGCATTGGGCGTGACGGCAAGGTGAGTGGTTCGGATGGCTGCAACCAGTTTACCGGTACGGTCAGCCTGGGAGAGAGTCAGCGCATCGAGTTCGGTGGGCTAGCGTCCACCCGCATGGCCTGCCCGAACATGGAAGATGCCAAGCGGGTCACGGACATGCTGGATAACGCCTACCGCTACCTGATCGACCATGATCGGCTGGTATTCTTCGGCCCGGATAGCCGGGTGCTGGGCGGCTGGCGCAAAGCCAACGGCTAGCAGCGGCAGGGGCGGTGTTAATGCGTGAAGGGCGGATTGAAGCGGGCAATGAAGCGCGCATCGATCCGCTTTTTCCATTCCCATACCCAGCGGCCTGAAAAACCGATGGCGCCTCGACTGGCAATGGCGCGACCGTCCCCCGTGCCAATCAGTGCCAGCACACGCCTGGGGGGCTTCCAGGTGGCCAGCGGGGCGCCGTGGCAAGCGGCTCGCAGGTTGTCGGCCAGCACGGGCCCCATGCGCACTGCGTATACGCCGGCCTTGGGCAGTGGCGGCGTGTGCTGGGCCAGCGCTGCACAGTCTCCCGCCGCAAATATCCCCGAGTGGCCTGTGACTTCGAGGGTTGTGTTCACGCTGATGAACCCCCGTTCGTTGCGGGGCAGCGCGGTTTGCTCAAGCCAAGGCTGGCCCACGGCGCCGGTGGCCCAGAGCACTATATCGGCGTCGATACGCTGGCCTGCTTGTGTATTCACGCCGCCCGCCACCAGGGCGCTGCCCCGTAATCCCGCGTGTACGGCAATATTGGCCCGTTGAAGTGCGCGCAGCACCAGTCTGCGCGGTAGCCAGCCAGCGCCAGGCAGCAGCGAGGGGGACGCGCTGATGATGGCGCCTTTCCATGCTACGTCGGGACGCCGCTGGCGCAGCTGTACCAGTACGCTCATCAGGGTTTCACAGCCCGCCGCACCGCCCCCCACGCTTACCACGTTCTGCCGTGTGCCGGGAGTCAGCTGGTCGACATCCTCCAGCAGCGCCTGCCAGCGATGGTGCAGAGAACCGAGTGGCCGCATGGCCAGCAGGGCGGGCAGCGTGCGCTCAGCGTTTTCGGCGTGCTGAGGCTGCTGGAGAGTTGCGCCCACGTTGAGCGAGGCCACGTCGAAGGGCACCACATGGCCATCTGCCAAGGTGACCTGGCGTTTCATGGGGCACAGGGCCACGGCCGGTGAGGTGATGAGTCGAGCCCCCGCCCGCTGGCAGAGCGCGGCGATATCCAGCTGGGTGTCGCGCAGCGTGCACTCCCCCGCAAGCCAGGCAGGCACGCCACCGGAATAGGCGGCAAATGGACTATCGCTGACCACCGTGAGCGATATCGTCGGGTCCGGGCGCTGGGCAAACGCTTCCAGCACGAAGGCGTGGGCGTGGCCTGCGCCGATGAGTAGCAGCCGCTTGGATGGGGGCATCGGGAGTGCTCTTTTGTCGAGGGCTGCAGGGCAGCATCAAGGGCAAAGAACGCACCGGTTCTTGCCAGCCTGCTTGGCAAGATAGAGGCCCTGGTCGGCGCGTTCAAGCCATTGCCGAGGCGATTCATGGGCGTGTACCAGCGTGGCTCCCATACTGATCGAGACCGGCGCCGCCACGGCGAAGCGGGCGCTTGCGACGGCTAGCCGTACGCGGTTGGCAAACTGCAAGGTGCCCTCATGGTCGAGCTCCCTGGCCAGAATCATGAACTCTTCGCCGCCCCAGCGGCCAAGGTGGTCTCCCTGACGCAAGGTGCCCTGCACCACTGCGACCAGATCGCGCAACACATCATCGCCTACCGCATGTCCATGAGTGTCATTGATGCACTTGAAATCGTCGATGTCGAACAGAATGAGCGCCATGGTGGTGTGGGTAGGGTCGATACTGTCGAGCACCAGTTCGGTATAGTAACGGTTCCAGCACTGGGTCAGGGCGTCCTTGTGCGCCAGGGTTTCCAGCCACTGATTCGTGGCAACGAGCTGCTGGTTGAGATTGGCGATTTCGATGGCCGTGATGACCGAGGTCAAGTCATCGGCCAGCTCGGCAAGGCTGTGGATCTCGGACGCGAGCCAGCAGCCGACAGGAGTATGCGGGCAGCTCAGTTCGGGCAGCAGTGGCACGGCGTGACGACGACGAAACAGCATCAGCCACGCTGGCTGTGCGTCGGCAACATCAACACTGACGGCAATCCCGCCCGCGCACTCGCCATCGAGCTCGATGGTCTCCGTGTCATCCAGCGGTGCTGCCAGGGACGCGATGGCCGCTAGAAGCTGGCGCTCAGGGGGGCACTGGCCAAAGCAGGCCAGCTCTTCCTGATAATAGAGCGCTATGCCGACCGCTTGAAAGATGTGACACCAGCTTTGTCCGTGACGTTGAACGAGATGCTCGATACTGCATGTGTGCTGCATGTCTTTGAGAATCGAGCGTCTTCGCCGCCTCAGGCGTATACGCCGCTGCGTTGCATTGGCGGCCTTCAAAAGACGCAGGCGCTGGCTGGCAAGGTCGATGAAGAGCGTCAGCCACTGGGTTTGCTCATGAGTATCCGGCGTTGGATAAGCCACATAGCCCCAGGTGCCGAACTCGCCTTGGATGTCGCGATAGTCCAGCCCGAGCGTGGACAAAGAGGCGAGCGAGGTGATGAGCCGCAGCGCATGGGGGGCTGCCTGTTGGCCAGCAGGCGAAAGATAGTAGGTCAGGTGCAGTGCTTTGGCGTCGTGAAGACGGTACAGGGCGATGGGCTGCTGACGGTTGATATGGTAAAGCGTGCTGGCCAGCCCCTTCAGCAGCGTATCCGGGTCGGGTGCCGAACCAAGGGTCGATAACGCACGGTGCAGATAACTCGGTTCAGGAAGATAAGGCGTCTGGCTCATCCTGGCAGACTCCTGGCGCGCTAGTGGCCGTCTTGCGTATCTGTGGGGTGCGTGGGGGTGCATGCACGGCGTAGTTTAATTCGGAATTGAAGTAATGATTCAATCAGAAGGTTAACCGTTATTCAACTCTTATTGAAGAATCACTTCACATTGGCGGCATGAATGAAAAAAGCATGTTTGCCGAGCGTTTGATAGCCGCCATGCAAGCGGCAGGGTACGAAGCCCGACCCTCCGTTCTGGAGCGTGAATTCAATCTGCGCTATTGGGGAAAACCCATCACCTTCCAGGCGGTCAGGCGCTGGTTGCGGGGAGACTCGTTTCCAAGCCAGGAAAAGCTGCTGGTCCTGGCCCAGTGGTTGTCCGTCTCTCCGCACTATTTGCGTTACGGCGCGGCTGAGGTGGCGGGTGTCAAGGAGCCTGCCGCCGCCTGGCAGGTATCCCCCGATGCCGATGAGCTGAGGCTGTTGGACCTGTATCGCCAGTTACCCCAGGCACAGCGGAAGCTGGTGCGCGACATCATGGAAAACTTCGTAAACGACCCTCAGCACCCCTGACCCATCGCATCCAGGCGCCCCTGCCCACGTTGGTCATTCGCCACGGCGCCAGTGAAAGTAGCGGTTCAACCAGGCCAGCACACGCTCGGGTTTGTGCGCGTTCTTCCATACGCCTGCGGTGGCCTTGGCCGCTTCGCCCAGGGTGGGGTAGGGGTGAATGGTGCCGAGCAGCTTGTTCAGCCCCAACCCGTGTTTCATGGCCAGGGTGAATTCGCCCAGCCACTCGCCAGCATTTTCCGCCACGATGGTGGCGCCCAGAATCTTGTCCTTGCCGGGCACGGTCAACACCTTGATAAAGCCTTCGGTGGCACCTTCGGCAATGGCGCGGTCGCTGTCGCGCATGGCGTAGCGGGTCACTTCGTAGGCAATGCCTTTGGCGGTGGCCTCTTTTTCATTCAGCCCCACCCGCGCCACTTCCGGCTGTACGTAGGTCACGGCGGGCATGAAACGGTAATCCACGGCGAAGCTTTTCAGCTCGCCAAACAGGGCGTTGACGGCGGCGTGCCAGGCCTGATGCGCCGCCGCATGGGTCAGCTGATAGGGGCCTGCCAGATCACCGCAGGCCCAGATGTTGGGCACCCGGGTTTGCAGCCGCTCGTTGAGGGCCAGGGTGCCGGCCTGGGTCGTACTAATGCCCAGTGTTTCCAGCCCCAGGCCTTCCACGTTGGCCTGACGCCCCGCGCTGACCAGCAGATAATCGAACGCCAGCGTCAAACGCTCCCCCTGGTGCTCGATGACGAGCTGGTGCGCACCGTCTACTTGGCTGACTTCCAGCGCAGTGGCGCCCGTCATCACCGTCACGCCTTCCCTGGAGAGCGTGCCTGCCACATGCTCGCCTACCTCGCTATCTTCCCGGCCCAACAGCTGGGGCGCACCTTCAACCAGGGTGACCTGACTGCCCAGCCGAGCAAAGCTTTGGCTGAGTTCGCAGCCAATGGCGCCGCCGCCCAGCACCACCAGGCGCTTGGGCAGCTCGGTGAGTGACCACAGGTTTTCCGAGGTGAGCAGCGGCGCGTGCTCGATGCCGGGCAGCGGCGGCACCCGTGGGCGAGCCCCCGTGGCCAGCACGATATGGCGCGCGGTGAGCGTGGTATCCCCCACGCGAACTTGCCAGGGCGTGACGAGCTGGGCGTGGTCCTGGTACACCGTGACCCCCAGCCCGGTATAGCGTTCGACGCTGTCGTGGGGCTCGATGTCGGCAATGGCTTGATGGACATGGCCCATTACTTTGGCAAAGTCCACCTCGGGGGCACTGGCGCTGACGCCAAACCGATGGGCGGTGCGAATCTCGTGGGCCGCCCGTGCCGCCCGTATCAGCGCTTTGGAAGGCACGCAGCCGGTATTCAGGCAGTCGCCGCCCATCTTGTGCTTCTCAACGAGGGCTACCTTGGCGTTGACGGCGCTGGCGATGTAGCTGGTGACCAGCCCCGCCGAGCCACCGCCGATCACCACGATGTCGTAGTCGAAGCGTGCAGGCCGGGTAAAGCCCTTATAAGCCTTTCGCGTTTGCACGGCAGCGGCAATACGCCGGGCCAGCCAGGGAAACACCGCCAGCAGTGCAAACGAAGCCAGCAGCCCCGGCGAGACGATTCCCCCCAGGCTCTCCAACTCACCTAGCTGGCCGCCCGCGTTCACATAGACGGCCGTGCCCGGCAGCATGCCCAGCTGGCTCACCCAGTAAAACGTGGTGAGCTTGATCCGCGTGAGCCCCATGACCAGATTGATCATGAAAAACGGGAATATCGGCACCAGGCGCAGCGTGAACAGATAGAACGCGCCGTCCTTCTCCACGCCCCGGTTGACCGTCTCGAACTGGCGGGGAAAGCGCTTTTCAATCGGCCCACGAAACAAGAAGCGCGAGAGCAGGAACGCCAGGGTGGCCCCCAGGGTGCTGGCAAAGGAGATGATCAGCAGCCCCCAGCCCAGGCCAAACAGTGCCCCGCCCAGTAGCGTCAACAAGGCTGCGCCGGGCAAGGAGAGCGCTGTCATCACCACATACACCGCGAAGAACAGACCCGCCACTTGCCAGGGAGACTGCTGGAACGCGGCCTGAAACTGGCTGCGGTAGGCCTGCAAGGTCTCTAGGGTAAAGAAGGTGTGGGCGCCACTGACGTAAAAGCCCAGTATGGCCAACAGCAGCAGGGTGATGAGCAGCAGACGCTGACGATTCATGGCAGGCTCCGGGAGGGGAAAAGGTGATGGTCAGTGACGATACGCGAGAGTGCCTTACACACTCGCTTGATGAAGTTGTTGCCAGCGAAACCAGTCTTCGGGTCGGTCGATGTCCCACATGGTGTCGGGGTAGGCGGCCTCCAGGCCCAGCGCGGCAAGGCGCTCGCGGGTCACGCTCAGCACCTGCTCGGTGCCCCAAGGAATCGCCGTGAACAGCTCGGGGTAGTCCTGTTGGCTGCCAATCAGCCCGTAGCCGCCATCTTCGGCGGGCAGAATGACCACATCGAAGGTGGCCAGGGCTGCTTGACAGCGTCGCAGCATGGCCACGCTGATGCTGGGGCAGTCGGTGCCCATGACCATGGCCGGATAGCCTGACGTGTGATTCAGTGCCCGACGAACGCGCATGCCCACGTCGCCAGGCTGCTGGGCCGCCAGGGCAATGCCATGCTGCGCCTGCAGCTCCAGAAACAGCGGGTGATTATGCGCCAGCGAGGTCCAGAGCGTGACCTGGCTCGCCCCCAGGGCCTCGCAGGCCGTGGCCACGCAGTGGCGCACCATGGTGGCATGGGCATCGGCAGCCCCCTGAGGGCCCAAAGCGGGGATCAACCGGGTCTTGGCGTGGCCGGGCAGTGGGGCCTTGGCCAACAGGTGCAAGTGGGCAGGCAGCGAGTCAACGGGCATCACGGTACTCCTTGGCCAGTTGCGTGGCACTGACGCCACGCCAGTAGCGGTAGCGCAGCCGCCACATCAGGCAGATGGTTGTCCAGGCGCCCTGCTGGTCCCAGCGCCTGCCCGAGCTTACCACTTTATGGGGCAGACAGGCGGGCGGTGAGTACGCCTTCAGGCGCTTGCTGAGTTCGATATCTTCCATCAGCGGCTGGTCGGGAAAGCCGCCCAGCGCAAAAAACGTCTCACGACGCACGAACAGCCCCTGGTCGCCGGTGGCGATGCCGCTGAGCCGAGAGCGTCGGTTCATCAGCGCGGCGACGAACGGCAGCCAGCGGCTTTTCCCTGCCAGACGAATGTCAAAGCGCCCCCAGTGGCGGTGCAGCAGCGCCTGGCAAAGCGCATCGATGGCCCGGGGTTCATGGCCCTGGGGCAGGTGGGTGTCGGCGTGCAGGAACAGTAGCAGGGGCGCTTGCGCCTGCCGGGCGCCCAGGTTCATCTGCCGCGCTCTGCCCGGCGGGCTTTCGAGCACCGCGTCGGCCAGCGGGGTGGCGAGTGCCACGCTGGCGTCGCGACTGCCGCCATCCACCACCAGCACTTCGACGCCTTGCGAGCGCAGCGGTTGCAGGCGCATCAGCGTGGTGCGGATGCTCGCCGCTTCATTGAGCATCGGGATGATGAGCGTCACCCTGGGAAGCCCAGGGCCATGGTCAGTCGAGGACAAGCACGTCGCCTCCCGCTGCCGAGGCGTCGGCCTCGTCGTGGGTGACCAGCAGGGTCGGCAGCCCGGCGTCGCGGAGCTGCCCGAACACCAGCGCACGCATTTCCTGGCGCAGCGCCGTGTCCAGTTTGGAAAACGGCTCGTCCAGCAATACGGCCCGGGGCTGGGAGAGCAGCAAGCGCATCAGTGCGACCCGGGCTTGCTGCCCGCCGGAAAGGGTGGTCGGGTCACGCGCTTCGTAACCGGCCAGCCCGACCTGAGCCAGCGCATGGGCCACCTGTGCCTGGGGTTGCGGGCTGCGCCTGGGCAGGCCAAAGCGCAGGTTGCCCGCCACGCTAAGGTGGGGGAACAGCAGCGGGTCCTGAAACAGCAGGCCGATACCACGCCGCTCTGCTGGCAGGGGGGAGAGCTCGCGCTCGCCCAGCCATAGACGGCCTTCGGCACGAAAGGGGGCAGCGAGAAAACCGGCCAGCAAGGCCAGCAGGGTCGATTTGCCCGAGCCGGAAGGCCCCATGACGGTTAGCACGTCGCCGGGGGCGATGGTGGCTTCGACGTGGAGCAGTTCGCGCTCGGCCAGGAAAATGCGCACCTGCTCCAGGGTCAGGGCGTGTCGAGCAGTGTTCATTACCGGGCTCCTTCATTGGACGAGACGCTGCGGGGCACTCCCAGCCAGCGGGGGATCGCCAGCGCCAGCATGAAACCCGCCAGCGGCAGAACGGCCTGCACCAGCGCCCAGACGCCAATCAAGCGTCGATTGCCGCCGGAGGCGAGGGCGACCGCCTCGGTTGTCACGGTGGAAACCCTGCCCGCCCCCAGCAGCTGCGTGGGCAGGTACTGGCTGATGCTCACGGCCAACCCGACGGCCAGCGACGTCAGCAGCGGGGCAAGCAGCAGCGGCAGCCGCACCCGCCAAAACGCGCGGTTGGGCGTGACACCCAGCGACTGTGCCATGTGAATCCAGCGCGGGTCTAGCTGTCGATAGGCTTCCGCCAACGACAGGTAAAGATAGGGCAGCACGAACAGCAAATGGCCCGCCATCACCAATGCCAGCTGCGGGCGAATCCCGAGGCTTTCCGCCGCCACGATCAAGCCAAACAGAAACGCAATCTGCGGCACCAGTAACGGCAGGTACAGCAGCCACAGGGCACGGGAAGGACGAATCTGCTGGCGCTGCTCATGCTCCAGCGCTGCGACCACCAGTAGCGCCGCCACCCCCGTGGAGACCACCGCAATGGCCAGGGTCGTCCGCAGGGGGCCTGCGAGTTGAGGGGCGCTGCGCTGCCAGTGGTCGAGGGTCAACGCTTGCGGGAACAGCTCAGGAAAGCGCCAGAAACCGGCCACCGAAAATAGCGCAAGCCCCGCCAGGGCTGCCAGGGCGGCGACGGTTACCAGGGGCAGGCCGCCTCGGCCCGCTATTTTCACTGCCGTGGCGCCGCGCTGGCGGCTGCCGTTGACGAGCCAGCCCCTGCTTGATCGGCGTACACCCTGCTCCATGAGCCACCAGAGCAGCAGGGCCAGCACCGTGACTCCCAGTTGCAGCACGGCCGCGGCAGAGGCCATCAGGCGGCGGGTGATGTCCGGGTCGTTGAACCATCCCAGAGTCGACACGCTGAGGGTCGGCGGCAGGCGCGGGCCCAGAATCAGCGCCATATCCACTACCGAGGTGGCGTAGGCGATCACCGCGTAGACCGGCAGCCGAATCAGCGGGTAGAGCGAGGGCAGCACCACCTTCAACCAGCCGATCACCGGGGTATAGCCCAGCGACCGGGCAAGCCGAAGCCGCTTTTCGGGCTGCAGCTGGGGCAGCGCTGCCAGGCTCATCAGCAGTAGGAAGGGCGCTTCCTTGAGCACCAGGCCAAGGGTCAAGGCCACCCCCCAGGGGTCATTGACCACCAGCGCGTCTGGCGGGCTCTCCCAGCCGGTCAGCCAGGGCGAGAAGAGCCGCGCCGTCAGGCCGGACGGGGCGATCAGGAAGGCAAAGCCAAAGGCCACCGCCGCATGGGGAATCGACAGCAGCGGCGACACCCATCGCCGCAGGCTGCGGTCCAGCCAGGTGCCCTGGCTGGCGGCCAGAAACAGCACCACCACCAGCAGCGCCAGGGCAGTGCTGGCCAGGCCGCTGAACAGGCTGACCAGCACCGAGCGGCCCAGCCCCGGCTGGGCCAGCAGCTGCTGCCAGGGGGCGAGGCTCAGCTGCTCGTGACCAATGACCGGCAGATAGCCAAAGGCGGGCAGCAGCACCATGGCCAGCCCTGCCGTCACCGGCAGGACCAGCAGCGCCACGAGGGTGATGGGCGCCAGTCGCAGCATCATGAACGAAAGGCCATGCTCAGTTGACGCCGTAGCGCTCGAGCCAGTCGGCTTGCAGGGCGGTCATCCAGCTGGGGTGGGGCTCGGCGAGGGTATTGGAGAGGGCGTCGGCAGGCAGGGCCGAAGGATGGTGGTCGCCCTCTTGGAACAGTGCCTGTTGCGCGTCGCTGAGCTGGTCGATGGCCAGCACGCTGCGGTCGCCCCACATGCTCAGCGACTGCTTCTGCGCTTGCGCCTCCGGAGAGAGCAGGAAGTTGGCCAGCGCCATGGCGCCCGCCTTGTGGGGCGAGTTATAGGGAATCGCCACAAAGTGGACGTTGCCCAGGGTGCCCCCTTCCAGCACATAGCTGCGCACGCTGTCCGGCAACTCGTACTCCATCACGGCCACGGCGGCATCGGTGGGGTAGAAGGAGAAGGCCAGGCTGATCTCGCCATCGCTCATCAGCGTGCGCAGGTTGGGGCCGGATGCAGGGAAGCTGCGGCCGCTGCGCCACAGGTGGGGGTGCAGCGCATCCAGGTAGGCCCATAGCGGGGCCGTGATGGCCTCGAAATCCGCGTCTTCGACAGGCTGGTAGAGCGCCTCGTCTTGTTCCGTCAGTTCGATCAGCGCCTGCTTCAGGAAGGTACTGCCGGTGAAGTCGGGGATGCGCGGATAGCTGAACTGGCCGGGGTTCTGCTGCGCCCAATCCAGCAAAGCCTCGATGCTCTGGGGAGGCGTGTCGATGTGGGCGCTGTCGTAGAAGAAGGTGATTTGTGCCTTGCCCCAGGGGGACTCATAGCCTTCGGTGGGCAGCGTGAAGTCCGTCACTACCTCGGGGTTGTCGTCGGGGTGGGTGAGGGCGAAATGGGGCAGCGAGTCGGCAAAGGGGCCGAACAGCAGGTCCTGGGCGCGCATGGCGGCAAAGTTCTCGCCGTTGATCCAGATCAGGTCGATGCTGCCATCGTCGTGATTCCCTGCCTGCTTTTCCCCCAGCACCCGAGCCACGGCGCTGCTGGTGTCATCGAGCTTGACGTGCTCGACGCGCACGCCGTAGGTGGTGCGCATCTGCCCGGCGACCCAGTCGATGTAGCGATTGGTGCGGTCATCGCCACCCCAGGCGTTCCAGTACACGGTCTGGCCTTCGGCATCGGCCAGGACGCTTTCCCAATCCTGAGCATGCGGCTGAGCGTTCAAGGGCAGAGCCAGCGAGGCGATGGCGAGCGTGGTAGCGAACAGTGCGCCGTGAGATACGCGTGATGACATTATTCACCCTCTTAATCAATATTTTACAAAGCTGTTTGCAGACGTTGTAGCTCGCCATGGATATGATCGATGATCGGCAACGAAAGATAATGGTTCACGCGTTCGCGGGCATGCTCGATGACCGCGGGATTGGTCAACTCTGCCGACCAATCCTCTCCCTGACGGGAGCCATCCTGACGCTTCAGGTGCTGCGCACGCCACTTGGCACACCAGGTCAGTGACCAGAGCCAGGTCGCTCGACGGCAGGCGATCAAATGGGTGGCGCTGGGCCCTGTCTGGCCATGGGTATGGTGCATCTGCTGGCGCCAGCGTCGATAAAAGGCGACCACGTCATCCAGTTCCAGTACCGCATGGCTGTGAATGTCCCACGTGGTGGAGGTATACAGCGAAGTGTGGGCCAGGTCGATGCCGGGCAGTCCGTAGCGGCACTTTTCCAGGTCGACCAGGACTGCCTTGCCCGTCTCCGTCACGATGAAATTGCCAGGGTGGGTATCGAAACTGATCAACGTGGGGGTGGCGTCCTCCAGGGCTTTGGGCAGCAAATCCAGCTCCTGCTGAATACGCAGATGAACACTACGGGAGAGCTGTGCCTCGTCCAGCCAGGCTGCCTGCTGGTGAACTTCATCGATCATGGCTTGCCAGGGCGATGCCGGGGCAAGCAGAGGCGCGTGCTGCTGAGGCTGCGGCTGGCAGTGCAGGCTGGCCAGCGCATCGGCAATGGCGGGCAAGTCGTGAGGTAACGTCGCCAGCTTCCCTGCAATGGCATCCACCAGTAAGGCGCCTCGGGGCAGTGCCTGGGTTGGTGGCAGCACATGGTGCAGGCGAGGTGTATGGCCACCCTGGCTGGCACGCTCATAGCAGGCGGCCTGGTAGTCCAGGTTTTCCTTGGGCGGCAAGTTCATCTGGCTCTGCTTGGGCAGCCTGGCGACCCAGTCGCCCCCCGCGCGGTGAATCCAGACATGGTCATGGGCCAGGCCGGTGTCGGCCATGGGGGAGAGCGACCGATAGTCGATCCCTTCGCGCTGCAAGGTCGCTGCCAACGCTTGCAGGCGTGGCTCTGAAAGAGTGGACATAGTCGTCATTCTGCCTGGTTGAGGCCATGGTGAAGCCGATGGATGAAGTGGTCACCGATGACGCTTGGTGTTTGTCATGGTGAATACCTTACACTGTTCATCCTGAAAAAAGATGACGACCGTGATGATGAATTTTCAGGGGCGCTGACCAAAACGGCACCCCAGGGGGTGCCGTCGTGTCGTGCATCAGCGGTGCAGCGTTACATGGCCGCAATCTTGGCCTGCTGCTCTTCCAGCAGCTGCCGAGTGGCCTGGAACTCGGCGAGTTTTGCCCGCTCCTTTTCCACTACCGCCACGGGGGCCTTGGCAATGAAGCCATCGTTGCCCAGCTTCTTCTCGATGCCGCCAATCAGCTTGTCCTGCTTGTCGATCTCCTTGGCAAGGCGGGCAAGCTCGGCGTCCTTGTCGATCAGGTCGGCCATGGGCACCAGCACTTCCATATCACCGACGAGCTGGGTAGCCGAGAGCGGCGCTTCATCCGGGTTGGCCAGCCACGTGACGCTTTCCAGTTTGGCCAGCTTGGCCAGGAAACGACGGTTCTGGTCCAGGCGTTCGGCGTCTTCCGGCTGGCCTTTGGTCAGCAGCACGTCCAGCGGCTTGCCGGGGGCAATGTTCATTTCGGCGCGGATATTGCGCACCGCGATGATCACGCCCTTCAGCCACTCGATATCCCGGGTGGCCTGCTCGTCGATCTTGTTCTCGTCGGCTTCTGGCCAGGCCTGGTGCATGATGGACGCGCCCTCGCCCATGTAGGTGCCCGCCAGAGGGGCGACCCGCTGCCAGATCTCTTCCGAGATGTAAGGCATCATCGGGTGGGCCAGGCGCAGGATGGTTTCGAGTACCCGCACCAGGGTGCGGCGCGTGCCGCGCTTACGCTTCACTAGCGCTTCCGCTTCCGACGTCCTGTCTCCCGCGGCATTGGTACTTCCCTGTACGTCATCCTCCCACAGCACCGGCTTGGAAAGCTCGAGATACCAATCGCAGTACTCGTTCCAGACGAACTCGTAAAGCGCCTGGGAGGCGTGGTCGAAGCGGTACTCGTCCATCGCCTTGGTGACCTGCGCTTCGGTTTTCTGCAGCTGGGAAATGATCCAGCGGTCGGCCAGCGAGAGCTCCACTTCCTCGCCCAGGGTGCCGCAGTCTTCGCCTTCGGCGTTCATCAGCACGTAGCGCGAGGCGTTCCACAGCTTGTTGCAGAAGTTGCGGTAGCCATCCAGGCGGTTCATGTCGAACTTGATATCGCGCCCGGTGGTGGCCTGTGAGAGGAAGGTAAAGCGCAGCGCATCGGTGCCGTGGGGCTCGATGCCATCTTTAAATTCCTCTTTGGTGGCTTTGGCAATCGCCTTGGCTTTCTGGGGCTGCATCATGTTGCCGGTGCGTTTTTCCAGCAGCGCATCCAGGGTGATGCCGTCGATCAGGTCGATGGGGTCGAGCACGTTGCCCTTGGACTTGGACATCTTCTGGCCTTGGCCGTCGCGCACCAGGCCATGAACGTAGACGGTCTTGAAGGGGACTTCGCCGGTGAATTTCAGCGTCATCATGATCATCCGGGCGACCCAGAAGAAGATGATGTCGAAACCGGTGACCAGCACGCTGGAGGGGTGGAAGGTTTCCAGCTCCGGGGTTTTTTCCGGCCAGCCCAGGGTGCCGAAAGTCCACAGGCCCGAGCTGAACCAGGTGTCCAGCACGTCTTCGTCCTGGGTCAGTACGACGTCAGCGCCGAGGCCATGCTTCTCGCGGGCTTCCTCTTCAGTTCGAGCCACGTACACATTGCCGTCGGCGTCGTACCAGGCAGGAATGCGGTGGCCCCACCACAGCTGGCGGGAGATACACCAGTCCTGCAGGTCGCGCATCCAGGCGAAATACATGTTTTCGTAGTTTTTGGGCACGAATTGGATGTCGCCATTCTCTACCGCCGCGATGGCGGGCTTGGCCAGGCTTTCCACCGCCACGAACCACTGGTCGGTGAGCAGCGGCTCGATGACATCGCCGGAGCGGTCGCCGTAGGGCAGCGTGTTGTTGACGCTTTCCACTTGCTCCAGCAGGCCGAGCGCGTCCATGTCCGCAACGATCTGCTTGCGTGCCTCGAAACGGTCCAGGCCTGCGTATTTAGCCGGCAGGCTGGCGTCTTCATCGGGCTGCGGTTGACCTTTCAGGTTGAAAATTTCTGCCTGCTCCAGAATCGTCGCATCTTTGGTGAAGACGTTGATCAGCAGGTGGTTCTGGCGCTTGCCGACTTCGTAGTCGTTGAAGTCGTGGGCCGGGGTGATCTTCACGCAGCCAGAGCCCTTCTCCATGTCGGCGTGCTCGTCGGCCACGATGGGAATGCGGCGGCCCACCAGCGGCAGTTCGATGAACTTGCCGACCAGCGATGCATAGCGCGGGTCTTCCGGGTTCACGGCCACGCCGGTGTCGCCCAGCAGGGTTTCCGGGCGGGTAGTGGCGACCACCACGTAATCCTTGCCGTCGTCGGTTTTGACGCCATCGGCCAGCGGGTAGCGGAAGTGCCAGAAGCTGCCCTGCTGCTCCTTGTTTTCGACTTCCAGGTCGGAAATGGCGGTGTGCAGGGTGGGGTCCCAGTTCACCAGCCGCTTGCCGCGATAGATCAGGCCCTCTTCGTGCAGGCGCACGAACACTTCCTGAACCGCCTTGTAGAAGCCGTCGTCCATGGTGAAGCGCTCACGGCTCCAGTCGACGCTGGTGCCCATGCGGCGCAGCTGGCGGGTGATGTGGCCGCCAGACTCCTCCTTCCATTCCCACACCTTGTCGATGAAGGCATCCCGGCCCAGGTCATGGCGGGTCTTGCCTTCTTCTACGGCAATCTTGCGCTCCACCAGCATCTGCGTGGCGATACCCGCGTGGTCGGTGCCTACCTGCCACAGGGTGTTGTTGCCCTGCATTCGTTTCCAGCGCGTCAGGGTATCCATGATGGTGTCCTGGAACGCGTGGCCCATGTGCAGGCTGCCGGTGACGTTGGGCGGCGGAATCATGATCGAGAATGGTTGGCCATGGCCCGATGGCGCGAAGCGATTGTCGGCTTCCCAGCGCTCGTACCAGCGGGTTTCGATCTGTTCGGGTTGGTAGGTCTTATCCATGGAGTCACTCACAGCAGAGACGCCCCGCTTGGCGAGGTATCGAATTCATAGGTCAAGGATGCAAAATGGCGACAAGTATAGCGCGACTCGCCTGGGGGCGTCAGGGGGAGGGTCGTCTCCTCCCGCTGGTTTAATCCCTCAGCGCACGATCACGGACCTTGACGACGGGCTCCATCAGGTAGTCCAGCACGCTGCGCTTGCCGCTGAGAATGTCGATTTCGGCCACCATGCCCGGAATGATCGACAGCGGCTGGTTGTCGGCATCGTACAGATAGCCTTCGGTGCGCACTTCGACCGGGTACATCAGCTCTCCCGTTTCCGGCATTTGCACGGCATCGGCAGCAATGGTCACCAGCTCGCCGTCGAGACCGCCGTAGCGGGCGAAGTCATAGGCAGTGAGCTTCACCTTGACCGGCTGCCCGGGGTAGAGAAAGGCGATATCGGAAGGCCTGATGTGGGCCTCCACCAACAGTGCATCGTCGGCAGGGACGACCTCGATGAGCGGCTCGCCGGGGCGGGCCACGCCGCCAACCGTGCTGATGTGCACCTGATTGACCACACCGGCCACCGGCGAGCGTATCGTGGTGCGTGCCACCTGGTCGGCACGGCCGGGCAGCGTTTTTTCCAGCTCGGCGACCTGCGAGGTGGCTTCGGCCAGTTGCGCCAGCGCATCGGCTTCGAACGCGTTGCGCGCCGCTACCTTGCGGTCCTCTATTTCGGCAATGGAGGCTTCGGCCCTGGCCACGGCGCTCTGCTGGCGAGCCACGTCACCGCGCAGCTCGTTGAGGGTTTGTCTTACCCGCAACAGGGAGGTCTCAGGCTCGATGCCGCGCTGGGCCAGTGGCTGGATGATCGCCAGCTCCTGCTCGGCGAGCTGGACACCGGCTCGGGCCGTGCTGAGGGCCGCTTCCAGCTCGGCTTTTTCCTGGCGGCGCTGATAGCCTTGTTGTTCCAGTACCTGCAACTCGGCCCCCAGCTCGAGCTGGCGACCGTGGAACAGGCGCGTTTCGCTGGCCGCGACGCTGGGCGCGCCCTGGCTCAATGCCTCATCCAGTGCCAGCGGCACCTGATTGATTTCGGCTTCGAGCCGCTGCAGGCGCAGCTGCAGTGACCGCAGGCGCTGCAGGCTCTCTTCGTAGTCCCCTTCCAGCGTGCCGCCGCTCAGGGTCATGAGCGTATCTCCCTGGGCCACCACATCACCACGGCGTACGTTGATTTCCGTGACGACCCCGCCTTCCAGGCTTTCGACGACCTGCAGACTGCGCGAGGGCACGACCTTGCCTTGGCCACGCGTGACCTCGTCGACCTCCGTGAGGTAGGCCCAGATGAAGCCCACCAGCAAAAAGCCGATGATGGTCATCAGCAACAGGCTGCTACCCATGGACCGCCTGGCGCGGCCGTGACGCACGAAATGCTCGAAATCCAACGGAGAGTGCGACTGGCTCACGGGGCTGTTCCTTCACGCGTACGAGTGGGGGAGGCTTCTACCGGGCGCATCACGCTGGCTTTGGGGCCGTCGGCGATGATGCGGCCCTGGTCGAGAATCACCACGCGGTCGACCAGCTCCAGCAAGCTTGTCCGGTGGGTCACCACCACCAGCGTCTGATGCGTGCTGGCGGCCTTGAGCCGTGCGATGACCTCTTTTTCGGTCTGGATATCCATGGCGCTGGTAGGCTCGTCCATCAGCAGGATAGGCGGCGCGCCCAGCAGCGCGCGCGCCAGGCAGATCAGCTGCCGCTGGCCGCCGGATAACCCCTCACCGCGTTCGCCAATGGGCATGTCATAGCCCTTCGGGTGACGGGCAATGAAGTCGTGGGCTCCCGCCAGCCTGGCAGCGTTCAGGATCTGTTCGTCGGTCGGGTGGTGTGCACCGATGGCGATGTTCTGACGTACCGTGCCGGAAAAGAGCCAGGCTTCCTGCAGGACACTGCCGATGTTGTGGCGCAGGTCCGCAGGATCGATTTGCCGCAGGTCCGTGTCGTCCACCAGAACGGCGCCCTGCTCAGGCGGGTAAATTCCCAGCAGTAGTCGCGCCAGGGTGCTTTTTCCAGAACCGACACGACCCAGCAGGGCGACCTTTTCGCCGGGATGGATGGTCAGGTTGATATTGGCCAGCGCGGCGGTGGTCTGCTCGGGGTAGCGAAAGCTGACATCCTGCAGGCACAGCTTGCCGTCAAGCGAGGGGCGGCTCAAATAGTGGCGCCCGGCGGGGCGCTCGGATGGCATGCTCATGAGCTGGTCGAGGGCTCGGTACGAGGTGCGAGCCTGATTGATGCGCGTCATGGTCTGGGCCAGCTGGGCCAGCGGCGCGAGGGCGCGGCCGGTGAGAATGACACAGGCAATCATGGCGCCCATGGAAATCACCCCATCCCCGACCAGGAACACGCCATAGACGACGATGCTTACCTGGGCGGCCTGCTGCGCCAGGGCCGTGGCGTTGAGCGCAAACTGCTGAATGGCGCGACCCTGACGACCCACCTTCGACTGCTGCTGAACGCTCTCTTCCCAGCGCTGGCGAATCATCGGGGCTGCACCGCTGGCCTTGATGGTTTCAAGACCCGCCACGGCTTCGATCAATACCCCCTGCTTGGAGCGGCTCTCTTCGAAGGCCTGCCCGGACAGCCGCTTGAGGAAGGGCTGCACGGCCACGCCAATCAGCAGCACCAGCGGGACCGCCACCAGTGGCACGATGGCCAAGGGGCCGCCAATCAAATAGATGACGCCGACGAAGAGTAGTATGAACGGCAGGTCCACCACGGCCACGAGGGAGGCAGAGGCGAAAAAATCGCGCAGCGTTTCGAACTCCCGCAGGGTATTGGCAAAGCCGCCGGTGGAGCCCCGCTTGGCGCTCATCTGCAGGTTGAGGACGTGATCGAAGATACGTCGCCCCATGCGCAGGTCCGCTTCCTGGCCTGCCCGCTCGATGAACAGCTGGCGCAAGGTCTTGACGGCAAAGTCGAAGACCAGCGCAATACTCACCCCTATGGTGAGCGCGACAAGCGATTCGATGGCCTCATTGGGCAGCACGCGGTCGTACACCACCATGATGAACAGCGAGGTCGCCAGGCCGAGAAAGTTGGTCAGGGCGGCGGCGATCACCACTTGGGTGTACACCCAGCGGTTGTTCGTGAGTGCGCTCCAGAACCAGTGGCCACCCTGTACCTCGGGAGCCTGATTGAGCGCGACGGGACGATAGCGGGCGCGCACGGCGATCACATGGCCGATATATTCGGCCTGCAGCGCTGTTAGGGTGGTCTCCACCGGCTGGTCACCCAGGGCCGGGTCGTAAAGCGCAAACCGCTGCTGATCGATACGCCCGATGATCACCACGGCGCGGCCATGCTGGAGCAGGGCAACGGCTGGCAGCAGCGAGTTACCCAGCGTTTCCAGGCCGTGCTCGCCCAGCGCCGCCACCATGCCATGGCGCTCGGCGGCGTCGATGAAGCCATCGGGGGTCATGGCGGTCTCGTTACCAACGCGATGCGCCCGTACGGCTGCTGCCGACACCGGCAGCTCCAGATGCGAAGCGACAAACGTCAGGCATTGTTCAAGGGCGTCGGAGCGCGAATCAGCGGCGTTCAATATGTATCTCCAGGGCGTCCAGCAGTTCGCCGGTCACGGCCAGCTGTTGAAAGCTGGCCTGCTCCCAGCGTACTCGGCGATTGACCAGCTCGAAGGCGGCTTGAAACAGGTCTCGTTGGGCATCCAGCAGGTCGTTGATGCTGCTGCGGCCGACGGCAAATTGATCACGGTATGCCAGCAAGGCTTCCTCTTCGGCGGCCAGGGTGGCGGTCTGGGCTGCCAGTTCGGCACGCCGGGTATGGGTATCGGTCAGCGCAGAGCGGACTTCGCGCTCCAGTTCGCGGCGCAGCGCCTGCTGCTCGTATTGGCTTTGCTGCTGGCGCTCGACGGCCTGGGCCACGCGCGCGGAAGTGGCGCCGCCGCTGTAGGGCGTGTAATCCACATTGAACAGCAGGGCCACGTCGTTATCGGACTCATTGAAGTCGTTGACATCGAACTGGCGACCCTCGACGGCGACACTGACGCTGGGTAGACGCGCATTGCGGGTGGCCTGCGCTTCGGCGCTGCTGGCTTCGCTGGCCAGGGTGCGGCTGCGTAACGCGGCATTGCGGCTGAGGGCGCTGTTCAGCAGCTGGTCGGCGTTGACGTCGCGCAGCATGGCGGCGCTTTCAGGCAGCGCCAGGGTGTCCGGTGTCGTGAAGAAGGCTTCCTGATAGACATTGATGGCACGGGCCAGCTCGCCTTCCAGGGAGATCAGTCGAGACTCGGCATCGCTCAAGCGGCTCTGTGCGCGCAGAACGTCCGCTCGCGAGCCCGCCCCGGCATCGCGCCGCAGGCTGACATCCGTGAAAATGCGCTGGTGCTGCTGAAGATTGTGCTCTGCCAACTGTCGCTGCGTGGTCAAGCGCGCGACATCCAGGTAGGCATTGATGGCGTAGAGGACTTCCTCTTCGATGCTGACCTGGGATTGCCAGAATGCCGCTTCCGCGCTGAGATCAGCGGCGCGCAAGCGCTCACCGCTGGCGCCAAAGTCCAGCAGCAGTTGGCTGAGGGTGACCACGGCGTCCATCCGCGAGCCGCGGTCGGGCAGCGCCTCGGTGCGCTGGAGATCATTGCGATACTCGAGGCCTGCGTTGACTTGCGGGCGACGTACGGCGCGTACTTCATCGATCTGCAGCACCGACTCACGCTCCCGGGAGCGCTGAGCAAGAATTCTCGGCTGCTGTTCCAGCGCGCTCTGGAGGCGGTAGCGCAAGTCATCGAGGCCCTGGTGCCGTTGAGCTGAGCGACCTTCCTGCCAGCGGAACGCGTCCAGCTGCTGGCGCAGTTCGGGCGTAAACACCGGGCCTTCCAGTGACGAGGCGGGCAGGGGGAGCAGTTCCTCCTGAGCGTCGGATACAGGCTGTGCCACCAGCAGCGGGCAGGTCAGCAACAGCATGGCCCCCAGGCAACAACCCAGGCGTACTCGGCGAGGCAGCGCCATCACATTTACGTTCATACACTTTCCTGATCTAGGTGGTGCCGAGCACTCACTTACGAGGGTCTTGCCAGTGGTATTGCTCTTCATCGTTCAGCGCTTCCTGCCACTGTGCCAGGGTGGAAGACGTGTCGGCAGGCGAGGCGGCCGGCGCGGGGGGAGTGCGGCGCTGTCGATAGGCCAGCAGTCGCCCCAACTGGTGCTGCGATTGCAACTGAGCGTACACCAAAGGCACGGCTCCCAATTGCCAGAAAAGCCCCAGTTGTGTGTCGGTAAGTGATTGCCAGGCGCTTTCGTCCACCTGATGCAGCGTCACGCTCCCCTGGTAGGCCTTTGGCGCCCAAGGGGTGAGCAGCCTGGCCTGGTCGAGGGCGGAGAGCGCCTTTGCAACACGCTGGCAGCCTTGCGCTCGCTGGGTCAA
Organism: Halomonas sp. C22; assembly: GCF_007655045.1. Lineage (NCBI taxonomy): Bacteria > Pseudomonadati > Pseudomonadota > Gammaproteobacteria > Oceanospirillales > Halomonadaceae > Halomonas > Halomonas sp. C22. Next base: position 56,561 of record NZ_VBVC01000002.1, on the reverse strand, counting down.
AAAGCGCAGCACCTGTTGTGGAAAGTGGGCCAGGCCACCCTGTTGCTGAAACAACGGCTCGCCATCGAGGGCCTCGACCACACAGGGGGAGTGGGTGTCGATGCAGAGTTGCCCCGGCGCGTCGGGATGCAAGCCAAAGGGGTGGCTGCGCAGGGCCGAAGGAACGTAAGCGGCTTGCCAGCGGCCGTCGGCATCGACCAACAGGTTGTGGGTATCATCGAGGCTCAGCAGCGCCACCGCTTGCCACCCTTGAGCACCGTTCACGAAGGCCATTGGAAAACAGGCAGCCGCATGCCGCAGCTCCGCATCGGCCAGGGGCGTCATGAGGGTGTGGCGGGCAAAGTGGTAACGGGTAAAACGTCGCCACATCAACGCGCCGTGGCGTTTTGGGTCCAGCGGTTCCCAGTGGGCTGCAAGGGTCATGGGGCACACCTTATATCGTCAAGCGCGCACCTTACCAAATCCAGCTCGGTGCGTCAGCGCAAGATCAGCCTGCGCATGGTCAACAGGCCAATCACGGGGCCGGGCAGTAGCCACCAGGTCACCCAGGGCCCCTGGCTTTCCCATAGCGACGTTACCAGCGCGATGGACGGGATGGTCAGCGCAAAGCCGATGGCATTCATCATGGCCAGGGCGGCACCCAGCCGCTCGGGGGGCGCGCTGGCCGACGCCAGGGCCGAAAACTGCGCCGAGTCGGCAATCACGCTGATGCCCCAGAGCGCCAGCAGGGCCAGCAGGAACCCTGGGGAAAGGCCCGCCAGCAGCGGGTATAGAAGGCAGAGGGTGCCGGATGCCGCCAGCGCTACGAAGGCCACCTTTGCGCTGCCTATGCGACGGCTCCAGCGGCCTGCCAGCACACACCCGGGCAGGCCCAGCGCGATCACGGCAAAGCTGAGCCACGGCTGAAGGCTGGCGGCGGCGCTGAGCCGTTCCAGCTCTCTGGTCACTAGCAAGGGGACCAGCGCCCACAGGGCGTAGAGTTCCCAGCAGTGGCCAAAATAGCCCAGCGACGCGGCGCGGAAAGCTTTCTGTTTGAAGGCAGCAAGCCCTGCCCAAGGGCGGCCTGCCGAGGCCTTGGCAGGCAGGTGAGGCCCTGTGCCCAGCCGCAGAATCAGCAGGGCGGCCAGCAGCGCCAGCACCGAGGAGAGCAGCAGCGGCCACTGCCAGGGCAGGTGCAGCGTGACGCCCCGCAGCAGGTGCGGCGAGGCAATGCCGAGGGTCAGCATGCCGACCAGCCAACCCAGTGCCGAGCCTGCATGGCGGGGTGTCCAGCTGACCACCAGCTTCATGCCCAGCGGGTAGATGCCTGCCAGGCAAAGCCCCACCATGAAACGTGCCATGGCTGCCAGCGAGAGGCTCTCCACCACGCCAATGAAGGCGGCATTGAGCACGGCGCCCAGCACGGCCGAGACGGCAAACAGCTGGCTGGCCCGTACGCGGTCCGCCAGGCCCGTGGTGGCGATGGCCAGCGTGCCGGTAATGAAGCCCGCTTGAACGGCCATGGTCAGCAGACCCAGGTCGCGCTCGCTGAGCCCCGCCGCTTCCTGCAGCGCCAGGCCAACGCCGTTGATGCTGAACCAGAGCGAGGTACCAAAGAGCTGAGCAATGACAATGACGGCAAGCGGCCAGCGGGCCAGGACAGTTGACGGCATGGGGTGTCCCATCCTTGGAGTTGTTGTTATTGAATGATGCTTGGAGGACGGCAGGGGGTGAGTTGCTCGGAGCGCCTGGCCCTCAGCCTAATTTGTGCGGCACCACCTCGTGCCCCAGCTCCTTGTAGCGCTGCCAGCAGGCGCGCTTGGCCAGCAGCACCTGCTGGTGCTGGTTGATGATTTCCGCGACTCGGGCGTAATGCTCGAAACCCTCGGGGATCTCAGGGTGCAGATTAAGTAACGCGGTCGCTTCCGTGGGCACCGGCAACCGCTGCCAGCCCAGAGTGATGGGCACGCTGGCCGCCAGCTCGCTGTCTTCCAGCGCATGGGGCAGGTAGGCATCGTCGCGAAAGTGCCACAGGGCGTCGTCGGCCTGCTCGGCCAGCGCCTTGTCTTCGCAGTGCAGGTGCAGGCGGTAGCCTTTGCGATGGATGGTCTCTGCCAGTTTACAGGCGAACTGCAGGCGGGCGTCGAGGGTGGTGTCGGGAAGAATATAGAAATCGATACGCGCCATCGGATGGCTCCAGCAGTCTGGCGGTGCTCCCCCCGGCCGAGCAGCGGCCGGGGGGCAAAGCCCGGTGTGATTAGACCAGGCGGGTCAGCCAGCCGTACTTGTCTTCGCTGCGGCCATACTGAAGGTCGAGCAGCGTCTTGCGGATGCGCTTGGCTATTTCGTTGTTGCCGTCACCCTGCAGGCGGATACGCTCGTTTTCGGTCACCAGTTCCCCCACTGGCGTGATCACGGCGGCGGTGCCACAGGCAAAGACTTCGGTGATCTCGCCGGAGGCCGCGCCTTCGCGCCATTCGTCGATGCTGATGGCGCGCTCTTCGGGCGTCAGGCCCGCATCCTTGGCCAGGGTCAGGATAGAGTTGCGGGTCACGCCTTCGAGAATGGTGTCGGTCAGGCGCGGTGTGACGATGCGGCCATCCTTGTAAACGAAGAACAGGTTCATGCCGCCCAGCTCTTCGATCCACTTGTTCTCGGCCGCATCCAGAAACGCCACCTGGCTACAGCCATTGGCAGCCGCTTCTTTTTGAGCTGCCAGGGAGGCCGCGTAGTTGCCGCCACACTTGGCAAAGCCGGTGCCGCCGGGGGCCGCGCGCTTGTAGTGGGAAGAGAGCCAGATGGAGACCGGCTCGATGCCGCCTTTGAAGTAGGCCGCCGCGGGCGACGCAATCACGTAGTAATCGACTTCGTGGGCCGGACGCACGCCCAGAAACGCTTCCGAAGCGATCATGAACGGACGCAGGTAGAGGCTGCACTCGTCGGCGTCGTTGGCGGGGGTGGGTACCCAGACGTGATCCTGGGCCAGCAGCGCTTTCAGCGAGCCGAGGAAGTCTTCATCGGAGAGTTCCGGCAGGGCCAGGCGGCGAGCACTGCGGCGGAAACGCTCGGCGTTCTTCTCGGGACGGAAGGTCCACACCGAGCCATCCGCGTGACGGTACGCCTTGATGCCTTCGAAGATTTCCTGGCCGTAGTGCAGCACAGAGGCGGCAGGGTCCAGGGTCAGCGGGCCGTAGGGGCGCACCTGATGGCCGTGCCAGTCGGCATCGATGGTCCAGCGTACGTGGGCCATGTGGTCGGTGAAGTGCTTACCGAATCCTGGGTTTTGCAGAATATTGTCACGAATCGCATCGGCCACCGGCTGGTTGGAGGGCAGCGTTTCAAAACGTGAGTCGAACTGAGCATCTGAAGCTGTGGGCACGGCGTGTTCTCTCCGCTAGAGCCAGGCCCCGAAGGGCGTAAAAGCGTTGTATGGGGTATCGCGTGTGCCGAGGTAGCCCCGGCACACGCTTATGCTGTCAGGTTTAACGGTTGCGCTACGGAAAGGCAACCATTGTTGGCCTGTTTTGGCGTCAGTCGCCGCTGTTTTCCACTTGGGCGTCGGCTTCACGGTCCAGCAGGTATTGGGTCAGCAGACCCACCGGGCGACCCGTGGCGCCTTTCTGTTTGCCGGAGTGCCAGGCTGTGCCCGCGATGTCCAGGTGCGCCCAGGGGAAGTGGTCGGCGAAGCGCGACAGGAAGCAGGCCGCCGTGATGGTGCCCGCTGGGCGGCCACCGATGTTGGCCAGGTCGGCAAAGTTGGAGTCCAGCTGCTCCTGGTACTCGTCCCACAGCGGCAGGTGCCAGGCGCGGTCCCAGGCGGTTTCACCGGCGTCCAGCAGGTCGAGGGCCAGGTCGTCGTCATTGGCCAGCAGGCCGGTGGCGTGATGGCCCAGGGCAACGATGCAGGCACCGGTCAGCGTGGCGATATCCACGACGCTGGCCGGCGTGAAGCGCTCGGCGTAGGTGAGCGCATCGCACAGCACCAGCCGGCCCTCGGCGTCGGTGTTGAGCACTTCGACGCTCAAGCCCTTCAGGGTCTTGATGATATCGCCCGGCTTGGTGGCAGCGCCGTCGGGCATGTTTTCGGCCGCAGCGACGATGAACACCGCATTGAGCTTGGGCTTGATGGCCAGCACGGCCTTGACGGTGCCGAACACGCTGGCGGCGCCGCCCATGTCGAACTTCATCTCGTCCATGCCTTCGCCGGGCTTGAGCGAGATGCCGCCGGTATCGAAGGTAATGCCTTTGCCGATCAGCACGTGGGGCGCTTCGTCGGCATCCTCGGCACCTTGATACTTCATCACGATCAGGCGCGAGGGTTCGCGGCTGCCGCGACCCACGGAAAGTAGCGAGTGAGCGCCCAGCGCTTCCAGCGCTTCCTCGTCCAGGATGTCGACGGCCAGCGCACCTTGTGAATCGCGCCCCAGCGCTTCGGCCTGTTCGGCCAGGTAGCGGGGCGTGCAGACGTTGCCGGGCAGGTTGCCCAAGGTGCGAGTGAAGTTGATGCCTTGCCCAATCGCGCAGCCCAGCGCGGCGCCTTGTTTGGCCAGCAGGCCTTCGGCGGCGTCCGTCACGATCAGGTGAAGCTTGGCCAGGGTGGGCGGTTTGGCGGGCGCGAACTTGAAGTGATCGAAGCGGTAGAGGGCACGCTCGGCAGCTTCGAGGGTCTTGCGCGCTTTCCAGCTGGCATCGCGGCCTTCCAGCGGCACGTCGGTGAAGGTGGCGCTGGCTTCATCGATGGGTAGCTTGACCAGCGCTGTCATGGCCGCATCCAGTGCCTTGAGGAAAGCGGCTTCCTGGCATTTGCCGCGCTCTCCCAGCCCGACCAGCAGCAGGCGCTCGGCGCCGAGCCCCGGCGCAAAGGGAATCATCTGCACATTGCCCAGGGCGGCGTCGAAGTCACCGCGGCTCAGCAGTTGGCCGATCAGCCGCTCGCTGGCATCGTCGAGTTTGGCGACAGCGGGGAGTAAGTCGCTATCCTTGTAGACAGGCAGAACGAGGCAAGCCGTTTCGGCTTTGGCTGGGTTTGCGGTCTGAACGGAAAATTCCATGACGTCTCCAACAAGACAAGCAACGAGTGATTCGGGATAATGCCCCGTCATTTACGACCAGTGTGATCAGTGTATCCAGTTCAATGAATAGTGTACCCAAGCCACGGGCGCATTGCATGGCAACCTGCACCGCTAGCCGGAGAGTACGTTGATATTATTTCGGTACTTAACTCGTGAAGTATTACTGACCATGTCTGCGGTGGCAGGCATTCTGCTGCTGGTGATCATGGGTAGCCGGTTCATCCGCTATTTCTCGGATGCGGCCGAGGGCGATTTTCCCGTGACGATTCTGGGCAGCCTGATGGTGTTCCATCTGCCTGGGTTCATGGAGCTGATTCTGCCGCTGTCGTTTTTCCTCGGCATTCTGCTGGCGTATGGCCAGCTCTACATGAACAGTGAAATCACCGTCATGGTGGCCTGTGGCATGAGCCCGACCCGGCTGCTGCGGGTGACGCTGCTGCCCGCTTCCGTGGTGGCCGTGCTGGTGGGGCTGTGCAGCCTGTGGCTGACGCCTGCCGGGGCCTTGCAAACCGAAGCCACGCTGGAAGAGCAGCGTAGCCGCCTGGACGTCTCGGTACTGGCCCCCGGACGTTTTCAGGATTTTGGCGGTGGGCGTACCGCGTACATCACCGATTTCAGCAGCGATGGCCGACAGATGCAGGAAGTGCTGGTGCACGAACAGGCGCGACCAGGGGCCGAACAGCCGCACAGCTACGTGACCCGGGCCGGGTCGGGCTACCAGGAAACCAGCGTCGAGACAGGCAGTCGCTTCCTGGTGCTGGAAAACGGTGAGCGCTACGGCGTCACCCCAGGACTTCTGAATGCCGAACGTCTGACCTTCGAGCGCTATACCCTGCGGCTGGGTTTGAGTCGAGACCGTCAGGAACTGGATTCTCTTGAGTATGCCAGTACCCTTGAGCTGTGGAACGACGCAAGCCCCCGCGCCCAGGCGCAGTTTCAGTGGCGGGTAGGCCTGCCGCTGATGGTCTTCGTGCTGGCCCTGCTGGCACAGCCGCTCTCTCGGGTGAACCCGCGCCAGGGGCGCTTTGCCAAGCTGCTGCCTGCGGTGTTTCTGTATGTCGCGTATCTGAGCCTGCTGCTGGCGGCGGTGGATGCCATCGGCGGTGGCTCGCTGCCTACGGCTATCGGCGTATGGCCGGTGCATGGCCTGTTCCTGGGGCTGGGCTGTTTGCTGCTGTGGCACTCGCAACGGAAAGGAATGCGCTAATGCTGAATGGGTTGATGGGGGCTGACCGCCTGGATCGCTATATCGCCCGCAACGTGCTGGCGGCCATTATCGTCGTGCAGTGTGTCTTGCTGGGGCTGGACATCACGATTGCCTACATTGGTGACTTGAGCGATACCCAGGGCGATTACACCGCTCTGGATGTGCTGCTGTATCTGGCCATGCGCCTGCCGTGGCGTTTTTATCAGTATGCGCCGGTGGCGGTGCTGATCGGCGCGCTGATTGGCCTGGGCAGCATGGCCTCCAGTAACGAGCTGACCGTGATGCGGGCAGCGGGTCGCTCGCTGGCGCGTATCGTATGGGGCGTCATGAAACCGGTGCTGCTGGTCGTCGTCGTGGTGCTGCTGGTGGCCGAGTTCGTGACCCCGCGCACCGAACAGTACGCCGAAGCCTGGCGGCTGGAGCAGCGCCAGGGCGAAGGCGCGATGCTGACCAGTCGCAGCGGCTGGCAGTTCGAAGGCGACAGCGTTTACCGTTTTGGCGCCATCCGTGCCGACAACGTGGTGCTGGATTTGACCCGTTACCGCTTCGACGAACGGCGGCTGGTGGAGGCGACCCATGCGCAGCGCGCGCACTGGGAAGAGGGCGCCTGGGTGCTGGAAGAGGTCACCACGACTCGAATATACGATGCTCGGACCGAATCGGATTACCAGCAAACGACTGCTTGGGACACGGATCTGACGCCGACGCAGCTGGAACGCTTGCTGCGCGATATCCAGAGCCAGGCACCCAGCGAACTCTGGGCCTATGCCCAATTCCTCAAGAGCCAAGGGCTACAGGCGGACCAGCCGCTGCTCTACTTCTGGCAGAAGGTGCTGCTACCGCTCACCATGGGCTCGCTGGTACTGATTGCAGCGTCCTTCGTGTTTGGCCCGCTGCGTACCGTGGCGGCGGGGACGCGGGTCTTCTATGGCGTGGTCACCGGGCTGCTGTTCAAGTACGTACAGGACCTGCTGGCCCCGGCCTCCACGCTGTTCGGGTTTTCGCCGGTCTGGGCCGTTCTGGTGCCCACCCTGGCCTGTGCGGCGGTGGGCATCTACTTCCTGCGCCGCAACGGTTGAGCGGGGTATACGCATTGAAAAGAGGATGGAAAGAGTGACCCATACAAGACGCTTCACCCAGTTAGACAGCGTGTGGCCTGCGGGGCTGGGACGCCGTCTGGGTGCCATGATTTACGACGGTTTTCTGGTGCTGGCCATCTGGATTGCAGCCACCGTCGCCCATCTGGCGTTCTTTCGTTTCGTACTGGGCCAGACGGCGGATGAAATCGGCACGACGGCGCTGGACATCTGGAGCTTGCGACTGATGCTGGTGTTCTTCGTGACGCTGTTTTTCGTCTATGCCTGGCGACGTGGCGGCATGACGCTGGGGATGCAGGCCTGGCGGCTGCGCGTGCAAACGCTGGACGGGCATGCCATCTCCTTGCAGCAGAGCCTGATTCGCTGTGCGGTGGCCTGGGTGTCGCTGGCCGCCCTGGGGCTGGGCTACTGGTGGGTGCTGTTCGACCGGCAGAGCAGAAGCTGGCCCGACATCGTATCGCGCACGGAAACCGTGGTGCTGCCCAAAAAATGATAAAAAATGATGAAGAAGTTGGGCTATGGAAAGGATGAAAAATAGCTTTTCGTCAATCGGTTAGCTATCCATTAGCAGAACCTCAAGAAGAATCGCTACTAAAGAGTAGTGTTTTCTACTTGAAAAGATGTATGCGAATCATTTACATTCACCTCATGTCTTGTATGAGGTGCCGCTATGTACGTATGCGTGTGCAAAGGAGTAACCGATCATCAGATTCGCCAGCAAGTGAGCGACGGAGCGCGCAGCTGGCGAGAAGTGCGTGAAGCTACCGGCTGTGGCACGCAGTGCGGCAAATGCGCCTGCTATGCCAAGTCGCTGACCCGTGAAGCGGTCCAGGTGGCGCGGGCCGAAGCCGACATGAGTCTCGCTTACGCCGTATGACGCGAATCACTCTTGTTGGTTTTATATTTAGCAAATAACTGATTTACTTGAATTTTTTGTGTGCCCGCCTATACTCCCGACAACGTTGGGAGTAAGCCTTTTTATGGCCTATACTCCTTGTTTGACGCAGCTGTAATCAACAGCACTGTACGCTAAAAGAAGGTGACGGCATGAAAGGTGATCCGAAGGTCATTCAGCATCTCAACATCGCACTCGGCAACGAACTGGTCGCCATCAACCAGTACTTCCTGCACGCCAAGATGTACAAGGATTGGGGTCTGAAAACCCTGGCCAAGTGGGAGTACGACGAGTCCATCGAAGAGATGCAGCACGCTGACAAGCTGATCGAGCGCATCCTGTTCCTGGAAGGCATCCCCAACCTGCAAGACCTCGGCAAGCTGCACATCGGCGAGAACGTCAAGGAAATGCTGGAAGCCGATCTCAAGATCGAGCACGACGGCCGCAACGACTACATCGAAGCCATCACCTACTGCGAAAGCGTCAAGGATTACGTGACCCGCGACCTGCTGCGCGACCTGCTGGCCGATGAAGAGGGTCACATCGACCACATCGAAACGCAGCTGAAGCTGATCGAGCAGGTCGGTATTCAGAACTATCTGCAAAAGCACATGGCGCTGGCGACCGACGAAGAGTAACGCGTCAAGCCGGGCATGCACTGCATCGCCCCGCCAACCAAAACGGGCAGCCCCAAGGGGCTGCCCGTTTTTTATGCGCTTCGGAATGAATGGCGGGTCACTGGCCCTGAGGCGCCAGCTGGCCCCCCGGATTCGCTGGGGCCTCGAGAACGGGTTCATCGACGCTGAAGGTCGTCCGGCTCAGGCGACGTACCCGCTTCATGAACAGCGCGATGCACACCAGCGTACCGCACGCGGCAACTACGTAGCTGACCTGCAGCGGCAGGTTGAAGCCAATGGGGGCGTAGGCGAGGTAGGTGAACGTTGCCATGGTCATGAAGACCGCCGGGATGGAGGTGATCAGGTAGGGCTTGCGTGAGAGTACCAGGTACATCGTCGCAGTCCACAGGGCGATGACGGCGGTGGTCTGGTTGGCCCAGGAGAAGTAGCGCCACAGCAGCGTGAAGTCCATGTGGGTGAGCGCATAAGAGGCCACGAACAGCGGCAGCGCGATCATGATGCGCTTGGCGATCGGTTTCTGGCCCACTTTCAGATAGTCGGCAATGATCATGCGCGCACTGCGGAAAGCGGTGTCGCCGGACGTGATGGGCAGCACGATGACACCCAGTACTGCCAGCGTGCCACCTACGGCGCCCAGCATGGTGGTAGAGACTTCGCTGACCACGGCGGCCGGGCCACCGGACGCCAGCACGTCGGACAGGGTCTGGTCGCCGTAGAACAGGCTCATGGCGGCGGCGGCCCAGATCATGGCAATCACGCCTTCGGCAATCATCATGCCGTAGAAGATCTTGCGGCCATTGGTTTCGTTTTCAGTGGTTCGCGAGATGATCGGTGTCTGGGTGGCATGAAAGCCGGAAAGCGCACCACAGGAAATGGTCAGAAACAGCAGCGGGAAAATGGGCGCATTGTCCGGGTGCATGTTCTGGAAAGAGAGTTCGGGAATGGGCGCCCCAGTGACCACGAGGCCGATGCCGATACCGGCGGCACTGAACAGCAGCAGCGCTCCAAAGTAGGGGTAGATACGTCCAATCACCTTGTCGATGGGCAGCAGCGTGGCCACCAGGTAATAGGCAAAGATGGCCAGGATGATCAGCGTGACCGAGAAAGAGGTCATGTTGGCCAGCAGGGCAGCGGGCGACGTCACGAACACCGTACCCACCAGCAACAGCAGCAAAATGGCAAAGCCGTTGACCACGTGCTTCATGGCTTTGCCCAGAAACTTGCCAGCCAGTTGGGGCAAGTGCGCGCCGTGATTGCGAATCGAGATCATGCCGGTCAGGTAGTCGTGAACGGCACCGGCGAAAATACAGCCAATGACGATCCAGACGAACGCCACCGGGCCGTACAGCGCCCCCAGGATCGGGCCGAAAATAGGGCCTACGCCTGCAATGTTAAGCAGCTGGATCAAGGAGTTGCGCGTCGTATTCATCGGCACGTAGTCGATGTCGTCGCGCATGCTGAAAGCGGGAGTCTGGCGCTTACGATCAGCGACAAACACGCGCTCGACGAACTTTCCGTAGGTAAAGTAACCCACGATCAGCAGCAGTATCGAGAGAATGAAGGTAATCATGTAAAGCACTCAACAGGTCTGGGGGAGTGCGTGGCCCTTGACGGGCCACGCTTATTTAGCCGGAAGGAATGTACAGAGACCTGTCAGGTCATGCCTTACAACTTTAGTGGTTGACGACTTTAGTGGAATTACGAGCTGATCACGCCACACGCCATGCGAGCACCGCCGCCGCCCAGGTGAGGTTCGTCATCGTAGGTGTCGCCGCCTTCATGAATGATCAGGCTGCGGCCCAGCACGTCTTCCATGCTTAGGCGCGGTGCCAGCACCGGCAGGTTGGCTTCTCCGTCCTCATTGACGGTCAGCACCGGCAAATCACCCAGGTGGCCATCGCCATAGGGGCCCTGGTGGGTGTCGGTCTCTTCGGGGTCGTAGTGGCCACCAGCCGCTTGCGCTGCGGTCATCTCGCCATCTTCGTTTTCAGCCGGGTCGCAGCTGGCGTTTTCATGCATGTGAAAGCCGTACACGCCTGGCTCCAGATCACTCAGGGAGGGCGTGAAGAGCACGCCGTGATCGGTATGCTCGATGGCGATGGTACCAATCGACTCTTCGATACCTTCAGCGCTCACCTTGTGTATCTCGACGTCCAATGCTTCATTGGCCTGTGCCGCGCCTGCCAACAGCAGGGCCGCAGCGATACCGGTCAGCGGTAATGAATAGCGCATGTGATGGCTCCTTTCCTTGTCCATGGAAGCCCTGGCACAGCGTGGCGTGCCAAGGGGTGCCTTATCAAGGTAGTTGGCGAAGGGCTAACCCGCCAACGTCAGGGCCATCTGACGATCACACACTTTCTCGATCAAGGCCGGGTCATGGCTGACCAGCATCACCGCACAGCCCTGTTCCCGGGCCAGCTCGATGAGCAGGCTGAGGGTGTGCTGCTGAGTGACGGGGTCGAGCCTGGACGTGGGTTCGTCGGCGAACAGGAAGCGCGGCTCGAGCAGCAGCACGCGCAGCATCGCGAAGCGCTGCAGTTCGCCGCCGGAAATCTCCCCCGGCCGTCGGGCCAGCAGGTGGTCGTCGAGCCCCAGGCGCTGCAGCAGCGGTGCTACCCGTGCCGGGTCGAAGCGGTGACGCCGCTGTAGGTCGGCCAGCAGCTGCGCCAGTGTCCAGTGTGGCGAAAAGGCGGCCGGAGGGTCTTGGTAGAGCTTCTGGCGGCCCAGTACGGGAATACTTTGATGGTAGTCGACGCGCCCCTGGTTGGGCCGCGTGACGCCCAGCAGAATATCGCCCAGCGTGCTCTTTCCGCAGCCGGAAGGGCCCACCGCGCCGACGATTTCGCCGGGGCGCAGGCTGACCTCCAGCTGGGAGAAGAGCTCTCGACCGCCGCGCGTCATGGCAAGCCCCTGGGCGCTGACCACGGGGGCCTCGGCGTGGCCACGAAACACGGGGGGATCGGGCCAGCGGCTGGGTTCGGCGGCCAGCAGGCGTTGGGCATACTCGGTATTCGGGTGGTTCAGCAGCACCTCGGCAGGGCCGCGTTCGACCACCTGCCCCTTGCGCAGAATGATCACTTCGCCCCCCAGTCGCCGGGCGACTTCGATATCGTGCGTGATGGTCAGCAGGGCGCCGCCACGCTCGGGGGTGCTGGCCAGTAATTCGACCACTTCATCCCGGCGCGGGGCATCCAGCCCTTTGGTGGGCTCATCGGCAATCACCATGGCAGCACCCGCAGCGCTGGCGGCCGCGAAGGCCACCCGCTGGGCCATGCCGCCGGAAAGCTCCCCCGGGAGTTTATGCAGCGCATGGGCAAGACCCAGGCGGCTCAACTCGGCCTTGGCGGCGGCTTGGGCGTCTGCTGCTGTTTTGCCAGCGACGAAACGATGGGTTTCTGCCACTTGTGGCAGGGCGCGCATGGTGGGGTCCAGCGCGTTCCAGGGCTCCTGGGGCAGCAGCGCCAGAGTGCGGCCCCACAGCGCCTGCCGGCTTTGCGGGGCGTTGGCAGGGTAAGTCACACCGGCAATTTCCAGCGAACCTTGCGCCGCCAGCCCCGGCGGCAGCGTGCCCATGATGGCCTGGGCAATCAGGCTCTTGCCCGAACCGGTTTCCCCCAGCAGGGTCAGGCGCTGGCCAGCGGCCAGGCGAAAGCTGATCGGGGCGATGGTGACGCCATCGCCAGTGATCTCCAGATCACTGACATCCAGCAGTTGAGTGGTGAGCGTCATGGAGGTCATCGTGGGTCCTTCCCTGCCAGCAGGTTCAAGCTCAAGACCACCACGAACAGCACGAAAATCGGCTGCACCATGGCCCAGGGGGCTTCGTGGTAGTAGGGCAACAGCTCGATCATCATCAAGCCCAGTTCCGCCGTGGGCGGCCGCAGGCCAACGCTGACAAAGCCCAGCGCGGCCATGGCGAGAATCGCGCTGGCGGCACCGAAGGCGGCCAGCGTAAACACCTGGGGCGCCAGCTCCGGCCATAAGTGGCGACGAAACAGCATCACCGGGCCAAAGCCCAGCAGTCGGCTGGCTTCGATCTGTGGCGAAGTGACCAGCGCTTGGGTGCGCGCTCGTACTACCCGGAAATACTCGATCCACAGCACCAGCGAGATCCCCACATAGAGGGTCCAGAAGTTGCCGGGGGCGATGGCGGCCAGCAGCAGCACCAGCAACAGGCCCGGCAGCGCCAGGCAGGCATCGGCAACGCTACCCAGCAGGCGGTCGGTCCAGCCGCCCCGCCAGCCCGCCACGACGCCCAGCAGTACGCCGGGAATGGCGGCGGTGGCTACGCTGAGCAGTGCCATGCCCAATGAGAGCCGAATGGCTGCCGCCATACGCGCCAGCATGCTGCGGCCAAGGTGGTCGGTACCGAAGGGCTCGGCCAGCGAGGGTGCCTGCAGGATGCGGCTGAGCTGCTGGCGGGCGGGGTCTGCGTCGACCAGCCAGGGCACCAGCCAGGCAAAGGCGAGCAGCAGGGCCAGCAGGCCCGCGCCCCACCATTGGCGCGCCGATAGCAGTGTCGTATGGCCATGCAGGGGGCGGGAGGCAGATAGCCGTGACGAGGTAGTGCCCATCATGCTTGGCGTCTCCTTGGGTCGAGTAGGTGGCAGGCGATATCCACCGCCGTATTCAGCAGCACGAACAGCAGGCCCATGACCAGCGCCGTGCCCTGAATCATCGGCACGTCTCGGGCCACGATGGCGTGCACCAGGGCGTGGCCGATGCCGGGCCAGGCGAACAGGGTTTCGACCACCACGACACCTTCGATCAGGTAGACGAACTGGACGCCCAGATAGGCCACCACGGGCACCGATGCGTTGCGCAGACCGTGGCGCAGGAAGCTGCGCCGTGGCCCAAGGCCCTTGGTATGAGAAAAGGCGTAGTAGGCCGACTGGGAAACCTCGGCCATGGCGTTGCGAGCCACGCGGCTGGAGACCGCCGCCAGGCCCAGCGCCAGCGTCAGGGCCGGTAGCACGGTATGCATCGGCCCACCGTGGCCTGCCACCGGCAGCCAGCCCAGGGTGACGGCAAACAGCATGATCAGCAGTAGCCCGACGGCAAAGGCGGGCAGCGCGCGCAACACGCTGGCGGCGACTTCGCTGGTGCGATCCAGCAGGCCGCCGGGGCGGCGCCCGGCCGCCAGCCCCAGCGGGGGCCCAATCAGCAGCGAGAGCAACACCGCCACCACGGCCAGGCTCAAGGAGTGGCCCAACTGGTGGGAAAGCTCTTCCAGCACCGGCCGCCCGCTCACCAGCGAGCGGCCCAGGTCGAACTGGACGAGATCCCATAGCCAGCCCAGGTAGGCGCCCAGGCCCGACTGGTCCAGCGCCAGCTCGGCCCGCACGGCCTCGGCGGCGGCGCCATCCACCATGTCATGCCCATAGCGACCGGCAGCAATGCGGTAGGCCATATCGCCTGGCAGGGTGCGGGTAATGATGAACGTCAGCGTGCCCACCAGCCAGGCCACCAGCCCTGCCTGCAACAGCCGCGACCACAGTAGTCGGCCCAATCCATGGTTCCAGCGTGATATCACTCTGCCCACCCCATTTGGTCGATGCGGTAACTGCGCTCCAGCGGATCGATGGAGAACCCTTCCAGGGCGCTGTTGACCGCTGCGGTTTGTTGATACCAGGCCACGGGAATCAGCGGCATCTGCTGGTGAAGGCGCTCTGCGACCAGCGGTGCCAGGTCATCGAGGGTTTGCTCGTCGGTGGCTTGACGCAGCGCGTCCAGCCACTGAGCCACCTCTTCGTCACGCCAGTTCATGGTGCCCCAGTCGCCGCCCATCGAGTTGGCGTCACTGCCGATATCGTCCATCAGCGAGCCCAGTGGGTTGGGCACCAGACCGTAGTTGCGGCCTACCAGGCCGACTTCCAGGCTGTTGTCGTGGTGGCCGGAAGGGATCTCGCTGGCGTTACCCACGGCGACTTCCAGCGCGACACCAATATCGCGCCACTGATCCTGCAGGGCAGTGGCCACGACCGGAAGCTCGGGGCGATCCGCATAGGTGCGCAGGGTCAAGGCAAACGGCTGGCCATCGCGCTCCAGCATGCCATCACGCCCTGCTTCCCAGCCCAGTTCGGCCAGCAGCGCCTTGGCGGCCTCGATATCCTGGGCATCCGCAGGGTCAAGCCCCAGGTGCCAGGGGCCAAGGCTATCCGGGAAGAGTTCGGCGGCCGCGGCTTCCGGGGTGCGCAGCAGGCCCGCCGCAATGCCCTGCCGGTCGATGGCCATGCTCAGCGCCTGACGAGCGCGCGCATCTTCCAGCAGCGCATGGCCTGCATTCAGTTTCAGCATGATGGTGCGTGGCAGCGGCTCGGCGTGCAGCGCTAGCCGTGCGTGACGCGCCAGGCGTGCCTGGCTGGCGGGGTCCAGGGTGTACACGATATCGGCGTCACCGCTTTCGGCCATCAGGGCGCGGGTTTCGCCTCGGCTAACGGCCAGGTAGCTGGCGCTGGCAATGTTGGCGGGCTCTCCCCAGTAATCCTCGAACCGCGTGACGGTCATGCGCTGCGGTGGCGAGAGCGCCTCCACCTGATAAGGGCCGCTACCGATCATCGCCACGACGTCGCCATTATCGGCAAACGCCGCATCGGCAAGAATCAGCGCGGTGGAGTGTGCCAACAGGGCCGGCAGGGGCGAGAAGGGGCTTTCCAGCTCGATGACCACGGCACCCTGGTCGGCCCGCATCTGCTGAATCGGGGCGCTGTCGAGTATGCCCGGTTTGGCACGGGCGACTTCCAGGCTGTGGAGCGCTGCCTCGGCGGTCACGGCGCTGCCGTCATGAAAGGTGGCTCCCTCCCGCAGCGTGAAACGCCATGTCAGGCCGTCTTCGGAGACCTCCCAGGCGCTGGCGAGTCCTGGGGCAAGCTGCCCGTTCGAGTCGGTGTCCACCAGGGTCTCGGCCACGCGCATGCGGCCAAATACATAGCCCGAGATGGCCGGGTCTGGCCCTTTGATTTCCCACGGGGCGACGATATCCAGGCGCTGTTCGTTCGCCCATGCAGCAGGCGTTACGGGTAAAGCCAGTAGGAGGGTGACTCCCGCAGCAAAGGCGTGCTTCATAAGAAACTCCTGATGGAATAAAAGAGTTATTTTATAACATATCAGGTTAGGTATGAAAGTCATTCTCGTCTGTGCAACGGATGACATTCACCTCTGTAGCCGCGACAATAGCCCGCCGGGCATATCGCCACCCGGGTCGTCGTTTCATGCCGTTAGTAGGGAATTCCATGCCGCCACTCAACATCCTCTATCAGGATGAGCATCTCGTTGCCGTGCATAAGCCTTCCGGGCTGCTGGTGCACCGCTCCGCCCTGGCGCGGGGAGAAACCGAATTTCTGCTCCAGCGCCTGCGCGACCAGTTGGGCAAGCGGGTATATCCCGTGCATCGGCTGGACCGCCCCACCTCTGGGGTCATGGTGCTGGGACTCTCGTCGGAAGCGGCGGCGCTGCTGGCCGAGGCGTTCAGCGAACGCCAGGTGGAGAAGCGTTACCTGGCCGTGGTGCGCGGCAAGGCACCTGAGCAGGAGCGGCTGGACTACCCGCTCAGGGAGGAGGACGGCACCCGACCCAAGGCGGAAATGCCCGCCATGCCCGCGATGACCGACATTCGCCGCCTGGACAGCGTCGAGCTACCCGTGCAGGTAGACCGCTACCCGGTGGCGCGTTACTCGCTGGTGGAGGCGCGCCCCCTGACCGGGCGACGGCACCAGATACGCCGCCACTTGTCCCGTCGCGGCTACCCGATCATCGGCGACGCCAAGCACGGCAAGAGTGTCCACAACCGTTTTTTTGCCGAACAGCTGGCAGCGCCACGCCTGCTGCTGGCAGCGACTTACCTGGCCTTCGATCATCCGCTGCTGGATAAGCGCATTCAGCTTGGCTGTGCCGTGGACGACACCATGAAGCACCTGTTCGAGCAGTTTGGCTGGCAGGGGCATTTACCCCTGGATAGCGTGCGAACGCCACCCATTGCCAAGCCTTCTGTCCTGCAAGCCCTGTGAGTCAGCCCATGTCATTGAATGAATCTACGCCCTCTTCCAGCGATTATGATTTCCGCTTTGGCGGTATTCGGCGCCTTTACGGCCAGCGTGCGGCGCAGGCATTTCGCCGTGCCCACGTGGTGGTCGTCGGGGTCGGTGGTGTGGGTAGCTGGACGGTGGAAGCCCTGGCCCGCTCAGGCATCGGCAAGCTCACGCTGATCGATCTGGACGACGTTTGCGTCTCCAACGTCAACCGCCAGCTTCACGCGCTGGATGGCACGATTGGTCAGCCCAAAGTAGACGTGTTGGCCCAGCGCTGCCGCCTGATAGCCCCCGAGACCGAGATCGTGGCGGATACCGCCTTCGTCACGCCCACCAATCTGGCCGAGCGCATTCCCGACGATGCCGACCACGTGGTGGATGCCATCGACAGCGTCATCGCCAAGGCCGCGCTGATTGCCTGGTGCAAGCGGCGCAAGATCCCGATTACCGTCACCGGTGCGGCAGGCGGGCAAACCGACCCCACGCGCATTCAAGTGGCGGATTTGACCCGCACCGAGCACGACCCGCTGCTTTCCAAAGTGCGCTCCCGGCTGCGCCGCGACTACGGCTTCTCCCGTAACCCCAAGCGGCGTTTCTCGGTGGAGTGCGTCTACTCCGACGAGCAGCTGATCTACCCCGGCGCCGACGGCGAAGTGTGCCTGCAAAAGCCCGGCAGCGGCGATGCCACACGGCTGGACTGCGCTTCCGGCTTTGGCGCGGCGACCTTTCTCACCGGCACCTTTGGCTTCGTGGCTGCCTCCAAAGTGCTGGAGCGGCTGGCCAAAAAAGCGCAGCAGCCCGCCGCCACACACACAACCGAAAAGGAAAGCGAATGACCACCCCGACCCCTGGCATTTACCGCCACTACAAAGGCAACCTTTACGAAGTAATGGGCACCGCCCAGCACAGCGAAAGCGAAGAACCGCTGGTGGTCTACCGCGCCCTCTACGGCGACTACGGCCTTTGGGTGCGCCCGCTGGCGATGTTTACCGAAAGCGTCACCAAAGAGGGCCACACCCAGCCGCGCTTTGCGTTGGAGAAGGCGTTTTAAGGACACACCACCCGGCCAGCGAGTGGTGTGCAGGTGAGGTAGGTCAAGGAAGCGCGGCGGAGCTGAGCTTCAAGTGCAGCAACTCGGCGGCGCTTTTGCCTGCTACCGCGCCCAGCACCACGGCGCTCAACAGCCCGTTGCCGGAAAGATAGCCGCTGTCGTTGGAGCCCGACACCCCGCGCGCCGCGCCGCCTGCGGCAAACAGGTTGGGCAGTGCCTGGCCCTGGGTATCGAGCACGCGGGCCTTGCGGTTCACTTCCAGGCCGCCTTGG
The DNA here is from genome assembly GCF_007655045.1 of Halomonas sp. C22. Taxonomy (NCBI): domain Bacteria; kingdom Pseudomonadati; phylum Pseudomonadota; class Gammaproteobacteria; order Oceanospirillales; family Halomonadaceae; genus Halomonas; species Halomonas sp. C22. The sequence goes on along the minus strand of NZ_VBVC01000002.1, from coordinate 38,323 downwards.
GTATGGAACAGCGCCCCAGTGACGCGAATGGCGTAGTAGGGGGCTTTCAGCAGGTTGGCGGGTTCGAAGCGGCGGCCAAATGCATCGGCCGTTTGCTGCTCGGCATGCTGCTGCATCTGGGTGAAGGTGGCTTGCAGTGCGCCCAGGGGGAGCTTCAGGCCCGTGGCCATCTCTTCCAGGTTTGAGAAACTGCGTACCGCGCCGCTCTCCTCGGCATTACGATAATCTTCGAACGCCTGCGCAGACTCATGAATGCGCGCATCATACAGGTTCCAGGCCACTTGCTCCGGCTGCGCCAGCACCTTGGCCGCCTGTTCGGAGTAGCCGCCATGCTCATTGGAAAAGCGCTCGCCCTTGATATTGACCTGAATACCCCCTTGCATCATCAGCGCCCAGCTGATCAGCGTTTGGTGCGGCGTGGCGAGGGAGCCATGGCCCTGGCAGGCGCCCAGATCCTTGGTGCTCGCGCCCATTGCCTGGCCCCATAGCAAGGCATCGCCCTGGTTGCCTTCGTGGCCGTAATAGAGTGCGTGTTTCAGCGTGGGCAGGTAGCGCTCGACCAGCTCAGGGTTACCGCCATAGCCGTTGCAGGCCAGAATCAGCGCGTCGCAACCAATGCTTTCGCGGCTGCCGTCTGGGCGCTCCAAGGTGACGCCGCGCACGCGCTGTGAGCTGTCCACGTGCAGATCCACTACTCGGGCCTGGGTCAGGATGTCGATGCCTGCGGCTTCGGCGGCGTTGAGCAGCGCGCCCATCAACTCTTCCCCGGTGCGCCGAGGCGTGGCGTGCATGCGCAGGTGGCGGTGGCCAGGGTAGAGAAAGCCTTCCACCAGTTCGAAAGGCACACCGTGCCGGTCTGCCAGCCACTCGATGGTGGGGCCGGACTGGCTGGCCAGCAGGTCGACGATGGCCGGGTCCGCCTCGAAGCCATTCTTCTTTTGAATATCTTCTGCCATGGCCTCGGCGGAGTCGGTGACGCCCAGCTCATGCTGAAAGCGCGTATTGGCGGCAGGAATAAAGCCCGACGACATCGCCGTGCTGCCACGGGGCAGGGCATCGCGCTCTAGCACCGCAAGCTCGATACCCGCTTCCTGTGCTGCCAGGGCGGCCACTAGCCCGCAGGCACCCGCACCGATGATCAGCAGCGGCAGGTGGGCATCGAAACCACCGGGTGAATAAGGAAGTATCGCCATTACGCTTGCTCCGCAGCTTGGTGGAAGGCATCCAGAATCTCGCCCGCCGGGGCCTGCCATACGTCGGCATGCCCGCTGATGTGTGCCAGCACCTCTTCCAGGCAGGCGATGCGGTGAGGCTGGCCCACCAGCCAGGGGTGCAGGTTCAGCGCAAACAGCCGCCCACCCTGTTCGCGGGACTCTTCCAGCAGGAAGTCGAAGGCGTCCTTTACCTGCGTCGCCCATGAGTCTTCCGAGTGCAGGTTCTGGCTCATCACGAACTGATCTTCGATCTCGGTGGCCAGTGGCATCATGGTCAAGTGGCCGGTGTGGGTGGCACAGGCATAAGGCAGGTCGTCGTTCACCCAGTCGGCGCAGTACTCGAGGCCATTTTCTGCCAGCAGGTCCAGGGTGTTGAAGCTCTGGTGCTTGGCGGGGCTGAGCCAGCCGCGTACCGGTTGGCCGGTCACCCGCCGCAGGGTGTCTACGGAGCGCTTGACCAGCTCGGCCTCTTCTTCAATGGGCTGGCCGCCGTAGTGCAGGTGATCCATGTTCCAGCCGTGGGCAATGAACTCGCCGCCGTGCTCTTTCAAGCGCTGCACCAGATAGGGCGTCTGCTCGGCAAGCTGGGCGTTGATCGCAAAGGTCGGTGTGATGTCGTGCGCGGCCAGCGCTTTCAGCACACGATAGATGCCCACGCGGTTGCCGTAATCCCGCAGCGAGAAGTGGCGCAGGTCCGGGTAGGGCATGGTCATGCCGTTGGGTACCTTGAACGGTACGCCGCGCTGGTCGAGCGGGTAGAACTGCAGCGATATGTTGATCCACACCGCCAATGTCTTGCCGCCGGGCCAGGTAACGGGGGCGCGCTCGCCCAGCATCGACCATGCATAGCGGTCGTGGTCGTAGCCGTGGCGGCGCAAGGGGTAATCGAGATAGTCGTCGTTGAGCGCCATGTCGTTGGATGCCATGGGGTTAGCCCTCCCTGCGTGCGGTGGCGGCCTGGGCCTGGATGCTGTCGAGGGCGGCATCGTAATGGTGGGCCAGGTAGTAATCGGCAATCTCGCGGCCCGTGGCGACCCACACATCCGGGTGACCGGTGATGTACTCCAGCGCTTCTTCGAATGCCTTGATGCGGTGGGGGCAGCTCACCTGATAGTTGTGGGTGGGAATGCACATCACCGTGCCGGACTCTGCGCCCTCCAGGTACAGGCGGTCAAAGTGGCGCTTGAGCATAGTGGCGTACTGGCGCGGCTCGACCTTGTTCACCGCGTAGACGATGGTGTCGTTCATCTCCAGCGAGTAGGGCATCGAGATGAACCGCTTGCCGGAACGCACGCTGACCGGCGTGGGTTGGTCATCGTGGAACAGGTCGCAGGTGTAAACACCGCCTTGCTCGCCGAATAGCTCCTCGCCCACTTCGGCAAACAGGTCCAGGGTGCGCTCCGAATGGGAGAGCGCAGGCGCCAGATACCCGGCGCAGGCCTGGCCGGTGTGGCGATGGATGGTCTCCATGCTGTCGCGGATCATCGCCCGCTCCTGGGCTTCGCTCAGCCCATAGGTGTAGCGGGTGTTGTAGATGCCGTGGCTGAAGAACTCCCAGTCGCGCTCCTGGCACATCTGGATGATTTCGGGATGATGCTCGCAGAGTGCCGTGGATAGCGATACCGAGCCGCGGATGCCGTACTTGTCCAGCAGGGCCATTTGGCGTTGGTGGCCCACCCGGTTGCCATAGTCGCGAATGCTGTAGCCGGGCACCGACGGGTGGGGGTGCGGCCACGGTTTGCGGCTCGGGTTCTGCGGCGGGTCGATCTCGTAATACTCGATATTGGGGGCCACCCAGAAGGCTACCTTTGCGCCGCCGGGCCAGGTGATTTTCGGGCGCTGGTCGTAGGCCCAGTAGTCGTAAACGCCAAGTGACTCTTTCATCGTGGGCTCCTCGCCTTATGCATCGCCCTCGAGCCACGCCAGCACGTCAGCCACGGGCATGACATCGGCGTACTTGAGGTGCAGGTCGGTCAGGTTGGCGTAGTGGTAGCTCTCGTGCTTGTCGGCCACGCACTCCATGGGCACGATGGTGCGGTAGCCGCGGGACAGGCTCTCCACGGCAGTGGCGCGGATGCAGCCCGACGTGGAGCCACCGGTGATGATCACCGTGTCGACCTGGTGCCATACCAGCAGTGACTGCAGCGGCGTTTCAAAAAATGCCGAGGGCATGCGCTTGGTGTAGATTACGTCGCGGCTGCGGTCGATCTCGCAGCGCTCGTCGAACTCGGCGCGCTCGGAGCCGTACTTGATGTTTTGCAGCGAGTCGGGGGTGTCGGTACGGGTGCCCCACACGCCTGCATCTTCGGCGGAGTCCAGAAAGGCAACATGGGTCCAGACCACCGGCCAGCCCTTCTCCCGAAAGCCACGCGCCAACTGGTTCGTATACTCCAGCTGTTTGGGGTCGGTTTCGTAGGCGGTCTTGAAGAGGTCGGTGCGGGTGTAGGCCTTTTGCGGGTCCACATTGACCAGCACCGCTTTCTTGCCAAAGCCGAAGGGCACTCGCTGCGGGTTGGCCATGACCTCGTGAAAGATCTCTTTTGCCGTTTTGTCGGTGGTCTGCATCATCGTCTCCTGAATCGTTATTGGTTGGCGGCACGGGTCACTAATCGCAACGTACCGATGAACGAGCGCTAGCGATTGTCGTACTGTTCGCCCAGCTCGAGCATCGCCTGGGTGCCCAGGTAGTCGTTGAGCTGTTTGAAATCGAGCATCTGCCCGCGAAACGCATCGGTGGTGCCATCCTCTTTCAGCGTGGCAAAAAAGCGGCTGGCCATGTGGGTGATGGCCCGGACCAGGGCGCCTGGGAAAATCACCATCGAAAAGCCCAGCGCTTCCAGGGCTTTGGCATTTTTCAGCGGGGTGTCGCCGCCTTCCACCATGTTGGCCATGATGGGCACCTTGCCTTTGAACTGTGCCATGATCTTGCCGATATCTTCGTCGCTGCGAATGCCTTCGATGAACAGCATATCGACGCCCGCTTCATAGTAGGCCTGGGCGCGCTCGATGGCGCTGTCGGTGCCTTCGACACCCAGTGCGTCGGTGCGGCCGATGATCAGCGTACTGTCGCTTTCCCGAGCGTCCAATGCGGCATGCAATTTGCCGACCATTTCACCTTTGGAGACCAGCGTTTTGCCACGCAGGTGGCCGCAGCGTTTAGGATAGGTCTGGTCTTCCAGCTGAATGGCATTGGCGCCTGCGCGCTCCAGCAAACGTACGCTGCGCATGACGTTCATGGCGTTGCCGAAGCCGGTATCGCAGTCCACCACCACCGAAAGCTGCGTGCGCTCGCGAATGTGCGACATGGCGGTGCAAATTTCGGTAATGCTGAGCAGGCCAATGTCTGGGCGGCCCAGCTGGGTGTAGGCCAGGCTGGCACCCGACAGGTAGACGGTGTCGAAGCCTGCTTGCTCGGCAAGCGATGCGCCGAGGGCATCGAAGACGCCGGGGGCCACGACGATCCTGCTGTCGTTCAAGTGCTGCTTCAGTTGGGCTGGCTGGTGCGCCAGGGGAGAGGAAGCCTGATGGGAAATATTGTGTTGGCGTGTCATAGCGGTCTCGTCATGTGGGGGGCGGGTTGCGCCAGCGCCAGGTCATTCCAGACATCCTGGCGGGTAATCAGTCCATCGGTTAATTCGAAGCGGTCAATGAAGCGCACGCTGGCGCTGGTGCTGCCGTCCAACCACTCGACGGCCAGCTCGCCGTGGCACACGACGATGCTTTGGCGAGGTGTCAAACAGTGGTTCACGGCATGAAAGGTTTTACTGACGCGGCGATAACGGTGTCGGGCCCACGCCACCACGTCGTCGAGATGATGCATGGCGGGCGCTCCCGGAAACTGCATGACGACATGCTCGGCCAGACAGCGCTGGGCAAGCGGTAGATCGCGTGCTTCCATGGCGTCCAGAAACGTCAGCACCTGCTGCACGTCATGGGGGTGAACATCGAGGCATTGCGTATTCTTCACGGCGCATTACTCTTGTTGATATGGCAAATGCGGTATGCTGATACGGTGTTTTATATGTATTATATTTAATACATTTTTATGTCTATTGTTGTTCTCGCGTCAAGCCCGATGTGAATATTTTTTGAAGCATACCCTGGAGGGGCGTGAATGAGTGATGCACAGTCCTCGGCGGTGGGTGGGACTAAATCGCACCGGATATACCTGCTGCTGAAAGATGCCATTCTCAGCGGCAGGCTGCCCGCCGACAGCAAGCTGCCGGGCGAAAACAAGCTGGCCGAGCAGCACGGCGTTTCCCGCGTGACCGTTCGGCGCGCCATGGAGGCGCTGCAGTCTGCCGGGCTGGTCGATCGCAGGGCGGGGGTGGGAACCGTGGTGCTGGAGCAGCCGCTGGATGCCACGGTGATGACGGCCAGCGTCTCCAACCTGATGCCCAACATGGTCAAGATGAGCCAGGCGTCCCAGGTGCGCCTGCTGGAGTTTGCCTACATTCCGCCCCCGGAGATGATTCGCGAGCGGCTGGGCATGGCCAAGGGCGGCAAGGTGCAGCGTTCGGTGCGGGTGCGGATGGTCGATGGCAAGCCGTTTTCGCATCTGATTACCCACGTGCCGGAAGCCATCGCGCTGCACTACAACGAGATGGATCTGGCCAATACGCCGCTGTTCGTGCTGCTGGAGCGCAGCGGCGTGAAGGTGGACCACGCGTCGCAATCCATTTCGGCCACCCTGGCGAGCCATGACGTGGCCCAGGCGCTGGATGTCACCGTGGGCTCGCCGCTGATCTCCCTGACCCGCGTGGTGTTCGATGAGCAGGGGCGAGGAGTGGAGCATCTGGAGGCGCTGTATCGGCCTGATCGCTATCGTTTTCAGATCGATCTGGAGCGCAACGGCAATGGCGATGCGCGGTACTGGGAGCCCCGTGTGGGCGGCGGGCCCACCCAGGGCGAGGGGTAAGTAGGCATTTTTGCTCTGCTTTTAATGTATTAAATTTAATACAGATTTAAAATTTTAAAAAATACATTTGACCTGTGCTGGATAACTGCGCTAGTTGTATTGGGGTAACAATGACAAGCCTGGCAAGGCGCACTGAGGCCGCGAGTGACGACAATGAGTTCCCCCAAGACCCTATTCGACAAGGTATGGCAAACCCACGAAGTGCATCGCAGCGAAAGCGGCCAAAGCCTGCTGTGGGTAGATCGTCACTTTGTCCATGAAGGGTCGTTCCACGCCTTCAACAAGTTGAGCGAAAGGCAGCTACCCGTCGCCCGACCAGACCTGACCTTTGGTATTGCCGACCACTATGTGCCCACCCAGGCACGCGACCTTGCCGACGTGGCAGACGCCAAGGTGCGCTCGATGATCGAGCAGCTCAGCCATAACACGCGACAGCACGGGGTGACGCTGTTTGGCCTGGAGGACCCTCGCCAGGGGATCGTGCATGTATTGGGCCCCGAGCAGGGGCTTACTCAGCCCGGTATGGTGATGGTGTGCGGCGACAGCCATACCGCCACCCACGGGGCGTTCGGCAGTATTGCTTTCGGGATTGGCGCGTCAGAAGTGGCCCATGTGCTGGCCACCCAAACCCTGTGGCAGAGCAAGCCCAAAGTGATGCGTATTACGGTGGATGGCCAACTGGCGGCAGGTATCACTGCCAAGGATATCGCCCTGACCTGGATTGCCAAGCTGGGGGCCGACGGTGCTCGCGGCTATGCCCTCGAGTATGCGGGCGAGGCGATTCGGGCGCTCTCCATGGAAGCGCGGCTGACGCTATGCAACCTCTCCATCGAAGGGGGCGGGCGCTGCGGCATGATCGCCCCGGATCAAACGACGTTCGACTACTTGCGTGGACGCCCCTGGTGCCCGAAGGGTGAGGCTTTCGAGCAGGCCTGTGCGCACTGGGCGACGCTATGCAGCGACCCTGATGCGGCGTTCGATCTGGAAGTGGTGCTGAATGCCGACGAAATTGCCCCCACGGTGACCTGGGGCGTCTCGCCTGAAGAAGCGTTGCCCATTGATCAGCACGTGCCCGATCCTGCGCAATTGGATGACCCCGCCAAAGCGCGCCAGGCCCGGGAGAGCCTGGCCTACATGGGATTGACGGCAGGGCAAAAGCTTACTGATATCACCATCGACCGCGTCTTCATCGGTTCCTGCACCAATGCCCGGATCGAAGACTTGCGTGCCGCCGCCGCCGTGCTGGCAGGCCATGAAAGCCGCGTGCCGGGCATGGTGTCTCCGGGCTCGACCCTGGTAAAAGCCCAGGCCGAAGCCGAGGGGCTTGACCGTGTTTTCAAGGCCGCAGGACTGGAGTGGCGCCACTCCGGCTGTTCCATGTGTGTGGGCATGAACGGGGACCTGGTGGCCAGCGGCGAGCGCTGTGCATCCACCACCAACCGTAACTTCAAAGGGCGCCAAGGCCCGGGAGCGCGTACCCATTTGATGTCGCCCGCCATGGTGGCCGCCGCGGCCATCAACGGGCGGCTGACCGACGTGCGCCAGCTCGCTTCCTCCTCACCCCGCGCCTCGGGAGAGCCGTCATGAAACCCATCACCATCCTGGACACTCTGGGGGTGGCGTTACCCGCCGCGAACGTCGATACCGACCAGCTGATTCCTGCCCGCTTCATGAAGGAGCCACGCAGCGTGGGGTACGGGCAGTTTCTGCTGCATGACGTGCGCCATGACGAACAGGGCCAGCGGGTGCCGAACGTCATGCTCAATCATCCCATGGCGAGCCAGGCGGAAGTCATGGTCAGTAGACGCAACTTTGGCGCTGGCTCTTCCCGCGAGGCGGCAGTCTATGCGCTGGTGGACGATGGCTTCCGCTGCATCGTGGCGCCGAGCTTTGGCGATATCTTCGCCTCCAACGCCGTCAACAATGGCTTGCTGCCCGCCGTGGTGACGGAGGAGGCCGCAGAACAGCTGCTGCAGGCGCTGTCCGAGGCCCCTGCGCCTATCGTGGTGGACCTGGAAGCGCAGCATATTCGCGTCGGCGAGCTGTGCGTATCCTTTAGCGTCTCGGCCGTGTGGCGCACCAAGCTGCTGAACGGTTGGGACGATATCGATATGACCCGGCAGCATCTTGAAGAGATCGATACTTTCGCCGCGCACTACGAACAGCAGTTTCCATGGGTGGCGCCCGTGCCGCCCAGTGCCGCGATCATCAGCAAAGGATAAAGCGGCCCGGGCCAAGCGGCCGTCAGAGCAGCCACCCCGCGCCGAACATGATGGACCGATAACAACACGACGCACGCTTGCAACAATGGTTTTAGGCAGTAGATCAACACAATAACCGCTACAAAAGATCACCTTGTGCAGGAGACACACATGAAAAAAGTAACCCTTACGTTGGGCATGCTCACGGCGTTGGCGTCTACCCATGCCTTGGCGGTGGATCAAATCACCGCCGTCCATGCTTTTCCTCCTTCGCTGATCTACACCCAGAGCTTTCTGGAGTTCGTCGACAAGGTCAACGAGCGCGGTGAGGGCGTGGTGCAGATCAACGTGCGCGGCGGCCCTGAGGTCATCGGTCTTTCCGAGCAACCCGACGCGGTGCGCAACGGCGTGGTGGACATGGCCTACACCGCCGCCAGCTTCTATGCAGGCACGGTGCCTGAGCGTGATGCCATGGTGGCGTCCAATACCAACGCTATCTTTGCCCGTGAAAATGGCGGTATCGATCTGCTCAACGAGATCCATCAAGCGAAGATGGGCACCTATTATCTGGGCTGGTTCGATAGTGGCGTGAGCTACAACCTCTACACCATCAACGAGCCTACCATCGATGCAGAGGGCAACCTCAGTGTCTCGGGGCTGCGCCTGCGCAGCAACCCTGTCTATGATGCGTTCTTCCAGGGCTATCTGGGCGCCCAGCCCATCAGCTTGCCGACCACCGATGTTTACGCGGCCCTCGAGCGTAGCGTGGTCAATGCCACCGGCTGGACGCAAATCGGCCTGAAAGACCTCAACTGGGATCGCTTCCTCAACTACCGGGTAGATCCCGCGTTCTTTTCCACGGACATGGGCGTGATCGTCAACCTCGACAAGTGGAATCAGCTCAGCCCCGAGGCCCAGGAAATCCTTCAGGAAGTGGCCATCGAGCACGAGCGTGACAGCGCCGAGAAGCTGGCAGCCCTTTCCGAAGAGCAGCAGGCTGCTCTGGAGGCCGATGGCATGCAGGTGATCACCCTGGAGGGTGAGGCCGGCGAGCGTTATGCCGAAGCCGCCCGTGAAGCCACTTGGGAACGTATGCGTCGCCAAATGGAGCGCCACCCCATGGGGCTGGAGCACTACGACGCGCTGCTTGAGAAGTTCAACGACTTATAAGTAAGCGACCCCGGTGGGCGCTGCCCTGCTTGGGCAGCGCCCACCGGTTTCCAGGCGACTTCCAGGACTTCCTATGCGTTACGCACAACGTGGCTATTTGCTGCTGCTCAACGGCATGGCGCTACTGGCAGCCATCATGCTGGTATGGCTGATGGTGGCCGTGGTGCTCTCGGTCGTGATTCGTAATTTGGGTCTGCAACCTTCGGCGTGGTTCTTTCTCTCCACCGAGTACGCCATGTTCTATCTCACCCTGCTGGGCGCGCCCTGGCTGGTGCGACAGAAAGGGCATGTGCACATCGAGCTGTTGACCTCCCTGCTGCCGCTGCCCGCGCTGAATATTCTCAGCCGGGGTGTCTCGCTGCTGTGTGTGGTGGTGTGTGCCGTGCTGGCGTGGAAAGGGCTGGATCTGGTGATGCTGAATATCGAACGCAGCGACTATGACGTACGCGCGTTCTTCGTTCCCAAATGGCTATTGACCATCGTATTTCCCATCAGCTTTACGCTGATGGCCATCGAGTTTGCTCGCTTTGTGGTGGGCCATGAACTCCTTCACAGCGGCGAAGCGGGGATTAAAGAATAATGGAATGGTACTTTGCGCTCGCTTTTCTACTGTCGCTGATCCTCATCTTCATGGCGATCGGTACGCCGATTGCACTGGCCTTCCTGGCAGCCAACGTGATTGGGGCCTGGCACTTCATGGGCGGGCAGGCAGGCATCATGCAGATGCTGAACAATGGCTTTGGCGCGCTTTCAAGCTTCAACCTGGTGCCCATCCCGCTGTTTCTGCTGATGGGTGAACTCTTCTTTCGCACCGGGCTGGGCATGAAAATGTTCAACGCGGTCGATCAGCTGCTGGGCAAGGTGCCGGGGCGCTTGTCCTACGTCACCGTGGTAGGTGGCACGGCTTTCTCCACGTTAAGCGGCTCTTCCATGGGCTCTACGGCATTGATGGGGTCGTTGCTGGTGCCCGAGATGGAACGCCGAGGCTACAAGAAGAAGATGGCCATTGGCCCCATTCTTGGAACCGGCGGTCTGGCGATCATCATTCCTCCGTCAGCACTGGCGGTGCTGCTGGCGACGCTGGCAAAAGTGGATATTGGCGCACTGCTGATTGCCGGTATTCTGCCTGGCCTGACGTTGGCGGGTTTTTATATCGTGACCATCTTCATCCAGACCCGGCTGGATCCGCAGGCAGCGCCTGCCTATGAGCTGGAGCCCGTGCCGTTGAGGGCCAAGCTCAAGCTGATCGTGACCGATATCCTGCCCATGCTGAGCGTCATGATTATCATCGTGGGCATGATGTTGATGGGCTTTGCCACGCCCTCCGAGGCGGCTGCCTTCGGGGCCCTGGGCGTCATCATTCTGGCGTTCATTTTCCGCTGCATGACCTGGGAGTCTTTCAAACTCTCGGTCACGGGGGCGCTGAAAGTGACGCTGATGGCTTATCTGATCGTGTTCGGCTCTGCCACGTTCAGCCAGCTGCTGGGCTTTTCCGGAGCGTCAGGCGGCTTGATTGGCTGGGCCACCAGCTTTGATCTGTCGCCGCTCTTCATGCTGCTGGCCATGTTTGCCGTACTGCTGGTGCTGGGTACCTTCATGGAGCAGATTTCCATCATGATGCTGACCGTGCCGATTTTCTTCCCGTTGGCGCAGGCGCTGGGATTCGACCTGATATGGTTTGGTATCGTGGTGCTGCTGGCGCTGGAGATCAGCTTCTCGACACCGCCGCTTGGGCTGTTGCTGTTCGTGATGAAAGGCGTGGCGCCAGCGGGGACGACCATGCGTGAAATCTACTCGGCGGCAATCCCTTATATTCTCTGTTCGATGCTGCTGGTTGCCGTGCTGATCGTGTTTCCGGGGCTGGCGACCTGGCTACCCAGCATGTTGCAGTGAACGATATTAGGGGGGCGTAGGAACATCGCAAAAGAGAGGCAGCTGCCTCTCTTTTGCTTTGGATGACGTTGGGTGGGCGGCGTGTGCTTATTCCCAGGCAGGGAAGGGGTCCGGGAGCTGCTTCCACGCTTCCATGCCTTCCAGCAACTCTGCTTCGCTCAGCAGGCACTCATCCAGCGCAGCACGCATGCGGGATTGATCCATGTTCTGGCCAATGAACACCAGCTCCTGGCGCATGTCGCCAAACGGCTCTTGCCATTTCTCCAGGATGAACTGGCGGTATTCCGGGTCTTCCGGCCAGTTGGCTTCCGGGATGGCTTTCCAGAACACCCCGGCGGGGCCGTGATGGGCAATGCCGCCTGCCTGGCTCCACTGGCCCGCGTAGCGGGGGCGAGTGGCCAGCCAGAAAAAGCCTTTGGAGCGCAGCAGGCCCTTGCCGAACCACTCGGCATTCAGCAGGTCGTGAAATTTTTGCGGGTGGAAGGGGCGGCGGGCGTGGTAGGCGAAGCTGCCAATGCCGTACTCTTCGGTTTCCGGCACGTGCTCTCCGCGCATCTCCTTGAGCCAGCCGGGCGCCTGCTGGGCGCGCTCGAAATCGAACTTGCCGGTATCCAGCACCTTGTCCAGCGGGACACCGCCCTGGGTGATGGGCACCAGCTCGGCCTCCGGGTTGAGCGAGCGCAGGATCGCTTTCAATGACGCCAGTTCGGTCTCACTGATCAAGTCCGTCTTGCTGATCAGCAGCACATCGCAAAACTCGATCTGGTCCACCAGCAGGTCGGCGACGTTGCGCTCATCGTCCTCGCCCAAGCTTTCTCCCGCCTCGGCCAGGCTCTGCGCCTCCTGGTACTGAGCCAGGAAGTTGGCGCCATCGACCACGGTGACCAGCGTGTCCAGTCTTGCGACCTGGGAAAGGCTCTGGCCGCTTTCGTCTTCGAAGGTAAAGGTTTCTGCCACGGGCAGCGGCTCGGAGATGCCGGTGGACTCGATGACCAGGTAATCGAACTTGCCCTCGCGAGCCAGTTGGCTCACCTCTACCAGCAGATCTTCGCGTAGCGTGCAGCAGATGCAGCCGTTGCTCATTTCGACCAGCCGCTCTTCCGAACGATTCAGCGCGACATCACTGTCCAGGGTCGGCTCGCCGGGGCCGCCGCGTACCAGTGCGCCATCGATATTGACCTCGCTCATGTCGTTGACGATCACCGCCACGCGACGTCCCTCGCGATTGGCGAGAATATGATTGAGCACGGTGGTTTTACCCGCGCCCAGAAAGCCGGAAAGCACGGTCACGGGTAAAGGAGCGAACGCAGACATTGCCAGTACCTCTAAACGGGTTTATGTTATGTAATAATATAACAGTTGATCGCTGATGGAAACGGTACCTTGAATACTGGCTGATCAGGACGTGAGCTTACCGCTTGTATTGGGTTGGGCAGTAACCGCGCAGAACCTCTGGGGAGCGCAGTGCAGCATGCTTGGTGGTTCTACCCGATACCCGTTGGCGCCATAGGCGAAAAGAGGTCGGTTTGAGCTGGTAACGCATGATGGCGATCACCTCAGGCTCGCCTAGCCCGAACAGTGATGCAATGGCCTCGAAAGGAGTACGATCCTCCCAAGCCATCTCGATGATGCGAGACTGCTCGTCGAGCGGCAAACGATGAAAGCGTTTTACAGCAGCATGGGGCATGGCGGGGTCAATGGCGCAAAGAGTGGTACGTTCATTGTACGCTATGAATAGCTTGTATTGGTACTGTCTGGTTTGTCTTTGGCTGCCAGCAGGGCTCGAAAAAGCCCGTTCATCAGCACTGGCCGATCATGACGAATCCGAAAACCTGCCTGCGTCAGCAGTGGGGTTGCTTGGCGAGTGATGTCGGTAGCGATAAAAGAGGTCAGCAGATTCAACGCCCGTCGCCCCCTTCCCGCTGCGTGGGTGTCAGGCTGAAACTTGTCCAGGACGCACAGCTGCCCGCCGGGCTTCAAGACGCGAAACGCTTCTGCCAGCCCTTTTTCGGGTTGGGGCATGACCGCCAGGATCAGATGCATGACCACCACATCGAAATGCCCATCGGCATAATCCAGTGCCGCAGCATCCATGATCTTGCACAGCACGTCTCGCTGGTGGCGGTTGGCCCGGGCATCGGCGCGCTTCAACATGGCGGGCGTCACATCGGTCAAGTGCACTTCCAGCTCACGGGGGAGAAAGTGAAGGTCCAGCCCCGTACCGGCTCCTACCACCAATACGCGCATGCCCGGTTCCCAATCCACGTGGCTTAGCGCCACCTGGCGCGGTTTACGCAGTGCTCGTGAGATCAGAACGTCATAAACAGGTGCATACAGGCTATAGCGCAGACGATTCCAGGCGGTGGTATTCAGCATGAGCGTTACCTTGTGATGCGCATTGGGCAGTCGGGCGTGTTGGCGCGGAAGGCATGAACATCTATAGCATGAATATCGAAAGGCTACCAAGCAGTACGATTTATTCTTGGATACACTTTGAATCCATTTTGTTACTTATGGATACATTTTGTGGTGGTTTGACGTGGTGCGGAGGGGCAGATTACTCACCCAAAGAGGCCTGTTGCTGTAAGCGGTGGGCAAGACTTTCGGTAATGTCCAGTATCAGTTGTCGATCTTGTTGCTTTAATGGCGCTAATAAGAGTTTGATTCTTTGCGTCTGGTCATCGATATGTACACTGGCTTCTCCGAGTAATTCCGCGGCCTCACAATTGAAAATCTCGGCTAATTCAAGTAAGCGCACAATATTGGGTATGACGCGCCCTCTCTCAATACGTGATACCGCTTCGTTGCCTACCCCCAACCGCTCGGCAACCTCTTCTTGAGTGAGTTGGCAGCGTATTCGCTGCTTGGCAATGGCTCGTCCGATATTTCCAGCTAGCCGTTTCTGTTCAATTTTGTTCACACTTTCCTCCATATAGCCCTGAATGGTTGGGGAACGGCCTATTGACATGAAGGACTGTTTAGGTTGAATATCATCCTGATGGGTTGAGTGATGATGAGGTCCCAAGCTTTTTTTTCACGCCAGCGCGCACGCGCAGCGTTAAACCGATTAACTTTTTTTAAATTAGTCATTTGATTAAATGTTGATGCTGGTGGGGAGAAAGTGAAGTGAGTTTCATTAGGTTTTGAAACCCAGTCATGAATCGTTTTTAAGATGACGAAAAAAGAGTCTTGTTGAGTGCGTTAAAACAGCAAGATAGTGAATGCAGGTGAGCAGTACAGAAACTCGAATCAAGTCAGTGAGCCCGCTAAAGGGTTGACTACTCATACCATCACTGTATGGCTCAGGGATGATCACACAGCGGTCAATAAGGCTTATTAAAAAGCATTTGGCTTGCCATCGTGGCTGACCTATAGAACCCGAAGGCGCTAAATATCATGGCTTCCACGACGGCTCCAGAAATTTTTCAGCAACTCGCCGCCAGCTTGACGCGTGTCAGCCAGGGTGACTTTTTTTGTCACGTTGCTGAGTCCCTTGCTGCTCTGCTCGATATCGACCATGTCATGATTGCGCGTATCGAGCCTCGCAAGAAAAGAGCGCTGCCACTGGCCACATGGTCGTGCAGCGGCTTTGTCGATGCGCCGAGTTACGATTTGAAGCATACCCCGTGTGCCCAAGTGTCGTCAGACACCTGTTTCCACATGCCATCCCAGGTAGCTGCTCGCTTTCCTCATGACCCCAAGCTGGCGGTGTATGATGCCGAAGGTTATCTTGGCGTGCCCATGTCGGACGCATCTGGGCAGTGTCAGGGCATCATTGCCATGATGCACTCGGCCCCTCTCGAATTGCCTGATTATGCCACTGAAGTGCTGCGTATCGTGGCTTCCCTGGCAGGGTTCGAGTTGTCTCGACGTCAGGTTGGCGCGAGAGCCGATGAACAAATCGCCAGCAAGCAGCGTGCCCTGAGGCTGTTGAGTCGCGTCAACGAAGCACGTTTTCACGCCACCGACGAGCAGGGGTTGCTCCAGGCGGCCTGCCGAGCCATGGTCGAAGTCGGTGGCTACAGTGCTGCCTGGGTGCACGAGCGCCCGCCGTCGTTTGCCCAATGTGAGCTGGGGCCGGTCACGGCCAGCGTTGATGAAGAAAGTGGCGACCTGGCGTGGTTGAGCCCCAGGCAGATGTTGATCGAAGGGGGCAGCCGTGCCCTGGCGCTGACGGCGCTGGAAACCCAAGAAGCCGTGGTCTGGGCCCCGTCGCTGGCGGGTGAATATCCTGAACAGGCCTTCATGCTACGAGAGCTTGGTGTCAATGCCTTCGTTGCACTGCCGCTGATCTACCGAGGGCAACGGCAGGGTGTCATGTGCCTTTACCAGGCAGAAGACGCGACGATAACCACAAGAGAGCTGCGGCTATTGAGTGAGCTGGCTGACGATGTTGCCTTCGGGGTCGACAACCTCTTGCATCGGCGATCCGAAGCGCGTATCCAGCACGCAGTGGCGCAGGTGGCGACAGCCGTTTCGGCTCAGCATGGGCAGGCCTTTCTGACCCAACTGACGGATCACATGGCCAATGCGTTGGCGGCCGAAGTAGGCTTCATTGCCACACTAGATGAGCGTGACCCCAATCTCGCCAACGTCTTGTCGCTGTTCGTGAACGGTCAGCCACAGGCACCTTTCAGTTACCATCTGGCCGGGGTGCCGTGTCAGGATGTGCTCATCGAGCAGGAGTGCGTCGTTCTTGAAGGAGCAGGTATCCGCTTGCCCAAGGAAGCCAACGGCGCATTGGAATGGGTCAATGCTTATGTGGGGCGTCGGCTGGACGATGTCGAAGGACGGCCCGTGGGCATCATCGGGGTCATGTTCAAGGCACCTTTGGAGGATGCCCATATCGTCTGCACCGTGCTGCAAATCTTCGCGGCGCGGGCTGCCTCGGAGTTGGGACGTCAAAAAGATGAAGCGCGCATTCGACAGCTGGCATTCTGCGATGCCGATACCCAACTCCCCAATCGGGCAGATTTCATTCAACACCTCGAAGAGCGAGTGATTCGCAAGACGAGTTCGCGCTTTGCATTGCTGCTCCTGGATCTCAATCACTTCAAGGAGATCAATGATACCGCGGGACATGACATTGGCGATCTGGTGTTGAAAAAAGTCGCCCAGCGCTTTCGTCATGCATTGCCCGCCGGGGAGTACCTGGCGAGGCTGGGAGGAGATGAATTTGTCGTGGTGTGTGACAACGCCAACGATAAAGGCCGTGCCTTGATAACCGCCGAGCGGCTATGCAACAGTTTAGAGAATCCTATTGTTATAGAGCAGCACTCTTGCGAATTATCGGTCAGCGTGGGCATTTCGCTCTATCCGGTACACGGGCAAACAGCGCAGGCGTTATTAAAGCATGCGGATATCGCCATGTACCAAGCGAAACGTCACAAGCTGTCTGCTCGTACGTTCGAACACTGGATGGGCCGCGCCGTGGCCGATCAACTACGCATTGCCAAGCGCCTGGCAGTGGCGTTGTCCAACCACTCCCTTTATCTGCACTTTCAACCTCAGGTCGACATGCGTACCGGCGAACTGATCGGTGCCGAGGCGCTGTGTCGCTGGCGGGACGATGAGCTTGGCGAAGTCCCGCCCAGTCAGTTCGTGCCTATTGCGGAAGATCGAGGGATGATCGTGGCGCTGGGCAATTGTGTCATCGAGCAGGCGTGCCAGCAGTTGGCTGCCTGGCAGCGTCAAGGGTGCCAATTGAGCGGCCAGCTCTCCATCAATATTGCCGCAGACCAGTTTGAAGATAGCGAACTGGTGGCCACCTTACTGAATAGTTGCCGACAGCATAGTATCGCCCCCGACCAGCTGAGCGTCGAGATCACGGAAAGTGGCATCATGACTCACCCTGAGGACGCCATTGCAACCACCGAGATCTTGAAGGGTCATGGCCTGGGTTTATCCATCGACGATTTCGGCACGGGCTATTCGTCGTTGGCCTACCTGAAGCGTTTTGCCGCCGACCGGATCAAGATCGATATTTCGTTCATCCGTGACATGCTGGTCAGTGATAGCGACCGCACCATCGTGGCCACGATCATCGCCATGGCCGACACATTGGGGCTGCAAACCATCGCCGAGGGCATCGAGTGTCAGGCCCAGGCAGAAGCGCTGCTGGAAATGGGCTGTTATCAGGCGCAGGGCTATTTTTACGACGCACCGCTCGACCCGCAGCAGTTTGCCCAACGCTGGCTGCTACCTGGCTGAGACGGAGGCATGGCGGCAACGACGTGCCGCCATGCATTGACCAACGGTCATCTTGGCGCGTTGATCATCGGTAACGTCTAGAACTCGCTCCACTCAGGTTCCAGAGGTTGCCGAGCGGTGGCGTTGCGAAGGCCCGCTTGAAGCTTGGCAGGCAGAGTGTTCAAGACGGTGGCGGGCTTGGCAGTGAAGCTGGCGCTTTTCTGCTGGCCATTGATCTTGAAGGTCGCAATCAGCTCGGCCAGCCGGTTCGCTTCGTCCTGCAAAGAAGCGGCGGCGGTGCTGGTTTCAGAGACGAGCGAGACGTTTTGCTGAGTGGCCGAGTCCATCTGAGTAATGGCCGTGCTCACTTGGCTGATGCCACTCTCCTGCTCATTGACTGCCAGCGCAATCTCCTGCATCAGTTCATTGACCTGCTTGACTGCCGTGACCGTACTGGCCATCCCTTCGGCACTGCGTTCGGATTGACGGGCCCCTTCCTTGATGCGCGCGGCAATGTCATCGATGATCGTGCGAATCTGTGCAGAAGATTCGGAGGTCTTGGTCGCCAGCTTGCGAACCTCGCCTGCCACGACGGCGAAGCCCCGTCCGTGAGCGCCTGCCCGTGCGGCTTCTACCGATGCATTGAGCGCGAGAATACTGGTTTGAAACGCGATTCCTTCGATCACTTGAATGATGTCTTGCACTCGCTGTGAATGACGCTCCATATCTTTCATCAACGCCGTGGTTTGTTCGACTTCTTGCCGAGCAGCGCTGGCCTTGGCAGAGGCAGTGACCGTCAATTCACTGGCCGTACTGGAGGTCTGGTTATTTTGGCTCACCGTCGATGACATCTGCTCCATGCTGGCGGCGGTTTCTTGCAAGGCGCTGGCCTGCTCTTCGGTGCGCGACGCCAGGTCTTCGCTGCCGCTGGCAATATCACGAGCATTCTGCGCCACCATCTGGCTGGTCTGAGAGAGTGTCAGCATCATCTCCGTAAGCCGGGTTTGCATCGCTGCCATCGCCTGGTAGAGCTTGCCGATTTCATTGCTTCCCTGGTCGTTGATAGGGCGGGTCAAATCACCTTGGGCAATGTGGTCGCAAATTTCCACGGCTTGTCCAAGAGGTGACACGATGTACCTTCTCAGAACGACCTGCAGCGTCACCAACAGTATCAAGGAGGCGAACAAGACCCCCGCCACGGTCCACACGATGTGCTGGTTCGTTGCTTTGGCCTCGCTCTGCATCTCGTCGGCAATCGTGTTGGCAAAGCGTGAAAACTCACGGGTGGCTAGCGTAAAGGCAGTCGCTGCGCTGTCCATCCGTCTCGATTCACTCTCGATGAGGGAGACATTGCCAGCAGCTACTGCTTGACGAAGCGTTGGAGTGATCATCTCGTTGTAACGCTGAATGACCTCCATGTAATAGGGGTAGCGCTGTTGCTGCTCTGTGACGTTATAGCCGTTGAGCTCTTCGAAGCGTTGGGTGGTACGCTCCAGGCTTTCACGCATCAGCGACTGTGCCTGGCTCATGTCGGGATGATTGTCTCGGGCCAGGTCCGTGTAGCGCGCCATGCGCAGTCGCAGTTCCATCAAATTGACGTCCATACGGTTCGACGCATTGACCTGTTTCGCCGTCAATTCATTCAGTTCACTCATGTTCCTGACATTTTTGCGTGCTGCGGTAATGGCAAATGCACCTACCAGCAGTATGAGTATGGTGAGAAGCACCATAGAGGCGGTCAGGCTATGCTGAATTCTAATGTTCTTCATGGGGTGTACCGTCGAGGAGTGAGTCAAGCAAGTGGGAGTAAGTTGTCAACGGCATAAATGAGGGAGGCAAACCGCCTTCGGCATTTTGTTCGTCATGTGGAATTTAGTGCGCCTTATAAATGCCCGCAATTTTTTTT
The DNA here is from genome assembly GCF_007655045.1 of Halomonas sp. C22. NCBI lineage: Bacteria > Pseudomonadati > Pseudomonadota > Gammaproteobacteria > Oceanospirillales > Halomonadaceae > Halomonas > Halomonas sp. C22. The sequence goes on along the minus strand of NZ_VBVC01000002.1, from coordinate 18,832 downwards.
GTACGGTTATGCTTAAGCTGTATGGGCCTTGTACTGCTTTTTGCTGCCTACCAAAGGACGAAATTTAAAATGCTGTTTCTTATACAAGGTTTTACAATTGGGGAAGATTCTTAACATTTTAATTTTAATAATGATAATCATTTGCTTTTTATATGCAGCGTATGTGATGGGCACTCGCCAAATTGACGCCGATAGTCGTGGGCAAACTGCCCCAAATGGCAAAACCCCCAGTACGTGGCAATCTCGGTGACCGTCTGGGGCGGCACGGCGGCGCGCAGGGCGCGTCGCACATGGTTCAGCCGCGATAGGCGTAAAAACTGAAGTGGGCTGATCCCCAGAATGGAGGTAAAGCTGTATTGCAGCGTGCGTCGGCTGACATGGGTCAGATCGCATAGCGCTTCCATGGTCATGGGCCCTTCGTGATGCTCTTCGACGTAGCGTTTGACGCTGTCCACCACTGCCTTGCGGTGTGCATGGCTGGGGGGCAGCTCCTCATTGGGTTGCCAGGTGCCCAATAGCTCCAGAAGGCCCATCATGACGATGTCCTGGTGCAGCCGTTCGGCAACGGGGGCTCCTTGTTCTCCCAATAGCCGCTCCAGAACGAACATCAAGGCGTGCCGTGTCGATGGGTGAACCATGCGTCTTGGTTCCCGCCTCCAGCGTTCATCCAAAGCAATACCCTGCTGCTGAGCGGCAGCGTAGAGTGCAGGCAGTCGCACGACCAGCCCGTAGATATCGAAGTGGCCTGGGGTCACCAGCTCGAAAGCCTGGCCACCCGGGCGGCACATGATCTGGTTGCTTGCCAAGGGTTGCCCATTGATGCGTGAGCCGTGGGGGCGAACGGGAATCCCCAGCCACAGCGAATCCTCCCACACCTGGCAGTCCTGGCGCAGCGCCTGTTCGGTGTGCTCCTTGAAGAGCTGGACGGCGGGCAGCGCGATTTCATCCAGCCGCCCGTAAAAGCGGCCTGGGCTGAGCTGGTCGTACTGCTGCTGCCAGTGCGTCAGGTTCTGGGCGTGCTCGTCGGCATCGCAGGCTTCTCGTGTGCACTTTTGTGGTGCGTTATTCGACAACGTCATCTCCATGACCTGCTCCTGAAGGTGTCGCCATGTGTCTGTTCTGCGATGGGGTTTTTGGCAAGATTTTGTTTTCGTTTGTTTTTCGATCCTGTCGGGTGGTTTGCCAAAACTCGATACTCCCCGTTAAGTGATAGCGCTATTGTGACAACAAGCAAGTTTTGTTCCGTTTACCAGCACAAAACAGCACAGCCCAATACGAGGCAGGGCAGGAGAGGCCTATGGCGCACTATCACTCGACGGTGGGCAGCCGCCATTATCGATTCAAGGGGCTGACCGAACTGATGGCCAAAGCCACGCCGCCGCGTTCGGGAGATCGACTGGCCGGCGTCATGGCAGACACTGCCGAAGAGCGGGTGGTGGCCCAGATGGTACTGGCGGAGCTGCCGCTCACGACCTTCTTGAACGAAGCGCTGATTCCCTACGAGCAGGATGAAATCACTCGCCTGATCATCGATGACCACGATGCCCAGGCCTTTGCACCGCTGCAGCATCTCACCGTGGGCGACTTCCGCAACTGGCTGCTCTCTGATCACGCCACCAGCGAGGCCCTGGCCGCTGCCCGCCCTGGCATCACACCGGAAATGGCCGCAGCAGTGAGTAAGCTGATGCGCAACCAGGACCTGATGCTGGTGGCGAAGAAGTGTCAGGTGACCACGGCGTTTCGCAACACCATCGGCCTGCCGGGACGGCTTTCCACTCGCCTGCAGCCCAATCACCCCACCGATGACGTGACCGGTATCGCGGCCAGCATTCTCGATGGCCTGCTGTATGGCAGTGGCGATGCGGTGATCGGCATCAACCCCGCCACCGATAACGTCGCCCAAAGCATCAAGCTGATGCGCCTGATGGATGAGGTGATTCAGAAATACGAGATTCCCACCCAATCCTGTGTGCTCACTCACGTCACCAATACCCTGGAAGCCATCGAGCAGGGCGCGCCGGTGGACCTGGTGTTTCAATCCATCGGCGGCACCGAAGCCACCAACCGCAGCTTCGGGTTCGATTTGAGCACTTTGGCCGAAGCCGAAGCCGCCGCGCAAACTCTGAACCGGGGCAGCGTAGGTCGCAACGTGATGTATTTCGAAACCGGCCAGGGCAGCTCGCTCTCGGCCGACGCCCATCACGGGCTGGACCAGCAAACCTGCGAAGCCCGCGCCTACGCCGTGGCGCGCAAGTTCAACCCGCTGCTGGTCAATACGGTGGTCGGGTTCATCGGCCCTGAGTATCTGTACGACGGCAAGGAGATCACCCGTGCGGGGCTCGAGGATCACTTCTGCGGCAAGCTATTGGGCGTGCCGATGGGGTGCGACGTGTGCTACACCAACCATGCCAACGCCGACCAGAACGATATGGATAACCTGTTGACGCTGCTGGGCGTGGCGGGCTGCAATTTCGTGATGGGTATCCCCGGCTCCGACGACATCATGCTCAACTATCAAACTACCTCGTTTCACGACGCGCTCTATGCCCGCCGGGTGCTGGGGCTGAAAGCCGCGCCGGAGTTCGAACAGTGGCTGGCCAGGATGCAGATCTTCCAGGATGTGAGCACCCATCGCCTGAACGACCAGCTTCCCGCCGCCTTTGCCAACAGCCTGCGTCACTTGCCGAAAGGGAGCGACTAAGATGCCGAAGCCACCCTCGCAGGACACCAGGGCGCCCATCGTGATCGAGAACCCCTGGGAGCGCCTGCGCGCTTTTACCGATGCGCGCATCGGGCTGGGGCGTGCCGGGGTGAGCCTGCCCACCCATCAACTGCTTGCATTTCAACTGGCCCATGCCCAAGCCCAGGACGCAGTGCACTGCCCGCTCGCGTGCGACGCACTGGCCGATGAACTCACCCGGCAACTGGCGTTGGGCAGCGCGCCGCTGGTGGTACACAGCCGCGCTGAACACCGTGCCATGTACCTGCAGCGCCCCGACTACGGCCGACGGCTCGACGAGCCATCCCGGCAGGCACTGCAGCAAGCGGCGGAGAGCGGCCAGCGCTATGACCTGGCGGTGGTGGTGGTGGATGGCCTCTCGGCTTTGGCAGTGCAGCAGAACAGCGCCCCGTTTCTGGCCGCCCTTTACGACGCACTGCAGCGCGACCACCACGACTGGAAGCTGGCGCCGCTGACCCTCGTCGAGCAGGGGCGCGTAGCCATTGGCGATGAAGTGGGCGCGCTGCTCAATGCCGACGCCGTGCTGGTGATGATTGGTGAGCGCCCCGGCCTCAGCTCACCGGATAGCCTGGGACTCTACATGACCTGGGCCCCCGAAGTGGGCTTGAAGGATGACCGACGCAACTGCATCTCCAACGTGCGCCCCGCTGGGCTGGCCTATGCAGAGGCGGCAAGGCGACTACTGCTGCTGTTGCGCGAAGCGCGGGAGCGCAAGCTCTCTGGCGTGAAGCTCAAGGACCGCAGCGAAGACAACGTGCTGGAGGGCAGCCACTCGACCCGGAACTTCCTCGTGGCCGATTGAAAAAACAGGCAACGGTTCAATGCGCGAGATGACTTCTCCGCTCGCGCTCTGAATGGCCATTTCCACACAACAAGAACATCGCCAATCACAACGCAAACAACGCAGCACGCCGCTGACACCCATTGCGTTCCACACTGAAAAAGGGCGAGACCATGACACAACCAACGGTTGATCAGACGTATCTGGCGAAGCGCCAGCTGCGTAAGGGTACGGCAGGCTGGATGCTGCTGGCGGGACTTGGGGTTTCCTACGTTATTTCGGGGGATTTTGCGGGCTGGAACTTTGGCATTGCCGAAGCGGGCTGGGGGGGCTTTGCCATCGCCGCCTGTCTGATGGCCGTGATGTACCTGGCTCTGGTGCTCTCCCTGGCCGAAATGTCCGCAGCGATCCCGGCGGCAGGCGGGGGCTACAGCTTTGCCCGCCAAGCCATGGGGCCGGCGGGAGGCTACTTGACGGGGCTGGCGGTATTGATCGAATACGCGCTGGCGCCTGCAGCCATCGTGATCTTCATCGGTGCGGCGGTCGAGGCCTTGTTGGGTGTCAACGGCCCGCTGGTGTATCTGCTGTTTTATGCGGTGTTCATCGGCATTCATCTCGCCGGGGTGGGCGAAGCGCTGAAGGTGATGATGGTGATCAGCGGCTTGGCGGTCTTTGCGATTCTGGCCACCGCCGTGGCGCTGATCGGTGACTTCGATGCGGCCAACCTGTTCGATATTGCCCCCACCGAGGCGGCGGGGGCGAGTACCTTCATGCCCTTTGGCTGGTACGGTATCTGGGCGGCACTGCCCTTCGGCATGTGGCTGTTCCTGGCGGTAGAAGGCGTGCCGTTGGCGGCGGAAGAAGCCAAAGACCCCGCCCGCGACATGCCCAAGGGCATCATCGGTGCCATGCTGTTTTTGCTGTTCACGGCACTGCTGGTGGTCGTGCTGCTGGCGGGAGCCACCAGCGCCGAGATGATCGGCCAAAGCGGCGTGCCGCTGGTGGATGCCTTGAATGCTGCAGGCAACCCGACGCTGGCGACCCTGGTCAATGTGCTAGGCCTGGCGGGCTTGATTGCCTCGTTCTTCTCGATCATTTATGGCTACAGCCGCCTGGTGTTTGCGCTCTCCCGGGCGGGCTATCTGCCTAAACGGCTGTCTCTGACCAGCGAACGTAAAGTGCCTTACCTGGCGCTCATCGTGCCGGGGGTGTTTGGCTTCCTGGCCTCGCTGAGCGGGGAGGGTGACCTGATGCTGGGCATGGCCGTCGTGGGGGCGACCATTTCCTATGCGCTGATGGCGTTCAGCCATATCTGGCTGCGCCTCAAACAGCCTGAGCTGCCGCGCCCCTACAGAACGCCGGGTGGTATCGTCACCTCGTCGGTGGCCCTGGTACTGTCGCTGGTGGCCATGACCGGTGTATACGCCTTCGACCCCCGCGCATTCAACTACACCCTCCTGCTGTTTGTGGCGGGGGCGGCTTACTACTTCCTGTACAGTAAAAATCATCTGGTGGCGAAAACGGCCGAGGAGGAGTTCGCGCTGGTCACTGCGGCGCCAGAAGAGATCGAGCCCTCTGCTGCGGGCGTCGCCGCCGCCAAGCTTTAATCAGCGTGGCGAATCACCTAGTCTGAAGCTCGGCAGCCCGCCTCTGGCCCTGGTGCCAAGGTGGGCTCATTGGCCAAGCGACAGAGGGAAACCGTGATGATGCTCGATTTTACCGACCCAGCTCTGGGCGATGCCGAACAGGCGCGCTGGTACGCCGTGGACGATGGCGTGATGGGCGGCGTGTCCCACAGCGGCTTTCGTGTGGAAGAGGGGCATGGCTGCTTCTATGGAGAGGTCTCGCTGGAAAATGGCGGCGGCTTTGCCTCGGTGCGCCGTGAGCCCGGCGCGTTTGAGCCAACCCTGGCCCAGGCCAAGGGCATCACGCTGCGGGTGCGCGGCGATGGCCGTCGCTATCAACTGCGCTTCAAAAGCCACGCGCTGGACGATGCAAGTGCCTACCGCGTGGCGTTCGCGCCCAGTGCCCAGCAGTGGGAAACGCTGCATTTCAGCTGGGCGCAGTTCGACGCCGTGCGCCGGGGGACGCTGCTGTCCAACGCGCCGCCGCTCGAGCCCGGCACCGTTCACCAGCTGGGCTTTCTGATTGCCGACCGCACCGCCGGACCGTTTCAGCTGGACATTGCCTTCATCTCGACGTATTCGCAGGACTCATTTTCACAGGACTCATTTTCACAGGACTAAGGTCGTCTCGTATGTAGTTTGCCGTTCGAGGAGTCTGTGAAGCCTTTTATCGACGTGAGCCCGCTTGATGAAACACTCTCCGGCCTACCGCCTGGCGGCGACGGTACTGCATGGGTTCGATGAGTACCGTGCACGCTTCCAGCAGATCACTCAGGACGCCAGCCGCCGCTTTCGCGATGCGGCGTGGCGCGAGGCGCAGCAAGCCTCGGCGGCGCGGATCAATCTCTACGGCGAAAAAGTCCAGGACACGCTGGGGCGCCTGCAGCGTACGTTTCCCCAGGACGTGCTGGCCTACTGCGAGACCTGGCGAGAAGCCCGCCGACACTATGCCAACCTGATCGGCCAGCGGTTGGATTACGAGCTGGCAGAGACCTTTTTCAACTCGCTGTTCTGTTCGGTGTTCGAGCATCGTCATATTCGCAACGACTGGATGTTCGTCTACAGCTCCCGTGAAGATGCCGCGCACCGTTCGGGCATCGAGCTGTGCCGCCGTCATGCGGTCAACGGCGACTGGGCCGGAGCGCTGGCCTGGGCGCTGCAAGAGGCGCCGCTGGAAACGCCCTTTGCCCATCTGGAACGCGATAGCCAGTTGGGGGCGGGCTTGCTGGAAGCCCAGCTGCCCGCCCGTCTCTGGCAGGCGGCGGATGCGCGGGTAGAGCTGCTCAACAGCGTCTTCTACCGCAACAAAGGGGCCTACCTGGTGGGGCGTATACTCGGCGGCGGCGAGCAGGTGCCGCTGGTGCTGCCGATTCTGCATGGCGAAGGGTACGGCGAGCAGCAGGGCGGTGACCCCCGCCTGCATCTGGATACCGTGCTCACCGAAACCGATGAAGTGTCGATCATCTTCTCGTTCACCCGTGCTTACTTTCAGGTCGATGTGCCGGTTCCCGGGGAGTTCGTGGGCTACCTGAAACAGCTCATGCCCCACAAGCCGGAAGGCGAGCTGTACGCTGCCATCGGCTTTTTCAAACACGGCAAAACCGAGTTTTTTCGCGCCCTGAACCAGCAGGTGGCCAAGCGCGAAGAGCGCTTCATCATCGCCCCGGGGGTGCGGGGCATGGTAATGGCGGTGTTCGTGCTGCCCAGCTTTCGCACCGTGTTCAAGATCATCAAGGACAAGTTCGACCCCGCCAAGGAGGTCACGCCAGCCATCGTGCGAGAAAAATATCGGCTGGTGAAGCGTCACGACCGGGTAGGACGCATGGCCGATACCCAGGAATTTTCCAACTTCATCGTGCGCCAGGATCACTTCGCGCCGGAGTGTCTGGCCCATTTGCTGGAAGTCGCCCCCTCCACGGTAGCGCTGAAAGGCGACAAGGTGATCATCAAGCACTGTTATACCGAGCGGATGATGACGCCGTTGAACCTCTATCTGGAGCAGTGCAGCGCCGATGAGCGAGTGATGGTGCTGAAGGATTACGGCAATGCCATCAAACAGATGGCGGCCGCCAATATCTTTCCGGGCGATATGTTGCTGAAGAATTTTGGCGTTACCCGTCACGGACGGGTGATTTTTTACGACTACGACGAAGTGAGCTACCTTACGGAGTGTCGTTTTCGCCACATGCCCAAAGCCCAGCAGGGCGATAGCTACATGGATGGCGGCGCTAGCCTCTCCATCGGCCCTCACGATATCTTCCCCGAGGAGTTCGGCCCGTTCATGTTTGCCAACCCCGAACTTCGCGCGCTGTTCATGGAGCAGCACCCGGAGCTGTTCGACCCGGACTACTGGCTAGGGTTGCAGCAGGCCATTCGCAATGGGCGGGTGATCGATGTCTACCCTTACCGCAACAAGCAACGGTTCTCCGGAACCATCGGCCAACTGGTACATTAGTCATGACTCAACCCCCTCACCTGGTGGTATTGACCGGATCGGGTATTAGCGCCGAAAGCGGCATCAAGACCTTTCGGGCCAGCGACGGCCTTTGGGAAGATCACCCCGTGGAGGACGTCGCCACGCCCGAGGGCTGGCGGCGCAATCCCGAACGGGTGCTGGCCTTCTACGACCAGCGCCGTGAGCAGATCCGCCGGGCAAAACCCAATGCCGCCCACAAGGCGCTGGCCGCGCTGGAGCAGGAAGGCTTCCGAGTCAGCGTGGTGACGCAGAATATCGATGACCTGCACGAGCGTGCCGGTTCGCGCCACGTGCTGCACCTGCACGGCGAGATTCTCAAGGCACGCTCATCCGTCGATGCCCGGCTGCGCTACCCGCTGCCCAAGGGAGGAATCCGCCTGGGGGAGGTGTGCGACAAAGGCAGCCAGCTGCGCCCGGACGTGGTGTGGTTCGGTGAAGCCGTGCCGCTGTTCGAAGAGGCCTGCGAGCTGGTCAGCCAGGCCGATTTCCTGCTCGTGGTAGGCACCTCGCTGGCGGTGATGCCCGCCGCGTCGCTGCTGACCTACATCGACTACGATACCCCCAGCGCACTGATAGACCCCGATGCCGATGCGCTCAGCCCGCCTGGCGTGCTGGCGATCAACACCACGGCGGGGGAAGGCGTGCCAGCGCTGGTTCACCAGTGGTGCAAGCAGGGGAACTTGCTCTTGCCTTGAGTCAACGACGGGGCGGGGTGAGCGAACCGATGAATGGCAGATTACCGGCGCGCTTCCAGAAACCACGCTTTCATGACTCCGGTAATCTGGATGAGCTCGACGTCCGTCGCGATGTAGGCGGGCATGGTGTAGAGCCAGCGGCCAATGGGGCGCAGCCACACGCCCCGTGCTCTGGCAAACGCGGCCACCCCCGCCAGCGCCTCGCTGCCATGGGTCTCGATCACCGCTGTCGCGCCCAGCACCCGGACATCTGCCACTGCCGGGTGCGCGCGCAGTGCCGCGTCTTCCAGCAGCTCGCGCTGTAGCACTTGGCTGAGCGCGGCGATTTTCTCCAGGTAATACTCCTCTTCGAACACCCGCAGGCTCTCCAGCGCCACGCGGCAGGCCAGTGGGTTGCCCATGAAGGTGGGGCCGTGCATGAAGGCGTGCTGCTGACTGTCGCCAATGAACGCGTCGTGCACCCGGTCGGTGGCCAGCGTGGCCGCATGGCCCAGATACCCGCCGGTCAGCCCCTTGGAGAGCACCATGATATCCGGCGTGACGCCCGCGTGGTCGGCGGCAAACAGCCTGCCGGTGCGGCCAAAGCCGGTGGCCACTTCGTCGAAAATCAGCAGCACGCCAAACTCGTCGCACAACGCTCGGGCGCCGCGCAGGTAGTGCGGCGAGGTCATGTTCAGCCCGCCTGCCGCTTGCAGCAGCGGCTCCATCAGCAGTGCGGCGATCTCCTGGTGGTGGCGCGACAGCACCTCTCGGAGCGCAGCGAGGTCATGCTCTACCTGGGCTGGCGTGGCATCGAACGGTGCCGTGGGGGCCGGGGCGAAGTGGTGCTGAGGCAGCAGGCTGGCGAACAGGCCGTGCATGCCCTCTTCGGGGTCGCATACCGCCATGCAGCCGGTGGTGTCGCCATGGTACGCCTTCATCAGCGAGAGCATCTTGCGCTTGCCGGGCTGGCCGGTGAGCACCTGATACTGCAGCGCCATCTTCATGGCCACCTCCATGCCCACCGAACCGCTGTCGGAGAAGAACACGTGGTTCAGCCCCGGCGGGGTAATGCGCACCAGCGCCCGTGCCAGCTGGTCGGCGGGGGCGTGGGTCAGGCCGCCCAGCATCACATGGCACAGCTCGCCGGCCTGTTCGCGGATGGCGGCCACCAGGCGCGGGTGGCCGTAGCCGTGAATCATGCACCACCAGGAGCAGGTGGCATCCAGCAGGCGTTCACCGCTTTCCAGCGTAAAGTGGCTGCCGCTACCGCCCACCACCTTGGGGGCCGGTGTCTGGGTCTTGAGGTGGGCGTAGGGGTGCCACACGGGAGAGTTCATGGCGTAGCCTCCTGAGCGGAGAGGGAGAGCAGCGTATCCAGGAAGATAAAGCGCTGCGCGATGTGGGCATCTGCCTGTACCAAATAGGGAATGAGCCCTAAACAGGGGATAGGCAGCGCGCGTTCGAGCAGCGCCACATTGGCCGCAAAGCGTGCGCTATCGCTGGCAAAGGCCGGGTCCACCACGCTGCCCACCCAGCCCGCCAGCGTCACGCCATCGGCGGCGATGGCCTCGGCGGTGAGCCGCGCATGGTTGAGGCAGCCGAGTTTCAGCCCGACGACCAGAATCACCGGCAGGCCCAGCGCACGAGGCAGGTCGGAAAAATCCTCCTCCTCATTGAGCGGCACTCGCCAGCCGCCGGCGCCTTCGATCAGCGTCAGGTCGCGTGGCGTTTGGCTCAGGGTTTCGCGCAGCGCTTGAGTCACGCTTGCCACGCGCAGCACCATGCCCGCTTCCAGAGCCGCCAAATGGGGCGCAATGGCGGGGGCAAAGGCCCAGGGGTTGACCGTCGCGTAATCCACCGGCGGGAAGCTTTGTGCCTGTAGTGCCAGAGCATCGCGGTTGCGCAAGCCGCTGGGCGCGGCCTCGCTGCCGGAGGCAATCGGTTTCAACCCCAGCGTGGTGTACTGGCGCTGACGGGCAGCACACAGCAGTGCGCTGGCGGCCAGGGTCTTGCCCGCATCGGTGTCGGTACCGGTGATGAAATAGGTGTTGTTCATTTCGCGCTTTCCAGACATAGCGTCAGGCAGTGGTAGCTCACCGGCAGTCCCCGCGGCGTGCGTAGTGCTTCATAGCGCAACCGGGCATCGGTCAGTGCCTGGCGGGTGAGCTGCGCGTTGGGTCTTGCCACCTGAGCGCCCACGCCCTTGATGGAGGCCATGACGGCATTCAGGTCGGGGTAGAAAAAGCGCCGCTGCTCGCACACGTGGTGGGAAAGCCGCAAGCCGCTTCGTGCAATTGCCCGTTGCACGGTGCTGGCGTCCGGCGTTTGCAGCAGGGCCTCGGGCCGCTGCCAGGCGGTGGCCACCTCATGAAGCGTGCCGGGCAGCAGGGTGGTGATGCGCGCCTGCCCGCCAGGGGCAAGCACCCGCGCCAACTCCTGCATGACATCCTCGATGCTCGGGCACCACTGAATCGCCAGATTGGAGAACACCAGCTCAACGCTGGCGTCGTTTTGCGGCAGCGCCGCGGCGTCCCCCAACTGCCAGCGGATAGCCTCGCCATAGGTTGCCTGGGCGTAGGCGAGCATGCCCGGGGCCAGGTCGAGCCCGGTGATGGCGGCCTCCGGGTAACGGGTGGCCAGCCGCTGGGTCCAGTAGCCGGTGCCGCAGCCCAGGTCGAGCACCTGCTGGGCGCTCTTCGGCAGCGTTTGCCAGAGCGCTTCGCCGATATCGCGCTGGGCGCTGGCGAGCGCGTCATAGCGCGGCGCCGCTCGGGAGAAGGCCCGGGCAACGCGGGTCTGCCAGTGGGGTACGGGGGTAGAGAGCAATGGTGAGTTCATCGTGGTGCCTGTGTCGCCTGCTCGGCCAGCCGAGCGGCGAGCTGGGCCGGGCGTGAGAGCATCGGGCAGTGCCCGGCGTCTTCCAGCCGCGAGGCCTGTTGGCGAGTGCGGTTTGGCAGCAGCGGGTCCTGGGCGCCTGCGAGCAGGTGGATAGGACAGGGCGGTGCCGCGAAGTGCGCGCGGTTGTCCAGCGTGGCCAGCCATGTCAGGCCTTGGGCCAGGGTGGCAGAGTCCGCGCAGGGCGCGTCGCCCAGCAACCCACTGAGTTGGCGGTGGGCCTCGCGAGCGTTGGGTTCGCCCTGGCACTGCCAGCGTAGAAAGTGGCGCCATGTGGCCATGGCGTCGCGGCGAAAGGCGCGCTGAAAGCTGGCAAGCTCGCCACTGGTCACGCCGCCGTCTTCCGCATCGTCGTAAAAACGCTGGCCAATACCCAACAAGAGCAGGGCGTGAGGGGGTGACAAATGATCCAACAGTGCCGTGGCCAGCAATCCCCCCAGCGACCAGCCTACCCAAACGGCATCGCTGGGGAGTTGGCTGGCCATGCGCTCGGCCAGTGCGGCAAGGCGAGCAGAGGCGGGGAGCGCTGGCGAAACACCGTACCCGGGCCACTCGACGGTAATCGGCTCGACGGTGTTGGGCCAGTGCGCTTTCAGGGGCTGCCAGATACGGCTATCGATGCCCCAGCCCGACAGCAGTATGAGCTTCATCGCGGCTCCTCGTGCAGGCAGGTCGCGGCCACGTCCAGCAGTCGGTCGATATCGCTCTGGGTATGGCGGGCGCTGAGCGTGATACGCAATCGCGCCTCGCCGTTGGCCACCGTGGGCGGGCGTATCGCGCCTACTTGAACGTTGTGTTTATCGAAACGGGCGGCCCAGGCCATGGTGCGCTGCTCGCTGCCCAGCAGCAGCGGCTGAATCGGCGTTTGGGAGTGGCCCAAAGGAAGCCCCAGGGCCGTGGCCTGCTGGCGGAAGTAGTCGATGTGGCGCGCAAGCCGCTGGCGGTGCTCCGGTTCCCGCTGGACGATGGTGAGCGCTTCCAGGGTGGCGGCGGCAATGCCGGGCGGTTGGGCGGTGGTGTACACATAGCTGCGGGCAAACTGAATCAAGTGCTCGATCAGTGCCGCATCCCCCGCCACGAAAGCGCCCGCGGTGCCCAGCGCTTTGCCCAGGGTGCCGACCAGGATTGGCACCTGCTGGCTATCGAAGCCTGCCACGCAGCCTGCGCCGTTTTCGCCGAGGACGCCAAGCCCGTGGGCATCGTCGATCATCAGCCAGGCGCCGTGTTGCTGGCTGAGGTGGGCGAGCTGTTCGATGTCGGCGATATCACCGTCCATGCTGAACACGCCGTCGCTGACCACCAGCTGATGGGTGGCCCGGCTGCGCGCCAGTAAACGCGCCAGATCCTGGCCATCGCGGTGGTGGTAGCGTCGGGAACGGGCGCCGCTCAGCGCGGCCCCGTCGAGTAGCGAGGCGTGATTGAGGCGGTCCTGAAAAATCGCGGTGTGGGAATCCGCCAGCGCTTGCAGCACGCCCAGGTTCGCCATATAGCCGGTGGAGAACAGCAGCGCCCGCTCGCGCCCGGTCCACTCGGCCAGCGCAGCTTCCAGGGCGTCGTGAATGCTCAGATGGCCGCTGACCAGATGCGACGCCCCAGCCCCGGCACCAAAGCGCTTGGCGCCTTCTGCCTGGGCGGCCTGCACCCGTGGGTCCTGGGCGAGGCCCAGGTAGTCGTTGCCGGCAAAGTCCAGCGCATCGTGAGACGCGACTCGGCGGGAGCGCCAGCGCTGCAGGCGCTCTCGCTGGTCGCGGGCGGTTGCCAAGCGCTGCTGCCACGCCTCAGACACTGGCGTCCACCGCCAGCGCCGCGGCGCGTTCGGCCTGGGCATTGCGCTGAGCCTGCTGAGCCAGCCGCTCGCTATGCTGCGTGTCGTCTTCGCAGGTATCGCGGCGCTCGGGGTGCAGGCCCAGCTTGGCAAACAGCGCGCGGTCGCGCTCTGCCTGGGGGTTGCCGGTGGTCAACAGCTTGTCGCCGTAGAAGATCGAGTTGGCACCGGCCAGAAAGGCAAGCGCCTGGGTGGATTCGCTCATCTGCTCGCGGCCTGCCGAGAGGCGCACATGGCTCTGGGGCATCATGATGCGCGCCACGGCAATGGCGCGGATGAACGTCAGCGGGTCCAGGTCCTCCGCGTTTTCCAGCGGGGTGCCCGGCACCTTTACCAGCATGTTGATCGGCACCGACTCAGGATGCGGGGAGAGCCTGGCCAGCTGTTGCAGCAGCGCGCTGCGATCCTGGGCGCCTTCGCCCATGCCGAGAATACCGCCAGAACACACCTTCATACCGGCGTCGCGCACGGTGGCTAGAGTTTCCAGGCGGTCGCTGTAGGTGCGCGTGGTGATGATCTCGCCGTAGTAGTCGGGGGAGGTGTCGAGGTTGTGGTTGTAGTAGTCCAGCCCCGCGGCGGCCAGCCGGGTGGCCTGTTCACCATCGACCATGCCCAGCGTCATGCAGGTTTCGAGCCCCAGCGCTTTCACCTGGCGCACCATCTCTTCCACCGCCAGCAGATCCTTGTCCCGGGGGCTGCGCCAGGCCGCTCCCATGCAGAAGCGGCTGGCGCCCGCCTCTTTGGCGGCCTTGGCCTGGGCCACCACTTTCTCTATTTCCAGCAGCTTCTCTTTTTCCAACTGAGTGTTGTAGTGACCCGACTGGGGGCAGTACTTGCAGTCTTCCGGGCAGGCCCCGGTCTTGATCGACAGCAGGGTAGACACCTGCACTGCGTTGGCATCGAAGTGTGCCCGATGCACCTGCTGGGCCTGAAACAGCAGGTCGTTGAAGGGCAACGCAAACAGCGCGTCGATTTCCTCGAGGGTCCAATCATGGCGCGGAGCGGCATCAGCCGCGTGAGAAGCCGTCGTGTGAGTGGTCACGGGTAAACCTTTTTTAATTTGAAAGTTGACAGGACTCTAGCGGTGAGATGTCAAGGGTGTCAACTTTTAATGATTGGTTGGTTTACTGGAGGGCGGGGGAAGGGAACATTCGTCACGATGCACGGCCTGCTTTATACTCTGCGCCCTTTGATCACCACTGGAGCGCAGATGCCTGACGCGACCTCGCTGCCCCCTGAACATGACGCCTTGACCGACCGCGACCCGGCCACGGGGCACCCGCGACCGCCGCGGCGCGAATTCAAAGCGCGCGGCAGCTTCGTCAAGCGCTGCGAAGGGTGCAATCTGCCCGAGTTGAACTGCCTGTGCCCTTATCAGGTCAAGGCAGAGAGTGACGCCCAGGTGTGGCTGCTGACCCACTCCATCGAGCACTTCAAGCCGACCAATACCGGCCGCCTGATTGGTGACGTGCTGACCAACACTCGGGTATTTACCTGGTATCGCACGGCGCCGGACGAGGCGCTGGCCGCGCTGCTGCAAGATCCGCGCTACGCGCCGTTCGTGATTTTTCCTGATGATCAGCCGGATTACGCGGAGCGGGTGGTGGGGCTGGAGGCCGTCCAGGCGGTCAAGCAGCAGTCGCGTATTCCAGTCTTCATCATTCTGGACGGCACCTGGCGGCAGGCCCGGCGTATGTTCCGCAAGAGCCCTTACCTGGACACGCTGCCGGTATTGCCGCTGCGCACCGAGCGCGAAACCCGCTACCGGCTGCGCAAGCCCGCCTCGAAAGCCCACCTGTGCACCGCCGAGGTGGCCATCGAACTGCTGCGTCAGAGCGGTGATGAAAATGCCGCCAGCGTGCTGGACGACTACTTCGATGTGTTCAACGACAGCTACGCCGAGAGCCGCTACTACCGCAAGATCGAGGAGCCGACGGCGGCCATGACTCGGCTGTTGGCCCGAAAGGCGGAGGATGCGCCGCGCTGATCAAGGCCTGGCGCCGGGGAGCCAGCGCAACAGCACCTTGCGCACCCAGTACCAGCGGTTGATCAGCAGGGCCGCGAAAATCAGCGCGCAGCCGGTGAGCTGAAGCGCCGACATGGTTTCGTTGAACCACCAGGCGGCCAACAGCGCCGTCCAGACCGCCTCCAGCATCAGAATGACCGCTGCATGGCTCGGCGTGGTCATGCCCTGCGCCTTGATCTGAAGAAAGAACCGCAGTGAGCTGGCCAGCAGCACGCTGGCCAGAAACCAGCCCAGAATCGGGGCATCGAGGGAGAGGGTCTGCTCTTCCACGACCCATGAAACAGCGGTCAACACGATGCCCACGGAAAGCAGCTGCAGCGTCGTCAACGACAGGGCAGGCACATTGCGCACCACCCGCGTATTGACGTTGATCAGCAGCGCAAAGCACAAGGCCGCGCAAAGCATCAGCAGTTGGCTGGCCTCCACCCGAAAACCGGCATTCAGCGATAACAGCGCAAAGCCTGTCAGCGCGACGGGCAGGGCTACCCAGGTGCTGGTGGCGGGACGGTCGCCAAACAGCAGGCGGGCCACCACCGGCACCAGCAGAATGCCCAGGCTGTTGATGAAGGCGCTTTCTCCCAGATGCTGGGAGTGATGCAATCCCAGCACCCAGAAAGCGATGGCCGCACTGAACAGTACGCCTACCAGCAGGCCGCGCCGAATACGCCGGGCAGGCAAATGGCGCAGTGTCGGCCAGGCGAAGCCCAGTAGAATGACCCCCGCGAGCAGAAAGCGGGTGCCGATGAACAGCAGCGGAGGCATGCCTGCCAGCGCTTCCTTGGAAAATATCCACCCGCCTGCTGCCAGGGTGGTCACCAGCAGCAGTAGGGCATCGGCCTGCCAGGGAGCTTGCCGAATGGTGCTATGGCTCACGCGGCGCCGCCAAACAGCGCCCCGGCAATTCTGAAGCCTGCCACCCAGGTGCCAATGGCCGAACCTACCGTGGCGAGAATGAACACCAGCAGCGTGCGTGACACGCGGTTTTTCCACCAGCCTTTCAGTTGCGTCACGTCATGGCGCAGGGTGGAGAAATCGCGCACCTTGGGTTTGCGCATGTAAAGCTCGACCCCGGCGGCCACGAAACCGGCGCCAATGGTGGGGTTGAGCGACGTCAGCGGTGCGGCAAAGAAGGTCGCGATCACGGTGAGCGGATGCGCCAGGGCAATCAGGGTGGCTCCCCCGGATAGCAGGCCGTTGATCAAGAACCACTCCATCACCAGCTGCCAGCCCAGCTCGGTATTACGCGAAAAACCGACCACGAAGCCGGTGAGCACCAGCGCGGTGATCAGCCAGGGCATGACTTTCCATAGCTTGGAGGGCGGCGGAGTAGCTTCCAGCGATTCCCGCTCTTGGGTCGGGTTTTCCGGTAGCGGTGTTTCCAGGTGCTCGCCGGTGCCTTTCAGGTGGCCTGCGCCGAGCACGACCAGCACGTTCGAGTAGCGCCCGGGAGGTGCCTCTTCGGCCAGACGTAGCGCCATGTAGCGGTCGCGTTCGCGGATCAGCGGGGTGTAGAGCGTTTCCGATTCCGCCGCGAATTCGCTGAAGGTGGCTTCCAGCATATCGCCCTCCTTGAGCTTTTCGATCTCCTCCTTGGAGACATCCTGGCGGGAGAGCACGCTGCCAATCAGCCCGGAAAACAGCGAGAAGCGCTGCCACCAAGGCACGTTGCTGTAGATGCGCTTGAGTGTGATGCCCACATCGCGGTCCACCAGCAGCAGCGGCAGCTGGCGAGCACGGCACTCGTCTACTGCCGCGCGCATTTCAGCCCCCGGCTGGATGCCTGACTGCTCGGCGATACGCTGCTGGAAGGCCCCCAGCGCCAGGCTGGCGGCGACCATGCCGGCCTTGCCCTGCTTGAACACTTGAAACAGGTCCTGCTCGCCCATGGCATCGGGGTTGTCCATGCTGTGATGGCGGGCGTCACACAGCTCGATGGCCACCGCATCGAAATGGCCGGTAGCAATCAATTGGCGCACGTCGTCGGCGCTTTCGGCCGAGACATGGGCCGTGCCCAGCAGGGTGTAGCAGGTGTCGCCCACGGTCACGGTTTTCAGCGGGCCGCTAGTGGAGGGCAGGGGCGGCGTCGGTGGCCGCGTAGTGTCATCGTGGGTCATTCAACAGTCTCGATGTATAAGTATAAAAAGGTGAAAACGTACACAAGCCGTCAATACGGGGCTCTGTGGTGTATCAACGCCGCCAGAAGGCCGGAGTAAAGAGCACCAGGACGGTGAAAATTTCCAGGCGCCCCATCAGCATGGCCAGTACCAGAATCCATTTGGCCAGGCTGGGTAAGTCGCCGTAGTGGCTGCTGGCTTCGCCCAGCGCAGGGCCCAGGTTGTTGAGCGCCGAGCCCACCGCTGACCAGGCGGTCACTTGATCCACGCCGGTGGCCATCACGCCCACCAGCATCAGGAAGAACAGCATGACATAGGCCGAAAAAAAGCCCCATACCGCCTGCGCGATGCTGTCGGGAACGCTGACCTTGCCGACCTTCACCGCAATCACTGCGTTGGGGTGAATCAGGCGCATGACTTCGCGCATGCCCTGCTTGAGAATCAGGATGATGCGGATCACTTTCATGCCGCCAGCGGTGGAGCCCGAGCAGCCCCCTACGAAGGCGGCAATGAACAGCAGAAACGGAATTGCCCCAGGCCAGCCTGAGAAGTCGGCCACGGCGAACCCGGCCGTGGTAGCCACGGAGACGACCTCGAACAGCGCGTGACGCAGGCCGGTGATGTCGTCATAGGTCTTGGTCAGCCACAGGGTAATGACGGTAATCACGGTCAGACCCGTCAGGAACAGCAGCAGAAACCGGGCTTCCGGGTCCTGAAAGTAGTGGGTCAGGCGCTTCTCGCGCCAGGCCACGAAGTGGAGGCTGAAGCTCACCGCCGAAATCAGCATGAAGCTGATGCAGATCAGCTCGATGGCGGCGCTATCGAAATAGCCGATGCTCAGGTCATGGGTCGAAAATCCGCCGATGGCGACCGTGGAAAAGCTGTGGCCCAGCGCATCGAACCAATCCATGCCCGCGATCATGTAAGCCACGAAGCAGGCAAAGGTCAAGGTGGCGTAGATATACCACAGCGCCTTGGCGGTTTCGGTGATGCGCGGCGTCAGCTTGGAGTCTTTCAGCGGCCCCGGAATTTCCGTGCGGTACAGGGCCATGCCCCCGACCCCCAAGGTCGGCAGGATGGCCACCGCCAGTACCACGATGCCCATACCGCCCAGCCACTGCAGCTGCTGGCGGTAGTAGCGGATCGACTCGGGCAGGAAATCGATGCCGGTAATGACCGTGGCCCCGGTGGTGGTCAGGCCCGAAAAGGATTCGAAGACGGCATCGGTAATGCTCAGGGAGTCCTCGCCAAACAGCATCAGCGGCAGCGAGCCGAACAGTGCCAGCACGGTCCAGAACATGGCCGCGATGATGAAACCGTCCCGAATGCGCAGCTCCTTGCGCGCCCGGCGGTTCGGCAGGTAGATCAGCAGGCCGGTGATGACGGAAATCGCAATGCCGCTCATGAACGCATGCCAAACGCCGTCGCGAAACCACAGCGACATCAGCATGGGAGGCAGCATGGTGAGGCTGAACAGCATCAGCAGCAGGCCCAAGATACGTAGAATAATCCGCAGGCTCATGGCAGGGAGGGTCTCATTGCTGGCTGGTTCCTAGAAAAACGTCAATCCCACCTGGAAAAGCCGCTCGACGTCGCGGATACGCCGTTTGTCGATCACGAACAGAATCAGGTGATCACCGCTCTCCACGCGCACGTCGCCGTGGGCAATCATC
>NZ_VBVC01000019.1:0-6709 GCF_007655045.1 Halomonas sp. C22 | reverse complement strand
GCAAAAAGCCCGCACGGTGGCGGGCTTGGTGGGGTCAGGCGGCCTTGTCGCCAGCTATCAGTGCGGCCACCGGTGCCAGGGCAGCGCATTCCCATCGGTCGAGTGTGTCCAGTAATCTCTCCCAGACACCGCCCCACGTTGAGCGGTCGCGCCTGCTCCAGTCTCTCGTATTCACTTCTTCCCCATGCTCTTCTTCAATCCAAGCAGCAATCCTTCGCGGGTTGTGCAACCCTGGCCGGTTATACGGGTACGTCGTCTCGGCGTGGTGGTGGATCGCCGCCGACACGATCCACCGCAGTTGTCGTGCCGCCTCTGCCGATGGCCGCTCTGCCTGCCCCTGCCCTGGCAACCGCATCTGCATACCAACGTGCATCAACGCGGTGTGTATCCACTCCCGATCCTCTGCCAGCTCCTCACGGGTAAACGGCCCGAAGCAATAGCGTGCCAGGGACTGCAGGTGCTGCGGCTGGCTCTCCACTGCGCTAATAACCTGCCCAGCTTCCAGGCCGTGCACTATCCGCCAGTCGTTGTTATTGCGCTGCGTCGTCTGTATCTGCGCTCCCATGCGCGCTATCTCTGCGGCACACTGCATTACACTCCCACGCTGCTCGTGATACGCGTCAAAGATCATCTGTCGAGCTGAGATATATCGCATCACTTCCCCCTACCGTTGCGTTTTCGTTGCGATATTGCGCCAGTGTTGCGTTTTGTTGCCTGCCGCGTTGCGCGTTCTTCTTCAACCACTTGTTCCCAAACGTCTTTTATCCGTTGCGGTGTTGCGTGCGGGAATTTCTTTGCCCATTGAGCGTGTACTGCTTTGCGCTGCGCCTGGGGCGCTGCCAGCATTTGCCGCGCAATGAACATCACCTCGCATTGCCGCGCCCATTCGTGCCACTCAGGTGGATAGCCATTGGTGCCGCCAAGTGGGCGACCGTCTGGCCATGCGGTTGGCCTATCCATGGCTACGCGCACAATGGTTCTTGCAAAACTCGTCAATAGGCATAGTGATAGGTCGCGGCCCTTCGCTTGTCACAATGTCTAAAAGCATTGTTTTATATTCGCCCTCGCTGACAGGGATGATCTCCACCCACGTCCCGCTTTCGGCTTTCCGGTCTACCTCGGGCGGGTCAAGAATCACGCGGCGCACGTACTGCCCTCTGTCGTCCGGCAACAGTCCGGCAGCCACCAGCCCATCCTCGATGTGCTTCATGCTGATTGAGTAGTTGCTGGTGTCGCGCACCCGGTCGCCCTTGCCCAACCGAGGGCGAAACACCAGGTCTACCCTGCAGGTGACAGGTGCAACACCTTGGCAGGCGGCCTTGCACGCCCACGCGGCTGCTTTCACCTCCCGGTTGTTGGCGTGCTTATTAGCTCGCAGGGCGACGTTGGTACTGCTTGCGATGTAGGGCACAAACAGGATCATCAGTCGCCCTCCGCTGTGTGGTGGCGGTTGGCGATCAGCTCGTCAGCCAAAGCAAGAGCAGCCTCTTGAGCTTTTTGCTTTGCGTTCTGCCATGCGTAAAAATCACCCTGCATCTCGCTAAACTGAAAACGCGCCATCGCCACGCGCTCCGCATGCCGTGCTTTTGCCGATGCTTGCCCGGCCTTGCTTGAAATAGTGATCATTGGTCGCAATCCTCCGGCTCGCCCTGGTCGTTCAGGTCAGCAAACAGGTAGTCGATGGCCATCACCAATGCGACGGCGGCGATAGTCAGCAAAGCGGCTCCAATCGTCAGCATCATTGCGCCACCCCCTTGATCGTGACGACGCCCAGCTCAATCAGGCGTCGCAGTGTGCGAGTTTGAGCCCGGCGCATGTACCACTCACGCGGACCCGCGTCACCATGAGGCCACTTGGCTCGGCCATCGATGCAGTCATGGCAGGCATGGCAAGCGAATACCGCAGAAATGTCGTCGCTCTTGCGGCTCATGCCGTGGCTTTCGTCCGGCAAGTGGGCCAGCACGGTCGTCTCGGGATTCCCGTTGCAGACGCCGACGATGCCGAGCGTGCACTGCTCGCCCCGGGCAGCGTTGCGGATGTGCCTGGATTCGATGCGGATTGCCTTGAGCATCACGCCACCTCCTTGTATTCGCCCGGCTTGAAGCCGCGCAGGTTGGGATCAGTCAGCCGCATGCCTAAGCCAGTGAAGTGCTGGTATACGGCATCCAGATAGCGGGTCTTTTGGTCTTTGTTCATCAGCCGGGTACAGGGGAAGTCGAGTGGCTCCTGCATCAGCTCAAGCTTGGCCTCATACGGGAGCGGCTTAACGATGCGGTCGTACTTCTCCCTGAACTCGGGTAGCTCCCAGCGCAGGATCGGTACCGCGAAGTGCAGCTTGCAAAAGCCGCGGTACTCCTCGGCGATGTGGTCGCCTTGGGCCTCGGCCTCGAGCATCCACTTCCGCTGGAGCTTGTTCTGGTCGGTGCTGCGCTTCACCTGGCGTTTACGAACCACGATCTCCACCTCCCCCCAAAGCTGGATGGCGTCTGAGATAACCTTCGGCAGCTTGGCAGCGGTGGCCAGCGCTTCTTGAATGGTACTGGCCCGGGAGACGAATGGCCTGCTGGTTGGTTTGGTCATGATCCACCTCGCAACATGCCTTTGATCGCGGCTATTCCTTGCTCACCACTCATGCGCCGGCCAAATTGCTTCTCTGCCTGGGCGGCGGCCTGCTCAAGTCCAGCTCGCTCTGCCCGTTGTGCCGCCGTCAGTTGACCGTCATGACCCACCAGCCCACGCGCCTCGACTGGCCCACCAGCCATGACCCGGTTAACGATGGCCCGGTACTGCTTGCCAAATGCGCCCCGTAACGCTCGAATCCGGCTTTCACTGGTGGCCGCTGCCAAGTCAAACCATCCTGTCGCCCTGCCCGCCTCGCGCACAGCTCCATGGGTCCAGCGGTGGCCTGCAGGGTTTTGTGCGTGCTTGATGGCTTCATCGAACGCCTGCTCCACACTAGGCATGCCAAAATCCTCCGGATGCGGTTTCAAGCTCGCAATCAGGCGCGCCACACTCGGCGGCCACTCGCTGCCCTCGGCCTTGATTCGCTCCAGTGCCGCGTCCAGGCTCCGCTGCGTCGGCAACACCGACCACTTCGCCATCGATATCCCCACCTCCCGCTTGGCCAGCTTCACCATGTCCGCCGTCGAAAACGCGCTCCGCCACGTCCTTGGATAAATCGCCTCCAGACGCGTGAACGCCCGGTTGACCAGCTCCCAGATTTCCTGATTCCTCGTCTGGGAAGAGCCCTTCGATCCAGCTTGTGTCGTTGGGGTCGGAGAGCATTGCTGCGATTCGATCTTTGTCAGTACGTTTTGCGTCAGCTCCTGAGCGGTTGGCATGGCTGGCCCCCTTGCGGCGGTTGTTGAACTGTATGGCGAGCGCCTTCCACTGCTTGCGCAGCTTGGTCGGGCTCAAGATGTTGGATTGCCAGAAGCTGTCCTGGCTGGCCCAGGCAAACAGGCGCTTAATGTGTTCAGGCTCGCGGCCATCCTGTTCGCGCATCAGGCGAAGTGTGTGGGCCCAGCGGGTGAGGTTGCGTTTCTCGCTGCCGCCTGGGAGCGCATCGACAATGCCCGCCATCCACTCGGCAAGCTCATGGTCGATAGGCTCACCCCATACGCGACGCTTGGCGCTCGAAGGGTTTGCATCGACGTTCTTACTACCGCTAGGTAGTAAGTTGTCTTTCCTGTCTTTAGAAGCGTTACCGTTTTGGTAACACTCAGATTTACCATTTTGGTAAGAGTCACCTCGTTTTGGATCATCGTTACCAGTTTGGTGAGTGTCGGGCTTGGCCTGCTTTGGTGGTGGCGTCTTGCGCTCGGGTTCTGATAAGCCCCACTGGTCGGCGTGCTTGTTGAACGACACGGCAGATCGGCTGCCGCCGTGGCGAATGATGACCCTCTTGGCCACCAGGGCGGATAGCGCCTGGCTCGCCTTGGTAGCAGGCAAGCCGGTCAATTTGGCCAGCAGGCCACCGGTTACCCTCGCCTGCTTTCGGTTCCAGCCATACGTCAGCCTGATCACCGCCATGACCACACGCATCTCGCGCAGTGTCAGCGGCGCGGACATGACTTGCTCCAACAGCTCGTTGGCGATGCGTGTATAGCCATCTTCCACTTGTGGCCCCCTGCCAGAGCGTTCTGGCTCCGGCCTATCGACGTCTTCTCGACGTGGAAACTGGAAAATCTCAGCGGTATTAGTCATACTTACCTCACGTTGTGTAGTTCAAAGCCCGGCATGCTCCCCAGCAGCGCCGGGCTTTTCGTTTATGCCGTATCTCAAGACGACCTGACAGGGCCTTGTAACGGCCCAAGAAGCGGGCCGAAGCCCGCTGGTACTACACCGCTCGCAGCGTGCGCTCTCGGCGCATGGCATAGAGCTGATCTTTTAACGGTCCCGCGATAGCAATGGCGTGATCGAGCATCACGTCCTCCACCGCCACTCCGCGCTGTGCGGCTTCCTGTTCCACCACGGCTTGATGCGGTGGCGACAAGCGCCGATACGTTCGTGACAAAGCTGCACGGTTCACAGTCACTCCTCGGGCCTCGTCCGGCCCTTCTGCTAAGCGCGAAGGCGCTGCATCATCTGCTCAGTGATGCGGTTTTCGATGAGGTGCGCCATGAGCGCTTCCACCATGTCCTGCTGTGCTGTCTGCACGCTGTGGCCATTGGCCAGGCGGTCAAGCAACACGTCTTGCCGGAGGTTGATCACCTCCATGCCCACCAGGGCGCACTCCCGAATGGCGTGTGAGATAACGCCCCCGTGGCGCATTTCTGCTACCTGCTCCAGCGCGAGGTATTCCGAATCCTTGAAGCGGACACGAGCGGGGTTATCCAGGTGCTCGCCTTCCGGCTTCCGGGTGGCAGGAATACGGGGTTCACGGTTCAGCATTGAGACTTCCTTCTTCTGGTTTGCTGATAACGCGGCCTTCACAGGCAGGCGGTTGGGGTTAAGCGGCTTTGATGGCGATAAGGCGCGGGCAAAGCTCGACAGCCTTAACCTTTCCGCTTGTGAGCTTTTCGGCTACCAAGGCATGCACCTCAGAAACGCCATGCCGACCAGTGGCCCAGCCAGAAACAGTGCCCTGCTTGACGCCCAGGGCTTCCGCTGTTTTCTGCTGGTTACCAAAGTGCTTGATGAGTTTTTGGACTGGGGTTTCCATAGGTATGCCTAATATAGAAAGGATTACCGATATACTAGATATAGGAACACCTTTTTGCAAGCATATAGGTTCGCCTATATCTTGCTGGAATATGACTATCGGTGATCGGGTGAAGCGTGCCCGCAAACACGCAGGGCTAAATCAGAGGGAATTGGCCAAGGCCATTGGCATTACACAGCCATCCCTTTCAGAGCTTGAGCGCGGCGAATCCCGCTCAAGCGCTTACCTCGTTCAGATCGCCTCTGTTTGTGGGGTGGATGCCTCTTGGCTGGCAACCGGTTCAGGAGAAATGCTTGCTTCTGATGCAAGGCGTGCGGGCGGCTCGGATGAAATTGAGCTTCACAATACCGAGGTTGTCGAAGGCGGCTTCCCGCTAGCTCCCGATGAAGTCGAACTGCCCTGCTTCCGCGAAGTCGAGTTTTCTGCTGGCGATGGCCGCACCCAGGTCGTGGAAAATGGCGGCCATACGATGCGCTTTCCACTTGCAAAGCTCGCTGCTCGCAGCGTGTCTCCCGAGAATGCGGCATGCGCGACAGCCACGGGCACGTCAATGATGCCCACTATTGCAGATGGCTCTCCGATCGCCATCGACAAAGGCACGCGGCACATCATTGACGGCAAGATTTACGCGCTCGATCACGGAGGCATGCTCCGCATCAAACGTCTCTACAAGCTGCCGTTAGGGCGTGTGCGCCTAGTAAGTGACAACAGCGATGAATATCCCGAGGAAACGCACAGCCTTATGGGCCCAGATGCGCCAAAAATTATAGGAAGAGTCTTCTGGTGGGAGGTTTTTGATTAAATGACTGATCAGGTTAAGAACTTTACTTTAACTCCAGCTAAGAAGCTGCTGGCCCACCTCCAAAAATTCACGCCAACTTTTTCTTGCCCATGCTGCGGACTCAAAGCCTGGGGTCTGCACATAATGAATATAGATCCGGCCCTAGTAGAAAATAAGGATGGAAGTGTTGCTGACCTAGACGTGGTAACACCCCGTTTTATTTCTGGGGCGAGCCTTATTGGGGTTGAAATGCCCGGCCCATTGGCAGCCTTACCCGTCACTTGCCAGCACTGTGGCTATATTGCTTTTTTTGATGCTACCATCGTCAATCAGGATACAGATAATGGCCAGCCGTGAAAAAATAGTAGGTTTAGATGGTAACCCAGTTGACCCCCATAGCTTCAAAAAAACAGGTAGCGGTGGAGGCGGAGGTGGCCCAACTATGGAAGACATAGCTCGTAGAGTCGGTGTCCTTGAGAGCGATATGAAATCAGCGCGGGACGACTTATCAGAAATAAAAGCGACCTTTGCGACCCGAGATGGCTTAAACGACGTTCGCCTTGAAATTGAAAGAGTTCGCAGTGAAATGCACTCGCTGGGGCGTCAAATGATCATGTGGAATATAGGTACCATATTGACATCAGCTGGCCTTGTCTTCGCTATCATGAGGTTTTTGCCAGCAACCTGATCCTGCTTCAGTCACATTGAGCCATCGGCCTTACCATTAATTCTTGACTAACCCGCCCATTGAGGCGGGTATTTTT
>NZ_VBVC01000018.1:0-8223 GCF_007655045.1 Halomonas sp. C22 | reverse complement strand
GCCTCATCGGTCTATCCAAGACGGTTTTAGATGGGGGATCTCTCCAGAAAATGATTAATAATGCCTATCATTTGGTTAAGCCCATGCGGGCTGCATATTAAATACCTTGGCCATAGCGTCATCCAGAATACGCACAATATTGTCAATATCCGCTTCGCTAGCGATGAGCGCAGGGCTGAAATTGAGAATGTTGTTATAGCCGCTCATGCTACGGTTGGTTCGGCCAATCAATAGCCCACGCTGTTTACATTCGGCGGCAATAGCAGTGGGAATGCGCTCATGAACAGGAGCTTTGGTGACTTTATCTTCCACTAGCTCAATACCTGCAAAAAGTCCCATCCCCCTGACATCGCCTATCATCGGATAGTGTTCAGCTAATGTGCGGAAACCGTCTAATAGCCGCTTGCCCATACGGGCGCTGTTATCTACTAAATTTTCGCGCTCAATGATTTCCAGGTTGGCTAATGCGGCTGCCTGGCCCGCTAAACAGCCACCGAAGGTGGAGATATCACGAAAATAGCCCAGAGTATCTCCCTCGCTTTCCTGTAGAAGGGCATAAACGTGCTCGCTGGTGACGGTGCACGAAATGGCTGCGTACCCAGACGCAACCCCTTTGGCCATAGTGACAATGTCTGGCTGAATGCCAAAATGCTGGTAACCAAACCATGCGCCTGTACGCCCCAGGCCACAGACGACTTCGTCCATGATCAGCAGTACGTTGTGCCGCTGGCAAATGTTGCTGACATGCTGCCAATATCCTTCAGGGGGCGTGATGATGCCTCCGCCAGCTGTAATCGGTTCAAGAATCACTGCTCCGACGGTGTCTGGGCCTTCCTGTAGGATAACGTCTTCCAGCGCTTGGGCGGCACGCAGCCCATAGTGTTCGGCATCTGGGTACTGATTGCGATACTCACAGCAGTGTGGAATAGCAATAAAATCAGGCACAAAAGGCCCGAAGTGGTCGCGTCTTTCGTTCTGCCCAGATGCGCTTAGCGTGGCAATGGTCGTACCGTGATAGTCGCGGTCGCGGTAAAGTATCTTTTGTTTTTTGCCTTGATAATGTTTTTGACTGATCTGGCGTACCATCTTGAAGGCTTTTTCATTGGCCTCGGAGCCTGAGCTTGAATAATACACCCGGCTGAACCCAGACATCTTTTCCAGTAGGCGAGTGGCAAACCGAGTGGCGGGTTTGCTAGCCATGGAGCCGGCGAAATAGTTGAGCTCCAGCAGCTGTTGGTACATGGCGTCGGCAATTTCACGGCGCCCATAACCGACATTGGTTACCCAGACCCCTCCGGCCGAAGCGTCCAGGTATTGATTGCCGTCACTGTCCCAGAGTTGAAGCCCCTCACCGCGTACAAACATAGGGACACCCTTTGCCGCTGCGGCTCCAGGCGTCAGATGGTGCCACACATGCTGTTGATCCTGGTTCTTTAGGTCTTCCAACTCGCAGGCTTCTGGCTGTGTTGTTGGTGTGCTTTCTGTCAGCTTTATCATGATGTGCTCCTGATTAGGTATCTTGTGTTTGACGATAAACAGAAAAGGGTGACCAGGACTGGGTCACTGGCATGACTTCAAGGTGGTTGATGTTTAGATGAGCGGGCAGATTAGCCAGCCATAAAATGGTCTCTGCAACGTCTTCCGGCTGTATGGCCTCAGCGCCTTCATAGAGTTGTTGGTAAGCTTGCTGATCACCGCCTGTGCGTACTAACGTGAATTCACTTTCTGAAAGGCCAGGAGCCAGGTTGGTGACGCGCACACCGGTGCCCGAGAGATCGCAGCGTAGTGCGTGAGAGAACTGATCGACGAATGCCTTGGTGCCACAGTAGACATTGCCGCCAGGATACGGCCAGCGCCCGGCAATCGAACCTAGATTGATGATGCTAGCGCCCCGGCCATGGTCAATCAGGGTCGGAAGAAGGGCATGAGTGACGCTGGCCAGCCCTGCGATATTGGTATCAATCATTTGTTTCCAGTCATCGAAGTTACAGGCCTGGGCCGGTTCGGTACCAAGCGCCAGCCCAGCATTGTTGACTAGCACCTGAACGTACCGGTGGGAGGCTGGTAAGGTCGCTACCGCATTCTGGACGGCCTGACGGTTGCATACGTCCAGTGTCAGAGTGTGAACGGCACAATATTGAGCAAGCTCCTCTTTCAGGGCGTTCAAACGCCCTTCTCGACGGCCAGTCAGTACCAGTGACCAGCCTGCCTGTGCAAAGCGTCTGGCCGTTGCCAAACCAAATCCGGATGTTGCACCGGTAATGAAAATGACGGGCATGCATATCTCCTTGAGTTCACGAAACGATAAATACACGGTGGCTCTTGCGGACAAGTGCCTGAATAGCAACTAACGCCCCCCGGTGAATCCGCACATCGCCTTACGGCATTGCAGCGCCGGAAACTCCTGGCCACAGCTCATTCCCCAGAATCCATAGCGCCATCACGATCAGTAGCGGGCTGACGCTTTTACGATAAGAAACAGGTGGAAAGCGGTGGAAACAGTACTGTCCTAACCAGGCGCCCATTAGTGCAGCAGGCAATAACACGCCAGTCATGATGAAGGCTGATAAGGGCACGGCGCCGTTAAGGCTATAACCGAAAAGTGCTGTACTGCTGGCCGCTATAAAAAAAACGATGGCGGTTGCTCTGGCTTGGGCGGCACCCAGTGTGGTGTGCATCAGATACAGCATCAGAGGAGGTCCACCGGCAGATGCCACTGCCATGGCTAATCCTGACGCAGCACCGGCAGGAACCGCCATGATCCTGTCACGCCTGCGAGAGCGGCTTATAAGGCCCGAGGGTAAAAACGTTGCCACAGCCCCAACCAAACAAAGTCCTGCAATAAGCAATTTAGCGACGTGGTACGGCAGTGATGCCATCACCAGGGTGCCCAGCAATGACATGCCAAGCATGGCGGGAACCAAGCGGGCAAGTAGAGTTTTTTCTGCGGCCTTCCAGGCGCGCCGAGCCAGCCCGAGAGCGCCCAGAATATCCAGCATCAGAACCACCACGATGACCTGCAGAGGGGGAAGAAACCAAAGCAGTCCCAGCGCTAACGTCATGGCAAAACCAAAGCCGGTATAGGCGCGAATACCGCCAGCAAGAAGTGCTAACAGTGTGCCGGGTAGCAGCCAGTGGACGTCTGTCATGATGTGGTTCCCCTCAGTGACGTGGTCTATGACCTTAGCGGGGAATAGTGTCTAAGGTTTAGGGCCAGTTGCGCGTGGCCGATGTGACATGATGCTGTTCAGCAGGTGATAACTGAGATAGGGGCATGATCAAGCCAAGTTAACGTGCCAGCACCTTAGCCAGGGTTGTAATCCCAGGAACGATCTGGCGCTGGGCTATGGCTTGGAACCCAAGGCGCAGGAAGTGGCGCGGAGGAGCCGCATCAAAGAAATGCTGAAATCCGGGTTCAATCAATACACCCTGTTGAGAGGCCTGCCAAGCAAGCCGCTGTGTATCTATGTCAGGAGTAGCGCTCATCCAGAAGGCGCTGGCTCTGGAATGGCTGCAGCAAGCAAGGTCCGGAATATGGCGCTGTAGTGCTTCGCGCAAAATGTCCCGGCGCCGGTCAGTGTCGTCGATGTGTGTTCTTAAATACTTCTCGTAATACCCCTGAGCAATGAATTGAGCAACTTGATGTTGAATGTTCGCTGGTGGATGACGATACATCAGCCGCCTCAACGCTCGCATTTCATTAATGAGTTCAGCGTCTGCAACGACATACCCAAGGCGCAGGCCTGGCGCAAATGCTTTGGATAAACTGCTGAAATAAATGACGCGATGACCCACAGAGCCCGCTTTCATGGCGGGCAAAGCCTGTTTGTCACCATGCAGTTCTGCGTCATAGTCATCTTCCAGAATGACTTGATCATGGCGCATCACCTGCGCCTCAAGCGCTCGGCGACGAGCCAGCGTCATCCTAACACCGGTCGGAACTTGATGACTGGGGGTCACATAGAGGTAATCACACCGGCTTGATCGTTGATCGATCACCATGCCTTCTCGGTCAATATCATGGAATACCAGCTGCGCACCGCAATGCTGGAAAATATTGGCAGCTTCTTTATACCCTGGGTTTTCCATGCCGACATGGCTGTGTGAGTCCAGCAAGAGCTGAGAAAGTAGAAAAAGCGCATTCTGCGAGCCTAGGGTGATCAGAATTTCATCCTCTCTGGCAAAGATACCCCTTCGAGGTAGGACACGCTGGCGCAACTGCTCGATCAGCAAAGGGTCGTCCTGATCAATGCAGTCATTCAGCCAACTTTTCTCCCGGGTGGCGCCCAGCAGCCGCCGAGTAATGCCACGCCACTGTGACAGTGGAAACTGTTGCGGATCTAGCTGGCCATATATGAAGGAGTAAGGGTAAGCGTGCCAGTTGCTTGGCTTTAATACGCCTTCAAAATGGCTAGGACGCTGCTTGAGTCTGGCGTTCCATAGTGGTGCGTGATCAGTGGTATTTGCATTAATGTGATGCCGTATACTGTTTTGGCAAGAGGAACTCTGTGGCGGTCGATGCGACGCTTTCTCCGATAAATGGTCGAAATGATAGTCCGGGTGCAAATAATAGCCACTGCGTGGTCGGCTGATGATATAGCCGTCATCAGCAAGCGTTTCATACACGATAGCGACCGTGTTTCTAGATACCCCGAGTTGCTTGGAGAGCTTGCGGCATGAGGGCAGAGCCTCATTGTCAGGCAAGCTGCCAGAGTGAATGGCATCAAGCAGTGCTGACCTCAGTTGTTCCTGCAGACAGCGGTCTGTGTCTTTGTGCAGCGTTAAGCCGAGAATCATAGAGTCACTCCTTTCCGTAACGCTGTTGCAGGCAGCAATGCTGCCTTCTCGGGCGACAGCCCATCATGCTCGTGCATTATGCGTGCCATACAACTGTCCATATCTTGTCAGGCAACTGGCTCTAAGCAGATAGTGACGAAAATTCTAAGGTGGTGGGACGTTCAGCATGCCCATGGCGGCTGGCAGCTTGATTGAACAATGCCTTGAGCAGGCGTCTTGCGGAGAACTCACCATGCAGCCTTTTAATTTTCTTATTGATCAATCACTAACTCGTAAGCTCGTCGCATCAACGATGCCTGGAGCCTTCAGAAGGGGCGCTGTACTAGCCCTAGGAAGCCTAGCCATGAGTGCCTCTGTGATGGTGCTGGCGGCAGATCTTCCGGAAATCGAGGAGCGTGGTTACATGCGTGTTGCCACTGAAGATAACTATGCGCCTTTCAACTTTATGAATGGCAGTGATCCGGATGGCTTTATCGAAGATGTGCTGACTGAGCTTAAAGCGTACGCTGACTTTGAAATTCGTCAGGAAATCTTACCCTGGACAGGCTTGTTGGCCGCTGTATCGAACGGCCAGTATGACGTGGCGATTACTGGTGCATCAGTCTCGGATGAACGTCTGCGGGTCTTCAATTACGCACCACCTTTTGCCTCGGCACAGCATTTTTACATTAAGCGTGCAGGTGATGATCGTATCAACAGCGTGGCGGACCTTGATGGTATGACGGTTGGCGTGCAGGCGGGGAGTGTCCTGCTGACACGTCTGCCCGAGCTTGAAGCCATGCTCGAAGAAACAGGCGGTGAACTGGGAAATGTCATGGAATATGAGGCCTACCCGGAAATCTATGCTGATCTTGCCAATGGTCGACTGGATTACGTCATCAATTCGGCGGTACCCGTAAATGATCTTATAAGTACGCGTGGTGATGTATTCGAGGCGGGACAGGCGGTATCCGGGCCGGGGTTTGTTGCCTGGCCGGTACCCAAAAATAGCCCTGAACTTCTTACTTATCTGACGGACTTCATGGCTCACCTTAGAGAGTCAGGCCGCTTGTACGAACTACAGGAAACCTGGTTTGGTGAGTCGTTCGAGGAACTACCTACTACCCCGATAATGAGTGTTGAAGAGTTTCACCAAATGGCTGGCATGTAACCGCCAGTGTCATTAATGAACGAGTCTTTAACGCCAATGGCGAGCAGGCTACCCGGCTTAAAGCCGGGTTCCTGTGACACAGAGAGGGGTCTCGATCATGGATAGTAGCGCTTGGGGGTTGTTGTTTCAGGGAGCATGGACAACAGCCTGGATATCTGCCGTCTCTATTGCACTGGGTGTGGTGCTGGGCCTCATTATTGCCCTGATACGTTTGGCAAGGTTGCCTTTCATACATCAGCTATTGGGCACCTATATCAGTATTGCAAGAGCCACCCCGTTGGTTACCCTTGTGCTGTTTATCTTTCTCTCAGGCCCGACCTTCGGTATCAACTTGGATCGCAATGTGGCGGCCATCATGGCCTTGACGCTAAATACTACGGCGTTCAATGCAGAAATCTGGCGTTCAGCCTTTAACAATTTCTCTAATGACCAGCGTGAAGCCGCGATGGCAGTAGGGATGACACCCTGGACGTATTTTCGACGCATCATGCTACCTCAAACGGTGATCACCAGTTTGCCTAACCTGGTCAACGAAATGTCTTTTCTAGTGAAAGGCAGCCCAGCAATTGCGGTAATCGGCATTGTTGATTTGACACGTGTGACCAACCGTATTTCAGCGGTGACCTATGATCCTTTGCCGCCCATTCTGGCAGCCGCTCTATTGTATATGGCGATTATCGGATTCCTGGTATGGGGTCAGCGGATCGCTGAACGTAAGGCAAATCGATTAGCTATGTAAGCCATTGTATTAATGCCTGATATGTCAGGGAGGGAGTATGAGCAACTGGGAAATTCTATGGTCTTCCCGCGATGTGTTCTGGCAAGGGTTTGGAAATACCGTCACCATCTTCGTCATTTCCGCGATTGCTGCTTTTTTATTGGGAAGCCTGCTCGTCTTTATAATGGAAGGCGCCAAGCCCAGGTTGAAGACGCCACTACGCATTTTCATTGATGGTATGCGAATGCTGCCTTTTCTGATTTTGGCGTACCTTTTCTATTATGGACTGCCTAGTCTGGAAATACGCTTAAGCGCCTGGCAGGCGGGTGTGTCAGCCTTGATTCTTTATCATGGTGCCTATTTTGCCGAAATTTTGCGCGGCAGCCGGGTCACCTTGTCCAGTGGACAGGAAGAGGCCGCAACAGCTTTAGGGTTTTCACGTCCGTCCATTTTCATACGCATTATATTGCCACAACTCGTTCTCCGCACGAGAGGGGTGATGGGAAACCAGCTGATTATCCTGCTTAAGGACACAGCCTTTCTGGTGATCATTACCGTGAGGGAGTTAACGGCTGCTGCTAATAGCTTATCAAGCACCTACTTCATCCCTATGGAGGCCTTTATTGTGGTAATTGGCTTCTACTGGGCGATCAGTTTAATGCTTGAGCAAAGCATCCGCCTGCTGGGGCGCCTTGGTGAAAAAAGAGGTTTTAGCAATGCCTGAATATTCTGAAGTGAGCATCAACAATCTATCCAAAAGTTTTGACGGTACAGAAGTCCTCAGGGATGTCAGTCTCGATGTTAGCAGTGGCGAAGTGGTCAGTATTCTGGGGTCTTCGGGGTCAGGCAAGTCCACACTGCTAAGGTGTATTAACTGGTTGGAAGTGCCTGACCGGGGCGAGATACGTATTAACGGAGAACGTATCGGGGTTCGGGAGGACTCCCGCAAACCGATGACTCGACGAGAGCTGGCCAAAGTACGCACTCAGCTGGGCATGGTTTTTCAGGGATTCAATTTATGGCCGCACCTTTCGGTACTCAAAAATGTGACCGAAGCACTCATCTATGTTCAAGGCTTGAAAAAAGAGGAAGCCCGGGAGCGTGGTATGGGATTCTTACAAAAAGTAGGAATGGCAGAGAAAGCGGATACTTATCCGTGCACACTTTCTGGGGGACAAAAGCAGCGGGTCGCCATTGCACGTGCGCTGGCCATGCAGCCTAAGGTCATGCTGTTTGACGAGCCCACTTCCGCATTAGACCCTGAGTTGGTAGGTGAAGTGCTGGCGGTGATGCGTAACCTGTCACAGGAAGGCTACACCATGATCATCGTCACGCATGAGATGGATTTTGCCCGTAACGTTTCAGATCAAGTGGTGTTTCTGGATAAAGGAATCATTATTGAAAAATCGGCGCCGGATGTGTTTTTTAATAATCCTGGTAGTGAACGGGTTAGGCGGTTCCTTGAGCTGGATAAGGCCAGCTGACATTAGCCATAACTCTCGCAGCACAACCACTATGCCTTCGTAGTTTTTCTGTGTTGCGTCACTATGGCGCGATA
>NZ_VBVC01000017.1:0-35626 GCF_007655045.1 Halomonas sp. C22 | reverse complement strand
TGATCCCATGCCGAACTCAGAAGTGAAACCGCTTAGCGCCGATGGTAGTGTGGGGTCTCCCCATGTGAGAGTAGGTCATCGTCAGGCACTTATTACGAAACCCCGGCCTTATGGTCGGGGTTTTGCTTTTTAGGGGTCTCCCCCTGAAGAGTAGCGGAGCGCCGCCCGCCGGGTGGCCGGCCCGAACATCGTCAGGCACTTATCTCGTAGAAAGCCCCGAGCACACGGTGTTCGGGGCTTTTTGCTGTGCGTTAAATTTGTCTACACCTGGTGCTTTTATGTCAGAATGAAGGCTCCAAGGAGGAGTGCCGATGACACAAATGCAATGGGATCAGTTACTTTCCCCTCAGCGCTTGCATGACAAGCGCCCCGGCAGTAACCGCGAAATAGGGCGCACTCCTTTCCACAAGGACCATGACCGCATCGTCTTCTCAGGCTCCTTTCGTCGCCTGGGGCGCAAGACGCAGGTGCATCCCCTTACCGAAAATGACCATATCCATACGCGGTTGACCCACTCCCTGGAAGTCGGCTGTGTGGGCCGCTCGTTGGGCATGATCGTCGGTGAGTTGCTGCGTGATCGGCTGCCTGAGTGGATCACCCCAGCTGACTTGGGCGTCATCGTGCAAACGGCCTGTCTCGGCCACGACATCGGTAACCCCCCCTTTGGCCATGCCGGTGAATATGCCATTCGTGACTGGTTTCGCCGTGCCGAGGGGAGTGGCTTGCTGGAGGGGCTCTCCGAACAGGAGCGCCAGGATCTGCTGACCTATGAGGGTAATGCTCAGGGATTTCGTGTCATTACGCAGATCGAGTACAACCAGTTCAACGGCGGCATGCGGTTATCTGCAGCAACCCTGGGGACTCTGTTGAAATATCCCTGGACCGTTCGCTATGGTGGCCGCGCTGGCAAGTTTGGCTGTTATCAGTCCGAGCAGGCGTTGCTCAAGGAAGTCGCTGACGCCGTGGGTCTGATTCCTCAGGGCGAGCAGCGCTGGTGCCGTCATCCACTGGCGTGGCTGGTCGAAGCGGCGGATGACATCTGTTATGCGCTGCTGGATCTGGAAGATGGCCTCGAAATGGGGATTCTGCGTTACGAAGAAGTCGTCGAAATACTGCGTCAGATTGCTGGCGAATTTCCCCCTGAGTATGAAGAGATGCAGCGCAAGAGTGTCTCGCAGCGCCGCCGTATCGCGCTACTGCGGGGGGCAGCCATGGAGCGTGCGGTCAATGATGTGGGGGCCGTGTTTGTACAGCATGAGCAGGCGCTGCTGAGCGGTACCTTGAGCGATGACCTGCTGGAGCTTTGCCATCCGGATCTGGGCTGGGGTGTGCAGTCTGCCAAGCAGTTGGCTCGAGAACGCATTTTCCAGAACGAGCGCAAGGCCAAGCTGGAAATCGGTGCCTACACCACGCTGGGGATTCTGCTGGAGGCGTTCATTGGTGCTGCCCATGAGTTACACCATACCGGGCAAAGCTCTTTCAAGCATCAGCGCGTGCTGGCACTGATCGGTGAAAACACGCCGCTGCCCTCCTGGACGCTCTACGACAGCTACCGTCGTATGCTGGATTTCATTGGTGGCATGACCGACCACTACGCCGTGGACCTTGCCCAGGAGATGGGTGGGCGGCTGCGCGGGGATTAAACCGACGGGTGGCGCAAATGTTTTAGCTCCATCAGCCGTACCCGTTCCAGCAAGGTATGGATGACCTTGTCATGGATGACGTCGCTCATATGGCCCGGTTTAAGCTCGCTCAACTGGCGTGACAACCGCTCTCCGCTGACCACCAGAATGTCCGAAGCTGCCTCGCTGGTATCGATTTGCCAGCCAGGCAGCACCAGCACGCCTCGAACGGGAACAGGCACCCCACAGCGTCGCTCCAGCCACTGGGTGAGCCAATTGACCCCCTGACGCGTCTTGTGCAGTGGGCGACGCTCCTGCCAATGGGGAAAGCGCAGCCGTTCGCGTTCGACGGTCACGCTATTGAGCTCGCGGCCATCCGAACCTATCGCCAGCGCTCTGGCGCGGGTTTCGACGACAAAGACGCCATGGGGCGTCACGACCACGTGGTCGATGGTGAAGCTGTCGGTAGGTACGTCGTGAAACACATAGTAAGGGTGTGCCTCCGGGCGGATGAGTCGCTCCAGCTCCTGGCCAACGGCCAGCTCGCAGGCCAGCCCCAGCTTCAGGCGACGGATACGCTGATAATCGCGTACCAGCAGCAGTGAAAACGCCAGTACCAGCAGCGTGCTGAGCAGCCCGTACAGTGCCCACTCCACCCAGTCCTGCTGCTCCACGAACAGCATGCGGCCCATGCCGTAGACCAAGGGCGCCAGACTCACCAAAGGCCCTAGCGTACCGTTTAGAAACAGGCTCGAGA
Organism: Halomonas sp. C22; assembly: GCF_007655045.1. Classification (NCBI taxonomy): domain Bacteria; kingdom Pseudomonadati; phylum Pseudomonadota; class Gammaproteobacteria; order Oceanospirillales; family Halomonadaceae; genus Halomonas; species Halomonas sp. C22. Next base: position 33,247 of record NZ_VBVC01000017.1, on the reverse strand, counting down.
ATGCTTGATCCAGCCGGTAACGCAGTGCCTGCCCAGGCTCGTGAAGCGGGGCATCGAAAGGAGACTGCACGCGCGCATCATGCAGACTGCGCAGCGCCAGCACGATACCGCCCATTGCCGCCATCGGAAACAGGAAAATGAGAGGTAGCAGGTATTCCAACCAAACCATTGCGATGCCTTGCCCTTGAGCCGTTTACCAGAAGTAGAGCGATTGGTGCTACATCAATACTTCAACCGCCTGCCAATTTTACCTGATACCCCATGGAGGTTAGCGCGTCACGCAGGGTTTCGCGATGATCTCCCTGGATTTCGATCACGCCCTCCTTGACGGCGCCACCGGTGCCACAGCGCTGCTTCAGGGTCTTGGCCAGTGCTTTCAGCTCCGCGTGGGCCAGCGGTATACCGCTGATGGTGGTCACACCCTTGCCTTTGCGGCCACTGGTCTCTCGTCGAATTCGCACGATGCCATCCAACGTAGCCAATCGTGCCTGTTCGCTGGCGTCTTCGCAGTGGCAGTCGTCAATCGCGGCACGGCACTGGGGGCATGTCTTGCCATGCTCGGTGGAATACACCAGACCACCCAGTTGGTCACGTAATGAAGCCATGTCTTGTCTCTGCTGAGGGTTATTTCGCTGTCGAGTGATGCGGCATTGCCGTGTGCCATCGCTCGCGGGTCAAACGCTCCACAACGGCAGGCAACTGATACATGTTACTGATCATGATAGCGCCTTCCGGGGTATTTTCGGCATCTGGAAAGCGGTTTAAATGAATCACCGTCATGCCCGCTTGAAGTGCTGCCCTGACGCCGACCAGCGCATCGTCGATGGCAATGCACTGTGCGGCAGCAAACCCCATGATGCTGGCCGCATGTAAGTGCAGGCACGGCTCGGGTTTCCAGCAGTTGGCGGTATAGCCGCTGAACAGGCGATTATCGAAGTAATGGGTCAGGCCCGTGGCCTTCAGCGCCGCGCGTATCTTCGTTTCCGGGCCGTTGGAAACCACCGCGCTGGGGTAGTGCGACAAGGCTTCCAGTGCTTCCAGTGCCCCGGGAATGGTGGTGAGTTCGTTGGTCAGTCGCGTGGCCAGGTTGGCGCGCATATCGTGCTCCATGCGCTCGAGTTGTTCGATGTCGACTTGACCATGGCGGTTCTGCAGCTCGGCGACGATCCTGCGAAAGCGGGCGCCGCGAAATTCGCCCATATAGTCGGAGGCAGCGAAGGGAAGCCCCACCGTATTGAGGCCGCGTGCCATTTCTTCGGCAAGCAGAGGTTCGCTATCGACGAGCGTGCCATCACAGTCAAACAACAAAAGTGGAAGCGGCATGTCAGTTCCTTGCAGTACCTGAAGCACTACGCATGTTGGGGTAAGCCGGCCATCTTGCTATTGAACGGGATTTTAGCTCCTTTGTGAACACTGTTTGATAATTTTTTACGTTTTCGTCGATGGCGGAGTCGCTGCACGTCGAGAAAGCCCCTGGCAGGTGCTTATCCCTCAGAGCGGCTATAGTAAACAGGTGCAACGTCATGCATCATGAAAAAGGAGATTGATATGCGAGTATCCCCTTGGCTATTACCTTGGGTTTTGAGTGCATCCTTGTGTGTAGCCGCGGCCAGCGCGTGGGCAGACACCGCGGCTGAGAATGGACAGCACGAAGCGTTGGATGATGCGGCGCTGGAAGAGACGTACGGTATCAAGGCGGGGGCCGTCCGGCGCGACGAACAGCCCGCCTCACAAGCGCAGGAAGATGCTGGCGACGATGATGAAGAGCATGCCGAAGGCGGCACTGGGGGCACCGGCAGCGCCGATGACACCATGTTGCAAGGTGAAGACGAACAGAGCAGTGAAGAGCAAAGCAGCGATCAGTAATGCGATGCCGCTTAACGCGACAAGCGTCGTGAGTTGGCACTGCTGCGCCGATGGTAAGGCTTCATGGCTTGTTGACTGGTTGTCCACCATGGCGCGTACTGACCGCGCATGGCGCTGAACAAGACTTTTTGCATGATGAGGCCAGCTTCCACGCTGGCCTCGATCTTTTCAGTCACCATGCGCTGGTTTTCACGCATCATGGCAGGACTGAAAAAGGGCTGTGTTTGCCATAGTTGCTGACGCATGGAAATCGTGGAGAGCGACGAGCTCCATAGCTCCATGCCCATGATGCCTGCTTTCCACAGGTCAAGGAACATCAGGGGCGGTGTCAGCATTGGCAGAGGGGTGTGCTTCATGGAGAAGGCTACCTGGTGAAGAAATGGGCGGTGTTGTTTAGTAATAGCTCATTATTGCTGCATTGCAATAAAAAAGGCGACCCGAAGGCCGCCTTGATGTCGTCGCGAGGCGCTGCTTATTTGATCTTGGGCGCCAGCTCACCACGCTCGTAGCGCTGGAACATGGCTTCCAGGCTGATCGGCTTGATCTTGCTCGCGTTGCCTGCGGTGCCAAAGGCTTCATAGCGGGCAATACACAGATCGCGCATGGCTGTGACGGTTTCTTTCAGGAACTTGCGCGGATCGAACTCTGATGGGTTCTCGGCCATGAAACGGCGAACGGCGCCGGTCGAGGCCAGACGCAGGTCGGTATCGATGTTGACCTTGCGCACTCCGTGCTTGATGCCCTCGATGATCTCTTCCACCGGTACACCGTAGGTTTCCGGGATCTGACCACCGTAGCGGTTGATCACTTCCAGCCACTCCTGGGGTACCGAGGAGGAGCCGTGCATGACCAGGTGGGTATCCGGAATACGAGCGTGGATCTCTTTGATACGCTGGATCGAGAGCGTATCACCCGTGGGCGGCTTGGTGAACTTGTAAGCGCCGTGGCTGGTGCCGATGGCAATGGCCAGGGCGTCCACATGGGTCGCCTTGACGAACTCGGCAGCCTCTTCCGGGTCGGTGAGCATCTGCTCCATATCCAGCTTGCCTTCGGCGCCAATGCCGTCTTCTTCACCGGCCATGCCGGTTTCCAGGCTGCCCAGACAGCCCAGCTCGCCTTCTACAGAGACGCCACAGGCATGGGCCATTTCAACGGCACGACGGGTCACGTCGACGTTGTAGTCGTAATCCATCGGCGTTTTACCGTCTTCGCCCAGGGAGCCATCCATCATCACGGAGGAGAAGCCGAGCTGAATGGAGCGCTGGCAGACGGCCGGGCTGGTACCGTGATCCTGGTGCATGACGACCGGAATATGCGGGAACTCTTCCACCGCCGCCAGAATCAGGTGGCGCAGGAAGGGGGCGCCAGCGTATTTGCGTGCGCCAGCAGATGCCTGCACGATCACCGGCGAGTCAGTCGCGTCAGCGGCTTCCATGATGGCCCGCATCTGTTCCAGGTTGTTCACGTTGAACGCGGGAATGCCGTAGCCGTATTCGGCGGCGTGGTCGAGCATCTGGCGCATGCTAATCAAAGCCATGGGGTCACCTTATTGGGTTGTATGTTCAGGGTTCTAAGTGTCAGCGCTGAGCAGCGGCTTCCAGCGCGGCAACGGCCGGCAGCTGCTTGCCTTCCACGTATTCGAGAAATGCTCCGCCACCGGTCGAGATATAGGAGACCTGGTCGGCAATCGCGTACTTGTCGATGGCCGCCAGGGTGTCTCCACCTCCAGCAATAGAGAACGCGGCACTGTCGGCAATGGCTCGGGAAATGACCTCGGTCCCCTTGCCGAACTGGTCGATTTCAAACACGCCTACGGGGCCGTTCCACAGAATCGTGCCAGCATCCTTGAGCAGGCTGGCCAGATGGGCCGCCGTATCGGGGCCGATGTCCAGAATCATTTCGTTGTCTGCCACCTGATCGACGGGCTTGACCACCGCCTCTGCTGCTTCGGAAAACTCGGTGGCCACCACCACGTCGGTAGGCAGCGGAATCTTCACCTTGGCCATCAGCGCCTTGGCCTGGTCGAGCAGGTCTGCTTCGTAGAGCGATTTGCCCACATTATAGCCTGCTGCCGCAATAAAGGTGTTGGCGATACCACCACCGACGATCAATTGATCGCATTTTTCGGACAGTGCGTTCAGCACGTCCAGCTTGGTGGAGACCTTCGAACCGCCGACGATAGCCGCCATGGGACGTGCGGGATTGGCCAGCGCTTTCTCCAGGGCATCGAGCTCCTGAGCAAGCAGAGGGCCAGCACATGCCTGGGGAGCAAAGCGCGCGACGCCATGGGTAGAGGCCTGGGCACGGTGAGCGGTTCCAAAGGCGTCCATGACGAAGATGTCGCACAGTGCGGCATACTGCCTGGCAAGCTGTTCGTCGTCTTTCTTCTCGCCACGATTGAAGCGCACGTTCTCCAGCAGTACCACGTCACCGTTCTGCAGCGTCGGGGCAGTGTCGAGGTAGTCGTTGACCAGTTTGACGGGGCTGCCGAGCAGTTCGCCCAGGCGCTCGGCGACGGGGGCCAGCGAGAACTCGTCAGCGGGTTCACCTTCCGTGGGGCGGCCCAGGTGGCTCATGAGCAGTACTTTGGCGCCCGCCTTGGCGGCAGCTTGTATGGTCGGCAGCGCAGCACGCAGGCGAGCATCGCTGGAAACACGGCCGTTCTTGATCGGCACATTCAGGTCTTCACGAATCAGTACGCGCTGCCCTTCCAGTGGCAGGTCGGTCATCTTTTGCACGTTCATGTGAGCGGTTTCCTCGTGTTCAAGCGAATGAAAGGTCGTGGCGGTCATGCCCGCTGGCGTAGCGTTGCCAGTCGCTGGCTGATATCCAGCATACGGTTGGCAAACCCCCACTCGTTGTCAAACCAGCACAGCAGCTTGAGCAGGCGCTTGCCTGCCACTCTGGTTTGCGTGGCGTCCAGAATGCCAGAGCGAGGGTCGTGATTGAAATCGATGGAGGCCATGGGGGCCTCGGTATAGCCCAGCACGCCCGCCAGCCGCTGTTGGCTGGCCTCGCGCAGCAGTGCATTGACCTGCTGGGCATCGGTGTCGCGGCGTACGGTAAGCGAGACATCCATGGCCGAGACGTTGATCGTGGGAACGCGCACGTGCAGACATTCGAAGCGGCCTGCCAGCGCTGGCATCAGACGGCTGATGCCCACCGCAAGCCCGGTATCGACCGGGACGATGGACTGCATCGCCGAGCGGGTAAGACGCAGGTCGGTCTGGTGGTAGGCGTCGATGACCGGCTGGTCGTTCATGGCCGAGTGAATCGTGGTGGTCACACCGTGCTCCAGCTCCAGTGCTTCATCCAGTATCGTCAGCAAGGGCACCAGGCAGTTCGTGGTGCAGGACGCCGCCGAGAGGATACGCTGTGCACCGCTGAGCTCATGCTCGTTGATCCCCCACACGATGGTGGCATCCACGTCGTTTTCTGCCGGTTGGGAAAACAGCAGCTGCCGTGCACCGGCCTTCAGGTGCCGCTCCGCCGTGGCGCGATCCTTGAAGCTTCCTGAGCACTCCAGTACCAGATCGATATCCAGGGCTTTCCAGGGAAGCGCATCGGGGTCACGCTCACATAGCACCTGAATGCGCTGGCCGTTGATCACCAGAGCGGCACCATCATTCTCGACCTCGCCAGGAAAGCGCCCGTGGGTGGTGTCGTAGCGGGTGAGATAGGTGATGGTGGCCAGGTCGGAAAGCTCGTTGATGGCGACCACTTCCAGATCGGGATGGCCGCGCTCCACCAGTGCACGCAGTACGCACTGGCCGATACGTCCATACCCATTGATTGCAATGCGGAACTTAGCGGTTGCGTTAGCCATGTCGCGAAGCGGCCCCAAAAAAAGTGGCTAGATGATAACGTACTTCAGCGCCCGTTGCTCAGCTGCCAGCTCCCACCAGTCCCCAGGCGAACGGCAGCAGCAACGCGGTGAATATGCCCGTCAAACTCATCCCGAGGGAGGCAAAGGCACCGGCAGTGGGGCTCATCTCAAAGGCCCTGACGGTGCCAATGGCATGACCGTTGAGCCCCAGGGCGAAGCCGAGCAGGCGCTCGTCGGTAATGTTCAGCCATCTGGCAGCGAGGCTTACCATCGGGATGGTGGCGACGCCAGTGACCAGCAGCGCGCCCATCAACAAGGCAACGCTGCCACCCAACTGTTCGGTGATCCCGATGGCAATCGGGGCAGTGACGGACTTGGCTGCAATGGAGGCGAGTACTTCTGGGCTGGCGCCGAGCAGCCAGGCAATCCCCAGGGAATAGCAGGCGGCCAGAGACGCCGCCACGGGCAGGCAAGCCGCCAAGGGGCGCCATAGCTCACGGATACGCGGTAGCTGTTGATAAAGAGGCATGCCGAGTGCCACGGTGGCAGGCCCCAGCAGTACGGTCAGCCAGGTCGCCCCCTGTTGGTAAATGGGGTAAGGCAAGCCCAGCACGGCAAGCGTGGCCGCCAGCAGCAAGGCGGCAATCAGTATGGCGGGTAGCCAGGCAGGGTTGCCTAGCCGCCGGAACAGCGCGGTGCCCAAGAGGTAAGCCGCGAGCGTCAGGCCCACGGCAAACAAGGGCGTTGCGGTCAATAAGGTGAGCGTGTCACTGGCCATGTTCACGTCCCATCAGACGCTTGAGCAACCACAGCGTAGTCAAGACGCTGAGCAGCGTGCCCAGGAGCAGTGCCGCCAGGATGGCCAGCCACTGTCCGGCCAATTGATCCAGAATGAAAAAGACCCCGACCACCCCGGGCATGATCAGCATGGCCAGTAGTGCAATCAGGGGCTGGGCGGCGGCGGCAAGGCTTGTGGGCACACGGCCGATAAGGGCCAGAGTGACGCACAGCAGCAACATGCCGACTACGCCAGAAGAAATGGGCAAGCCGGAGAAGTGAACCACGGCTTCTCCGACCAGCCAGTAGCCGATCAGCCAAAGCAGGCCGTTCAGCGCGGGCATCTATAGGCCCGCGCTGCCTGTGCAGGCGTGATCAGGCAGGCTGAGACAAGCTCAGCCGAGCAGCTCATTGGCCTGCTTGACGATATTCTCGACCGTAAAGCCAAAGTGCTTGAACAGCTCGTCTGCCGGGGCCGACTCACCGTAGGTAGTCATGCCAATGACGCGCCCTTCCAGACCGACGTACTTGTACCAGTAGTCGGCGTGGCTTGCTTCGATGGCAATGCGCTTGGTCACGGCTTTGGGCAGCACGCTCTCGCGGTAGTCGGCGTCCTGACCGTTGAAGCGGTAAGTAGACGGCATGGACACCACGCGCACGGCCTTGCCCTGCTGCTCGAGCGTGGCCGCGGCTTCCATGGCCAGCGCCACTTCGGAGCCGGTGGCAATCAGGATCAGCGCGGGCGTGCCGTCGCAATCCTTCAACACGTAACCGCCGCGCTGGATGGCGGCCAACTGGGCCTTGGTGCGCGGCTGGTGCGGCAGGTTCTGGCGCGACAGTACCAGTGCAGTGGGGCCGGAGTGACGCTTGATGGCCGCATCCCAGGACGCCGCCGTCTCCACCGCATCGCAGGGACGCCAGGTGTTCAGGTTGGGCGTGGTGCGCAGGCTGGTGAGCTGCTCGATGGGCTGGTGGGTCGGGCCATCTTCGCCCAGACCGATAGAGTCGTGGGTGAACACGTAAATGGCCTGCTGGCCCATCAACGCCGCCATGCGTACGGCGTTGCGCATGTACTCCATGAAGATCAGGAAGGTCGCGCCATAAGGAACGAAACCACCGTGCAGGGCGATACCGTTCATCACTGCGCCCATGCCGAATTCACGCACACCGTAGTGCAGGTAGTTGCCGCTGGCATCTTCGGGAGTGATCGCTTTGGCGCCCTTCCAGAACGTCAGGTTGGAGGGCGCGAGGTCAGCGCTGCCGCCGAGCAGTTCCGGCATTTGCGGGCCAATCACGTTCAGCGCTTCAAACGACGCTTTACGCGAGGCAATGCTTTCGCCCTTTTCCTGAGCCTGCTGCATCAATGCTTCGGTGGCCAGCTCCGTGGGCAGCTGCGCTTTCATGCGGCGTTTGAACTCACGAGCCTGCTCGGGGAATGCTTCGGTGTAGCGAGCGAAGCGGCCTTCCCACTCCTGCTGGCGAGCTTTACCCGCTTCGCGAGCATCCCAGGCGGAGTAAATGGGCTCGGGAATGTGGAAGGGAGCATGCTCCCAGCCTAGCTGCTTGCGCGCCAGCGCTACTTCATCGTCACCCAGCGGTGCGCCGTGGGCTTCTTCTTTGCCCTGCTTGTTGGGCGCTCCAAAGCCGATGATGGTTTTGCAGATGATCAGGCTCGGCTTGTCGTCCTGGCTTTTTGCCAGCTCGATGGCGGCTTTGACTTCTTCAGGTTTGTGGCCGTCGACGTTGGGCACCACGTGCCAGCCGTAGGACTCGAAGCGCTTGGCGGTATCGTCGGTGAACCAGCCTTCGACTTCGCCATCGATGGAGATGCCGTTGTCGTCGTACAGGGCAATCAGCTTGCCCAGCTGCTGGGTGCCGGCCAGGGACGCCGCTTCATGGGAAATGCCTTCCATCAAGCAGCCATCGCCCAGGAAACACCAGGTGTGGTGGTCAACGATGGTGTGGCCGGGGCGGTTGAACTGTGCGGCGAGGGTTTTCTCGGCAATGGCAAAGCCGACGGCGTTGGCGAAGCCCTGGCCCAAGGGGCCGGTGGTGGTTTCGATGCCGGGAGCGTAGCCGTACTCAGGGTGGCCTGCCGTGGGCGAGTGCAGCTGGCGGAAGTTTTGCAGCTGTTCCAGGCTGAGTTCGTAACCGCTCAGGTGCAGCAGCGAGTAGAGCAGCATGGAGCCATGGCCGTTCGACAGCACGAACCGGTCGCGATCGGCCCACTTGGGGTCTTCGGGGTTGTGCTTGAGGTAGTCATTCCACAGCACCTCGGCAATATCAGCCATGCCCATGGGGGCGCCGGGATGGCCAGACTTGGCCTTCTGAACGGCATCCATGGAAAGGGCGCGAATGGCATTGGCCAGCTCAAAACGGGACGGCATGGGGTGCTCCTCGCCTGAAAACGGAAAGAATAAAGGCGCTATTGTCGCTGACTTCCTCGGCGGCGGCAAATTCTCGGGGTGCGTTCTGGGAAGAACCCCCAACAGCGTGTAGACTCTGCCTCCCGAAGTAGTAGTGAAAAGGCTCTGCTTCTATATACGGGCAGGGAACCTCCTGCCATGATTTCCTGCTGATGCTGCGGTCATAATGAAGCAGCCGTCATACAGAGGGTCGAGTGCGCGATGAGCGAATATTCCCTGTTTACCTCCGAGTCCGTTTCCGAAGGTCATCCTGACAAGATTGCTGACCAGATTTCTGATGCGGTGCTGGATGCCATTATCGCCCGTGACAAGCAGGCGCGTGTTGCCTGTGAAACGATGGTGAAGACGGGTGTTGCCATTATTGCGGGTGAAATTACCACCTCAGCATGGGTCGATCTCGAAGCGCTGGTGCGTGATGTGATCACCGATATCGGCTATACCTCCTCACAGGTAGGCTTCGATGGCGCCACCTGTGGCGTGATCAACCTGATCGGCAAACAGAGTGTGGATATTGCTCAGGGCGTTGATCGCACCAAACCCGAAGATCAAGGGGCGGGTGACCAGGGCTTGATGTTCGGTTACGCCACCAACGAAACCGACTCCTTCATGCCGGCCCCTATTCACTACTCCCATCGCCTGGTCGAGCGTCAGGCCGAGCTGCGCAAGCATGGCCTGCTGCCCTGGCTGCGTCCGGATGCGAAGAGTCAGGTCACCTTCCGCTACAATGCCGAAGGCCAACCCTGTGGCGTGGATGCCGTGGTGCTGTCGACCCAGCATGACCCTGAAATCGACCAGGAAGACCTGCGCAAGATGGTCAAGCGCGAAATCATCGAGCAGGTGATTCCCGCAGAGTGGCTGGATGCGAATACCCAATACCATATCAACCCGACCGGCAAGTTCGTGATCGGTGGCCCAGTGGGCGACTGTGGTTTGACGGGGCGTAAAATCATCGTCGATACCTACGGCGGCATGGCCCGTCACGGCGGTGGTGCGTTCTCGGGCAAGGATCCGTCCAAGGTAGACCGCAGCGCGGCCTACGCAGGCCGTTACGTGGCGAAGAACGTGGTTGCTGCAGGCTTGGCCGACAAGTGCGAGATCCAGGTGTCTTACGCCATCGGCGTGGCAGAACCCACCTCCGTGTCGATCGACACCTTCGGCACAGGCAAGATCGACGATGCGAAAATCGTCGAACTGGTGCGCGAGCACTTTGATCTGCGCCCCTACGCGATCACCACCATGCTCGACCTGCTGCACCCGATGTATCGTCTGACCTCTGCCTACGGCCACTTTGGTCGCGAGCCGTTCGAGCATAGCTACCGTTGGACGGACGACAAAGGGGAAGAGCATACCGAGACGTTTACGGCGTTCCCTTGGGAGAAAACCGACAAGGCCGACGCGCTGCGCAAGGCGGCTGGTTTGTAAACACGGATTGGCTCGATGCTGTCCTCACGCCCCTGGCTTACCGCCAGGGGCGTTTTTGTTTGGGCTGGCAGGCCAAGGATTGCGACGCGAATGATTTGCGCTTATATTGCGATCGCGCGTAAATGAGTATCAGTCTCTATACGGCGCTGCCTATGACGCCTCTAACTATCGTGATGAGTGATCCATGATACGTCTTCTTGCTGTGACCGGATGTTGTACCCTGCTGAGCTTGGCATCCTCCTCTGCCTTGGCGGGAAACACGCAGTATCCTTTGACGCTGAACAACTGTGGCGTTGAGGTCACCTTCGACCAGGCCCCCGAGCGAGCCATTGGCCTGGGGCAAGCCAGTGCCGAAATCATGCTGTTGCTCGGCCTGGAAGACCGGATGGTGGGCACTGCCTTCTGGCCGAACCAGGTGTTGCCGCAGTTGGCCGAGGCCAATGCCAAAGTGGAGGTCTTGACGGTCGAATTTCCTACCTTCGAGTCTCTTCTGGCCAAGGAGCCGGACCTCGTGACGGCGGCCCTGCCTAGCCTGATAGGCCCCTCCAGCAGAGTGGCCACCCGTGAAGACTTCGACAGCGTGGGGGTGGCGACTTACCTGTCCCCCAATACTTGCGTTGCCGAAGAGGCGGCCCAGGACAAGTTCGGCTACGGCAGTCGCGACCAGCGCTGGAGCATGGACGGCCTGTATCAGGAGATCGATGAGATTGCCCGAATCTTCGACGTCAACGACCGAGGCCAGGCGCTGATCGAGGATCTGGAGCAGCGTGAAGCCGCCCTGCGGGCCGCCACCCCCGAAGGTCGCGAACCGCTCTCTTTCGTCTTCTGGTTCTCCAGCCCGTCGCCGTCTGCGGACGCTTATCTTGGCGGCAAGAACGGTGCCTCCGGCTTTATCGCCGACGTGTTGGGCGGTACCAATGCCATCGACGCTGATGCGGAGTGGCCAGCCCTTGGGTGGGAAAGCATCATCGCGTCCGACCCGGATGTCATCGTGGTCGCCCGCGTCGATCGTAATCGCTGGGATCTGGACAACGCAGAGGCCAAGATCGAGTTCCTCAACTCGGACCCCGCCACCCGTGAAATGAGAGCGGTGCAGAACGGAGCCATCGTGGTCATGGATGGCCATGCCATGGACCCGACGGTGAGAACGATCTTCGGCGCTGAGCAAGTGGCGGAACAGCTCGAGGCGCTGGGTCTGAGATGAGCGCCACCATTGGCATGCCGCAAGTGGTTGAGCGTCTGCCCCGGCTGGTGTGGGTGGCAGGCTTGCTGCTTGGCTCACTGGTCGCGATTGGCCTGGTCGTGGGCATCAGCGTCGGGATCGGCGATATGCCGATCCCGCTCTCCACGACCTATGCGGTGATCACCAACAAGCTCGGCTGGACGTCCTTCGAACTCAATCGCATCCACGAAGCCATCGTCTGGGATTACCGCTTGAGCCGGGCGCTGGTGGCGGCCTTTTGTGGTGCGGGTCTGGCACTGGCTGGCGCCATCATGCAATCGATGCTGCGCAATCCGCTGGCAGAGCCTTATGTGCTGGGTATCTCTGCCGGAGCATCCACCGGGGCTGTGCTGGTCGTCATGCTGGGGCTGGGCGCTGGCGCGGTGTCGCTATCCACCGGGGCGTTCGTGGGAGCCTTCGCTGCTTTTCTGTTCGTGGCGCTACTCTCGAACGGGGCGCGGGGCGGCGCCGATCGCACGATATTGGCCGGGGTCGCGGCCTCGCAGCTGTTCAACGCCGTGACCTCCTATTTCGTTACCACCGCTGGCAATGCCCAGCAGGCCCGGGACGTGATGTTCTGGCTGCTTGGCAGCTTCGGTGGCGTACGCTGGCCTGATTTTTTGCTGGTGTCGGTGGTGGTCGGGCTGGGGCTGGTGGCCTGCCTATGCTATGCGCGGGTGCTGGATGCCTTTGCCTTCGGCGATGAGGCTGCCGCTTCGCTGGGGGTCAACGTCGGCCGAACGCGGCTCGTCCTGTTCGCCCTTACCGCCGTCATGACGGCGGCCATCGTCAGTATGGTGGGCACGATCGGCTTCGTGGGGCTGGTGGTGCCTCACGCGGCCCGCTTCGTGGTCGGGCCACGCCACTCACGGCTACTGCCTGCCTGTGCCATGGTGGGGGCAATTTTCATGGTCTTGGCGGACATTGCCTCACGAGTATTGATTCCCCAGCAGTCCCTACCCATCGGCGTCGTCACGGTACTGGTAGGCGTGCCGTTCTTCGCGGTCATTCTTTATCGGTTACAGCGCACATCATGAGTATCAAGGCCGAACATCTGGTCTGGAAAATTGGCTCTAAAACGGTGATCGATGGGGTCTCCTTCGAGGCCGAGCCGGGCAAGCTGCTGGGCTTGCTGGGCCCTAATGGTTCCGGCAAGACCTCTCTGCTACGGTTGCTGGCGAGGCTCAAGAATCCTCACGCCGGACGAGTTCTGCTGGACGGCCAGGACCTCGCCACCTATCGGCGTCGTGCCATCGCCCAGCGAGTTGCCTTCATCGAGCAGCACGCCACCACCAACGCCAGCCTCAAGGTCATCGACGTGGTCAAGCTGGGGCGCTTTCCCCACCGCACGATGCTTTCGGGGTGGACCCGTGAAGACGATCGAGCGGTCAACGAGGCACTCGAGCGTACCGGCATGAGCGGGAAGCGCGATGATGCCTGGCAAAGCTTGTCTGGCGGTGAAAAGCAGCGTACCCATGTGGCGCGGGCACTGGCTCAATCCCCCAGCGAGCTGATCCTCGACGAGCCGACCAACCATCTCGACGTGCAGCACCAGATAAGCCTGCTGCGGTTGATTTCCAGCCTGCCGATGACCAGCATCATCGCGCTCCATGACCTCAATCACGCCGCCATGTACTGTGACCGCCTGATCGTCATGCAAGCGGGGCGGATCGTTGCCTCAGGCACCCCTCAGGACGTATTGACCCAGCGCCTGCTGCGCGAGGTCTTCTCCGTCGATGCCCACATCGAAACCTCCCCGCATCATGCGCGTCCGCATATCCATTTTGCCCGCTAGCGGCAGCCCCGGCGCTGATGTTGCGTTGTTGCATCACGCCCAGTTTGAGTTAAGTTAACGTTAGTACGGTGGTTCAGGCGCGGTGGTGCAGGCACCGATGGTTTTGCTGATCATCAGGGGGGGGGCGGCGATGGTGTGGCGGTGGATATTCAGAGCAGGGTGGCTGAGTGGCCTGTGCGCTCTGGCGCTGACGGCGCAGGCCGAGGAGTGCCCGGCATGGCCACAGGAGCGCCTTGTTCAAGAGCGCCAGACGCTGGCCGAGCATATCGCGCTGTGGGACCGTGCCTACCATGACGAGGGTGAGTCGCTGATTGCCGATGAGCTCTACGATCAGGCCCTGGCGAGGCTGGCGCATTGGCAAACCTGTCTGGACGATACCACGCCCCACCGTCCCCTGACCCGATCCACCCGTAGCGATGGCACGGTGACTCACGCGGCTCCACAAACCGGGCTCTACAAGGCCGACGAGGCCGGAGTGCGGCGTTTTACCAGTCGTCGCCAGGGGCTATGGATCCAGCCCAAGGTGGACGGTGTAGCGGTGACTTTGCGCTATCGGCAAGGGGAATTGGTCGAAGCGGTCAGCCGCGGCGACGGGGAGCGCGGCCAGGACTGGACCGAGCGCGTTCGGCAACTGCCGGATGTGCCTGCTTCGCTGCCCGAGCCGCTATCGGCGGTGTTCCAGGGCGAGCTCTATTGGCTGCTTGATCGGCATATCCAGTCGCAAGCTCCCGAGATTGGCGCGCGCGGTGCGGTGGCCGGGGCCATGGCGCAGCAGGCACCCAGTGAGGCGACGCTTTCCCGCGTAGGCTTGTTCGTGTGGGATTGGCCCGATGGGCCTACCGAGATGACGGAGCGGCTGGCGCGACTGACGGCACTGGGGTTCGATACGGCCGAGTACACGCACCCGGTTGCGGGCCATCAGCAAGCGGCCGAATGGCGCGAGCGGTGGTTCAACGAGCCGCTGCCCTTCGCTACCGATGGCGTGGTGCTCAAGCAGGCCGAACGCCCTGGTATTCGTCACTGGTCGGCGTCGCCTCCGGAGTGGGCCGTCGCCTGGAAATACCCCGCGCAGCAAGCGCTGGCCCATGTGCGTGGTATCGAGTTTCGGGTGGGGCGTACTGGGCGAGTGACGCCCGTGTTATGGCTGTATCCCGTGAGCCTGGAAGGGCGCAGCATTCGTCGTGTATCGCTAGGGTCGCTGGAGCAGTGGCAGGCCTGGGATGTTCGCCCAGGAGACCACGTCGCCGTGACGCTGGCAGGGCTGACGATTCCTCAAGTCACCAGCGTAGTCTGGCAGAGTGCTGAGCGGGCGCCGCTCAGTGTGCCATCGCCAGCGCGTTATGATCTGCTGAGTTGCCTGACGCTGACCCCCGATTGTGATGCCCAGCTATTGGCACGCCTGACCTATCTGGGGAATCAGCTAGGTATGCGTGGCATCGGCGAAGGCACTTGGCAGGCCTTGATGCGTGCCGGGGTCGTGACGGAGCTGCTGGGCTGGCTGGCGTTGTCGGAGGCGCAGCTGCAACAGGCCCATGGTATTGGCCCCGCCACGGCCGCCTCGCTGGCGGCACAGTTTGCGGCGGCACGGCAGGCGCCCTATGCCGCCTGGTTGCGTGCGCTGGGCGTACCGCCGGGCGGCAGCGCCGAGCTGGGGGAGTGGGCAACGCTGGAAGGACTCTCCCGCGCCGAGTGGCAGGCCCAGCCTGGAGTGGGCCCCGTCCGAGCCGAAGCGCTGGTGGCGTTCTTTGGCCATCCCGAGATCCAGCGGATGGCACGTCAGCTCCAGCAAGCGGGTGTGGAGGGCTTCTAGGCTGTGTATGAAAAGTAGGCGAGCGAAGACCAGACAAGGCAAAAATCGGCGAAAAAACGGAGTTTACATGCTGTAAATGAGTATTTTGAGCCGATTTTTAACGCCGTATGGTCGAGCACAGCCAGTTTTCAGGCAGAGCCTAGGCCAGCCCGGTCAGGTAGAGCATCATCCCCAGATAGAACGGGATCAGCAGTGGCGCCAATAGCGTCGTGGTCAACACGGCCAGGGCGCCTTTTTGGGGCTGAATGCCCAGCTCCATGGCCACGACCACCACATTGGAGGCCATCGGTACCACCCCCAGCAACAGCAGCGCCATGGCCAGCTCCGGTGCCAGCGGCGTCAGCTGTTGCAGCACCAGCACGGCACCGACCATGACCAGTGGCCACAGCACGTAGCGCAGCCCCACGCAGGCTGCCACGAAGCGCGTATCCCAGGCGGCCAGCGTCACCTGGCTGAGCGTCATGCCAATGATCATCATGCCCAGCAGGGTGTACGTGGCGGGAAAGACGGCCAGCGAGTTCATCATGGGCTCTGGGAGCACTACACCCAGCGAGCTGAGCAGCAGGGCCAGCAGGAAGGCATAGACCAGCGGCAGGCGGGCAATCTTGATCAGACTCTGGCGCACTGAGAAGTGCCCTCGCGCGCTCAGGTAAAAGCCCACGGTAAATTCATACAGGTTGATCCCCAGCATGCAGAACAGGTACAGCGTGACGCCCTCCGGCGGCAGCAAGATCAGCGCCACGGGCAGGCCGAAATAGCCGGTGTTGCCGGTGCCGGAGGAAAAGGCCAGCAGAGCACCCTCCTGGGGGCCGAAGCGATGGCGGGTCAAGCGATGTACCAGCAGCGCCATGGCGCTGACCAGCAGAAACATGGCCAGCGACAGGGTCAGATAGGCTGCCGTGGGGCCGCCGTTCATCAGCGCGCGGAAAATCGTCAGGGGAGCAATGAGATAGACCAGCAGCGTGGCAATCGGGCGGGGGTCGATCTTGAGCCGCTGGGCCGCAAGGAACCCTAACCCGACATAGCCCAGCAGCATCAACAGTGGCCCCATCAACGTAGCGGGTGCTAAATCCATTTCTCCTCCTTGAATGTTGTCTGCCGTTCAACATGAGCCGAATTGAAGATCGTGCGTGAAATCTTTCATTAGCCGCCACGCGGGTAAGCAGCGAGAATACCTCACATAATGATCACTTTGTTGTACTGCGAGGATACACCATGAGCAGCCAGGAACATCCGTTAGGTATCAGCTTCGAGTTTTTTCCGCCCAATACCGATGCCGGCCGGGAGAAGCTGATTCACGTGCGCGATGAGCTGGCCGCATGTAACCCTCGCTTCTTCTCGGTGACCTACGGGGCTGGCGGGTCCACGCAGGCGCGTACCCGCGATATCGTGCGTACCGTGAGTGAGAGCGGTATTACCACTGCCCCGCACCTTTCCTGTATCGGCAGCGAGAAAGCCCAGCTACGTGACCTGCTGGCCCAGTATCAGGCGGAAGGCGTGGATAGTCTGGTGGCGCTACGTGGCGATATGCCGTCCGGCATGGGCAGTATCGGCGAGCTGCGCTACGCCAACGAGCTGGTCGAGTTCATCCGTGCCGAAACCGGTGATCACTTCGATATCGCCGTGGCGGCCTATCCAGAATCTCATCCACAGGCTCCCAGCCTCGACAAGGATGTGGAAAACTTTGCCCGCAAGATGAACGCGGGCGCCAATATGGCGATTACCCAGTACTTCTTTACCGCCGATGCCTACTTCCACTTCGTGGACAAAGCGCGGGCGCTGGGTGTCGAGCAGCCGATCATTCCCGGCATCATGCCCATCACCAACTACACCAAGCTGGCGCGCTTTTCCGATGCCTGCGGTGCCGAAATCCCCCGCTGGATTCGCAAGCAGCTTGAAGCCTATGGCGATGACAGCGAGGCTATCGCGGCCTTTGGCACCGAGGTGGTGACGCGCCTGTGCGAGCGCCTGCTGGATGGTGGTGCGCCGGGGCTGCACTTCTATACGTTGAACCAGGCCGCACCGGTCATGAAGATCGTCGATAATCTCACCTGACCGGTTGCCGGTGTGATCCATGAGAACCGACCTGCGCCCTCTGGCGCAGGTCGGTTTTTTTGATGGGGGTGCCACAGGCGCCGCGGTGGAAGGCCCGGCTTGGAGGGTGGGCAAGGCATGGCTAACCACCGTATGATGCCTGCTCATTGAGCCGTGACGGGAGCAGGAAACGATGTGGCTGATAGCTGCCATGTTCGCAGTGACCTATGTGGGAATGGCCGTGGGGCGGCTACCCGGTTTGCAGGTGGACCGTGCATGGATAGCGCTCTCTGCAGCCTGTGTACTGCTGCTGACCGGCACCGTGAGCCTGGATGACGTTGGTCAGCATATCGATGTAGGTGCCCTGGTGTTGCTGCTGGCGCTGATGCTGGTATCGGCACAGTTCGGCTTTTCCGGCGTCTACGGGCGTTTGTCTGCGCTGATCATGCGCCACGCCGAGCGTCCAAGCGTCCTGTTGCTGGGCGTCGTGCTGCTGGGTGGTGTGCTGTCGGCACTGCTGGTCAATGACATCGTGGCCTTTGCGATGACGCCGCTGCTCTGTCAGGCGCTGTTGGTTCGTGGCCTGGATCCTCGCCCCTATTTATTGGCGTTGGCGTTGTCGTGTAACGCAGGCTCGGCTGCCAGCCTGATCGGTAACCCGCAGAACATTCTCATTGGGCAGGTCGGCGGGCTCGATTTTTGGGCCTACAGCCTTCAGGCACTGGTGCCCTCCGTTGCCGCACTGGGCATCACCTACGCCGTCATCTGGGCCATGTGGCGTCACCGCTGGGTGTTGAACGAGCCAGGGGCGGCACCTATGCCGCTGAGCGTGTCCCAGGAAAGTCTGCGCTATAAGCCGCTGTTGGCAGCCATAGCGCTGCTGATCCTGTTCTCGACCCCGCTGCCTCGCGAATGGTCGGCGCTCGCGGTAGCGCTGGTATTGATGATGTCGCGCCACGTCGCCAGCCACCGATATGTACAGGCGGTAGACTGGAACCTGTTGCTGCTGTTCATGGGGCTCTTCATTGTCACCGGCAGTGTCGCTGCCTTGCCGGAGGCGGGGGTGTTGGTCAACCAGTGGCTGGGGGCGGAAGGTGTGCCGGATGACCCGTGGCGCATGGCCGGGATCTCGCTGGTGGCCAGCAACGTGATCGGTAATGTGCCTTTTGTGATCTTGCTACTCGGGCTGTTCCCGCAACTGCCCGAGGCCACGCTGGTCATGCTGGCGGTCATGTCCACGTTGGCGGGTAATTTGCTGCTGATTGGCAGTGTGGTGAATCTGATCGTGGCAGAGGGGGCCAGGCGGCAGGGCGTTCACCTTGGCTTTCTCACCTTTGCCAAGGCCGGTATTCCGGTGACGCTGTTATCGATGCTGGTAGCGGGTGGGTGGTTTGCATTAGGCGTGCGCTGACAAAAAGGCCGACTCTCATGAGTCGGCCTTTTGCGTTGATGGCTTGTCAGGTGGCGGTGGGAGCCGGTTTCGGTCCGTGCAGCTTGCGCTGCATCAAGAACATGGCCACACCGATACCTAGTCCGGCAATGTCGGTGAAGATACCGCCGTAGATCAGGAACAGCGCGCCGATCATCAGCACCAGCCGTTGCCATACCTGGATCGAGCCAAAGAACCATGCTTGTACCGTGGCCGACAGCATGAAGATACCGATCGACGCCGTAATCGCGACGCGAACGATCTGCAGCGGCGTGCCTTCCATCAGCATGGCAGGGCTATAGAAGAACATGAACGGTACGATAAAGGCCGCCAACCCTACCTTGAACGAGGTAATGGAGGTTTGCATGGCGTTATCGCCAGAAATACCGGCAGCGGCATAAGAGGCCAGTGCCACTGGCGGGGTGATCGCCGACATGACGGCGAAGTAGAAGACGAAGAAGTGCGCAATCAGTGGCTGAATGCCGATGTTGATCAGGCCAGGCGCCACGACGGAAGCCGCCACGGCATAGGCCGCCGTGGTGGGCATGCCCATCCCCAGCAGAATGGAGATACACATGGCGAAGAACAGGGCCAACAGTTGGCTCACGCCCGCCATGCCCAGCAGCAGCGACGAGAAACGTGCGCCCACGCCGGTCAGGGAAATGACGCCCACGATCAGGCCTGCACAGGCACACACGGCAATGATCTGGATCGACATGGTGCCTGCCAGCTGCAGGGCCTTGAGGATTTCACGAATGCCCATCTTGTTGGGTGAAATCCAGCTCACCACGGCAGCCGCAGCTGTGGCCAGGGTGCCCGCACGGATGACCGAGTACCCCATGAACAGGGCGTAGATCAGGATGATGATCGGCGCAAACAGGTACGCGTGACGGGCCAGTTTGCGGAACTGCGGGATTTCATCCTTGCGCATACCGCGCATGCCTTTCTTCGCGGCTTCCAGGTCGACCATGAAATAGACTGACAGGAAGTACAGCGCGGCCGGAATCAGCGCGGCAACGGCAATCTCGCGATAGGGAATGCCGGTGATTTCCGCCATGATGAAGGCACCTGCGCCCATGATCGGCGGCATGATCTGGCCGCCGGTCGAGGCAGCGGCTTCGATCGCCCCTGCGCTACGGCCCGGATAACCTACCTTCTTCATCAGCGGGATGGTCAGAGAGCCGGTGGAGACCACGTTGCCCGCTGAGGTACCGTTGATCATGCCCATCAGGCCAGAAGCGAAAATCGACACCTTGGCCGGACCGCCCCGCGAGCGCCCTGCAGCGGCAAAGGCGAAGTTGACGAAGTAGTCGCCCACTTTCGAGGCTTGCAGGAACGCTGCAAAAATAATGAACAGAATGATGTAAGTGGAGGAGACCGCCGTCGTTTGCCCGAGCACCCCGATATCGGTGTAGAGCTGGCTGAAGAAGCGGTTGACCGACAGGCCCGGGTAGCTCAGGAAGCCAGGCAGGTAAGGGCCGCCAAACACATAGGCCAGAAAAATGGCAGAAATGATGACCAGTGCATTACCTGCTACGCGGCGGGTCAGCTCCAGAATCAGCAGCGAACCGGCCATGGCGGCGTAGGTAATGCCAACCGGGGCAAAAGAGGTGCCCGTGGACATACGCAGTGGCGTATTGTAAACCGTGATCAGATAACCCGCGCTGGCCAGTGCGACGATCATCAGCACCAGGTCAGGCATGGAGAATTTGGAGCGCTCCTGGCGATAGAACCAGGACAGCAAGATAGCCCCTACCGTGGCGAGCAGCATCGGGTAGCCGAAGTGCCAGGTTTCCACGTGAGGGTCGATACGCATGGCGCCCCCGGAAAGGGCTTGCCACATCAGAAAGGCCTGTACCAGCGCGTAGCCTGCAGGCAGTAGCAGCGCGGCACCTAGCAGTGTCAGCCACTTGGGCGACTCATCGCTGGCGTCGCTGGCAAATCGTGCTCCAGTGAACAGGCCAAAGCCAAGGATCAGGGCGCCTGCCACGTGAATGATCCGGTAGGTCCATGTTTCCATGGGAATCGCGTTCAACGTAATCAGGTGAAACAGCGAGTAGGCGATGGCAACGCCGGCGAAAAGCATCCACTGCCAGCCGGTAAACAGACGACGGTTTGACTCGACGACCTCTTCGTCGACACCTTCGGCGAGTATGGCCTTGGCGTCCTGTTGCTCAATAGGGTCGCTAGCGGGTGCAGCCGGGTTGGGGCTGCCGGTGTTGTTGCTCATGGAGGTTACCCTTGGGATGGATCGTCAGCGAAGGTGCTTGGGTAATTCAGGAAGTGCTTATTCATGGCCAGAGCGGCAAGAGCCGACCCTGTAAAGAGTCGGCTCTTGTCCTGGTGCGTCAGCGCTTACTGGCGAATCATGTCGTCGGCAATGTCATAGCCGTTTTCATTGAACCAGCGAGCAGCACCGGGGTGGTAAGGCATGACCGTGTTGTACTTGACGTTCTCGGGAATGCTCTCTTCGGCACTGCGGTGGATAGACACCATCCGGTCGTTGTTTTCCATGGTGATGCGCGTGACTTCATACACCAGGCTTTCAGGCAGGTCGCAGCCGGCAATGGCGAAGTTCCACATGGAAACGGCGCGGGCGTCTTCTTCCAGCGTTTCGTAAGTGTTGGCCGGGATCATGAATTCAGAGACCGGGAAGGCGTCGACAATGGTGGCCTGCTCTTCTTCGGTGAACTCGATGATGTTGACGTCAGTTTGAACTTCCAGCTGGCTGACGGCCGGGATCGGTACGCCCGCTGCAAAGGCAACGACGTCCAGCAGTCCATCCTGCAACTGGCCGCCCAGGTCAGACCAGCCGCCGTTACGGCGCTCGAAATTGACGCCCAGCTCTTCGAGGATGGCAGGGAAGTAAACGTCAGAGGTGGAGCCTGCGGGGCCGAAACCAATGCGCGAACCGTCCGGAATATCGGAAATGGAGGTAATGCCGGTGCTGGCCAGGGCCGTGATGGAGAACGGCGTCTCGTACATCGGGAACAGGGCACAGGCGTTATCCATGACGACACCCGGTGCCAGCGGGCTACGGCCGTTCATGGCGTCATCTGCGGGGCCCAGTGTGGTCAGGCCGAAGGCCAGCTCACCCGCGTGAACCAGTGCCAGGTTCTGAGTCGGTCCACCGGTGACTTCACCACCGCCGGTAATGCCACCCAACTGGTCGGCAATCAGGTTAGCCCAGCCAGAACCGTAGATATAGAAGGTGCCGCCTTGGCTGGCAGTACCCACGGTAAAGCTGGAGGGCCAGCCGTCACGATCAACTTCCGCGTGGGCGGTGGTCGCAGCGACCAGCGCGCCGCCAGCCAGCAGGGCAAGAGACTTGGGCATCATATTACGCATGGCGAGATTTCCTAAGCTGTTATTGGGATTATCGTCTGGCATATCGAGAGTGTGGCCAGTGCTTGTTCTAATAAGCAGCTTATATAGAGCGATTGTCATGCCAATAGCTGAGTTTTTATTGGAATACAATCGCTTATAGAAATCTTATTCAACTTTGGTTGAAAGTCGCTCGATGCGTTATGGCTGGCTTTACGCACGAAAGCGAAAAATGAGTGTGCGGTTTTTCGCACACTTTTGATGGTGAGAACGATCTCTCTCGTAGCGACATCTCTGCGTCGCTACTTTGGTTTGCCGGGATCCAGAATACGCACCGGCTGTACATCCTGTACTTTTTGCTCGTCGCGTACCTGATTGACCCGAGTCACCAGCTCCGGCGATGTGTCATCCTCGATCGGCAGCTGTTCGAAGAAATCACAGCTGACGCATTCACGGTAGCGAATGCCATTCTGTTCCCAGGCACGAATGCGGTCCATGGCAGCGCAGCGTGGGCATGTGACCCCGGCAATAAAGCGTTTGATACTCGACATGACAAGACTCCCGATACGCGGCAGCAGGGCTGCCGCGCAGAGATAAAGGGTGGATCAGGCGGCACGAATACCGCTGTGGCGCAGCAACGGTGCCACACTGGGCTCGCGACCACGAAACGCGACGAACAGCTCGGCAGCATCGCGGGCGCCGCCCTGTTCAAGGATCTCTTCCTTGAAGCGCTGGCCGGTGGCAGGGTCAAAAATACCCGCTTCTTCGAAGGCGCTCCAGGCGTCGGCAGAGAGCACTTCGGCCCACTTGTAGCTGTAGTAACCCGCCGCATAGCCCCCTGCAAAGATGTGGCTAAAGCTGTTCTGGAAGCGATTGAAGGGCACCACGGGAACCACCGAAGTGTGGCGGCGTACATCGTCCAGCAAACGTTGGACATCGGCAGCGCTGGGTGCTTCCAGCTCATGGTGCAGGCGCATGTCGAAGAGTGAAAACTCTATCTGGCGCAACATGCCCATGGCGGACTGGAAGTTCTTGGCCGCCTGGAGACGCTCGAACAGTGCATCGGGGAGCGGCTCGCCGGTATCCACGTGCCTGGACAGTAGTGCTAGCCCCTCTTTTTCCCAACAGTAGTTCTCCATGAACTGGCTGGGCAGTTCGACCGCGTCCCAGGCCACGCCGTTGATGCCAGAAACATCGGCGATGTCCTGCTTGGTCAGCATGTGGTGCAAGCCGTGGCCGAACTCGTGGAACAGCGTCGTGACTTCGTCGTGGGTCAGCAAGGCGGGTTTGCCGCCCACCGGGGCGGTGAAATTACAGGTCAGGAAGGCGACCGGCAGTTGCAGGCCATGTTCCGTCTGGCGGCGTACTCGGCAGTCCGCCATCCAGGCGCCTCCACGCTTGCCCTCTCGGGCGTAAAGGTCGAGGTAGAAACCCGCAATCGGCTTGCCTTGCTCGGTAATTCTGAAAAACCGCACATCGTCATGATAGCTGGCCACGCTGGCATCTTCCGCTACCTGTACGTTGTAGAGGCGCTCGATGACCTGAAACAGCCCGTTGACCACATGAGGGGCGGGAAAATAGGGGCGTAGCTGTTCCTGGGAGAGGTCATGACGTGCCACGCGCAGCTTTTCACTGGCATAGGCGACATCCCATGGCTGCAGCGTGTCGAGCCCGAGCTCATCACGGGCATAGGCGCTGAGCTCGGCAAACTCCTGCTGGGCTTGCGGTTTGGCACGCTGGGCCAGGTCTTCGAGAAAGTCGAGTACCTGGGTGGGCGAATCGGCCATCTTGGTGACCAGCGAGTAGTCGGCGTAGGTGTCGAAGCCGAGCAGGCGGGCCAACTCCTGGCGCAGGGCCAGTGTTTCTTCCAGAATCGGGGCGTTATCAAACTGACCCGCCTTTGGGCCCTGATCGGAAGCACGTGTCACGAAGGCGGTATACACTTCCTCACGCAGTTCACGGTTGTCGGCATAGCTGACGATCGGAAAGAAGCTGGGGAAGTCGAGTGTAATGCGGTAACCCTCTGCGCCTTTTGCCTCTGCCAGTGCTTTCAGCGTTTCCAGAGCGCTTTCCGGCACGCCTGCCAGCAGTGCCGGGTCGGTGATGTCCTTGTGCCATGCCTGTGTGGCATCCAGCACATGGTTGGAAAACTGATTGGACAGCGTGGAGAGACGCGCCTGTATGTCGCCGTAACGCGCCTTTTGTTCGGCAGCAAGGTCTACGCCAGCCAGGCGGAAGTCACGCAGCGCGTTATCAACGGTGCGCCGTTGGGCAGTGCTCAGGTCGTGCCAGGCAGGACCTTCCTTGAGGGCCTGCCAGCCCTTGAAGAGCCCTTCATGTTGGCCTACCCAGGTGCCGTAGGCCGACAGTTTTTCCAGGCAGCCTTGGTAGGCGTCACGCAGCTCTTGGCTGTTCATGGTGCTGTTGAGGTGCAACACCGGCGACCAGGCTTGAGAAAGGCGGTCGTTCACGGCTTCCATGGGTGCAGCAAAGTTGTCCCACGTAGGGGGCTGCTGAGCGGCTTGCTGAGCGAGGTGTTCGATGGCGTCGCGACCCTCATCGAGCAGTTGTTCTACCGCGGGTAGCACGTGTTCGGCACGAATGTCGGCGAAAGGGGGGAGCTCATGGCTCTCTAGCAGCGGGTTGCGGGACATAGGCACCTCTGGTGGCGGCAGGTTGGTTCGTTCGGGCGCATGAAGCGTCCGTGGATAATGACACAGTGCGGGCAGCCGAGGTCAGTTTCAATGGCGGCATTGGCCTGGGGGCATGCGCCTGCTAGTCTTGCCGCCTTTTGATACGTCGAATCGAGAGCCGCCAAGGCAGGAGCAGATGATGAGTGAAACGCTGGAGCGTTGGGGGTCGAAGCGTGCCTTTATTCTCGCGGTGACCGGTGCCGCGGTGGGGCTTGGCAATATTTGGCGTTTTCCCTATGTGGCGGGGGAAAATGGCGGGGCGGCCTTCTTGCTGATTTACGTGGCGTTTGTCCTGTTGCTGGGACTGCCCGTGATGATGGCGGAAATACTCATTGGCCGCGCTGGCCGACGAGGACCCATGCAGTCACTGGGCGTACTGGCCACACAGGCGGGTGCCTCACCCCACTGGCGCTGGCTGGGGCTGTTCGGCGCGCTGACGGTGTTTTGCATTCTGTCGTTTTATTCCGTGGTGTCCGGCTGGTCGATCGAGTTTCTGGTGGCGTCCATCAATGGCAACTTTGAGGGTGCCAGTGCCGCCGAGATCGGCGCTGGCTTTGACGCTTTTCTGGCCAATCCAGGGCTGCTGATTTTCAACCATTCACTGTTTCTGTTCATGACCATGACGGTGGTAGCGGCTGGCGTCGCGAAAGGCTTGGAACGGCTCAATAATCTATTGATGCCGGTGCTCTATGGCCTGCTCCTGCTGTTAGCCATTTATGCCATGACCACCAGTGGTTTTGGGGCCGCGCTGCATTGGCTGTTCATGCCGTCTTTCGAAAACGTTACCGCATCGGTGGTGCTACATGCCATGGGGCACGCTTTTTTCACCCTGGCCGTAGGGGCGTGTGCGTTGATGGCCTACGGGGCTTATATGCCGGATGAACAGAGCCTGCCGAAAGCCGCTTGTGCGGTGGCCGTGCTGGACATCAGCGTGGCGCTGCTGGCGGGTATCGCGATCTTTTCGGTAGTGTTTGCCCAGGGGATGGACCCGGCGGACGGGCCAGGACTGATGTTCGTGACACTGCCCATTGCCTTCTCCGAGTTGCCTTGGGGCTCCCTGTGGCTGAGCGTGTTCTTTTTGCTGCTGCTGTTGGCAACATGGACGTCAGCCATCAACCTGGCCGAGCCGATGGTGGCCACGTTGCAGGGCCTTGGCTGGCGGCGCAGCGTTTCCACGGCCGTCGTGGCGATCAGTGTCTGGCTGCTGGGGCTGCTGTCGGCGTTCTCTTTTTCTCACCTGGCGGAGTTTCGGCCACTGTTTGGGCGCAACGTGTTCGAGCTGGTCAGCAGTATTCCCCCCGATATCTTCCTGCCCATGGGAGGATTGCTGATTGCCATCTTTGCGGCCTGGGTGATGCCACAGGCTCAGGTGATGCGCACCTTGGGCGTAGGGGAGCGAGGCTTTCTAGTGTGGCAGCGTCTGGTGCGCTGGGTTTCCATTCCGTTGACGTTCATCGTTCTGCTGGGTGGATTGCTATAGTGGTTCTTATGTGGCTGATAGGAGAGTCTTCATGAGCAATGCCTTACGCGCGTTTCACGCACACTCCCCTACGCTGGGCGAGCGTGTCTATATCGATCCGGCCAGTGTCGTGATAGGTAACGTCACCTTGGGCGACGACTGCTCGGTGTGGCCCATGAGCGTGATCCGTGGCGATATGCACCGGATTACCATTGGGGCGCGCACCAGCGTGCAGGACGGCTGCGTGCTGCATATCACCCACGCCAGCGATTTCAATCCGGAGGGCTTTCCTTTGACGATCGGTGACGATGTCACCATCGGTCACAAGGCCATTCTTCACGGCTGTACGTTGGGCAACCGTATTCTGGTGGGCATGGGCGCCATCGTCATGGATGGCGCGGTGGTGGAAGACGAAGTGATCATTGCGGCGGGAGCGGTGGTGACACCTGGCAAACGGCTGGAAAGTGGCCATGTATATGCGGGCAATCCTGCCAAGCCGTTGCGGCCTTTGAAAGAGCAGGAGCGGGCCTTTTTCCCCTATACGGCAAGCAACTACGTCAAATTGAAGGACGAGTTTCTGGCACAGCAAGGTGGCTAGCCTAAACCTTTGGTAAACGGCAGCTTTTTTTATATCAGGCCGTGTTGTAGTCTTCGATAATCTGGTAATTTATCCAGTTTTTCAGAGTGCCACGACATGGCCAACTTTCGCACGCACATCACGGTGGCCGCCGCAGGCGGTACGCTCATGGCCTATATGGGCTGGCAGGCGCAGTGGTGGCCCGCGTCGCAATCCTTGCTGATCATTGCGCTGGTTGCCTTCGGCGGCATCCTGCCCGACATAGACGCAGACCGCTCTCGCTCTATCCGTCTGATTTTCAACCTGTTGTCGGTGCCTACCCTGGTATTGGGGGTGTTGATGCTGCAGCCTTGGTTGACGCCTGGGCTGCTGCTGGTGGCTTGTGGTGGTATCTATTTCTCAGTGCGCTATCTGGCCGCGATTCTTTTCTCCAGATTGACCGTTCACCGAGGTATCTGGCATTCGCTGATGGCGGCAGGGCTGTGCGCCTTGGCGACGGCGGCGCTCAGCTTTCATCTGCTGGAGCAACCCGCCTGGTTGGCCTGGTCGCACGGGGCGGCAGTACTGATAGGTTTCATCATCCACTTGGGGCTGGATGAGCTGTTCAGTGTCGATCTGGAGGGGGCGCGGCTGAAGCGCTCGTTTGGTACGGCGCTCAAGCTGGGTGACAGCCGACGCCCGCTCTCCAATCTATTGATGCTCATTGCCATGCTGGTGCTGATACCCTGGGTGCCGCCCTGGGGAGTGCTGCTGGAGTTGATGCATCAGGGATCACTGCTGTGGCGATAATCGTCAGCGCTCAAACCGTGCTTTTTGAGTTTGTCGTAGAACGTCTTGCGCGGGATGCCCAGGTGGCGACACACCTCCGTTACGCGGCCATGGTGGCGCGCCAGTGACTGGCTGATGAGGCTCTTTTCGAACAGTTCTACCTGGCGCGGTAGCGATGGTTCATGGGTATCTGCGGCAACGCCCTCCAGCAAGGCGTCCAGACGATAGTCGAAAGCCGCACCCAGCAAAACGTAACGTTCTGCCAAGTTGCGCAGCTCGCGCACGTTGCCTGGCCAGTCGTGGGCCAGCAGGGCGGCAATGGCCGGGCTGTCCAGCGTCGGCGCTTCCAGCCCGCTACGGTTGGCGGCGACCACGGCAAAGTGTTGAAAAAGGAGCGGGATGTCTTCTCGCCGTTCGCGCAGGGCGGGCAGGGGCAGAGTGACCACATTGAGGCGGTAGTAGAGGTCTTCGCGAAACAGCCCGTCGTCGGCGGCCACCTTGAGATCCACTTTGGTGGCGGCAATGACGCGAATATCGAGCGGCACGGCTTCGTTGGCCCCCAGGCGTTCGACGCTGCGTTCCTGCAGTACGCGCAGCAGTTTGACCTGCAGCGCCATGGGCATGGACTCGATCTCGTCCAGAAACACCGTGCCGCCGTTGGCATGTTCGAACTTGCCGATACGCCGCTCCACGGCCCCCGTGAAAGCGCCTTTCTCGTGACCAAACAGCTCTGATTCGATGGTGTTTTCCGGCACGGCGCCGCAGTTGATGGCCATGAACGGATTATTGCGGCGGGCGCTGCGTTCATGGATCGCACGAGCCACCAGATCTTTCCCCGTTCCAGTTTCGCCAAACAGCAAGACATCGGCCTCTACCTGGCTGATGCGCTGGATCATGGCTGCCAAGCGCGAAATGATTGGCGTGCGGCCGACCAGGCGAGGCCCGAGTGCTGCGTGCTGGACTTCGAGTTCGGCTTTCAGGCGCAGGTTTTCCAGGCTCAGCTGGCGCTTTTCGATGCCGCGTCTGACGACGTCCAGCAGTTGATCGCCCGCAAAAGGCTTTTCCAGAAAATCCCAGGCACCGGCGCGCATCGCTTCTACCGCCGTCGAGATGTCGCCATGGCCGGTGATCAGAATGATCGGCAGGGTGGCATCGCGATGGTGTAGTTCATGCAACAAGGCCATGCCATCCATGCCAGGCATGCGGATATCGCTGACGATGACGCCTGGAAAGTCGTCGGGCAACGCTGCCAACGCTTGCTCTGCGGATTCGAAGCAGTAGGGGGTGTAGCCGGCCAGCTCCAGGGTCTGGCTCGCGGTGATACGCAGGTGTGGCTCGTCGTCGATCACCATGACCGGCAGTGTCGACGGTTCATGCATGGTTATTGTTCTCCGTTACTCTCTGCAGCTCGCTGGGGGGCGGCACACGCGTGCGCGGCAAGGAGATCGTGAAGCACGCGCCTCCCTCGGCTCGGTTGCTGGCCTGCAGCTTGCCGCCCAAGTCTTCCATGATACGCGATGAGATGGAAAGTCCTAGCCCCAGGCCGCTGCCTGGTGCCTTGGTGGTGAAAAAGGGCTCGAAGATTCGCGAGACATGTTGTTCGGCGATGCCGGGGCCATTGTCGATGACATGGATATGCACGTGATGGGGCGTGGCCTCGGCCTGCAGTGTGAGTGTGGGCTGGGCGGCGTCTTTCATTGCCTGAATGGCATTGCCAATCAAGTTGACGATGACCTGTTCCAGGCGTACCAGATCTCCCTCTACCCATAGAGTCTCGGACGGCCACTGCGGCGTGACCTGGATATTGCCATCGCGCAGGCGGCTATGAAACAGCCGGAGGGCGTATTCGATGCAGGCCTGAACAGAGATGGTTTCGTGCCGTTCGCTGCTCTTGCGAGAAAATTGCCGTAGCTGAGCACTGATGTCGGCCATGCGCTGGGTCAGCTCGACGATTTGCGCCAAATTGGCATCGGCTTTCTCGATGCGCGTCAATTCGATGAAGCGGCGCGCATTTTCAGCATAGGCGCGGATGGCGGCCAGCGGCTGATTGAGCTCATGATTGATGCCTGCCGCCAGCTGGCCCAATACGGCCAGCTTGGCGGCTTGTATCAACTCGTTCTGGGTTTGCTGAAGATTGGCTTCTGCCCGGCGGCGCTCTTCGATTTCATCGGAAAGGCGTTGATTGCTGGCCACCAGATCGCGTGTTCGACGCTCCACGCTGGCTTCCAGCTCATCGCGCGCGCGCGCCAGAGTCTGTCGTTCACGTTCGGCAAAGGCTTCCCGCTCTCGGCGTAGCCGTAAACGTTGCCAGCCGATGCCCGCGCCCAGTGCAACGACGCCATAGAGGCCTCCTGCCATCAAGGCGGCCACCCATTGGGCGCTGATCACCGAGTTCAATGGCTTGAGAATATGCATCTGCCAGCCAAATTCCGGTAGCGGTCTCGTCAAGCTGAGGTAGCGCTCTCCCTGCAGCGGGCCATGGGCAAAGCTGACAAGGTAGCTGTCGGGGCCATAGGGGGCCTCTACCTCGATGCCGGAGGGGTCGAGCGGCTCGATGGCATAGCGACGCGTTGCGCGAAGACTTTCGCGCTGCGCTTCGTTGAGGGGGTAAAGCGCATTCATGCGCAGCTCGGGTTGGCTGGCCATGAAAATGATCGAGTCGCTGTCCGTGACAAACAGCTCCGCATCTTGCTGTGCCCAGCTCTCTTCGACCTCATCGAGCAGCACTTTGATGACCAGCACACCATCCGGTGTAGCGTCGGGTGATGTATCGTCCAGCCATACGGGGGCAGAAAAGAAGTATCCCCGCTCCAGCGACTGCGTCCCCAGACCGTAAAAACGCCCCTGCCCACCGGCAATGGCATCGGTGTAATAACTGCGGAAGGCGTAGTTATGGCCAATGAAAGTATTGGGGCGATGCCAGTTGCTGGCCGCAATGGTGTAGGCGTCGCGATCCAGCAGATAAACATCCGACACACCTGCCGTAAAGCGAAAGCGGTCCAGCAGCAGGTTCAGTGACATGGGGTCCTGACCTTCGTGCGCAGCCAGGAAACGCTGGATTCCTTCTCGGGTAGAGAGCATTTGGGGCAGGTAATCATAACGGGACAGGTAGCCCGTCAAGTTGGCTGCCGATAGGCGCAGTTCGTTTTCAGCGTCGTCACGCAAATTGCCAAGCGCTTGCTCTCGAGCCAGCTGTGCGGCTTGCCACATGCAGAGCGCAAGCCCCACCGGCAGGATCAGCAGCCAGGCAAGCCGCCAGCGTGGGCCGGATGAGCTCATGCGGAGGTGCGCGTGCCTTGGGCACGGCGTAATGCGCGCTGAGCGCGGGTTTCCGCGCGGGCCATTTCGAGTAACCCCTCTTCCACATACACCAGATGTTCATGAGCGCGGGCTCGGGCATCTTCTGCGCGGCCATCCAGGATGGCATCGAGAAGCGCTCGGTGCTGCTTCATCAACTGTGAGCGGGAGTCTGGCTTGGCAAACAGGTGCGCCAGATTATCCACGATACTCTGCTCCAGGAGATGGAAGATACCGCGAATGGTGTGCAAGAGCAGGACATTGTGCGCTGCTTCGGCAATCGCCAAATGAAACGCGGCGTCCAGCTTGGCTTCCTGCGCAGGGTCGGCGCCGACGAAACCGCCGTCCAACTCCTCGAAGCGCTGTATCAACACGGCTTTGTCGGCGGGTGTCGAGCGCAGTGCAGCATAGTAGGCCGATATGCCCTCCATGGCATCGCGAAACTCCAGCAGATCCAGGTGAAACTCCTTGTGGCGGGAAAGCATTTCCAGCAAGGGGTCGGTATAGCCGCTGTTGAGCGTCTCGTTGACGAAGGTGCCGCCGCCTTGGCGACTGCTCAGTAACCCGCGGGCAGCCAATTTCTGAATGGCTTCTCGCAAGGAGGGGCGGGATACGCCAAAACGCTCAGCCAGTTCTCTTTCAGGGGGCAAGCGCTGCCCGGGTTTCAGGCTTCCTTCCAGAATCATGCCTTCAAGGCGTTCGGTAATCACATCGGCAAGGCGCTGCTGGCGGAGCGGCGGGTAAGACATGAACAGTAGCTCCAATAATTGGTAAGACCAAGAATAAGCAAATTAAGTGTTCTGCTCAAGCGTAGGCAGTACATCAATCTCGTCGGAAATTGGCTCTTTGAACTAAAGTATGGTGGGCGTGGAGGCCGTGATTCATGTTTTATGTTTGACACGATAGACAGGCCTCTCTAATGTTGTTTCTGTTTTTTGTAAATTGGTAAAACCAATTTATATTCTGGCTAAAGTGCTGGCATGCCAAAGAGTCGTAGGTACGCAAGTGCATGTAAGCATGGCTTTTTTGCTGACGTAACAATAACAGCGCAATTTCTCCACAGGGTGCTTCATGATCATTTCTGCCTCCACGGACTATCGCCAGGCTGCCAAGCGTCGCCTTCCACCTTTCCTCTTTCATTATGCGGATGGAGGGTCGTACGCAGAGCACACTCTGCGTCGCAACGTGGATGATCTGCGTGATGTTGCGCTACGTCAGCGGGTGCTGAAGGACATGTCCTCGCTTTCTCTGGAAACCGAGCTGTTTGGTGAAAAGCTTGCCATGCCGCTGGCGCTGGCGCCGGTAGGGCTGGCAGGTATGTATGCGCGGCGGGGTGAAGTGCAGGCTGCCCGAGCGGCCAGCAAAAAAGGCGTGCCCTTTACCTTGTCGACTGTGTCGGTTTGTCCGATTGCCGAAGTGGCGGCAGCGGTCGACCGGCCCATCTGGTTTCAGCTCTACGTCCTGAAAGACCGTGGGTTCATGAAGCATGTGCTGGATCGCGCCAAGGAGGCTGGCGTAAAGACGCTCGTCTTTACCGTGGATATGCCAGTGCCCGGAGCGCGTTATCGTGATGCTCACTCCGGCATGAGCGGCAGGCACGGCCCGACACGGCGTATTCTGCAAGCGGCGTTGCATCCCTTGTGGGCCTGGGACGTGGGTGTCAATGGTCGTCCGCATGACTTGGGGAATGTGTCCGACTATCGCGGTAAGCCAACCGAGCTCGAGGATTACATTGCCTGGCTGGGCGACAACTTCGATCCTTCTATCTCCTGGAAGGATCTTGAGTGGATTCGAGAGCAGTGGGATGGGCCCATGATCATCAAGGGCATTCTTGATGCGGAGGATGCGCGGGATGCGGTGCGATTTGGCGCAGACGGTATCGTGGTATCCAACCATGGCGGTCGTCAGCTGGACGGCGTGCCGTCCACGGCGCGTGCCCTGCCTGCTATCGCGGATGCGGTCAAAGGAGACTTGGCGATTTTGGCAGACTCTGGGGTACGCAGTGGCCTGGATGTCGTCAGGATGATTGCCATGGGGGCGGATACAGTGCTTATTGGTCGGGCATTCATTTATGCGCTGGCGACAGCGGGAGAGGCTGGCGTGACCCACCTGCTCGAGCTGTTTGAAAAAGAGATGCGCGTTGCCATGACGTTGACCGGGGCGCGTACCATTGCAGATCTCGGGCCTGAGTCGCTGGTGTCGAATGCTCTGCGGGTGCTGCCGCAAGAGTAGCTGTGGACAGCGCGGCCTGCGCCGTCAGGGCGCTAATAGACACAGTGCTGCAAGGCTGTGAAATTATTTTACAAAAGCCCTTGCCAACCCGGCAGCGAATCCGTAAAGTACGCATCCGCTGCCGGGGACGCCAAGCGTTACCAGCGGTGAAGAAGGTTGAAAAACCTTCAGTTTGTCAGGAAGTTAGCGTCATCTTTTGGTTGGATTGATCGCTCGCTTCACTCGCTGAAAACAGCCCTTGACAAACACCACGGAATGCGTAGAATACGCCTTCCTCGCTGAGGCAACAC
>NZ_VBVC01000016.1:0-41170 GCF_007655045.1 Halomonas sp. C22 | reverse complement strand
AAGGTTTTTCAACCTTCTTTACCGCTGGTAACGCTTGGCGTCCCCGGCAGCGGATGCGTACTTTACGGATTCGCTGCCGGGTTGGCAAGGGCTTTTGTAAAATAATTTCAGCTCAGTGTTTGGGCTTGGCCTTGCGCATGACGGCCAGCACCGGCCCCGAGCAGACGTAGGCACCAAACAGCAACAGCAACATGACCGAGGGCTGTACCGAGATCATCACGAATCCAAGCACCACCGCCAGCAGCACCACGAAGGGCACGGGCTTCTTGAAGTCCAGGTCCTTGAAGCTGTAGTAGCGGATATTGCTCACCATGAGAATACCCGCCGCGCCCACCACCAGCAGCATCAGCAGCTTGAAGCCGAAGGCATCGGCGTCGAAGCTGTGGAATGTCCACACGCTGGCGGCAACCAGCGCAGCAGCCGAAGGGCTGGGCAAGCCGATGAACCACTTTTTGTCGACGCTGCCGATCTGTACGTTGAAGCGGGCCAGGCGCAAGGCAGCACACGCCACATAGAGAAAGGCCACCACCCAGCCGGTCTTGCCGATATCTTGCAGTATCCAGGTAAAGGCGACCAGGGCAGGCGCCATGCCGAACGAGATCATGTCCGACAGGCTGTCGTACTCGGCCCCGAAAGCGCTTTGCGTATTGGTCATGCGCGCCACGCGACCATCCAAGCCATCCAGCACCATGGCGATGAAGATGGCCACCGCTGCCGACGTGAACTCGCCATTGATCCCGGCCACCACGGCAAAGAAACCAGAAAACAGTGCCGACGTGGTAAACAGGTTGGGCAGCAGGTAGATGCCCTTGCGGCGAATCTTCTTGCCGTTTTCGACGGCCTCCTCCACGACTTCGGTTTCACGAAGAAAAGCAGCGGCAAGATCCTCGTTCCGCACGATGTCCTCTTCCTTCGACGAAGGAGTAGCCGCGCTGTCCGCGCCTGCAGCGGACGAAGGGAGCGATTCCTGCTCTGGGTCGCGAGCA
The DNA here is from genome assembly GCF_007655045.1 of Halomonas sp. C22. NCBI lineage: Bacteria > Pseudomonadati > Pseudomonadota > Gammaproteobacteria > Oceanospirillales > Halomonadaceae > Halomonas > Halomonas sp. C22. The sequence goes on along the minus strand of NZ_VBVC01000016.1, from coordinate 40,184 downwards.
TCCTGAGTCATAAGTGTCATCCATTTAGAGTGAAGTCACATTCACAAGTGAACCCTTCTCATTCTACACGGTGAACCCTTGCCGACCAGTCCTGACAGCCGGAATGCAAAACGCCCCGAAGCACGCAGCGGCGCTTCGGGGCGTTTTCATGACGGTGGTCGATCAGTTTTTGGACTTGTCGACCAGCTGGTTGGCAGCAATCCACGGCATCATGCCGCGCAGCTTGGCACCCACCTGCTCGATTTCGTGCTCGGCATTCAGGCGACGGCGTGCAGTCATGGACGGATAGTTGGTGTTGCCTTCCTGGATGAACATCTTGGCGTACTCGCCGGTCTGGATGCGCTTGAGTGCATTGCGCATTGCAGCGCGAGACTCGTCGTTGATCACCTCAGGGCCGGTCACGTACTCGCCATACTCCGCATTGTTGGAGATGGAGTAGTTCATGTTGGCAATGCCGCCTTCGTACATCAGGTCGACGATCAGCTTGAGTTCGTGCAGACACTCGAAGTAGGCCATTTCCGGTGCGTAACCTGCTTCGGTGAGGGTTTCGAAACCGGCTTTCACCAGCTCGACCGCGCCACCACAAAGGACCGCCTGCTCGCCGAACAGGTCCGTTTCGGTTTCATCCTTGAAGGTCGTCTCGATGATACCGCTGCGGCCACCGCCAACCCCTGCAGCGTAAGAGAGCGCCAGCTCTTTGGCGTTGCCAGAGGCGTCCTGGTGGATCGCGATCAGGTCGGGAATACCGCCGCCCTTGACGAACTCGGAGCGCACGGTGTGGCCCGGTGCTTTCGGCGCGATCATGATCACGTCGAGGTCTTTACGCGGCTCGATCTGGTTGTAGTGGATGTTGAACCCGTGGGCAAACGCCAGGGTCGCGCCTTCTTTCAGATTCGGCTCGACTTCCTGCTCGTAGATGGCTTTCTGGTTTTCGTCCGGCGCCAGAATCATGACGACGTCAGCGGTCTTGCACGCTTCCGGTACGCTGGCGACTTTCAGGCCTGCCGCTTCTGCTTTCGCCGCAGACGAGGAGCCTTTGCGCAGCGCTACGGTGACATCGACACCCGACTCTTTCAGGTTGTTGGCGTGGGCATGGCCCTGAGAACCGTAGCCGACGATGGTGACTTTCTTGGCCTGAATGAGGGAAAGGTCGCAATCTTTATCGTAGTAAACGTGCATGGCGAGACTCCAGAAATCGGTTTAATCAGATCGTTATCGTGTATGTGTCAGCGTTGATGGCCACCCGTGCCGTCTAGTGCAGCACTGGGATTCGGCGTTGAGGTCACTCTACGCCAGCAGCACCATTGCGTAAAACGCTATATTTGCAACATACTATTTCATAAAATGAAATCACACTCAGGGCATCGACCCCATGGATTTTCGTCTTCTCAAGCACATGGCCACCCTGGCGGATACGCTGCATTTCGGGCGTGCCAGCGAGCTGTGCCATATCAGCCCTTCCACTTTGAGCCGCTCGATTCAACAGGTGGAGAGCGAGCTGGGCACCCGCCTGTTCGAACGCGACAACCGGCATGTCACGCTGACCCCGCAAGGGATCGCCTTCCTGCGCTACGCCAAGGAGACGCTGGAGCAGTGGGAAACCCAAAAGCGCACGCTGGCCACCAGCGCGACACAGCTCAGCGGGGAAATCAGCATCTACTGCTCGGTCACCGCCAGCTACAGCTTTTTGTATGAGCTGTTGAGCGATGTGCGGGTACGCCACCCCGGCATCGAGCTCAAGCTGCATACGGGTGACCCGGCAGACGCCATGAACCGCGTACTGGAAGGGGCCGATGACATGGCCATTACGCCCAGGCCTCGCATTCCTCCCAGCGCCCTGGCGTTCAAGTCGCTCACCCGCTCGCCGCTGTTGTTCATCGCCCCGACGGAAACCCATGCCTGGCTGCCTAGCCATCCGGAAAGCTCGACCGCCGGACAGTGGCGGCATGTGCCCATGATTCTGTCGGAGGCGGGCCTGTCGCGGGAGTACGCCAACACCTGGTTCAAGGCCATGGGCATTGCGCCACGCATCTATGCCCAGGTGGCGGGACATGAGGCCATCGTCAGCATGGTGGGGCTAGGGTTTGGGGTCGGTGTGGTGCCGCGTATCGTGCTGGACAACAGCCCGCTGGCAGAGCGTGTACAGGTACTCAACGTCAAGCCCGAGCTGCCCCACTACGATGTTGGCCTGTGCGTGCTGAACCGGCGGCTGCAGAATCCCATGATCGATGCTTTCTGGACCACGGTGGCACCTCGCTAGCGGCATTCGCCTGGCGCCACCCAAAAACAAAAAAACCGCCCGGCGAAGGGCGGTTTTGGGTGGGTACTAACGCGCGATCAGAGATCAGAGCGACAGCACCTTGTCACCGCGGGCAATGCCGGAGACGCCCGTACGCGCCACTTCCAGAATGCCCACCGGCGCCATGGCCTGCAGGAAGGCATCCAGCTTGGAGGCATCGCCGGTGATCTGAACGGTGTAGAGGCTCGGTGTCACGTCCACGACCTGGGCGCGGAAGATATCCACGGTACGCTTCACTTCATCACGGGCAGCGCCCAGCGCCTTGACCTTCACCAGCATCAACTCCCGCTCGATGTGGTTACCTTCGGTCAGGTCGACCAGCTTCACCACGTCGATCAGCTTGTTGAGGTGCTTGGTGATCTGCTCGATCACCCGGTCGTCACCGATGGTGGTGACCGTCAAGCGTGACAGCGACGGGTCTTCCGTCGGTGCTACGTTCAGCGTTTCGATGTTGAAGTTACGCTGAGAGAACAACCCGACTACACGTGACAGCGCACCCGGTTCGTTTTCCATCAGAATCGAGATGATATGACGCATCAGGTACGCTCCGTTTTGGACAGCAGCATGTCACGCATCGCGCCTAACGGCACTTGCATCGGGTAAACGTGCTCAAAGGGGTCGACCTTCACGTCCAGGAATACCAGCTCATGCTTGTTGGCAAAGGCACGCTCCAACGCTGGCTCCAGCTCGTCCAGGGTAGTGACCGTGATGGCGGTAAACCCGTAAGCTTCGATCAGCATATGGAAGTCGGGCAACGACTCCATGTAGGAGTGCGCATGGCGGGACTTGTAGTTCAAGTCCTGCCACTGGCGCACCATCCCCAGCGACGCGTTGTTCAGGTTGACGATCTTGACCCCCACCCCGTACTGCTTACAGGTGGAAAGCTCCTGCATCATCATCTGGAAGCTGCCTTCCCCCGTGACACATACCACGTCGTCTTCGGGGAAGTTCTGCTTGATGCCCATGGCGGCCGGAAAGCCGAAGCCCATGGTGCCCAGGCCACCGGAGGTAATCAGGCGGTTGGGCTTGTCGAACTTGTAGTACTGCGCGGCAAACATCTGGTGCTGGCCCACGTCGGTGGTGACGTACGCCTCGCCCCGAGTGACGCGGCACAGTGCCTCGATGACTTCCTGGGGCTTCAGCGCCTCGCCGGGCTTGGAGGGCTCATAGAGCTTGCCTTCCCGCTCGGCGCGCCAGCCGTCGATCTTCTGCCACCAGTCGGTCAACGCTTCGGGGTGGGCAATCTCGTGCCCCTGCACCAGGCTGATCATCTCGTTGATGACGCTGGCGGCTGGACCGACGATGGGCACGTCGGCACGCACGGTCTTGGAGACCGAGCTGGGATCGACATCCACATGGATGATCTTGGCCGTGGGGCAGAACTTCGACGTGTTGTTGGTCACGCGGTCGTCGAAACGTGCGCCGATGGCAATGATCAGGTCCGCGTGGTGCATGGCCATGTTGGACTCGTACGAGCCGTGCATGCCCAGCCAGCCCAGGCACTGGCGGTCGCTTTGCGGGTAAGCGCCAATGCCCATCAGCGTGGTGGTGATCGGGAAACCAAGCTGCTTCACCAGATCGGTCAAGCCTTCGCTGGCCTTGCCGGTAACCACACCACCGCCGGTGTAGAACACGGGGCGCTTGGCCTTCAGCATCATCTCGACGGCTTTCTTGATTTGCCCGGTATGCCCACGGGTCACCGGATTGTAGGAGCGCAGTTTGACCTTCTTCGGGTACACGTACTCGTAGCGCTCGGTGGGCGCGGTCATGTCCTTGGGAATATCGACGACCACAGGGCCGGGGCGGCCGGTAGAAGCCAGGTAGAAGGCCTTTTTCAGCACTTCCGGAATGTCAGAAGGGTGACGAATCGAGAAGCTGTGCTTCACGATGGGCCGGGTCACGCCGACGATATCGGTTTCCTGGAAAGCGTCGTCACCAATCAGGTGGCTCATGACCTGACCACACAGCACGACCATGGGAATGGAGTCCATGTAGGCAGTCGCGATACCCGTGACTGCGTTGGTCGCACCAGGGCCGGACGTCACCAGCACCACGCCGGGCTTGCCGGAGGCACGGGCATAGCCGTCAGCCGCGTGGGTGGCCGCTTGCTCGTGACGCACGAGGATGTGCTTCACTTTGTCCTGGCGGAACAGCGCATCGTAAATATGCAGTGCCGCACCACCGGGATAACCATAAATGTACTCTACGCCCTCATCTTGCAAGAAGCGGGCGATCATGTCTGCGCCGGAAAGCAGTTCCACTGTGTTTCTCCCCTGGAGGTCTCGAGTGCGATCCGCAGGACATCCTGCGGGGTCGAGTGCGGCGGTATGCCGCTGCCGGCCCATGCCGGCACCTGATGCCAAACCCTGGCAATATGGCCCGGTTAGGGCCTGCACTCTCATCGGGAGCACGCGTTGCTGGTCACCATGGCCTGTCTGGACGTGGCGAGCTTGACGCGTGCCTCCCTTACACGGCGGTTTGCCGTGTCGGGGCGTTGGCCAGGTCAGGCGGTTAGCCCGAGCCCGGAAGTCCTTCGGCGGGTAGAGGCGTGAGCCTACCCTTCGCGCGGTGATGAGGGATTGCCCGCTGGTTCCGCGCCCGCAAATCAGGAACCCACAAGATTCCATTAGCGCCCTTGGCGTGTCAACCACCTATCCGAGCAAACGCAACAAAGGTCGCAGTCGCTGCAAAAAAATGCCCCGCCAGCGTCACTGACGGGGCATTCGCCCTATTTGATTGCGCAGCAAGCCCTTCCGGGATCAGCCAAAGATCAGCTTGCCTTCACCCGCGCTGATGCGAATGGTATCGCCCGGGGCGTACTTGCCAGCCAGCAGATCCTGCGCCAGCGGGTTTTCGATGCGGCTCTGGATGGCACGTTTCAGCGGCCGCGCGCCAAATACGGGGTCGAAGCCAACCACCGCCAACTGCGCCATGGCGTCGTCACTGATTTCCAGGCTCAGATCGTGCTCTGCCAGGCGAGCCTTCAGGCGCTCCAGTTGAATCCCGGCAATCGCTTGAATCTGCTCCTGGCCAAGGGCATGGAACACCACCACTTCATCGATACGGTTGATCAACTCAGGGCGGAAGTGATTGCCCACTACTTCCATGACTGCCTGCTTCATCAACTCGTAGTCGCTGCCGTCGTCACTGCTGGTGTCGCCTCCCATGCGCTGGATGATGTCCGAGCCCAGGTTGGAGGTCATGACGATGACCGTATTGCGGAAGTCCACGGTACGCCCCTGACCATCGGTCAAGCGCCCATCTTCCAGCACCTGGAGCAGGATGTTGAACACATCCGGATGGGCTTTTTCCACCTCATCCAGCAGCAGCACCGAGTACGGCTTGCGGCGCACCGCTTCGGTCAGATAACCGCCCTCTTCATAGCCGACGTAGCCAGGCGGTGCGCCAATGAGACGGGCCACGGAGTGCTTCTCCATGAACTCGGACATATCGATGCGCACCATGGCCTCTTCGGTATCGAACAAGAAATTGGCCAGCGACTTGCACAGCTCGGTCTTGCCCACCCCGGTGGGGCCCAGAAACAGGAACGAGCCGTTGGGGCGGTTGGGGTCGGAGAGACCCGCCCGGGAACGCCGCACCGCGTTGGCCACTGCTTCCACGGCTTCGTGCTGACCGATGACCCGCTCGTGCAGGGCATCTTCCATGCGCAGCAGCTTGTCACGCTCGCCTTCGAGCATTTTGGACACCGGGATGCCGGTCCAGCGGGACACGACTTCGGCAATCTCCTCCTCCGTCACGTTGGAGCGCAGCAGCTGATGGCTGGTGGTATCGGCTTCACCCTCGCCCACTTCGCTGATCTTTTTCTCCAGCGCGGGAATCTTGCCGTACTGCAGCTCCGACATACGCCCAAGATCCCCCTGGCGGCGCGCCTGTTCGAGGTCGATACGCGCCTGTTCCAGCTCGGCCTTGAACTGCGCTGCCCCCTGGATGCTGGCCTTTTCCGCCTTCCAGATCTCATCCAGGTCGGCGTACTCGCGCTCCAGCTCATGGATGTGCTGATTGAGGGCTTCCAGACGCTTTTTCGTGGCGTCGTCAGTCTCTTTCTTGAGCGCCTCCCGCTCCATCTTGAGCTGGATCAGGCGGCGGTCGAGACGGTCCATCTCCTCCGGCTTGGAGTCCAGCTCCATACGGATGCGCGATGCCGCCTCGTCGATCAGGTCAATGGCCTTGTCCGGCAGCTGGCGGTCAGTGATGTAACGGGTCGAGAGCTTGGCCGCCGCGATGATGGCCGAGTCGGTGATATCGACACCGTGGTGAACTTCGTAACGCTCCTTCAGGCCGCGCAGAATGGCCACGGTATCCGCTTCAGAGGGCTCGTCCACCAGCACTTTCTGGAAGCGCCGCTCCAGGGCCGCGTCTTTTTCGATGTACTGACGGTACTCATCCAGCGTGGTGGCCCCGACACAGTGCAGCTCGCCTCGGGCCAACGCCGGTTTGAGCATGTTGCCAGCGTCCATGGCACCTTCCGCCTTGCCTGCGCCCACCATGGTATGCAGCTCGTCGATGAACAGGATCACCCGACCTTCTTCCTGGGAGAGCTCCTTGAGCACGGCTTTCAGCCGCTCTTCGAATTCCCCGCGGAATTTCGCGCCCGCCAGCAACGCCCCCATATCCAGCGAGAGCACACGCTTTTCCTTCAGGCCCTCGGGCACCTCCCCATTGACGATACGCTGGGCCAGGCCTTCGACGATGGCGGTCTTGCCCACGCCCGGCTCACCGATCAGTACAGGGTTGTTCTTGGTGCGGCGCTGCAACACCTGGATGGTGCGACGAATTTCGTCGTCACGACCGATCACCGGGTCGAGCTTGCCTTCTAGCGCTCGCTGGGTCAGATCGAGGGTATATTTGTTCAGCGCTTCACGCTGATCTTCGGCGTTGGGGTCGTCAACGCGGGAGCCGCCACGCAGGCTGTCGATGGCCGCCTCGAGACTTTTGCGCGTCAGCCCGGCCTCTTTGAGCAGTTTGGTGATGGCACCGTTCATTTCCAGCGCTGCCAGCAGCACCAGCTCGGAGGCAATGAACTGATCGCCGCGCTTTTGCGCTTCGCGGTCGGTCAGGTTCATCAGTTTGACGAATTCCCGGGAAGGCTGGACCTCGCCGTCGAACTGGCTGACCTTGGGCAAGTCTTCCAGTTGGCGCTGCAAGCCGTCGCGCAGCCGGGAACTGCTGCCTTCTGCTTTTTCGATCAGCGCCTTGATGCCGGTATCGCGCGTATCGAGCAGCGCCAGCAGCAAATGGGCAGGGTCGAGTTGATTGTGGCCACGCCCCACGGCGAGGGATTGAGCCTCGGCAATGGCGGCCTGCAGCTTGGCAGTGAATTTATCGAATCGCATGGAGTACCTCCTGGGGGGTGCCGTGCGTTTCGACCCACGGCGCATCCCGATAACCTGTCGTTGAACGTGCTAAAGACGATTAGCTTGACAAGTAAAATGGCGGCAGTTATAGCCATTTCAAGAGGCGTGCGATATTAACCAGCCGTTGAACGACGGCTCACTTGATCCAGATCACGCTTGCCATGCGGCCGGTGTTGCCGTTATCCCGCCGATAAGAGTAAAAGCGCGACTCGCAGGCCGTACAGAAGTGACCACCGCTGATCTGATGGATACCCAACGCCTCCAGGCGAAAGCGCGCCAGGCGGTACAGGTCGGCCATGTAATGGCCCAGGCGATAAGGGCTATGATCGAAGGCTTCTGCGGTGTCGGGCTGGATGGCCACGAAGGTGCCGTACACTTCCGGGCCCACCTCGAACTGAGCATTGGAGATCGCCGGGCCAAGCCACACCAGAATGTCTTCGGGGTCGCAGTTCATCGCTGCCACCGTGGCTTCCAGCACGCCACCGGCGAGCCCGCGCCACCCGGCGTGGGCCGCCGCCACTTGGGTACCCTGCCGATTACAGAACAGCACCGGCAGGCAGTCGGCGGTGAGTACCACACAAGCATAGTCGCTGCTGCTGGCCACCGAGGCATCGGCTTCTGGCACGCCTTCCTGATACTCCTGCTGCACCCGTGCCCCGTGGGTTTGATTGAGCCACAGCAGCGGACGGCTATCGCCGATTTCCTTGTGCAGCAGCCGACGACAAAGCGCCACGTGGTCGGCGTTGTCGCCCACGTGGGCCGCCGGGTTGAACGCCGCGAAGTCGTTCTGGCTGGGGCCTGTCTCGCGGGTGGTCACAAAGGCCTGTATGTTGGCAGGCGCCGCCCAATCAGGGCGCAGCAGCGTGGGGCGCAGGTCTATGGCATCGCTCATCGCATGGTCTCGCTATCTTCACGCAGATAATCCAGCAGCATCAGCAAATCGTCAGGCAGCTCCGCCTTGAAGGTCAGCGTTTCTCCACTGACGGGGTGGACGAAGCTCAACTGGCGCGCATGCAGCGCCTGACGGGGAAATTCACGCAGAATCTCCTTCAATGGCCCGGCTGCCCCCGGCGGTAGCTTGGCGCGACCGCTGTACAGCGGGTCTCCCACCAGCGGAAAACGCGCATGAGACATGTGCACGCGTATCTGGTGAGTACGCCCGGTTTCCAACTGGCAGCGCACGTGGGTGTGCGCGCGGAACCGCTCGACGACACGAAAATGCGTCACCGCAGGCTTGCCCGAGGCGGTCACGGCCTGGCGCTTGCGGTCTTTCGGGTGCCGACCAATGGGGGCATCGATCGTGCTGCCCGACACCGGCTTGCCGAGCACGACCGCATCGTACTGACGTGACACGGTACGCGCCTGAAGTTGCTCCACCAGCGCCGTTTGCGCGGGCAGGGTCTTGGCCACCATCATCAGGCCAGTGGTGTCCTTGTCCAGCCGATGGACGATGCCCGCTCGGGGCACTTCTGCCAGCGAAGGGTGATGGAACAGCAGCGCATTGAGCAGCGTGCCATCGGGATTGCCTGCAGCAGGATGTACCACCATCCCCGCAGGCTTGTTGACCACCATGACGTCGTCGTCTTCATAAACGATGTCTAGGGCGATGTCCTGGGGCGCAAAGCGAGTGTCTTCTTCGATGGTGGCGTGGAGCGCCAACACTTCGTGACCGTGCAGCTTGGCCTTGGGCTTGGCCTGGGCCCCATCGACCGTGAGTTCCCCCGCATTGATCCACGCTTTCAAGCGCTCGCGGGAATAATCGCTGAACAACTCCGCGGCGGCTTGGTCCAAGCGTGCGCCCGCCAGGGTGGCGGGGACGCGCTGCGTGGCTTCCACAATTCGAGACATGAATGACCTCTTTATGACACAAACACGCCCACTTCTGGATGACACGACACCGCTGAACCCTGACAGCAAAGTGTCGCCAAGCCTGCGTTTTGCGCTCAGGTGTTTTATAGTGGGCTGACTGCGACCTATTCTACCATTTCTACTTATGGCCATCGTCGCTTTTCGGTGATTGAGGCTTGTTTGCAACGAGGATGATGATGCGCGTTTTTTCCGCTGCCAACCGCTTTGGCGCCCTGGCCCTGAGTCTTGCCCTGTTAGCAGGCTGTGCCAGCAATGACACCACTCCGGAAGACGAAGACGAGTTTGCCGGTGTTCAAGAGCGCGAGCTGTACGAGCTGGCCCGTACGGCCCTCGACAGCAATCGCTACCCTATCGCCATCGAGCGCCTGGAAGCCCTGGACACCCGCTACCCGTTTGGCCCTCATGCCGAACAGGCCCAGCTCGAACTGATCTACGCCTACTACGAGAACAGTAACTGGGAAGAGGCCCGCGCGGCGGCCAGCCGGTTCATTCGCCTGCACCCTGACCACCCGCAAGTGGATTACGCCTACTACCTACGCGGGCTGTCCGCTTGGCAAGCAGGGCGCTTCAGCCTGGAACGCCTGCGCCTGATCGATATTTCCAAGCGCGACCTGGGCGCCTCACGGGATGCCTACAACGACTTCCGCGAGCTGATTCAACGCTATCCGCAAAGCCAATACGCCCCAGATGCCCAGCAACGTATCGTCTACCTGCGTGAGCTGCTGGCTCGCCATGAGCTGCATGTCGCCGACTACTACCTGCGTCGTGGCGCCTTCCTCGCGGCCATCGAGCGCGGTCGCTGGGTCGTTGAAAACTATCCGGAATCCAACGCCACGCGGGATGCTCTGGCCACCATGGTAGAAGGTTACCAAGGCATGGGCATGCAAGATCGCGCCAGCGAAGTCCTGGCCGTGCTGCGTGAAAATGCGCCCGATCATGAGCAACTGCAAGGCAGCCGCTTCGTGCCCAAATACAACGGCGGCCGTAACTAACGTTGAAGCGGGGTGCTAGCCACCCCTTTTTAAAAGCTATACAATCGATGCACCTTATCTAACCACGCTTTGGCGTGGTTTTTTTGTTTTTGTCACAAAAGCTTAATTAACAGACACTTGATTAGATTTTCAAAAACCAATACCGATACAATTATTGTACAAAATATTCACGCGGCGCTATTATTGCCCCGCCGAACATAATAAAGCGCCTGCACGGCGCCTGAGGAGCTTCCTTATGCCATCCCTGTATAAACGCCTAGCCGGCACGAAAATCAGCACCCGACTGACCGCCAGTTTCTCGACGATCCTGCTATTGCTGGTACTGCTGACAGCAGCTGGTATCTATCAGGTCAACCAGATCGACCGCAGCCTGAGCGAGATCAACGATATCAACGGAGCCAAGCAGCGATTCGCCGTAGACATGCGAGGCAGTGTGCATGATCGCGCGATCGTGTTGCGCGACGTGGTCATCACGGCAGGCAACGGCAACCTGGGCACATTGCAAGACGAGCTGACCCGTTTGCGTGGCCTCTACGACACTGCCATCAGCAAGATGCGTGACCTGAACCAGCAGTACCCCGCCACGTCACAAGAGCAGGCGCTGCTGAGCAGCATCAATGATCAGGCCACTGCCACCATGGCCCTGTCGGAGCAAGTGATCGATGCCAGGAACGCTGACCAGTTCGAGCAGGCGCAGGCGTTGATGCTCGAACAAGCGGGGCCGTCTTACCGCGAGTGGTTGAGCCGCATCAATCAATTCATCGACCTGCAAGAGCAGATCAACAATGCCACCACCGAGGATGCCCGCGCGACGGCTTCAGGTTTTCAATTGCAGATGCTGGGCCTGACCCTGTTTGCCCTGTTGATTGGCAGCATGATTGCGGTGTTCCTGTCACGCCAGCTGCTCAGAGAGCTGGGCGCCGAACCCTATGAAGTCAAGGCATTTGCAGAAGCGATTGGGCGCGGTGAGCTGGCGACCAAAGGCCGTGTGAAGAAGAATGATACACGCAGCATCATGGCTTCCCAGGTCGCCATGGCCAAGCAGCTCCAGGATATCGTGACGCAGGTGCGCGCATCGGCCGAGGCGGTCGCTTCCAACAGCGAGCAGATCGCGGAAGGCAATAATGACCTGGCGTCCCGCACCGAAGAGCAGGCCAGCGCACTGGCAGAAACGGCGTCTGCCATGGAGCAGCTCAACAGCACTGTGAAGCAGAACGCCGACAACTCTGAGCAAGCCAGTCATGAGGCTGCCAGCGCCTCGAAGACGGCAACCCAGGGCGGTGAAGCGGTGCACCATGTCGTGGCCATCATGAACGACCTGAACAAGAGCTCTCAGGAAATTGCCGGCATCATCTCCACCATCGACTCGATTGCTTTCCAGACCAATATCCTGGCCTTGAATGCGTCGGTGGAAGCCGCACGGGCGGGAGAACATGGCCGAGGCTTTGCCGTGGTTGCCGAAGAGGTGCGCAAACTCGCCCAGCGCAGCGCCGATGCAGCCCGGGAAATCAATGACTTGATCAGCAGCAACCTCGAACGCGTCAACCATGGTAACGAGCGTGCAGAAGAGGCCAGCAAATCGACCGAAGACATCGTCCACGCCATCGAGCGGGTGACCAGCATCATGCAGGAAATCAGCCATGCCAGCGCTGAACAGAGTGCTGGCGTGCAGGAAGTCGGGCAAGCCGTGACCGAAATGGATCAGGTGACCCAACAGAACGCATCGCTGGTTCATGAGAGCGCCACGGCGGCCAACAACTTACGCCAAAACGCACATCAGCTGCTCCACGCCATGGGGGCGTTCAAACTGCCTGCCACCACTGGCGCGACACCTGCTCGCCAGCAACACGCTCCGGCTCAAGAACTGAAACGCCCTGCCGCCACGGCACCGGCGTTACCCGCTTCGAAAACGACCTCGGCAGAGCCTGAGTGGGAAAGTTTCTAAATAAAACGCGCGCTTTGCCGTTAACTATTTAGACAGGCCGTGATGCACTGCATCACGGCCACTGCCTTCCCTTCGAGGTTATCATGAAACCTTCCCAAAGCCTGTTTATGGTGTTCTTGCTACCGGTACTGATGGTGGTGTTACCCGCCATGCTGCTGCTGGCGCTTGCCACCCAGGTGTTGAAAGAGCAGTCGCTGCAAAACCATCAGCTGCAGTCCAATGATCTGGACACGCTGGTGCAAATGGCCACCTTTGACCGCCAGTTGAGCGACCTGCATCAGCGGGTCACCGAAGTCCTCAGCCAGGCAACCGACACCAACCTGAGTGCCATGCAGCGTTATTCCGAGTATGGCATCATCAATCTGGAGCTTTCCCGAATTGGTCAGAGCATCGACCAGTTGGCGGCCTCACCCCTGATCTACGATCTCAGCCAAGAGAGTGCGGACACTCTGCAGCGCGCCTTCTTCGATTACCGTCGTTTTGTGGACATGGCGAACGAAGCCGCCACCTTGAATCAGGGAGACGCTGGCTATTATCTACGTGAAGCCCAGCAGTACTTCACGACGTTCAACCTGTTTTCTCAGCAGATTTTCGAAGCCCTGACCCAGCGGGCCAGTGATCGACATGGCGAGTCGTACCAAGCGCTGACCCACGAGCGCAACTCCATTCTCTGGACCGGCATTGGGCTGTTCTCGCTACTGCTGGGCGCGGCGATGATCGCGGCATGGCGGATCAATCAACGCTTGGTCATCGTGGGCGATGCCATTCTCGCCCTTTCCAAGCGCTCGGATCAGTTACCGGACATGCAGGCAGTGGAGCGGCTCAGCCAGCAGCATAGCGGAACCCTGCAGCGCATCGCCGCTTCGCTATTGAGCTTGCGTGACTCCGAGCACCAGCGGCGTCATGCCGAGCAGCAAGTGCATCAACTGGCCTACTACGATTCGCTTACCGAGCTGCCCAACTGGCGCTTGATGCTCGAACACCTTCAGCACTCGCTCGAAACCAATGCGCACACGGGCACCTACGGCAGCCTGATCTATGTGGACGTGGACGAGTTCAAGCGCATCAACGATGGCATTGGCCACCGCGCCGGGGATGAGTTGATCAAGCAGATGGCCAAGCGGCTGGAAACGCTGCAGCCCCAAGGCTGCACGATTGGCCGGCTCAGCGGAGACGAATTTGCCATCATCGTGGACGGCCTGGATGAAGACCAGCTGAAAGCGGCCGAAAAAGCCGAGTTCTTTGCCCAGCAGGTGAGTCACACTCTGACCCAGCCTTACTGCCTGGAAGGCCGTCAGCAGTTCCTCAACGTCAGCCAGGGCCTGGTATTGTTCAAAGGGCTGGAAGAGAGCATCGACAGCCTGTTCCAGTATGCAAACTCAGCGGTACACCTGGCCAAGCGCGGCGGACAGAACGGCCTGCGTTTTTATGACCCTGAAGTACAAGCCCAGCTGGAAAGCCGCACGGAGCTGGAGCGCGACCTGCGCCTGGCCATCGAGCAGGAAGAGTTCGTGCTGGTGTATCAGATGCAGGTAGATAACCAAGGGCGGGCGATTGGTGCCGAAGCGCTGATTCGCTGGCAGCACCCGGAACGAGGGTTTGTCTCCCCCGGCATGTTCATCCCCCTGGCGGAGGAAACCGGGCTGATCGTGCCGATTGGCAGCTGGGTACTGCACGCAGCCTGTGAGCAGTTGGCGGCCTGGCAGGCCACGGAGCACACCCGGCATCTGGTGCTGGCGGTGAACGTCAGTGCCAAGCAGTTCCAGCAACCCGGTTTCATGGAGGAAGTCGCTACCGCGCTGGAGCTCAGCGGCGCCCCTGCCCATCGGTTGAAGCTGGAACTGACCGAAAGCACGGTGATCGGCAAAGTGGAGGACACCATCGAGCGCATGCACCAGCTCAAGGCGCTGGGCATCAGCTTTGCCATGGATGACTTCGGTACCGGATACTCCTCGCTGCAGTACTTGAAGCGCCTGCCGCTGGACCAGATCAAGATCGACCAGTCGTTCGTGCGCGATGTTCATCAGGACGCCGACGACATGGCCATCGTCGAAACCATCATTGCCATGGGGCGTTCACTGGGGCTTGATGTGATTGCAGAAGGAGTGGAAACCATCGAGCACTGGCGCTATCTCAACGCGCACCAGTGCCATGCCTATCAGGGTTACTACTTCTGCAAGCCGGTGGCACCGGAGGAGATGGCCAAGCATTGCCTGGCACCTCCTCCCGTACTGGCCTAGGGCTGGTCGCGGCGGGCAGCAGGCGCTACTCGCCCGGCTGCCAGCCATTGACGATGGGGTAACGACGGTCACGCCCGAAACCACGCGGCGTGACCCGTACACCTACCGGGGCCTGGCGACGCTTGTACTCGCAGCGGTCCACCAGCTTCACCACCTTGTAGACATCGTCCTCGTCGTAACCCGCCGCAATGATGGCTTCGGCGCTCATGTCCCCTTCGATGTAGCGCACCAGAATCGCGTCCAGCACATCGTAATCCGGCAGGGAATCGCTATCCTGCTGGTCGGGCGCCAGCTCTGCGCTGGGCGGACGCTCGATGACCCGCTCCGGAATGGCCAGCGACTGGGTGTTACGCCAACGTGCCAGGCGGTAGACCCAGGTCTTGTAGACATCCTTGATGGCGTTGTAGCCGCCCACCATGTCGCCATAGAGCGTGGCATAGCCCACGGCCATTTCGCTCTTGTTGCCGGTGGTCAGCACCATCAGGCCCTTCTTGTTGGAAATGGCCATCAGCAGCACGCCTCGGCAGCGCGACTGCAGGTTCTCCTCGGTGGTGTCACGCTCGGTGCCCGCAAAGCTATCCGCCAGGGTCGCCATGAAGGCCTCTACCATGGGCTCGATGGGCATCACGTCATAATGCACCCCCAGCAGTTTGGCCTGCTCGGCGGCATCCTGCTTGGAGATATCGGCGGTGTAGTGGTAAGGCATCATGACCGCCTGAACGCGCTGCGGCCCTAGCGCATCCACCGCAATCGCCAGCGACAAGGCGGAGTCGATGCCACCGGAAAGCCCCAGCACCACGCCTTTGAAGCCGCTTTTATTGACGTAGTCACGCAGCCCGGTGACCAGCGCGCAATAAAGGCTCTCTTCCGGCATGACTTCCGGCTCGATCTCTCCGGCCTGGGGCTCCCAACGCTCGGCGCTGGTTTGCAGCAGTTGAACGGGCATCAGCCCGGCTTGCCAGTAAGGGGCCAGCACCTTGAGCTGGCCCTGCTCATCCACACAGCAAGAACCGCCGTCGAACACCAGCTCATCCTGGCCGCCAATGGTGTTGACGTAAAGAATGGGGCGCTGAACGTCCTGAGCCCGCTGCTCCAGAAGGCGCAGCCGCTCGGTGGGCTTGTCCTGGTGGTAGGGCGAGGCATTCAGGCTGATCAATACTTCCGCCCCGGCCGCCTGCGCCGCCTTGACCGGCGAGCCTTCCCACAAGTCTTCACAGATCAACAGCCCCAGCTTGGCACCCTTGTGCTCGTAAACCAGTGGCTGGGTGCCGGGGGTGAAGTAGCGCTGCTCATCGAACACCTGGTAGTTGGGCAGCGCCTGCTTGGCGTACTCTGCTTCCCACTGGCCGTTGTACAGCACGCCCGCCATGTTGTAGCACTTGCCTTCACGCACGCCGGGATAACCAATGATGACCAGCACGTCTCGGGCCACCTTCTCGGCCATTTTGGCGCGGGCTTCGCGCAGGCGCGCCTCCATGGAAGGCCTCAGCAGCAGGTCTTCCGGCGGGTAGCCGGAAAGAAACAGCTCGGGAAAGACCACAATGTCCGCCCCATGCTCGATCCTCGCCTCACGCACGGCCTCGATGGCGCGCGCGGCATTGCCGGGAATATCTCCCACTAGCGGGTCGAGTTGGGCCATTACCAGCGTTAAGTCTTGCATGGGCGTCAAAATCTCTTGAGAATCTTCAGAATACGATGGCACTTGGGGCATTGTCCCGCAAGGTGCGCCTGCTGGCAAAGGCCATACGGCTACAGGCGTGCTGCCCGCTTTTTCCCGGTATGGGAGTTATCGAGGATGAACCTGTTGATCATTCGGCTGATTATTTTTGCGGTGCTGTTTTATGCAGGCCTGAAACTCTACGGCATGTATCGCCAGCACCGCCTTTCCCAGCAGCAGCCCCCCGCTCCTCGCCATGAAGGCGGGCAGATGGTGCGCTGCCGCTGGTGCGACGTTCACGTGCCGGAAAGCGAGGCACTGCGTGACCATGAGCAGTGGTTTTGCTGCAGCGCCCACCGCGACCGTTTCCTGCAGGAACAGCGTGATCGCGACGACGGTAACGCTTGATGCGCTACCCCCGACGTAGCGCCACCGGCAAGTAAGGCGCTGGGTCGATCAGCGGCTCACGATCCAATAGCTGGTCGACCAGCAGATGCGTCGAGGCGGGAGCCAGTACCAGCCCATTGCGGTAGTGCCCTGCATTGACGAACACGTTGGGAAATTCCGGCAGCGCCCCGATGAACGGAATGCCGTCCGGGGAGCCCGGACGCAGCCCCGCCCAGTGATACGCCACGGGGTACCTGGCCAGCGCAGGAATGATGTTTTCAGCACTCTGGCGCAGCGACGCCAGGGCGTCCTGGTCGGTGGTTTTATCGAACCCCGCCTCTTCCAGCGTCGAGCCCACCAGCAGCAGACCATCGTTACGCGGAATCACATAGCGACCATCTTTCAGCACCACCCGCTGCACCAGCCCTGGCGGGGTCTGATAAGCGATCATCTGCCCTTTCACGGGACGAACGGGCAACTGGACACCCAGGCCTTCCAGTAGCTGGGCTGCCCAGGCTCCGCCACATACCACTACTCGCTCGGCATGCAGCTCGCCCGACGCCGTGGCCACCCCCACGACCTTGCCCTGACGCTGGAGGAAGCCGGTGACCTGGCACTGCTCGACCAGCGTGACGCTCTGCATCGCCGCCAGCCGGGCCCGCAGCGCCTGGCCAAGGCGGGGGTTACGAATGCTGCCCAGCGTCGGCATCCACAGAGCGCTTCCGCCAGAGGCCAGCGCGGCGGGCTCTTTCTGCTGCACGACCTCTGCCTCGACCCGTTCGAGCGGCTTGCCCATTTGCCGAGCCCACGCCAGCGCCTGCTCGTCATCTTCCACGTTCAGATAGAGCAGGCCTTTCTGGCGATACTCGGGGTCGATGCCCGTTTCTTCCAGCAGCCGCAGCGCCAGCGTGGGGTACACCCCTTCCGACCAGCGCGAGAGCCGCGACACCGGCTCACCGTAACGCCAGGGGTAGAGCGGCGAGACGATACCCCCACCCGCCCAGGAAGCCTCCTGGCCACACTGCCCGCGCTCCACCAACGTGACCTGCTGCCCTGCATCAGCCAGCTGGAGCGCGGTCATCATGCCGATGACACCGCCGCCAATAATTAAGATATGGCTCACAAGCTTTGTCCGTTTTGGCTTACATAAAAAGAGCACAAGGCCCTCTAGGATAAGTCCCATGACCGTACACAGAGGGTCTCATGATGACATGCGATACCGCTGCACACCCACGGCCTGGCTCGGTTCAGCGAGGCTTTACGCTCCTCGAACTGATGGTGGCCCTGGTGCTGATGGCCGTCATGACTGCCTGGCTGGCCCCAAGTTTTCAAGCCTTGGGGCACCACAGCATGCTCAACAGTGAAACGACGCGGCTGCAGGCTGCGTTTGCCTTGGCGCGCAATACGGCCATTACCCAGCGCACGGCGGTCACCGTCTGCCCTGCCAACCCACAACACACTGCCTGCACTGCGAGCTGGCACGACACCTTGATGGTGGTGAAAGGACGCGCCACGGATACCATCGAGCCAGCGCAGGTGCTGCGCACTTTTCCCGGCCAGTTGGCCACCTACACCACCTATAGCCGTGGCTGGCATCGAGTGACGTACACGCCACTCGGCCATGCCAGCGGCTATAACGGCAGCTTCGACGTGTGCGCGACGGGCGAAACGGGCAAGCGGCTGGTGCTGAGCCAGTTAGGCAGACTGCGTATCGATACGTCGCCTATCGCCTGCTAGTCGGGTCAGCCTCAGGCAATACCGTCCAGGTAACGCTCTGCATCCAGCGCTGCCATGCAGCCACTGCCCGCCGAGGTGATGGCCTGGCGATAGATATGGTCCATGACATCGCCACAGGCAAACACGCCTGGCACGCTGGTGGCCGTGGCGTTACCCTCGCTGCCGGACTGTACCTTGATGTAGCCACCGTTCATTTCCAGCTGGCCTTCGAAGATGCCCGTATTGGGGCTGTGGCCGATGGCGATGAACAGCCCAGGCGCGTGGATCTCCTTGGTGCTGCCGTCCTGCGTCGACTTCACTCGCACGCCGGTGACGCCGGTGTTGTCGCCCAGCACTTCTTCCACCTCGTAAAACCACTCCAAGGCGATCTTGCCTGCCTCCGCCTTCTCGAACAGCTTGTCTTGCAGGATCTTTTCGGCGCGAAGCGTATCGCGGCGATGGACCAGCGTGACCTTGGAGGCAATGTTCGACAGGTAGAGCGCTTCTTCGACCGCCGTGTTGCCACCGCCGACCACGATCACTTCCTGATTGCGGTAGAAGAAACCGTCGCAGGTAGCACAGGCAGAGACCCCCTGGCCCATGAACTGCTGCTCTGACGGCAACCCCAGATAGCGAGCGCTGGCGCCGGTAGCCACGATCAGGGCGTCGCAGGTATAGACGCCGCTATCGCCCTTCAAGGTGAACGGCTTCTCGCCAAGGCTCACCTCGTGGATATGATCGAACAGCACTTCGGTGTTGAAACGTTCGGCATGCTGCTTCATGCGTTCCATCAACTCAGGCCCTTGTACGCCCTCGGCATCGCCGGGCCAGTTGTCCACATCGGTCGTCGTGGTCAATTGGCCACCCGCCTGCATGCCGGTAATCAGCAGCGGCTTCAGGTTTGCCCGAGCGGCATAAACCGCTGCCGTGTACCCTGCCGGGCCAGAGCCTAGAATGATCAAACGTTCATGACGCGTTTCCATGACACCACCTTTGTGACAATTGAGCAGAGTTCGTCGTCGACATTCGTTGCAGGGCCGACATTCGCAGAAGAGTCTGCCTGAAATGGCGTCGAGTACAAGCAATTACAAGGGTTGGTCTACGCTATTAGGCCAGGATAGCTTGAAAGGCGACCCCGCCACACCCATGTGCCCTACATGAGCCATACTGTTGATCAGCGTTATTCTGGAACACAGTGACCGTTGCGATACCCATAAGCGATCGAGAGGAGAATGGAATGAGCAAGATACCCAGCACGCTTCATACCCTGACGGCAGGAAGCCAAGAGTATCACTACTACAGCTTGCCCAAAGCAGCCGAAACGCTGGGCAACATCGACCGGTTGCCCAAGACGCTCAAGATTCTGCTCGAAAACCAGCTGCGCTTCGCTGACGACGAGAGCGTCGAACAAGCCGATATGCAAGCCCTGGTCGACTGGCAAAACGAGGGGCAGTCCAGCCGCGAAATCGGTTACCGCCCTGCCCGCGTTCTGATGCAGGACTTCACCGGCGTACCGGGGGTCGTGGATCTCGCCTCCATGCGCGCAGCGGTCGAGTCCCTGGGCGAAGACCCCGCCCGCATCAACCCGCTCTCCCCGGTCGATCTGGTCATCGACCACTCGGTCATGGTCGACAAGTTTGGCAACCCCACGGCCTTTCAGGAGAACGTGGATATCGAAATGCAGCGTAACGGCGAGCGTTACGAGTTCCTGCGCTGGGGCCAGAAAGCATTCGACAACTTCAGTGTCGTGCCGCCCGGCACCGGCATTTGCCACCAGGTCAACCTGGAGTACCTGGGCCGCACCGTCTGGACCAAACAAGAAGACGGCAAGACCTTCGCCTACCCGGACACGCTGGTGGGCACCGACTCCCACACCACCATGATCAACGGCCTGGGCGTACTGGGCTGGGGGGTAGGCGGCATCGAGGCCGAGGCGGCCATGCTGGGCCAGCCGGTATCGATGCTGATTCCCGAGGTTATCGGCTTCAAGCTGACCGGCAAGCTGCAGGAAGGCATTACGGCCACCGACCTGGTTCTCACGGTCACCGAGATGCTGCGCAAGAAGGGCGTGGTCGGCAAGTTCGTCGAGTTCTACGGAGATGGCCTGAAAGACCTGCCGCTGGCCGACCGCGCCACCATTGCCAACATGGCCCCCGAGTATGGCGCCACCTGCGGCTTCTTCCCGGTGGACGATGAAACCCTCAATTACCTGCGCCTGACGGGCCGTGAAGATGAGCTGGTCGCGCTGGTCGAAGCGTACAGCAAGGCCCAGGGGCTCTGGCGTGAGCCCGGTGACGAGCCCATCTTCACCGATACCCTAAGCCTCGACATGAGCAGCGTGGAAGCCAGCCTGGCAGGCCCCAAACGCCCGCAGGATCGCGTCTCTCTCAAGAACATGCCCAAGGCATTCGCCAGCGTCATGGAGGAAGATGGCAAGTCCTACCCTTCTACGGAAACGGGCAAGCTTTCCTCGGAAGGCGGCCAGACCGCCGTGGGCATCGACCGGAGCTTCGAACGCTCGTTTCAGCATAATGATAGCCAAGCGGTCAAGATGGGTGAGCAGGATTTCAACCTGGACCCAGGCGCCGTGGTCATCGCGGCCATCACCTCTTGCACCAATACCTCCAACCCCAGTGTCATGATGGCGGCGGGCCTGTTGGCACGTAACGCGCGTCAGAAGGGGCTGGCCACCAAACCCTGGGTCAAGACGTCCCTGGCGCCTGGCTCCAAGGTGGTCACCGACTACCTGGCCGCTGCCGAACTGAACGATGACCTGGATGCGCTGGGCTTCAACCTGGTGGGCTACGGCTGCACCACCTGTATCGGCAACTCCGGCCCGCTGCCCGACGCCATCGAAAAAGCCATTCAACAGGGGGACCTTGCCGTTGCCTCCGTGCTGTCGGGTAACCGCAACTTCGAAGGCCGCGTGCATCCGCTGGTCAAAACCAACTGGCTGGCTTCACCGCCGCTGGTGGTGGCCTATGCACTGGCGGGCAACGTTCAATGCAACCTGTCCACCGACCCGCTTGGGGAAGACAGCGATGGCAACCCGGTGTACCTGAAAGACATTTGGCCCTCGCAGGCAGATATCGCCAACGCCGTACAGAAGGTCAACACCGAGATGTTCCGCAAGGAGTACGGCGCCGTTTTCGAAGGCGACGAGACGTGGCAGTCGATCAAGGTGCCGGAAAGCAACGTCTACGAGTGGCCCTCCTCCACCTACATTCAGCACCCACCCTTCTTCGAAGGCATGCAGCGCGAGCCCGATGCCATCGAAGATGTCCAGAGTGCTCGAGTACTGGCGATGCTGGGTGACTCCGTCACCACCGACCATATTTCCCCAGCAGGCTCCATCAAGCCCGACAGCCCTGCTGGCCGCTACCTGCAGGAGCATGGCGTCAAACCCGTGGACTTCAACTCCTACGGCTCACGCCGAGGCAACCATGAAGTCATGATGCGCGGCACCTTCGCCAACGTGCGGATCAAGAACGAAATGCTGGACGGCGTGGTCGGGGGTGAAACGCGCCATGTGCCCAGTGGTGAGCAGATGTCGATCTATGACGCCGCCATGAAGTACAAGGAAGAAGGCACGCCGCTGGTGGTGGTGGCAGGCAAGGAGTATGGCACCGGCTCTTCCCGCGACTGGGCAGCCAAGGGAACCCGGCTGCTGGGCGTACGGGCGGTGATTGCCGAATCCTACGAGCGGATCCACCGCTCCAACCTGATTGGCATGGGCGTCGTACCGCTGCAGTTCCCCGAAGGCGAGAGCCGCACGAGCCTTGGGCTCACCGGTGACGAAGAGATTTCGATTGCGGGATTAAACGACTTGAGCCCAGGCGGCACGGTCAAAGTGGTCATCAAACAGGGCGACCAGGAGCGTACCGTTGATGCCAAATGCAGAATTGATACCGCCAATGAGCTGGCTTACTACCGCCACGGTGGTATCCTTCACTACGTGCTGCGCAAAATGATCGGCGCAGCCTAACGGTAAAAACCGCCAATGCTTGCATCGCCCCCACCTTGGTGGGGGCTTTTTTTTGCGCCGCGCCTTAGAAAGCGCGACGGCGGTAGAAGCGATACTCCGGCGACCAGCAGGATTTTTCGATACGCTCACGCAGTTCCGAGCCGCTGGTTTTCAGCGCCACGCCGTTTTGCTGCGCCTGAGCAGCCACTTCGAAAGCAATCGACTTACTGATTTCACGAATGCGCGACAGCGGTGGCAGCAGCGCACCCTGCCCCTCCTTGACCAGCGGCGCTTCACGGGCCAGAGCACGCGAGGCGCTCATCAGCATCTCGTCGGTCACGCGGTGGGCGTCGGCGGCAATCACCCCCAGGCCAATGCCGGGAAAAATATATGCGTTGTTGCACTGGGCAATGGGGTAGGTCCGCCCGTTGTAGACCACCGGCGCAAAGGGGCTACCCGTGGCTACCAACGCCTGGCCGTCGGTCCAGCGAATCACGTCCTCAGGCACGGCTTCTGCCTGGGAGGTGGGGTTGGAGAGCGGCATGATGACCGGGTGTTCACAGCCTGCATGCATGGTACGCACGACCTGTTCGGTAAAGATGCCCCGCTGGCCACAGACCCCAATCAGGATGGTGGGTTTGATCTGGGCAATGGTCTCTTCCAGCCCCTGACCGTTCCAGTTGGCTACCAGCGCAGGATCATGGGCCAGACGACGCTGGAAATCCCGCTGCCAGGTCTGGTCGGTGGTCATCAAGCCATCCCGGTCGACGATGAAGATGCGCGCTCGCGCCTCTGCTTCGGTCAAACCTTCGGCCTCCATGGAGACCACTACCTGCTCGGCGATGCCACACCCCGCCGAACCACCGCCCACGAACACCACTCGCTGCTGCGCAATGGTTTCGCCCCGCGCCTGGCAGGCAGCCATCAGTGTACCCACCACTACAGAGGCCGTTCCCTGCACGTCGTCGTTGAAGCAGCACAGCTCGTTGCGGTAACGCTCCAGCAACGGCACGGCGTTGGCCTGGGCAAAATCCTCGAACTGCAGCAGAACATTCGGCCAGCGGCGCTTCACGGCGCAAATGAACTCGGCCATGAAGGCATCGTACTCTTCCTGGCTGACCCGCTCGTGACGCCATCCCATGTACATCGGGTCATCCAGCAGCGCCTGGTTATTGGTGCCCACGTCGATCATGATCGGCAGCGTGTAGGCAGGGCTGATGCCGCCACAGGCGGTGTACAGCGCCAGCTTACCGATAGGAATGCCCATGCCGCCGATACCCTGGTCACCCAGGCCCAGAATACGCTCGCCATCGGTTACCACGATGACTTTCACATTGTCCTTGGTGGCACTGCGCAGGATGTCGTCCATATGCTCGCGGTCCGGATAGCTGATGAACAAGCCCCGGTGGTTACGATAGATATTGGAAAACTCCTGGCACGCCTGACCCACGGTAGGGGTGTAGATGATCGGCAGCATCTCTTCCAGATGCTCGGACACCAGACGGAAATAGAGCGTTTCGTTATCGTCCTGAATGGCACGCAGATGAATATGACGCTCCAGGTCACTATGGCACTGCTGGTACTGACGATAGACACGTTCGAGCTGGTCGTCGATGGTTTCGACTTTTTGCGGGAGCAGGCCGATCAGGTTGAACGCCAATCGCTCCTCTTGAGTAAACGCGCTGCCTTTGTTCAATAGCGGCATTTCAAGCAGCGAAGGACCGGCGTAAGGAATGTACAGGGGGCGTTTACTCTTCGTAGACATAGGCACTCTCTTTTTATGTCAATTGCTGTTGCAATGCAGCAACGCTGGGCGTTGGCGACGTTTGTGCGTAATGTAACATGGTCGTGCGACAAAGGTAGAAACAGGGCCGAGAATGGCCATAAAAAAACACCCCGGCCATGGCCGAGGTGTTCATCGAAGAAACCAAAACGCTAGCGATCAGCAGCTCTTGGCGGTGGGACGACGCCCCTCTTCGCCAGCAAAGAAAAACGGCCGCAACTTCACGCCAATCAAGTTGCCCGCAAAGGCCGCCGCCATCCAGACCCAGCCATGCAGGCTACCCGACGCAATGCCGCTGAAGTAAGCACCGATATTGCAACCAAACGCCAAACGCGCACCATACCCCAGCAGCAGGCCACCAATCACAGCGGCCAGCACCGAGCGCAGCGGAATACGGAAATTCGGCGCGAAACGCCCGGCCAGATGGGCGGCAGCCAGTGCTCCCAGCATGATGCCCACGTTCATGACCGTCGTGATATCGCTCCATACGCTGGCTTCCAGCGCGGCCGCGTTACCCGGTGCTTGCCAATAACCCCACTGGCTCACATCGCCGCCCACCAGCTCATACGCCTTGGCGCCCCATAGCGCAAAGGCCGAGGTAATTCCCCAGGGGCGACCCGCCAATGCCAGGGTGGCAAAGTTGAGCAGCGCCAGGGCAACGGCCCCCGCCACCAGCGGCCAAGGGCCCGTGAGCCAGCGCTCCACACCGGGCTTATCGACCGTGGGCACCTGCTCCAGCTGGCCATGACGGCGCTTCTCCATGATCACCGTAAAGGCGGCAATGGCAGCGAACAGCACTAGGCTGATACCGATACCGCCCCCCACGCCAGCCACGTTGACCAACGACACCGGCTGGAAGGCGGGCAAACTTTGCCACCAGGTGAAATGCGCAGACCCGATGACC
This sequence comes from Halomonas sp. C22, assembly GCF_007655045.1. Classification (NCBI taxonomy): domain Bacteria; kingdom Pseudomonadati; phylum Pseudomonadota; class Gammaproteobacteria; order Oceanospirillales; family Halomonadaceae; genus Halomonas; species Halomonas sp. C22. The sequence continues at coordinate 15,053 of NZ_VBVC01000016.1, read as the reverse complement.
GAGCCCACGATAAAGAACACCAGGGTAATCAGCATACGGGCATTACCACCGCCAGCGGTAAACAGCGTGCCCGAGGCACAGCCGCCTCCCAACTGCATGCCGATACCGAAGATGAACGCACCGAACAGCACCGAAATGCCGATCGGCGAGACGAAGCCACTCACCGGCGTACCAAACAGCGACCCCGCCCCCAGCGCCGGAAAAAACAGCACTACGGCAATCGCCAGCATGATCATTTGCGCCCGCAAGCCACGCCCACGACGCTCGGTAATGAACACCCGCCAGGCCGCCGTAAAGCCAAACGCTGCGTGATAGAGCACCATACCCAGCAGGCCGCCCACGATCATCAGCAGCCCGATATTGGCGCCAAAAATGACGCCAATCACGATCGCCCCCAGCACAATCGCTGCCATGGCCAGAAGGGGCACGCGGTACGAGACCGGAGCCACCATTGAGGTAGTCGCCATAATTCACCTGTTTAGCAACGCCAAAAGCGCCTGCAACAGCAAGGCGCTTGGCTAAGTTGGACAATAGTTATAAGCCTAACGGCGAGGCGTAAACGCCGGAAATTCTTTATTGAGAGGTTCATATTCCCAAAAGGAATATTTAAACAAAACGCCCCAGCCCTACCACCGAACGCAGCTTGTCCATGGTGATGGATGCCTCGGCACGGGCACGCTCAGCACCTTTCTGCAATATGGCTTCGATATGGGCAGGGTCTTCCATCAAGGCGTTATAGCGTTCACGCGGCGCGCTGAGATGGGCATTGAGGTATTCGAAGACCTGATCCTTGGCCTCTCCCCAGCCAATACCTTCTTCATACTGTTGACGCATGGTGGCGGTTTCGGCATCGCTGGCAAACGCGGCATAGATCTGGAACAGCGTACACGTGTCGGGGTCTTTGGGCTCACCAGGTTCCAGAGAGTTGGTCTTGATCTTGCGCACCAGCTTTTGCAGCTTTTTCTCGCTGACAAAAAGCGGAATGGTATTGTTGTAGCTTTTGGACATCTTGCGACCGTCCAGGCCTTTCAGCACCTCTGCCTTTTCGTTGACCACGGCTTCCGGCTGAGCAAAGTATTGCCCTTTGAACAGATGGTTGAAACGCCCTGCGATATCACGTGCCATCTCGATATGCTGGATCTGGTCGCGCCCGACCGGCACTTTATGGGCATTGAACATCAGGATATCGGCGGCCATCAGTACCGGGTAGCTAAACAGCCCCATGGTAATGCCCTTGTCCGGATCCTGGTCGCCAGCCTCTTCGTTCTCGGCCACGGCGGCCTTGTAGGCATGGGCTCGGTTCATCAGGCCCTTGGCACAGACGCACGACAGCATCCACATCAGCTCGGGAATTTCGCTGATATCCGACTGGCGATAGAAGATGGCGTTATCGGTATCCAGACCCAACGCCAGCCAGGTAGCGGCGATCTCCATGCGTGACGCCTGAACACGCTTGGGATCCTGACACTTGATCAGGGCGTGAAAGTCGGCCAGGAAGTAGAACGACTGCACGTTAGGGTCCTGGCTTGCCTCGATGGCAGGCTTGATGGCCCCGACGTAATTGCCGAGGTGAGGCGTCCCCGTCGTGGTAATCCCGGTCAGCACGCGGGTTTTGGCTATCTGACTCATGATCTGGATCCAACTGAATAAAGGTGAAAAACGATACGCTATTGTACGCCTATTTCCAAACGACGACTGCCTGTCCATCCGCTCGAGTGCCCAGCCGCACGAAGACGGGCTCACTCTGGGCCACGATGCCATCACGTTCAGACAGCACGGCCCCCAACGCCATGACCCATGATTCGCCTTGAAACACCACCGGCACGAACAGGCAGCCCTGAGATGGGCAATCCTGGGACACGCGCTGGGCATGGGGATGACCAAGATAGTCTTCGAAGCGCACCGTGGCGGAAGCCTCTATCTGCGGCGCGCCTTCCCACGATAGCTCGTCGAATCGCCACAATGCGTGTGATGCCGCACTCCCTGAGTTCATTTGAGCCTGCAGGGAAGCACGGAAATTGCCCGCGAGCCGCTTATCCACCAAGGCGGACTGCATGCCCATCATCGCCGTGACCAGTGCACTGGCCAGCAACACCATGACAATGACCAGCGCAGCGCCTCGTTGCGTTTCCATTCACTAGCCCTCTCCCTGCTATTCATCCAGATGAAACAGCGCTTCCCGATGAGCCACATGAAAGGTCACTGCTTGACCACCGGGCCCCAACGGCAATGCTACTTGATACACGGCAGGCGCCTGATCAACGGCGGTGCCGACGGGTTCATCGCGTGGACAGGAGGCTCCCTCGGCAGCCTGGAAGTTCACCAGCGGCTGCGCACGCGACATATCCTGTAGCGTGCAGCGACATTCACTGGCTGACGGTACGCACTGTAATCGGTAGTACGGCTCCCCCGCATCATCGTATGCTCCGCGGCGCTGAAGCGTGGTGGTAATGTGAGTCACGGAGAAAATCAGCGCCTCCTGCTGCCGCCCCAGGCTTTCAGTCTGCCGAAATGTGTGCAGAGTACTCAAGAAGAGCTGCCCTGCCCCTATCACGATGATGACGCCCATGACCATGGCCACCATCATCTCGGTCAGGGTGAAGCCGTTTTGCCTCTCCATAGGCGCCGCCACACTCCCTAAAGGGGTAGTTGAAAGGGATAGACAAGCGACTGAGGGCTGTCGTCCACTGCACTGTCGAGCCTTACCGTCACCTCGAACAGGCAACCTTGCCGAGCAATGGTGCTGTAAATGGCCTGGCCATGACGGATAAGCGGCCCGCCTGAGGCAGCGAACCAGGCCGTTTGCCAGGCACGCTCGATCTCGGCAAGCGGGATATCCTGACAGCCCTCGGCATGACGCGTTGCCGCCCAGACTCGTTCCTGGGCATCCAGCGCCGCCACGCTCACCAGCGTTTGCTGATAGCCGCGCTGCACGGCCTGCAAGGCTTTCAGCTGCATGGCAGCAATACTGATCAGGCCAAGTGACAGCACCACCAGCGCCACGAGTGCCTCGACCAAGGAGAAGCCGCCTTGCTGCCGGTGCTTACCAGCAGGCAGCAGGCAGCCGTTCGCCACGGGCGTTGTACTGCAAGTCTTCTTCGCAGCCATCGTCTCGCTCACTGGAAGCCGTCAGCAGGAAACCACCGTCTTCGTCACCACCATTGGCGACCGTAATGGCGTAGTTACCATCGGGCGAGGTGGCCGTAACGGCGCAGTCATTGTAGGAGTATTGACGTGAATAGCAGCGCTCCATCTCGGAGGCGGCCTGAAGCAGACCCGCATGTGCATCGGTACGCAGAGAACGCTCGACATAACGGTTGTAGCTGGGGTAGGCGATACCGACGACGATACCGATGATCGCGACGGCAATCAGCAGTTCGATGAGGGTGAACCCCTGGGGAGGAAACTTGCCGCCCACAGGGGGGATAGAGCGATCTGGCACGCGCGGTGCTCCCGTATCAACTGAATCATACTTCGAGTATGTCCCAAACCGATACGCTTTGCACCCACTAGAATAGACCTGGTGTTAACGCTATCTCACTGGTGACTATTCACTAACGATCACACGCTCGCGTAGCTCTTTGGGCATGGAGAACGTGATGTTCTCCTCACGACCTTGCAGTTCCACAGGTGCTTCTGCACCCAGTGCCTGCAATTGGTCGATGACGCCTTTCACCAGCACTTCCGGAGCGCTGGCACCGGCAGTGACGCCAATGCGCTTGACGCCTTCGAGCCAGGCAGCCTCGATCTGCTCGGCATTGTCGATCAGATAGGCGGGGGTCCCCATGCGCTCGGAAAGCTCCCGCAGGCGGTTGGAATTCGAGCTGTTGGGACTGCCCACGACCAGCACCAGGTCGCTGTCCGCTGCCAGCTCGCGCACCGCATCCTGGCGGTTTTGGGTGGCGTAGCAGATATCGTCCTTGCGCGGCCCCTGGATCTCGGGAAACTTCTCGCGCAGCGCGTCGATCACTTTGGCCGTGTCGTCCATGGAGAGCGTGGTCTGGGTGACGAACGCCAGCGCCGCAGGGTCGTTGACGACCAGATTGGCAACGTCCTGTTCGTCTTCCACCAGATAGATCTTGCCCCCATGGGAAGTGTCGTAGCGCCCCATGGTGCCTTCGACTTCGGGGTGGCCTTCATGCCCGATGAGAATGCACTCCTGGCCGCGCTTGGCGTAGCGCAGTACTTCCATGTGCACCTTGGTGACCAGCGGGCAAGTGGCATCGAAAACTTTCAGACCACGCTGTTCGGCATCCTGCTGAACCGCTCGGGAAACGCCGTGGGCCGAGAAGATGACGATCACATCGTCGGGCACTTCATGGAGTTCTTCGACGAAGACGGCCCCGCGCTCGCGCAGTGTTTCCACCACGAAGCGGTTGTGCACGACTTCATGGCGCACATAAATCGGCGGGCCGAAGACATCCAGCGCGCGATTGACGATATCGATCGCACGGTCGACCCCGGCGCAGAATCCGCGCGGGTTAGCCAGCTTGATCTGAATGGGCTGAGATGACTCTGATGACTGCATAAATGCGCCTTGATGCAACCTGCATCGCTCGGGAAATTAGTGTTTGGTGATCGGCGTGACGTTGAGCACTTCGACCTCGAACGTCAGCGTGCGCCCTGCCAGCGGGTGGTTGAAATCGACCTCCACGCGGTCACCTTCTACTGTTTTGACCACGCCCGGCAGTTCCGTTCCCGCCTTGTCGGCAAACGACATGACCATGCCCACTTCGGGCTCGTCGTCACCAAAATCTGCTCGCTTCAAGGTCTGGATATTCTGCGGATTATGCTGACCGAAGGCATGCTCCGGGGTAATCTGGAATGACCCGCTCTGGCCGGCGGCCATGCCCTTGATGGGGTGCTCGAAACCCGGCGGCAAGTTGCCATCGCCATATTGAAACGTGGCAGCCGATTTCTCTTTGGTGGAATCCACCACCGTGCCGTCCTCCAGCTTCAACGTGAAGTGGAGGGTGATTTCCATGCCATCGTCAATTAGGTAGTCCATAGTTCCTCACAGGTAGGCGCGGGGGCGTTCAGGCCATTTTTTTACGGCGTCGATCGCCCATGAACGACTCCCAGATAAGCCCCACGGCACCCAGCGTAATACCAATATCGGCCACGTTGAAAGCCGGGTAGTACCAGCCCGCCACGTGGAATGAGAGAAAGTCCACGACATAGCCGTGAATGAGCCGATCATACAAGTTGCCCAGCGCGCCACCGATGATCAACGGCAGCGCGATGGCCAGCAGCTTTTCGTCTGCCCGCACCCTGGAGAGCCACACGGTCAGCCCTATGCTGGCGCCAATGGCCACCGTGGCAAAGAACCAGCGCTGCCAGCCCGGATGGTCAGCCAGGAAGCTGAAGGCCGCGCCGGTATTGTGCAGCAGGGTCAGGTTGAAAAACGGCAGCACTTCAACCGGCTGTGCATAACTCAAAAAATGGCTGGCGGCGTATTTGGTCAGCAAATCCAGCACGATCACCGCCACCGCCAGCCATAGCCAGCGCAGCGGCCGCCGCATGGGCGGACGCTGGTGGGTCGACGCTTCCGTGCCGCTCACGGTGTTAGGCATAGTAACGAATCTCTCCACTGCCTTCGGGCAAGTTGCTCACACAGCGGCCACACAGGTCCGGGTGGGCGGCAAAACTGCCCACATCGGCGCGGTGGTGCCAGCAGCGCTCGCACTTGGCATGCTCACTGGCGTTGACGGCTACCTTCAACCCCTCAAGCTCGGTACTTTCGGCACCGGCCGCATCGGCCAGCGGCGCCAGATGCACTTCACTGGTGAGCATCACAAAACGCAGCTCGTCGCCCAGCTTGGCCAGCGCCGTGTGCAGTTCGTCGTTCACGTAAAGCGTGACTTCCGCCGCCAGGCTGCCCTTGATCACTTTGGCGTTACGGGCATCTTCCAGGCACTTGTTCACCGAGTGCTTCACTTCCAGCACCTGCTCCCAGAACGCCCGACCCATCTCGGCACCCTCATCCAGCGTGGAGAGGCCTGTGTAGTAGGTCTCCAGCAGCACGCTGTCGCCACGCTGGCCGGGGATATGCTCGAAAATCTCTTCGGCGGTGAACGACAAAATCGGGGCCACCCAGCGGCTCAACGCTTCCACCACGTGATACAGCGCGGTTTGCGCACTGCGACGGGCCAGCGAGTCGGTTTGCGTGGTGTACTGGCGGTCCTTGATGACATCCAGGTAGAAACCACCCAGCTCCCGTGCGCAGAAGCCGTGTACCTGCTGGTAGACATCCAGGAAGCGGTACTCTTCATAGGCTTTTTCGATACGGCCCTGCAGCTGAGCCGCGCGGTCCACTACCCACTGGTCCAGCGCCAGCATATCGCCGAACGCCACCTGATCCCGAGCAGGGTCAAAACCGCTCAGGTTGGACAGCAGGAAGCGGGCCGTGTTGCGAATACGGCGATAAACGTCGGCCGTACGCTTGAGAATTTCGTCGGAGACGGCCATCTCGCCGGAGTAGTCCGTCGAGGCGACCCACAAGCGCAGAATGTCCGCCCCCAGCTTGTCCATCACGCTTTGCGGGGCCACCACGTTACCGATGGACTTGGACATCTTGCGACCCTGGGCATCGACGGTGAAGCCGTGGGTCAGCAGCTGCCGGTAAGGCGCATGCCCATCGATGGCCGCGCCGGTCAGCAGCGAGGAGTGGAACCAACCCCGGTGCTGGTCCGAGCCTTCCAGGTAAAGGTCCGCCCGTGGGCCGCTCTCATGGCCATGGGGGTGCGAGCCGCGCAGCACGTGGCGGTGGGTGGTGCCCGAGTCGAACCACACGTCCAGCGTGTCGGTGACTTTCTCGTAGTCGGCGGCTTCCGCGCCCAGCAGCTCGGAGGGTTCCAGCTTGAACCACGCCTCGATGCCCTCTTGCTCCACGCGCTTGGCGGCCTCTTCCATCAGCCCCACGGTGTTCGGGTGCAGCTCACCGGTTTGCTTGTGCAGGAAGAAGGGAATCGGCACGCCCCAGTTACGCTGACGGGAGATACACCAGTCCGGGCGATTGGCGATCATGCTGTGCAGGCGCGCCTGCCCCCAGGCAGGGGTGAACTCGGTGGCTTCGATACCGGCCAGCGCCCGTTCGCGCAGGGTCTTGCCATCCTTGCCTTTGATATCCATGCCGACGAACCACTGGGCCGTGGCACGATAGATGACCGGCGTCTTGTGGCGCCAGCAGTGCATATAGCTGTGCGTGATCGGCGTATGTGCCATCAGCGCGTTTACGTCACGCAGCTTGTCGATGATGTTCGGGTTGGCTTTCCAGATCATCTGGCCGCCAAAGAACGGCAGGTCATCGGCATAAACGCCGTTGCCCTGCACGGGGTTCAGCATGTCGTCAAAGCTCATGCCGTGCTCACGGCAGGTAACAAAGTCATCCATACCGTAAGAAGGGGCGGAGTGAACGATACCGGTGCTGCCGACTTCAGACTCCACGTAATCCGCCAGATAAACCGGCGAGAGGCGGTCGTAGAACGGGTGGCGGAAATTGATCAGATCCAGGTTGTTGCCCTGAGTCGTCGCTACCACCTCACCTTGTAAACCAAAACGCTCCAGGCAGCTCTCGACCAGCTCTTCGGCCAGCAGCAGCAACCGCTCGCCGGTATCCACCAGCGCGTAGGTGAAGTCGGGGTGAACGTTCAGCGCCTGGTTGGCGGGAATGGTCCAGGGCGTGGTGGTCCAGATCACCACCGCCGCAGGCTTGGCCAGCTCGCTCAGACCGAACGCCGCTGCCAGCTTGTCGGCATCTTCCACGGGGAAGGCCACGTCGATGGCGTCAGATTTTTTATCAGCGTACTCGACTTCCGCCTCGGCCAGCGCCGAGCCACAGTCGAAGCACCAGTTGACCGGTTTAAGCCCTTTGAAGACGTAGCCCGCTTCGACCATATCGGCCAGGGCGCGGATCTCGCCCGCCTCGTTGGCGTAATCCATGGAGCGGTAGGGGTGATCCCAATCACCGATGATCCCCAGGCGCACGAAATCCACCAGCTGGGTTTCGATCTGGGCACCGGCGTACTCACGGCACAGCTCACGGGCTTTATCGGCCGGAAGGTGCTTGCCATGGGTGGTCTCGACCTTGTGCTCGATAGGCAGGCCGTGGCAGTCCCAACCCGGCACGTAGGGTGCATCGAAGCCCGCCAGGTTCTTGGACTTGACGATGATGTCCTTGAGAATCTTGTTGACGGCGTGACCGATATGGATGCTGCCGTTGGCATAGGGAGGGCCATCGTGCAGGACGAACAGCGGTGCCCCCGCACGGGCTTCGCGCAGGCGCTGGTACAGGTTCATGTCCTGCCACTGGGAAACGCGCCCTGGCTCCTGCTTCGGCAGCATGCCGCGCATGGGAAAGTCGGTTTCTGGCAGGTTTAGCGTGTGCTTGTAATCCATAGTTCCGGTCAGCCGTCGTTAGCATCGGCGTCGTTATCCGCCGAAGTGAAATCAGAAGAAGCGGTCTCACGCCCAAGCGGGGCCGAGGCCAGCGGAAGAGTACGTGCTACGCCAGCCTCAGCCGCCGCAAAATAGCGGCGCGCCCTGGCCTGGTCGTGTTGAATCTGCGCCTTCAGCGCGTCGAAATCGTCGAACTTCACTTCCCCGCGCAACCGTGCGCAAGGGTAAACCGTCAGCCGCTGACCATACAGGTCGCCGGAAAAGTCCAGCAGATGCACTTCGAGGGTGGGCCGTTTGGCCCCCACGGTGGGCCGAAAACCGACGTTGGCCACGGCGGGCAGGCGAGCACCGTTCGGCAGCTCGGCCACCACGGCAAACACACCGCGCAGCGTCAGCGGCTGGGGCAGCAGCGGCAAATTGGCCGTGGGCACACCGATGGTGCGCCCCAACTGCTGATCGCGCACCACGCGGCCATGCAGCGAATAGGGCCTGCCCAGCAGGCGCGCCGCCACCTCGAAATTGCCGCTGGCCAGTAAGGTACGCACCCGGGTGCTCGATACACGCCCCCCTGCCACCGTGAAGGTGTGGGTATTTTCGACGCCAAACCCATGGTGACTGCCCACGGCTTCCAGCAGCTCGAAATCGCCCTGGCGATCACAGCCAAAACGGAAGTCATCCCCTACCACCAGATGGCGGACGTTCAACCCCTGGATCAACACCTGGTCGATGAACTGGCGGCCGGTCAGGCTGCGCAAGGCGTCGTTGAACGGCAGGCAAAGCACCTGTTCCGCACCGTGGTCGTGCAGCAAGCGCACTTTTTCCCGCAGCCGCGTCAGACGAGGCGGCGCCTGGTCACCCGCAAAGAACTCCCGTGGCTGCGGCTCGAAGACCACCACGGTCAAGGGCACTCCCAGGCGGGCCGCGTGCTCTCGGCACTGCTGCAGGATCGCCTGATGGCCGCGATGCACGCCATCAAAATTACCGATGGTCGCCACGCAGCCACGCTGAGAGGGTGTCAGATTGTGCAGACCTCGAATGACGTGCATGGCACCTCTGCCGTCTTGAAAGCGTTTGATTATAACGAACGTGCTGGCCTGGTGCAGGTCAAGATTGCCATCGGGCCATCTTGACCAACGCCCCGCCTCAGCCTAGCTATTCATCCTGAAATGCCGTGGGCGCAGCCCCAGCGCCGTCAGCCACAGGAAGTAGAGTCCACCGCCAAGCACGACCAGTCCGGACACCCAGCGAATCCTTTGCCACATGCCGAACTCCAGCCACGCCTGCCAGTGGGGCGACACGAGATAGAGTGCCACCCCCATCAGCAGGCTGCCCCCACCCAGCTGCACCGCGTACCGCCCCCAGCCGGGCTGAAACACCAGCACGCCCTGACGATACAACAGGTAGCCCAGCAACCCCGCGTTCAGGAACGCCGACAGCGCCGTGGCCAGCGCCAGCCCTGCGTGCGCCAGCGGCCAGATCAGCAGCAAATTGAGCAGCATGTTGGCGACCATGGCGACGATCCCGACCTTCACGGGGGTTTTGGTGTCCTGGCGGGCAAAGAAGCCAGGGGCCAGCACCTTGATCAGCATGAAGGCCACCAGACCAAACGCATAGGCGCGCAGACTCATGGCTGCCATCTGAATATCCACCTCGGTCATCGCCCCATAGTGGAACAGCGTGATCAGGAAAGGCTCGGCCAGCACCGCCAGCGCCAGCGCCGCAGGCACGCCCAGCAACAGCACCACGCGAATGGCCCAGTCCAGCATGGCAGCGAAATGTTCGCTGGACTGCTCTGCGTGGCGCTTGGAAAGCGCGGGCAGGATGATGGTACCAATGGCTACCCCAAACACGCCCAGCGGCAGCTCCACCAAACGGTCCGAGTAGTAGAGCCAGGAGACGCTACCGGCTACCAGCAGCGACGCCAACACCGTATCCAGCAACAGGTTGATCTGCGACACCGATACGCCAAACAGCGCCGGAGCCATCAGCTTGAGAATACGCTTGACCCCATCATGGGCGAAGTTGGGCCATGGCGTTGGCAATAGCCCCAGGCGCAGCAAAAACGGCACCTGAAAGGCGAGCTGGGCAGCACCGGCAATCAGCACCCCCCAGGCCAGCGCCATGGCAGGCTCTTCCATCAGAGGCATTAAAAACAGCGCCGCCCCGATCAACGAAAGATTGAGCAACACTGGCGTAAACGCAGGAACGGCAAAGCGGTTCCAGGTATTCAGAACACTGCCGGAAAAGGCCGTCAAGGAAATCAGCAGCAGGTAGGGGAAGGTCAAGCGCAGCATGTCGGCGGTCATGGCCAGCTTGTCGGGGTCACGCCCAAAGCCTGGCGCAAACAGCCATACCAGCCAGGGCGCACCGAGCATGGCAAACGCCGTGATCAGCGCCAGGATGGCGGTCAGGCTGCCCGCCACCGCATTGAGCAGCTCACGAATTTCCTGCTTGCTGCGCTGGGTCGAGTACTCCGACAACACCGGCACAAAGGCCTGATTGAAGGCCCCTTCGGCGAACAGTCGGCGCATGAAATTGGGAATCTTGAACGCCACGAAGAAGGCGTCGGACCCGTTGCCCGCCCCCAGGAAGGTGGCAACCACCACATCCCGCACCAGCCCCATGACCCGCGAGATCATGGTCATGGCGCTCACCACCAGCCCAGAGCGCATCAGCCCTCGGCGCGGCGGCGACATATTGGCTTGCGGCGGTGTCTTCGCACTCATCACTGGTTCCATACTGAGAAAAGGGGGGGGGACTCAAGCAGCACGGGCAACGTTTGGACACAAAAAAACCGGCCGCAGCCGGTTTTTAGGGCGACTGCCGGCTTACGCCGCCAGAGCCTTGATGCGCTTGTTCAAGCGGCTTTTCAGGCGCGCTGCTTTCTTCTTGGAAAGCACGTCCTTGTCAGCAATACGGTCGACGACCGGCTGCATGACCTTGAACTCTTCCATGGCCTTGCCATGATCGCCAGTGTTGATCGCCTTGATCACGCGCTTGATGTAAGTGCGGACCATGCTGCGCTGGCTGGATTTCAGGACGCGACGAGTCTCGGCCTGGCGGGCGCGCTTGCGTGCTTGCTTGCTGTTCGCCACAGGTATCTCCTTGGAGAATAAGGGCTGCCTATCAACGGCAACGAATTTACTATGTGTTTGTCGGCTGGCAGTTGCCAAATCACGACATTTCCGTAACAACCAATTGATTTAGCAGGGTTTTCAACACTGCTAAATAGTGTAACGAGCAGTCTTATAGCTGCCCGCTCACGGGTCTTGTCTGAGAGGATGGCGTAGTCTATCACGCGCAAAGCGGGCTTACTAGCCAATGTCAATGCTTTTCGGGCGCGCCGCTAGGACATCGCTTGGCCCGTGGGCGCTAAAATCTTGCGCAAAAAGCGCCGCGTGCGCTCATCCTGCGGGTTCGTGAACAGTTGCTCGGGAGGCGCCTGCTCGACGATTTGACCTTCGTCCATAAATACCACGCGGTCGGCGACGTCTCTGGCAAACTGCATCTCGTGGGTGACCACAATCATGGTTTGCTTCTCGGCCGCCAGTTGCTTCATGAGAGCCAGCACTTCCTCCACCCACTGCGGGTCGAGTGACGAGGTCGGCTCATCGAACAAAATGACGTCGGCATTCGCCGCCATGGCACGACCAATGCCCACCCGCTGCTGCTGGCCGCCGGAGAGCGATGCAGGGTAAGCATCCGCTTTATCTGCTAACCCAATACGCTCCAGAATCTCCCTGGCGCGAGCGTGGGCCTGCGCCTTGGGTAGCTTGTCCACCACGATCATGCCTTCGCTAATGTTTTCCAGCGCGGTTTTATTGGCGAACAGGCCGTAATTCTGGAACACAAAGGCGGTGCGACGGCGCAGTGCCAAAATATCCGCCCGACTCGCCTTTCGCGCATCGACGCGCAGATCACCGACGGTAATATGCCCTGCCTCTGGGCGCTCTAGAAAATTGATACAGCGCAGCAGGGTCGATTTCCCCGTACCTGACGGGCCAATAATGACGATGATTTCGCCCTGTTCTAGGTGTAAATCGACATTGGTAAAGACCGGCTGCTGACCAAACTGCTTACTGACAGACTCAAGCGTAATCATCGCTGGTACGCCTTATTCAGATACGTTTCTAAACGGCGCTGGCCCCAAGAGAGCGCTTCCACCACCACCCAGTAGATGATCGCCACCAACAGGAAGGCTTCCAGATACAAAAAGCTGCCCGATGCCTCTTTCTGGGTGGCCCCCATCAACTCCGTCACGCCCAGCGTAAAGGCCAGCGAGGTCGCCTTGATCATATCAATGAAGTAGTTCATCAGCGTGGGCGTGGCCACGCGGGTGGCTTGGGGCAGAATGATGCGCCGCATCAGCTGCGGCTGGGTCATGCCTATCGAGAGCGCCGCTTCGGTTTGGCTACGGTCGATACCCACAATCGCTGCACGGATGGATTCCGCCATATACGCCGAAAAGTGCAGCGTCAGGCCCAATACCGCAGCAGTGACGCCATTAATGGAAATCAGCGCATTAATCAGTTGAGGCAGGCCGTAGTAAAACAAAAACAGTTGAACGAGCAGCGGCGTGCCGCGAAAAAACGAGATAAACAGCAGTGCCGCACCGTTTAGCACCGGGATTTTCAACACCCGCACGACCGCCAACAAGCAGGCAATGACTAGCGCAAATACCATGGCGATGCTCGCCATTTGCAGCGTTAGTGGTAAATAACTGAGCAGGACCGGCAGAAGGCCCCACATATACTCCAAATTCAGCATCGTCGTATCGCTTATGGGTATCCGGAATTTCTGGTTGATAAAATGCCAAAGATGTAAAGAAGAAAATCTTTCTCAGCGGATTATCTGATTGATCCTCTTCAGCCTACTCTACTGCCAATTTTCTGTTTCCACCTTCGCCTGAGTCTTCATAGCGATGCTGACTAGGGAGGACAGCGAGAGCTGGGCAAGCGTCAAAGCGGTTCTGGTTCATGCGCAATCCGGACACCTGCACAACATTCCTCTAGTAAGAAACCGATCAAATTCTCTAGGTGCCCATACTCGGGTATACAGACAATCGTGCGGCTATGTTTCTCCTGCCGGATCAGCCCTACCTTGGCCATGCGCGCAAGGTGATGTGATAGCGTCGAAGCAGGAATACCCAGCCCCTTCTGGATATCTCCGACCGAAGCCCCATCATGGCCAGCTTTGACCAGAAAGCGGAACACGGACAGTCGGTGACTATTCCCTAGCTCAGCTAAGCTGGCTGCAACCTTTTCGTGATCCATAGCACGCCCCAATAATTCGATGTTTCTAGAATTATAGTTGACAGGTCGGATAAACGCAAGTAGGCTGCGTACATCATTTCGACAATACTAGAAATATAGGAGTAATATTGAATGTCATCTCAACTCCAAGACGCTCTAGGCATGTTCGCCTTTCTCGCTATCGGGCTATCGGTTTTATTCATTGGCATTAGCTTGCTGGTCGGAGTTCTTCAACGTCACATCCCACCATCCAAGGTGGAAGCGTTACTGACTTCCAGTGGGAAGCGAGGCTATTTTCTTGCTGCTGGTTTAGGAGCTATAACGCCCTTCTGTAGTTGCTCGACTATCCCCATGTTGAAAGGGTTGATTCGGGCACGGGCCGGTTTTGGGCCGATGATGGTGTTTCTTTTCTCATCTCCGTTGCTGAATCCTATCGTCGTCGGCCTGCTGGTTGCCACGTTTGGATGGACACTTACTGCTATCTATGTGCTCGCCGCTTTGGTGGTCGCGGTAGGTGCCGGATGGCTGCTTCACACGCTTGGCTTCGAGCGTTATGTGCGCCGGACGGCGACACAAGAGAGCAGTGGATGTAGTTCATCAGCAAGCCCGTGCAGTGCTACATCGACCGCATCGAGTTGCGGCACCAACAGCTGCGACACCACTCCGAAGACGGCTTCTTGCGGGGCTGATAGGAAGACAACAGTCTCTACGTCTAGCGAATGCTGTGACAGTCAACCCACTGTCACGGTTAAGAAAGAAGGGAAGTACAGTGGTGTGTGGCGGGAAGCTTGGTCGGACTTTATCGATGTGTTGCCTTACCTGCTCATCGGTATTGCGATTGGCAGCGTGATCTATGGTTTCATGCCCACTGACTTATTGGAGCAGTATGCAGGCCCAGATAATCCCTTTGCCATTCCAGTTGCCGCTGTCATCGGCGTGCCGTTGTATATTCGCGCTGAAGCCGTCATACCTCTGGCAGCGGCTCTGATGGCCAAAGGCGTGGGTGCCGGGACGGTGCTAGCGTTGATCATCGGCAGTGCCGGAGCCAGCCTGACTGAGCTCATTCTGTTGCGCTCTTTGTTCACGCTGAAGCTTTTAGCGGCGTTTTTAGCAGTCATTTTTGCTATGGCGATGATTGCCGGTTACGCCACCTACCTGTTTTTCTGATCAAGGCGGGAGATGATTAATTCGTTAAGCCTTCCTGGGTACCAGTTGGTGGATTCTGATGAGCAGAATGAAGACATACATTTTCGGCTTGAAGCACCTACACCAGTAGCCTGCGAGGGGTGCGGCGTGCAGGGTGAGTTCGTGCGGTTCGGCAAGCGTGACGTTCCCTATCGTGATCTGCCCATCCACGGCAAGCGGGTCACTCTCTGGGTGGTCCGCCGCCGATACACCTGCCGG
>NZ_VBVC01000015.1:0-49966 GCF_007655045.1 Halomonas sp. C22 | reverse complement strand
GGGCTTAACCGTTCTTCATGAACCGCCGTATACGGAACCGTACGTACGGTGGTGTGGGAGGGCGCCGGGGGTGACCCCGGCCCCTACCCGATCCTTTCAAAAAATATAGGTATTCCTGTTGACTGATGTGAAAGGTATGCCTATATTTATGAGCAGAACACAGCGCACCGTGTTCAGGCCCTCACAGGCCACGCTCTTTAACAACATGACGTAGTACGCGCACAGCCACCCCGTAAGCGGAGGCGAGAAAGCACACCCACAAGATGCACTCGTCGCGGGGCGTTTCCTAACTGACGTGGAAGCGTAGGCACTCTGGATTGCGACCCCAGGCTGCCGATAGCGAGATCAGTTGTGCGTAAGGAACGAGAGTTCGATGGTTGCTCCTTGCTTTGATGCCGGGAGCATCCGAAAAGCCATTCAAAGGAGGTCATCATGAACGAAGAACTGAAAGCGCTCTACCTTGCAGCACAGCAAAACCACGCGGCCATACAGCAAAAAGAAGTTGAAATTACTCAGCTCAGACAAGAGCAGCGAGAGCTTGAACAGATGCTGATGAACAAGGTGGCTGCCAACGCAGGCGATGACAGCCACCCTTTTACCAATGCAGCGTTACTCGTATTCAGTGGGGTACTTGCCGTCCCGAATAGCAAGCTGCTCTAGCACTTGCATACGAGCACTTAAATTCGCGAACAGATTGTTGATGCATGATTGAGCGCGAATAGCAGCCGTAGCGCCCTCAGGACCTGACTTAGCTGCCAGCATTGAAAGCGTGCTTAGCTGCTCTCTCAATTCATCATGCTGCTGTCCAAAATCTACATCTGTTAGCGCTGCTACACGCGGCAGTTTTTGTGGTTTATCCATTTTTAGCTCCTGGTGTGTGGAAACTTCAGGATAGCTAAGACGCGGGGCCTGCGATAGTGCCATTCAGAGCCTGCCGCTTGGGCTGAGAATACAGGCGGCATCGGGGAGTGTCCTTTCCGTTAAAAGCGGTATGTCCCCGAGAGGGCATTCCACCGATGTTCCTGAAGCATCAACTCCCCTGCGCAAGGATGCGCACTCATTGCCCGCGCCCAGCGGGCTTTTTTACGGCATGGCCGCGCATCGTGACCATGCCCGCGCTGCTTCCCTACCACGACTCACTGCACTGGCACTGCGAGAGCCGCGAGGCAGCGCGCCCAACACAGGAGGCTTTATGGAAACCCTACCCACTAAGGCAATCACGAAAGGCGAGCTGAACAGCCGCAACGACAAAACGGCAGCAGCCCGCTACAGCAAGCGCCGAGACATTGACCAGCGCCTGGCTGACCGAGCGCTGCAGCGCCAAATTCGAGAGGTGTGGGATGACCCGCTTCATCTTGCGTGAGCGGCATCGTCACCTGGTAATCCCCCGCCCCGATCTGGGGCTTTTTTGTAGCCGCCGTTTGGCTCGCGTCGCTGCCAAACGCATGGGCTACCCACCCCATTTAATCAAAGAGGTAACCCGCCATGACCGCGAGAGCCCTTAGCCTCATCGCGCTGGCCGCCATCATCGGCAGCATGATCGTCGCCAGCAAACTGGACGCATCCGATAACGAGCGGATGCACCGCAAATACTGCCAGGAGGTCGCCGTGTGGGCCGCTGAGGCGGCGAGAGGCATTGACCCGCATCACCGCACCGGCCACCCCGATTACCGCGGCAACGCTGCTGAGATTTGCCCAGGAATGAGGCCAGCACCATGAACCGAGCCAAACAAATCCAGCTACGCGCAGAATCCCTGAGCGAATCCATCCATGACGGTGACGCCGAAGGCATTGCGCGTTTTGGCACATATCTGAATGAGGTTGGCGACTTGGCCAGCGCTGTCGAAGAGCTCACCGCCACGACCACGGTGGCCGACATGATTGATGCCTATATCCAGTCACCCGCCGGCGAGGCGGTTCTATTTGCTTGGGCCAAGGATGTAGCTGAAGACGAGCTGCAAGGCGAGGAAGAAGACCGCGCCGAAATGGAAGCGAACTGGAGGGCGGCATGAGCAACTGGAAGATCACTGGGCCACCCCGCTTCGTTGAAGGCGTCGGCATGGTCTATCCGGTCACCAAAGGCGGCAGCCGATTCAATGCTGCCGAGGAAGACGAGCTGAAGGCGCTGTTGGCTGGATGGGTGAGCGTGAATGATCGACTTCCCGAATACGGCGAGCCTTGCCTGATAGTCGCCAATGGCGTGACTCAGAATGTGACGTATGTGCGCGACGGTGCAGATGATTCAGCCGACTGGTTTGAGCCATTCCATTACGAAGATAAGGGAGCGGCCTGCTGGGCATCAGATGTAACCCTCTGGATGCCAATGCCAGAGCCGCCCGCCAACTAAAAAGCCCCTTCTGTGCGCGAACACGTCAGGGGCCATTGATCAACGTCGAGATCGATCACCACGGAGTATAAACCATGACACACACCAGCGAGAAGCCACGCATACGCGTGCCTTCCGGGCGCTATCGCGTGGTCGATAGCGCCGACCACTTGGAGCTATGGCGCCAAGTCGATAAGACGCCGACCACTGCGGTTCGTGAAGCCAGCGTAGACGGCCAGCAGATCACCACGCTGGATGCGATGCACGTCATCGAGACGGCCACCAAAGTGTTTGGCCCGATGGGCATTGGCTGGGGCTACCGCATTGAGGATGAGCGCTTTGACGTGGGCGCGCCGATTCTAGGCAACAAGGGAGAGCTGATCGCTCACGAGCAAACCCACACGATCCGCCTGGTGCTCTGGTACCGCTGGCATGGGGAGCGCGGCGAAGTCACTCAGTTTGGCCACACCCGCTATATCTACCGGACAGGCACCGGAAAATGGAAGACCGACGGCGAGGCACCGAAGAAGTCGATCACCGACGCCATCAAGAAGTGTCTGTCGCTGCTGGGCTTCTCGGCAGACGTCTACTACGGCAAGTTCGACAACAAGGACTACACCCAGGCACAGCAAGCGGCTACCCGAATTGCGGTGGCCGAAGACCAGGACGCCGAAATAGAAAAGCTCCGGCAGGACTACGCGGACTGGCTCAAACGTGAGTGCGAAACCCTTCGCCACCAAATCCCCCACCCCAAGAGCATCGAGCTGGCTGCCAGCAGAATGATCGACCGTATTCCTGACAAGGCATCCATGGCCCGCGTCGAGCCCGACAAAGGCCGAGACATGATCATCAAGGCCCGCGATGAAGGCATCGCCCGGGTATACGCCGAGAAGGAAAAGACCAAGCAACCACAAGAGGTAACGCAAAATGACTAACGCAGCCCCCAACACCGACTACAAAGGCGAGCTGATTGAGCTCGACGCCGTTGAGCAGGCCCTGGCAGGGCTGCGCGAGAAATACGGCACGGTGCCCGATGTTCGCACAAAGGACGGCTACGCGCTTTGCAAGACCGGCATACGCGAGCTGACCAGCTACCGGACCAGCACCGAGAAACTGCGCAAGTCGATCACCCAGCCCCACCGTGACTTCGTCGACCGTGTGAACGCCTACGGCAAAGAGCTGACTGAAAAGCTGCGCATGATCGAGCAGCCGCTGAAAGACGCAAAGCAGCACGAAGACGAGCGCGCTGAACGTGAAAAGCAGCAGCGCATCGCCAAGCTGCGTGAGCGCATACAGGTCGAAATCCTCAGCTACAAGGACACAGCGGTTGGGCTCGACTCAAACGCCCTGGCTGAGCTGCATGATGAAGCCGTCAACATAAACACCGATGATTATTTTGACGTGACCAAAGAAGCAGAGGACGCAAAAGCAGAGGTGCTGCAGCACATCAGCGACATGCATGGCCGCGCCCTTGAGAAAGAGCGCCTGGCTGCCGAGCAGGCCGAAGTGGAAGCCGAGCGGCGCCGCTTGCGTGAGGAAAACGAGAAGCGCGAAGCCGAGCAAAAGGAGCTGGAAGAGCTGCGACGCTTCAAGGCCGAGCAGGAGGCGAAGCGTAATCCCACGCCACAGCCACAGCCACAGCCGGAACCTGAGCCGGAACCTGAGCCGGAACCCTTGCCCGCAGCTGCCCAAGGCAAGCCGCTGGACACCAGCCGTCTTCGTGCCGCCGCTGAATCATTCCAGGGCGGCGTCCCCGCGAAGGCGCCAGAACAGGTGACTATCTCCCGCAAGGAGTACGAGCGGTTGCTGGAAGCCGAGGCCATGTTGCTCGCCCTGCAGGCAGCGGGCGTCGATAACTGGTCAGGATATGCCGACGCCATGGAGCAGCTTGCCGCCTGAACCCACCCGTTACGGCTGGGGCTGCAAGGCCCCTTTTTCTGGACTCCTCGATGAGGCCCCTCAATGACCCTTACCAGCACCCCTACCACCTTTCACATCCATATCCCCGTTAGCGTTTTGCTGAGCTATGGCGACAAGCGCCTCGGGGAGATCGTCACACACGCCGATGGCGTAGAAGGGGCTCGCAAAGAGCTTCGGCAAATGCTCGAAAATGGCAAGCAAGTCCTGGTCTGTGACAGCAGCTGCGATAACCGCAATCCTGACGGCTCATGCGCGGGCCACCCCGGCGCCAAAGCGGCAGCCGCCTAACCCTTCCCACACCCCGGGGCCAATGGCCCCACCACCCCAACCTCCATGAGGTAACACGCAATGTCACACCCAACCGATGTGACCAGGTTCATTGAGGACCTGGATGGCGGCGTATTGGCTGAGCGCTTGGGCACTGTTTTGAGCCACGCAGCGGCGGCGGCGACGAACAACCCGAAGAAGAAAGCCAAGGTCTCGATTGACCTGACGGTCGAGAACATTGGCTCCGGCAGCCGGGTCGGCGTCAGCCATAAGCTGGCCTTCAAGATTCCGACCGAGCACGGCACGCAGTCGGAAGAACACACCACCGAAACGGTCATGTGCGTGAACACGGGCGGCGAAATGACGCTCGAGCCCAAGAACCAGTTCGACATGATCGGCCACCCCCACCGCGATAAAGACTCGCACCAGGAGAAGCACTGATGTCATTGACCAAAGACGCCCTGCAGCACCTTGAAGCCAGCCATAAAACAGGCACCGAAGCCGCCGAGGGTCACGCTCTGATCGTCGGTGAAGGCTTCAAGCTGGTGGATATGGAGAAGTACCAGGACCATCGCCGCCGATTCCGTGGCCAGTTCAAGACCAAGGGGCTGAAAGACTTCATCGCCTACGTATCAGGGCAGCAAGCCGATGCGCCGGTGTTTATCGACCGTGACGCCATGGCGGCATGCTCCTATCTGGATATCGGCGACAAGGCACTGCCTGGCCACTGCGACCACTCCGCTACGCTCAACCTGCCCAAGACACCGGAGTTCAGCGCCTATCTGAGCGCAGATGGTGACACGCATGGCCAGCAGGAAATGGTCGAGCTGGTCGAAGACTGGGGCCACCTGCTGACGTTTGAGAACAGCAAAGGCGAGGCGCTGGAGCGCGGCAAGGTCATTCATGCGTTCCGCAAGGTCAGTTTGGATGACCTGACCAGCATCGAAAGCGACCAGCAGGAGCACTCCAGCCGCGTAGGCGTGATGAATAGCGTCACCGTCAAGAATGCCGACCGTTTGCCCACGGTGATTTACTGGAAGCTCACCCCGTACGAGGGCCTGACAGAGCGCACCCTGGCAATGCGCGTGTCCAGCAAGACCAAGGGCGGGCCATCGTTTGGGCTGCGTGCTATCGCGCTGGACGCGGCCAAAGAAGAGATCGCCGCCGAGTTCGCCAAGCTTGTGACTGATGGCTTGCCGGAAAGCGAATGCTTGTTGGGCACATTCCAGCCCTGACAGCAGCACCCAACCACAGAGGGCCTTCGGGCCCTTTCTTTTGGAGGTCACATGGCCCGAGGCATAAATAAGGTCATTCTGATTGGCAATTTGGGCCAAGACCCAGATGTTCGTTTCACCCCCTCCGGTACCGCCGTGGCGTCTCTAAACATAGCCACGAGCGACACATGGAAAGATCGCCAGAGCGGCCAGCGCCAGGAGCGTACCGAATGGCATCGCGTGGTGCTGTTCAACAAGGCGGCGGAAATCGCCCAGCAGTACCTGAAGAAAGGCGCGAAGGTCTACATCGAGGGCCGCCTGCAAACGCGGAAATGGCAGGACCAGAGCGGCCAGGATCGCTACACCACTGAAATCGTCGCCAACGACATGCAGATGTTGGACAGCGGTGGCCAGCAGCAAGCCCCGCAACAAGGCGGGTATCAGCACCCACCTCAGAATCAGCAGCGCGGAGGCCCCCAGCCCCCGCCAAATAACTCGGGATACGGTGCCCGGCAGCCCCAAGGGCAGCGCCCCGCACCAGGGCAGCCACAATATGGCGCGCCCGATCCCGGTCAGTACGACGATTTTGACGACGAAATCCCGTTCTAACGTAGAGACCCCAGGCGACGGTGGGGATCAATAACATCGCCTGCTTGCGCGGTGCCGTCCCTGATGACGCTACCCGGTACTAGCCCACCGGATGCGCGAAACTGCGTTGCAGTAGGGCCGTGAGTAAGCCGTAAGCCGCCGCGTGAGTGCGGCAACCACGGGAGAGGATCATGCACGAGAGACTGAAAGAGTTAGCAGAGCGATTGACCCAGCCAGGGAGTAAATGCGAGCACCTGAGCATGTCTGAAGTGCACGAATTGAGCCAGGCGGTTCTGGAGCTGCTTGATAAGCCCGCCATCATTGAAACCAGGCTAGTGTTTGCCGTCATCCAGAACGCCGATGGCACTGAAGGACGTGGGCCTAATTACGTGATGGCGGTATGCGAGGCCGAGTCAACAGCTCGCCGCCTGGGGAAAGGCAGAGACGTTCAAGGTTCGGATTGCGGAATTGTGCCAACCGTGGCGATACGAATTGGCAACCAGCCGTATGCCACGCCCTGCTCTTGGCTGGCACCGTGTCGGATACACGAGCCCAATGCCGAAGACAGAGCGGCTGAGCGAGAGCTCCAGCATCAGCGGGCTGCACAAAAGCGGAAGCAAGACGCCCTGGCGCGGGCCAAGGCGGCAGGCCTGAGTGACGACGATATCAAGGCATTGAGAGGTGACGCATGAAGCTCAAGATCACAACACACATCATCGGCGACGACGAAAGCGACAAGCGCTCACTGGTCGCTGGCGGCAAGGTTGAAACAGCAAGCGCCTTGGGCGACCTGAAGGCCGAGGTTGTGGAAGGTAAGCACAAGGGACGCGTCATCAATGCCTTTGCCTGGTTCTGTAATGGCGACGATTGCGCCGCCATCAACATTACCGAGGCCTCTACCGGTTACTGCTTGGAGCGCATTCAGGCCATCGCCGTGGTCAACGGCAAGCCCTGCAGCGCAGGCAGCCTCCCGAACGAATCGCTTTGGAACCTGGTGCCAAGCTTTATGGATGCGGCCAAGAAGGCAGCCTTTTACCGATTCGAGAAAGCGACTGACGAGGAAGCCGAAGCCCTGTTCAAGCGCATGGACGAGCTGCCAAAGATTGACGGCGCCAAGGGCGAGCTGGTGGCTTAGAAGCGAATGGAGCAACCACCATCACTCGGCGCCAATGGATAACCACCCCGCTCATCAGCGGGGCTTTTTTTGGGATACGCAATGATATCGCACCAGGTAATCAACCACTTTCACCTTTTCTGCGGCCTCGGCGGCGGCGCCCTTGGCTTCAATCGAGGCCATGCTCGCGTTGGAAACATCGAAGCCAAATTCCAATGCCTGGGCGGCATCGATGTTGACGCGGGTGCTATCGCGGACTTTCAGCGCCTCACCGGCACTCCAGGCACCGTGCTGGATATGTTCAGCCGCGACCAGTACACCGCCTTTCATGGCCACGAGCCACCCAATGACTGGAAGGAAGCCACCCCTGCCGACATACAGGCAGCCGCCAGCAATCAGCGCCCCAACATCATCTTTCTCAGCGCCCCCTGCAAAGGGTTCAGTGGTCTGCTCTCCCAAACGCGCAGTACCACGCCCAAGTATCAGGCGCTGAACCAGCTCACGGTTCGCGGCATGTGGCTTGCCTTGGAGGCCTGGGCCGACGATCCGCCCGAGCTGATCATCTTCGAGAATGTGCCACGCATTGCGAGCCGCGGCCGAGAGCTGATGAACAAGATCACCAGCATGCTACAGCGCTATGGCTACCACGTTGCTGAAACCACGCACGACTGCGGCGAGATCGGTCACCTGGCACAGTCTCGCAAGCGCTTCCTGCTGGTGGCGCGCCACGCCGAGAAAGTGCCCCCCTTCCTATATGAGCCCATCAAGCGCCCGCTTCGTGCCGTGGGCGACGTGCTTGGGCAAATGCCGCTGCCAGGCGATGAGCTGGCGGGTCCGATGCATCGCGTGCCGCGCCTGCAGTGGAAAACCTGGGTGCGCCTGGCGTTTGTAGAAGCTGGTAGCGATTGGCGATCGCTGAACAAATTGGCGGTCGAGGATGGCTACCTGAGTGATTACCTCATCGTGCCGGAGTATCGGTCAGGCTACATGGGAGTAAACTACTGGCATGAATCCATGGGCGTCGTAGCCGGACGCAGCACGCCCACCAACGGTGCTTTCAGCATCGCTGACCCTCGATTCCACCAGTCAGCAAAATGGAAGGATGGCCAAGCATACGGCGTACGCTGCTGGGACGGCCCTACCGGAGCCATTACGGGCCAGCAGTCGCCCGGGCAAGGGGCGTTTGCGGTCGCAGACCCACGCCGCAAAGGGCCGACTTATGGCAAATACGCAATCACCCACTGGGATAAGTCCACGGGCACCGTCATTTCAGGCAGCACGACTGGCCAGGGAGCGTTTGGCGTTGCTGATCCGCGCCCAGGGCTCAAACGCGGCAAAGGTGATCCGTGGCTTCATGCAGGCCACTACGGCGTCGTGCCATGGAGCGCAACATGCGGCGCCGTATCAGCATCGGCCCGGCAGGATAACGGCTCCTGGTCGGTAGCCGATCCGCGCCTGCCGGAACCGAACGACAAGCTGGTCGCCGTCATCCGCGCACTCGACGGCACTTGGCACCGACCATTCACAACGCTGGAGCTGGCCGCCCTGCAGGGGCTGGTTGACCCATGTGAACACCTGGAGCTTGAGGGCCTGAGCGATAGCGCATGGCGGGAACGTATCGGGAACGCTGTTCCTGCGCCTGCGGCAGAAGCCATCGCCAACGTGATGGGCACCACACTGCTCCTGGCATGGAGCGGCGAGACCTTCGCGCTGGGCAATACGCCCATCTGGGTGCGCAACGTAGCCGCCAGCCTATCGCTTCAACAACCCACCCATATCGTTCATTGAGCCGCTTTCAGAGCGGCATTTTTTGGAGACTACCATGACCACTATCGCCACCCACCTGGGCACCGGTGCCTTGCTGTCACGCGCATGCCGCCGTGCTGCTGTGACACAACTCATTTACCGAAACGACGACCTGGAAGCCGAAAAATACGGACTGATCGAGGAGAACAATGCGCTGGCGGCCGAAAACGCCAAGCTGCGGCTTGAGCTGGCCGAGCAGGCGAAACAGTTGGCAACGATGAGGGCTGCGTGATGAATGGCTTTACTCAAGGGATGATAGTTGCGGCAGGTATCGCCTGTCCCCAGTGCAGTGTGACAGCTCATGAAATACTGCGCGCTGCTGGCATTCAGCATGGCGATCAGCTGGAAGGTGCCGATGCCCACGACATTCGTATATTCGTTGACCACAACATGGCCATGCCTGGCCTTAAAGAAGCGCTCAAGCGCGCTGAGGCCCAGCAATGACCCACCAGCCGAAGCGCGCTATGTGCATGGCCTGCCGCCACGCTGTTGTCGACTGTGGCCACCTGCCCTTTTCTTCCATGCCTGTTCTCAGCACGAGCAAGCATCGCATCATCGTCAGCTGCACGGAGTACCAAGATGCTCGACCAGCTACCGAACGCAAAGCGGATTGCCGAGATAGTCCGCAAACGGCGGCTTATTCCTGATACGCCACGCTGGCGATTATCGACCAGGTTGTTCAAGGACTACCGCCGCCAATGAGCGGTTTTTTATTGGGAGGTATTTATGAACATCGAAATAAATGAGCTTGAAAATGGAGGTAACATTATTGTAGCGGCTAAAGGCCATCACCCCCCGAAGGACTTTATAGAGGCATATTGCTCTTTCTCGGGGGATCCAGAAGAAGAATGGCCGAGCGCTGAAGAGGTGCAGCACGTTTATATGCGCAAAACACCCCGAGAAGGTTACGAGTCTTGGTGGACTCGGTGCGAGAAGGGTAAAGGCGCATTTCCCGCAACTATCATGGGGCCTTTCTGATGGAAATTGGTCAGCTCATCCCTACGCCGGATGAAACCATTATTGCTTCAAGCCCGCTTAACGATGCTGACGAGGTGGCTATTCAGTCATTCCTCGTGGACTTCAATACGCACCCTGATCCCAACGAATTTAATGCAACTGGCGTTAATGGATATTTCCAGTGGTGGCGGGCGAGACGAGCCGCATCCAAGCCGGAGGATGTATGCAAAAGCCCTGCTGATACGCCATGTTAATTTTTCCCACCGATAAGTAGGCCGCCAACTGGCGGTTTTTTGTGCCTGGAGAAAGCCATGGGCGAAATGCTAATGAGTCGCGACGAAGCGGCCAAAGAGTTGTCGTGCCACCCCGCCACTATTTCCAAATGGGTCAAGTCAGGCACCCTGCCCGGCATGAAGATCGGCGGTAAAACCTACGTCAACAAGCAAGCACTCAAAGCGATGATTGCCGGAGATGCGCCGGTCAGCCACACTACCGATGCACCCGGCGCGATAACGGGAGGTAAGCCATGCCGTATAAGCGCCCAGACTCGCCGTTCTGGTGGGTCTACCTATCCCCGCCGGGAGGCGGCGAGCCAATTAGACGCTCTACTCGGACGACCGACAAGCAAGCGGCTGAAGCGTTAGAGGGGAAATGGAAGGCGCAACTCTATCGCCAATCCTATTGGGACGAAGCCCCCGAGCGCAGCTTTGCAGAAGTAGCCACCGAGTACCTGATCGCCAGTCAGGACAAGCGTTCATTGGCCGATATCAAGATGCGCACCGGCAAGCTCTACGACTTCTTTGGTGCTGACAAGGTGATGGGGAAATTAGAAGGCGCCGACGTTCGCGCCTTTATTGCCTTTCGGCAGCGTGAAGGCGTTGGGCCTGCAACGATCAACCGAGAGCTGGCGATACTCGCCGCCATGATTACGCACGCGGTCACGCATCTTGAATGGTCGCTACCCAACCCTGTGAAGGGTCGGATGCTGAAAGAGCCGCCCGGGCGCGTGCGCTGGATCACACGCAAGGAAGCGGACACGCTGATCGAGAAAGCCAAGACCACCCGTGAGGGCGAACGCTTGGCCGACTTCATCGAGCTAGCCCTGCATACGGGGGCTCGCAAGGGGGAGTTGCTCAAGCTGGAATGGCGGCGCGTGAATTGGGAGCACGCGCTAATAACGCTTGAGCCAGAGGATAGCAAAGCAGGCAAGCGCCGGACGATCCCGCTCAACGAGTCGGCCGTGGCCGCGCTCAGGCGACGGTACCGTTACGCGCAAACCTACTGCCCTTCCTGTCCTTGGGTATTTTGCAAGCGTGACGGCAGCCGTTACGTGTACCCAAACCCAGTGTTCAAAAAGGCGTGCTCGCTGGCAGGCATCAAAGACTTCACCATCCACGACTTGCGGCATACCTGCGCAAGCTGGCTGGTGTCGGAAGGCGTGCCGCTGGCCGATGTAAAGGAAGTGTTGGGGCACTCCACGATCAACATGACCGAGCGCTACGCACACCTGGCACCACACCGAGCAAGGGACGCCGTGGCCAAGCTGCAATCACGTTCTCATCACGTTAAAGAACCGGTGGAGAATATCGAGGCACTGCTGGGGAGGAAAAAGAAAGCCTAGAAACGAAAAAAGCCCCGTAAAAACGAGGCTTTAGAATCGAGGTGGCGGAGGGACAGGGATTCGAACCCTGGATAGGCTATTAACCTATGCCGGTTTTCAAGACCGGTGCATTCAACCGCTCTGCCATCCCTCCGGCTTATGGGTGCGTATAATAACAGCTTTCCCTTGGAAGTCAACGCCTTTTGAATCAATTAGTAGAGTCTTAAGCCTACTCGGGTAATGTCGCCGCCTTCCATCTCGCTGACCACCCAGTGAATGCCGTGCCAGTCCACGTCGTCCCCCACCACCGGGTGGCCGCCTACCCGCAGGGAGACGAACTCGGCCAGGGTCATCTCCTGCTCGCCGGGGCTCAGGGTCAGGCCGTAGGCCTGGGCGATGTCTTGCATCTGAGCGGTGCCGTCCAGGGTAAAGGTACCGAAGAACGCCCGCTCCTGCTTGAGCTTGGCATCGCCATTGAACAAGCGATTCAGGGCCACCAGGTCTTCACTGCGACCAATCACGCAGATCACATCCCCCAGCTTCAATCGGGTGCTGCCTTTGGGGTGGAGCATGACGTGGTTGCGAAACAGCGACGAGATCAAGGCGCCGGAGGGAAACCGCAGCAGCCGGATAGGCACATCGTCCAGGTCCTGGTTTTCCACCGTGTAGACGAACATTTCAAAATCGTTTTCCGGCAGGATGCCCAACGGGCCGCGCCGATTGGGCGTGGTGCCCACAGGCACCTGCACCTTCAACCAGCGGGCCACCAGATTGAGCGAACCGCCTTGAATCAGCAACGACATCAGCACCACCGCGAAGGCCACGTTGAAGTAGAGAGAAGCATTTTCGACGCCGCCAATGACCGGGAAAATGGCCAGCACGATAGGCACGGCACCCCGCAAGCCAACCCAGGCAATAAAGAAGGTCTCGCGCCAGCGGAACTTGAAAAACGGCTTGATGGTTATCAGCACCGCCAGCGGGCGGGCAATAAAGATCAAGGCCAATGCCACCAGACTGGCCGGAAGCGCTACTTCCCAGAGCTGGCTGGGCGCGACCAGCAGGCCCAGCACCAGGAACAGACCGATCTGGCTTAACCAGGCAAGCCCGTCGTGCACCGGCAGAATGAAGTTGAGGTGCCTGCCCGGCTGATTGCCGATCATCAGCCCAGCCAGGTAAATGGCCAGGAAGCCACTGCCGCCCAGCACGCTGGTAAGGCCAAAGACACTGAACCCCAGGGCAAGCGCCAGCATGGAGTAGAGGCCAGGCGCCAGGTCCAGCCAGCGCAACAACTTGGCGCTGCCCCAGCCGCCCGCCACGCCCACCAGCAGGCCGATGCCGAACTGAGAAACGAAAAACAGCAGCGTCTCGCTGATGCCACCAATATCCCCCACCAGCATCTCGACCAGCATCAGCGTCAGGAAAATCGCCATCGGGTCGTTGGTGCCTGACTCGATCTCCAGCGTTGCCCCAACCCGCTCGTTCAGGTTCACTCCACGACCACTGAGCATCGAGAACACGGCCGCCGCATCGGTGGAGCCGACGATGGCCCCCACCAGTAGCCCTTGGATCAAGGTGAGGTCGAAGACCCACATGGCAATCACGCCAACGATGGCGCTGGTGATGAACACCCCAAGCGTTGCCAGCGAAAGGGCTGGACGAAACCCCACGCGAAACGTCTTGAGTCGTGTACGTAACCCACCATCCAGCAGAATCATGGCCAGCGCTAGGTGGCCGATGGTGAAGGCCATGGAGTAGTCATCGAACTCGAGACCCAATAAGCCCTCCTCCCCGGCAAGCATACCCAAACCCAGGAAGATCAGCAGCAGCGGCACGCCCATCATGGAAGACAAGCGGCTCGCCAGGATGCTGAGCGCCATGAGGGTACCGCCTACCAGAAAGAAGGTATAAATTGCGTCCATGAGTCTCCGTCTCTACATCAATGCCGTTCTATTATTGCATGCCCAGGCTGATTTTACTGAGCGAGTTGGCCAGATTGCCCCAGGGCTAGCCAGAGACTTCTCCTGACAGCTAAACTCCGCCGTCGTACCTTCTGGAGTTCAGGTTATGTTGAACGCATTCTTGCGTGCCCGTTCCATCCTTACCCTAGTCTTAGCGTTTTTTTTATTATTTTCAATTTCAGCCACTTACGCAAATGATACGGAAACACCCGACACACCCTTGCAGCTGGAGAGCGACCTGGTGCTGCCTGAAGGGTTGTGGCACAGCGCTCCCCAACCCGAAGTAGAAGCGGCTACCGTCGAAAGCGACGAGCCTGAGACATCTGCCCCGGAACAAGCGTCCAGTGAAGACGATGCTCCCAGTATGGCGCTGGTGCCACCGCCGCCTCTGGACCCACCGCCCATGAAGCGTCTGAACCTGATGCTGGATTGGTACCTGAGCCCCCAGCATGCTCCCCTGATCGTTGCCAAGGAGCGCGGTCTGTTTGCGCTGCAAGGCTTGGAGGTGGAACTACAGACGCCTGCAGACCCGACCATCGCCATCAAACTGTTGGCGGCTGGAGAAGTGGATCTGGCGCTGTCGCGCCAGCCGCTGCTACACCTGAATGTGCATGATGGTGCCCCCATCGTGCGGATTGCCACGCTGGTCGAAACACCGTTGAATGCTGTGGTCGTGGCAGGCACCGCCACTTCGCCCGACCCCCTCCAGGGATTGGGCAGAGTCCATTATGGCTTTTCGACCCGCGAAGGGCGCGACCTGCTGGCGGAACCGCTGGTGCCCCTGTCGCTGCGGCAAATCGATGAATTTTCGCCCGCCGAAAACGTCCACTTCGATGCGGCCGGCGCCCTGCGCGAAGGGCGCGTCGACGCCATTGCCGACGGCTTTTATCTGACCCTGCCGGAAGAGCTGGCCTCAGACGGTATCGTCACCCACACAGTGCGTTATCAAGCGCTCGACATTCCCCGCCATGATGGCCTGATCCTGCTGGCCAACAGCGATTCTGTCGCGCGGCGGGCAGCCACCTGGTCGCGCCTGGTGACGGCCCTGGAAGAAGCCAGCAACTGGATCGTCGACCACCCCGATGAGGCCTGGCAACTGGTGATCAACACTCAGCCAGTGCTCGACAACCCGGTCAACCAGGGCGCCTGGGCAAATATCGTGCGCCGCTTGGCGCTGAGCCCGGCCGCTTTGGATGAGCGTCGTTACAGCGCCTTCGAACGTTACCTGCTGGCCTCCGGCACGATAGACGCCACGCTACCTGCCTCCCGGCTGGCACTCAATCCGCATACCCTGGCCGAGCCATAAGCGCGCCCAGGCGGGAGCCGCATGAACGATACGCCACTGATTTTCATCGACATAGAAACCACCGGCACACGCGCTACCCGTGACCGCATCACGGAAATTGCCGCCTTGAAAATCAACGGCGGTCACGTCGTGGAGCGCTGGGTCAGCCTGATTCAGCCCACAACGGGAGTACCGGCCCATATCAGCCGACTGACAGGAATCGACGATGCAATGCTCAGGGATGCGCCCACCTTTGCTTGCGTTGCCGAGGAGCTCAACGGGTGGTTGGGGCGTGACACGCTGGTGGCGCACAACGCTCGCTTCGATGCAGGCTTCCTGCGCAACGAGTTCAAACGCGCCGGAATTGCTTACCGACCCAAGGTGATCTGCACCCTGCGCCTTGCCCGTCGACTGGAGCCGCAGTTGGCCAAGCACAATCTGACGGCATTGCTGGCCCATTACAACGTTCCCAGAACCAACGCCCACCGAGCCGAAGAGGATGCGCAAGCCCTGTGGGGCCTTTGGCAAACCTGGCAACAGCGGTTCGATACGCCCACCTGGCAGGCGGCGTTGGCTGACGAGCAGCGTCACCGCAGCCTGCCCGCACACCTTCCCAGCGAGCAACTGGCGGGGCTGCCGGAAGCACCGGGCGTCTACCTGTTTTATGGGCACAACCGCCTGCCGCTCTATGTGGGAAAGAGCGTCAATCTGCGATTGCGGGTGCTCGGCCACTTCCAGCGTGATCATCAGGATGACAAGGAGATGCGCCTGGCCCAGCAGATCCAGCACGTGGAATGGGAGGAAACGGCAGGCGACCTGAG
Organism: Halomonas sp. C22; assembly: GCF_007655045.1. Lineage (NCBI taxonomy): Bacteria > Pseudomonadati > Pseudomonadota > Gammaproteobacteria > Oceanospirillales > Halomonadaceae > Halomonas > Halomonas sp. C22. Next base: position 34,110 of record NZ_VBVC01000015.1, on the reverse strand, counting down.
CGCCCAACTGCGAGAAGCGCAGCTGGTAAAGCAGTTGATGCCCATCATGAACCGACAGCTACGCCGCCAGGGCAAGCTACACACCTGGTACTGGCCGGACGATGCGGCGCAGCCCACGCTGGCCAATGGCAAGCTGCTGGGGCAACCGCAGCCGGGCAAGCTGTTTGGCCTGTTCCGCAGCGCCAAGGAAGCCAAAGAGGCACTGCGCCACTTGGCCGAAGCGCATCAGCTCTGCCCGCAGGTATTGGGGCTGGAAAAGGGCAAGGGGCGCTGCTTTGCCCACCAGCTGGGGCGATGCCGGGGGGCGTGTTGCGGCGAGGAAACACGAGAGGCACACACGCTGCGTGCCCAGCAAGCGCTGGCGGGCCTGCAGATCAGCGCCTGGCCGTGGCCTGGCCGTATCATTCTGCGCGAACAGAGCTGCCCCACGGGTCCGGCGGCCTATCACTTGATCGATCACTGGTGCTATCTGGGCAGCGCCCCATCGCGGCAGGCGGCGCTGGCGTTGAAAACACCTGCCGGGCAGTTCGATATGGATACCTACCGCATTCTCAACCGCTTCATCCGCGACGCCGATCAGCACGGGCTGTCGATCGAGCCGCTGGGTTGAGTGGCTGGATTGGTGGTTGGATTGAGTGGGCCAGCGTCAGGAGTGCGCCGCAATAAAAGCGTCGACCCCCTGCTGAAACGCTTCGGGCTGGTCGGCATGCAGCCAATGCCCAGCATTCTTCAGCGTCACCAGGCGGGCCCGTGGCAGCACTTCGCGTAGCCTGGGCAGCATCTCATCCGTCACGTAGTGAGAGTTGGCCCCACGCAGCACCAGCGTTGGCCCCTCGTAGGCAGCCTCTCCTTCCGGCTCACCGATGATGTGCTCATAGCCACGCTGAATTTCGTCCAGACCCACGCGAATGCTCATCCCCCCCTGCTCGTCTCGTACCAGGTTGGTGGCCAGGAACAGGCGCGTGGGCCGCTCGCTGACATGCTCCGCCAATAGCGCATCGGCTTCTCGGCGGTTGGCAGGCTTGGCGTCTCTGACGCGATTCAGCGCCGCGAACACATCGTCATGACCATGCTGGTAGGCCACCGGAGCGATGTCAGCCACCATCAGCGACAGGCAGCGCTCGGGGGCTTGCCGAGCCAGCGTCATGGCCACTTTTCCGCCCATGGAGTGGCCAAGAATATGCGCATCCTCGATGGAGAGCTTGTCCATCACGGCCAGCACGTCATCGCTCATGGCGGTGTAGCGCATGCCTTCGGCATGGGGCGAGCGGCCATGATTGCGCAGATCCACCGCCACCACCCGGCGCTTGCGCTGCCACACCTTGAGATGCGAGCGCCAGTTGTCGGCACTTCCCAACAATCCATGAATGACGATCAGCGGCGCTTGCTCAGGTGCTTCCACCTCGGCGGGCAGATCGATCACGTGCAGGTCGACAGTGGCCTGTTCGGTCATGGGGGCTCCTTGATGATTAAGCGGTGCGTGGTTCGGCGTCTGTCTGGCCGGTCCATACCACCAGCCTGCGCGTCAGCCACGCCAGCAATAAGCCGTACAGCGGCAGGAAGAACAACAGGCTGATCGCCAGTTTGATGACGTAATCCACCGTGGCAATTTCCACCCAATGGGCGGCCATGAACGGATCGGGGCTGTTGTAAAAGGCGGTCGCAAAAAAGGCAAAGGTATCCGCCAGGTTACCCAGGATGGTGGAGCAGACCGGCGCTACCCACCAGGCCCATTGGCGCAACCGGTCAAAGACCTGCACATCCAGCAATTGGCCCAGCACGTAGGCCAGGAAGCTGGCCAGGGCAATCCGCGCCACGAACAGGTTCCACTCGCCCAGCGCTTCCAGGCCCGCGAAACTGCCACGGGGAAACACCACCGACACCACATAGGATACCAGCAGCGCGGGAAACATGACCCGTAATACGATAGTGCGTGCAGGCCCTTTACCAAACAGGCGCACGGTCAGGTCGGTAGCCAGAAAGATGAACGGAAAGCTGAAGGCTCCCCAGGTGGTGTGAAAGCCGAACAGCGTAAAGGGAAGCTGCACCAGATAGTTGCTGGCGGCAATGATGGCAATATGGAAAAGGACCATTACCGTCAGGCAACGGCGATGCTGAAGATCGGTGAGCGCAAACATGGAGCGAGACCTTTTTTTGGTGGCAAGAGGGGTTAGGGAACCCTCGTGAACAGCGTAATGACGCTACTGGGGCGCGCATTATACGCCTTCTCGCTGGTAATGAAAGCCGCCCAGGCTATCCGGGCGGCCAACCTGGTTTCAGTCCTGCTGCGGCTTCGCTTGCTCAGCGGCACCGATCTGACGCTGGCACATGGCTTCATGCACGTCATCGAGACTGGTGGGGTCATCGATGGTCGATGGAATACCGTAGGACTTGCCATCGGCGATATTGCGCAGCAGCTTGCGCAATATCTTGCCCGAACGGGTTTTCGGTAGCCGATTGACCACCAGCACCTGCTTGAAGCAGGCAATCGGGCCGATATGTTCACGCACTCGCTCGATCAGCTCGGCTTCCAGCGTCGCTTCGTCGCCCTGGAAGCCATCCTTGGGGATGACCAGTCCTATCGGGAGCTGCCCTTTCAACTCGTCATGAATGCCAATCACCGCGCATTCGGCCACCGCCGGGTGGGCACCCACCACTTCCTCCATTTCACCGGTGGAGAGGCGATGCCCCGCCACATTGATCACGTCATCGGTGCGCCCCATGATGAACAGGTAGCCCTCCTCATCGAAATAGCCGCCATCCCCGGTGAGGTAAAAACCTGGGAAAGCCGCCATGTAGGCGCTGTGGAAACGCTGCGGGTCACGCCATACGCCGATCAGGCAACCTGGCGGCAACGGCTGCTTGATCACCACGCTGCCCTGCTGCATGGACTCGGCCTGCTCGCCGTCGCGATCCAGAATACGTACGTCGAAGCCGGGCACGGGATATGTGGCCGAACCGGCCTTGGTGGGCACGGTTTCAATGCCGGGCAAGTTGGCGGCAATCGGCCAGCCGGTTTCGGTTTGCCACCAGTGATCGATCACCGGCACGTCCAGCAGGTCATCCAGCCAATGGAACGTGGGGGGATCGAGCCGCTCCCCCGCCACATACAGATGTTTCAGGCTGCTGATATCGTATTGCGAGAGTCGCTTGGCGTCCGGGTCCTCTTTCTTGATGGCCCGGAACGCCGTAGGCGCCGTAAAGAAGCTCTTGACGCCATACTCCTCGATCAGCCGCCAGAATGCCCCGGCATCCGGCGTGCGCACGGGCTTGCCTTCGTACACCACCGTGGTGCAGCCACGCAGCAGCGGCGCATAGACGATATAGGAGTGCCCGACGACCCACCCCACATCAGAAGCCGTGAACATCACGTCGCCCGGCGCCAGGTCGTAAATGGCCTCCATGGAGTAGTGCAACGCCACGGCGTAACCACCCGTATCGCGCACCACGCCCTTGGGCTTGCCCGTGGTACCTGAGGTGTACAGGATATACAGCGGGTCGGTCGCTTTGACGGGCACACAGTCGGCGGCCTGGGCGCTGGCTTCGAGCGTCGCCCAATCGTGATCCTCCGGCTGCAGCTCGGCCCGGTGGGCATCGCGTTGGAACACCACGCACGCCTGTGGTTTGAAGCTGCTCAGCTCGATGGCACGCTCCACGATGGGCTTGTAAGGCAGCACCTTATCGACCTCGACCCCGCAAGAAGCCGCAATCACCACCTTGGGCTCGGCATCTTCGATGCGTACTGCCAGCTCGTGGGGGGCAAAGCCGCCAAAGACCACGGAGTGCACCGCGCCCAGGCGGGCACAGGCGTACATGGCAATCAGCGCCTCGGGCACCATGGGCATGTAGATGATCACCCGGTCACCTTGGGTGACGCCCAGCTGTGCCAAGCCACCGGCTACCTTGGCGACTCGGTCACGCAGCTGACGGTAAGTGAGCGTCTGTTTGCAGCGGGTGACCGGCGAGTCCCAGAAAATAGCCGCCTGTTCGCCGCGGCCCTGCTCTACGTGCACGTCGATGGCGGCGTGACAGATATTGAGCACACCATCGCCGAACCAGCGGGCGTGCTGCTGCTCGTCGTAACTGAGGATGGTGCTGGGAGGGGTGAACCAGGGCAGCTTGCGAGCCTGCTCGGCCCAGAACGCTTCTGGCTGTTCCACCGACTGGCGGTAAACGGAGTGATAACGATTCATGGTGGCCTTGTCATTGTTGTGAGCTTGATTGTTGACACTCTACAAAGCAAAGCATGCTTTCACCCTCATACTATCGGCTTAAATTCGACCAAAGCAAAAGCAAAAAACACAAATTGTCGACAAAAAATCAGCACTTATCATTGATAGAACGTTAAACGTGGTTTTGGACAAAAAGCGCTAAATTAATGATCATTCAACAACCCAATCCTCGCGACGCGACGATGGCTACATAATCAATAACAACGCTGTCACCACAGTGTAGGCAAGGAGAGTTTCATGTCTGCTTCTACTAGCGCCGCTGCACGCCTTCTGGAACACAATGGACTCGCCATTGAGGCAGGCACTCAATTGCTCAAGGCCCTGGCCAATGAAAAACGTTTGCAAATCCTTTGCTTGCTGGCAGAAACGGAACTGTCTGTCACGCAGATCAATCAACAGCTGGCGTTGAGCCAGTCCGCGCTCTCCCAGCATTTGGCCATTCTACGGCGCGACAAACTGGTCGAGACGCGCCGCGAATCACAAACCATCTATTACTCGCTCAACAGTGACAGTGCCAGGGCGATCATCAGCACCCTGGCCCAACACTATGCGGCCTGATTTTTTCAGGTCAACGACGCAGCCAACCGGCTGATTCGATCACCCCCAACGCTTTCACCAGCGCATTTTCGATACCCGCCGATACCGCAAGGCCAAACCTGCGCCCCATGGTTTTCGGCGGCTCCAGCTTCACCCGGTATACCTGCGCATCGGCCATGCGCTCGACCAGGTAGGCTTCGCTGGTGCCTACGCTGTCCACCAGTTTGTTTTCCAGCGCTTCGCTGCCGTACCAGATTTCTCCCGTGGCCAGCTGTTCGATGTCCATCTCGGGACGGTGGCTGGCAACGAAAGATTTGAACAGGCGATGGGTATTCTCCAAGTCATCAATGAACTTCTCACGCCCTTCCTGGGTGTTTTCTCCCAATATCGTCAAGGTACGCTTGTACTTGCCGGCAGTGAGCAACTCCACATCGATATCGTTGCGTTTGAGCAAACGGTGAATATTGGGCACCTGGGCCACGACGCCGATGGAGCCAATGACCGCAAACGGGGCCGCTTTGATGTGGTGAGCGGTACACGCCATCATGTAGCCACCGCTGGCCGCGACCTTATCGATACACACCGTGGTGGTCAGCCCTGCTTCTCGCAGTCTGTCCAATTGGGCCGACGCCAGGCCATAGGCGTGCACCAACCCACCGGCTGACTCCAGGCGCACCACCACTTCGTCACTGGCGGTGGCCACCTCGATCACCGCCGACACTTCCTGGGCAAAGGTTTCAGCCTGGGAGGCCTTGATATCGCCATGGAAATCCAGCACCCACACTTTTTGAACAGAATCAGAGGGATTCTTACCCTGCTTGGCCGCCTTTTGCCGCGCTTTCTCTTCCTGACGAAAGGCCTTGATCAGTTTCTTGCGGGCGCCCTGCTCGGTGGTACTGACTCGCAGCCGCCGACCACGGGCTCGACGCTGATCGTTCAGTGATTCCACCTGCAACTTCAGTCCCGATGACGGGGACTCCTTGCTACGCATCACCAGCATCAGCAACGCTGCCGCTGCTGCCAATACCAGCGTGGTTTGCAGCAGGAAGGTGCCCATTTCCACCAACCATTCCGCCATGATTCGTCTCCTCAGGTATTTTTAAACGCTGGAAAGTATTAGTGTACGGGCTTTATCCGCAGATTGTGAGGAAGTGTCAACGAGGCTTGATTAAAACAACTGTTTGAAATACTCTCGTGAGATAACGTCAATCCGCACCAACTCGTTACGTGAGCATACCTTATGTCATCCAATACGCTTGAAAAACTGCAATCTCGTTTTAATCCCGACGCAGCCAAAGGCATGAACGAAGTCTTCCAGTTTCATTTTTCCGATGCTGGCAGCCACTATCTCTCGGTACAGGACGGTAGCTTGGGGGTGCATGAAGGCGAGCACGACGACCCGTCTGTGAGCTTGAGCCTGAGCACCGATACGCTCAAAGGCATCATGAGTGGCGACATCAACGGCATGACCGCCTTCATGACCGGCAAACTCAAGGCGACCGGCAACGTCATGCTGGCCACCAAGCTGACCAGCCTGTTCCCGGCCAAGTAAGCCATCAGCGCCAACGGGCCAGATGCGTCTCGATCAAATCCCGTGAAATAGAGTACGGCGGCGGCAGCGCAGGCAGCTGCCGCGGCGAAAACCAGGCGGCATCGCTGATTTCGACCCCATCGATGGTGATTCGCTGGGTCGTGGCCTCGGCGAAATAGCCCAACATCAGCGAATGCGGGAAAGGCCAAGCCTGACTGTGGTGGTAGCGCAGTTGGTCCACGTGCACGCCTACCTCTTCGAACACTTCCCGATGTACGGCCTCTTCTGCCGACTCCCCCGGCTCGATGAACCCCGCCAGGGTAGAGTAGCGGCCGGGCGGAAAACGCGGGCTGCGCGCCAGCAGCATGGCTTCACCCCGGGTCACCAGCGTGATGATACAGGGTGAAATTCGCGGGTAGTTGCGATGCCCGCACGCATAGCAGTGCATGGCGAACTCGGCTTCCAGCTTGGATGCCCGCTCACCGCAGCGGCTACAAAAACGGTGGTTTTCCAGCCAGGCGCCTACCTGCAATGCCGTGGCCAGCAGGCTAAACCAAGAAGCTGGCAGCTCTGCCAACCACTGGCGCCCTTCTATCCAGGCATCCCCAGGCTCACTCTCCAGCTGCAAGGCCACGGGCTCATCATGCCAGTAGCACAAGGGCTGCATGTGCTCGTCCCAGGGTTGATGGGGCTGAAGCGGGGATAGCTCACCCACCAGCGGTGCCGGCGCAATGTGACTGCGCGCGACGCGAATCACTCGGCCTTCACGCGCATGGTGCGGGATTTCACGCCTAAGCATCGGCCGTACCACTCTCGCCGCTTGCCGACAGCCAACGCAGTTGATGCGCCTGACACTTTGCCTGATGAGCGGCCTGCTCTTCTGCGCTGGGGCGAATCACTCGTAGCTGACCTGGCGCCAACGACAGCCGCTGAACCGACAGCCCTTCGTTGGCCTGGCGCTCTTCGCGCTGGTCATTGCCACTCTCGGCATCCAGGGTCAACGCCGTTTGCCCACCGGTCATCGCCAGGTAGACATCGGCCAGAATTTCCGCATCCAGCAAGGCCCCGTGAAGCACTCGGTGGCCGTTATCGATGTCGTACCGTTTGCAGAGCGCGTCCAGATTGTTGCGTTGGCCAGGGTGCATTTCGCGGGCCATGACCAGCGTGTCCAGGATACGGCAGTGCTCCCTGACCGGCCCCAGTATCGGCGATTTGCGCCGCTTGTTGAGCATGTTCAGTTCGTGGTCGATGAAGCCCACGTCGAACGGCGCGTTGTGAATGACCAGCTCGGCCCCATCGATGAAGGCCCAGAACGCGTCGGCAATCTGAGCAAATACCGGCTCGTTGGCTACTTTGGCATCATCGATGCCGTGGACGGCCACCACCTCGGCATCGATATGACGCTCAGGGTTGATGTATTGGTGATACGTGCGCCCGGTAAACCGCCGATTGACCATTTCGACGGCGCCAATCTCTACCAGACGGTGGCCATCCTTGGGGTCGATACCAGTCGTTTCGGTATCCAGAATTACTTGGCGCATGGGGTCTTGCTCCTCTGGTGCTCATCAATGGCCTCGTTGGCCAAGGCGTCGGCGCGCTCGTTACCGGGGTGGCCACTATGCCCTTTGACCCAGTGCCATTCGACACGATGGCGCTGGGTCTCTTCATGCAGGGATTTCCAGAGCTCGGCATTTTTCACCGGCTGCTTGGAGGCGGTTTTCCAGCCACGTTTCATCCAGTTGTGAATCCACTGGGTAATGCCTTGGCGAACGTACTGCGAATCGGTCCACAACGCCACATCACAGGGCTTGTTGAGCGTGCGCAGCGCCATGATGGCCGCCATCAATTCCATACGATTATTGGTGGTGTTCGCTTCGAAGCCTTTCAAGGTCTTCTCATGGGTACCGCTGACCAGCAGCACTCCCCATCCGCCGGGGCCAGGATTGCCACGACACGCCCCATCGGTATACACCGTGACACGGGGCAGCCCATTGGCTGCTTGGTTACTCACGCTCACTATCCTTTTCTATACAACGTTTTCCAGCGGGTAGCCGGGCGGCTGCGCTGGTGCGTGTGGCACCGATCGATGATGAAACCGGCGTACGCAAACCAAACTTGACGCGTTGAATGGGAGCATGACGCTGCCGACGCTGCGCCTGAATCATGTAACTCTCACCCAGCGGCATGTTGTGGCGTCGGCCAAGCCGCTCCCAGCGTTCGCGACAAGTGGTGCTCATGGGGCCACGAAAACAGCAGTAGTCTACGCGCTCCACCTCGAAATCGACAAACGCGAGCCAGTCCCGCAAGCGGTTCAACGTGCGCCACTGACCTTGCCAAGGATACTCGGCCTTGCGCCACCGGCGACTGAGCCCGTTGAGGCCCACTGGATTGAAGCCAAACAGCACCAGCACGCCGTTGTCTGCCGTGACCCGCGCGGCTTCCTGGAGCGTGTGGTGCGCATCCGGCAAATATTCGAGCCAATGATGAATCACCATGACGTCCAGACAGCGGTCCGGGAGTGCCAGCTGTTCCGGGGGGCAAATCAGGGTGGATTCACTCTGGGCGGCCTCTCTGCTGGGCGCCCAGACCACTTGATGAGCAATGCCGGACATGGTCATCAATGGCGGGGCCATGCCCATCTCCAGGCTGTGCCCACCTTTTCTGCCTTCCACCACGGGCCCAAGGCAAGCACGCTGCGCATCCCACAAAGCGCGCCCAGCGTCTGTCTGCCAGTAGGCTCGCGCCTCTGCAAGCGAGTGGGCAAGGCGCGGTGCATTGGGCGAATTTGACATGAACGGCACTTGCCTCCACAGTATTGGGCTTTTGAGGGGCGCGCTGCCACGCTACGCAGCGCACGGCAAATTTTTCAAGCAGGTCTGACAAACTCCGAGGGATCTCGCCCATGATGAGCGTGACACCGATACCCGCCTTAAGCGACAACTATATTTGGCTGATAAGACAGGATAACAGTCAAGGCGTCTGCGTGGTGGACCCCGGTGAAGCGCCCCCCGTGATCGATTTCCTCGAGCGGGAATCCCTGACCCTCGATACGATCCTGATCACCCATCACCATCATGACCACACCGGCGGGCTGGCGGCACTGAAAGCGCGCTACTCGCCCATGGTGATTGGCCCGCACAACCCGGATATTCAGGGTATCGACCAGCGCGTCGGCGAGGGCGAGCAGGTAAGAGTACTGGGCCGCGCCTTCGAAGTGATGGAAACCCCAGGCCATACGCTCGATCATATCAGCTACTTTACGCCAGGTATCCCCGCCCTTCTTTTCTGTGGCGACACGTTGTTTCATGCCGGCTGTGGCCGCCTTTTCGAAGGCACACCAGAGCAGATGCTGACTTCATTGCGTCGTCTTGCGGAACTCCCCCAGGAAACACTGGTCTTTGCAGCGCATGAATATACTCAGGCAAATCTGAGCTTTGCACGTGCTGCGGATCCTGAAAACGATGCTGTAACACGCGCACAACAGGAGTGCGAAAAGGCCCGGGCGCTAGGCAGGCCCACCTTACCCAGCACGATAGGACGCGAGCTGACGATCAACCCCTACCTGCGTGTCGGTACCGAAAGTGTGCGCCAAGCCGCAGGCATGCAAGGGGCAAATGACGACGAACTCGCTACGTTCACCACTCTGCGTGAGTGGAAGAACCGTTTTTAAGAACGCTATCGAATAGAAACGAACACACTATGACTTATCGAACGCTTCGCCAGCGCTTGCTATTGAGCGCCGGCAGTACGGTTATTATGGGCCTTTTTTTGGCCGCCGCTGCGAATACTCAAGCCTCTGCCACGGATCCCCAATGGGGCTCCCACACCAGCAATATCGACTCCTCTGCGCTAGGTGATGCCGAGGATGCCTTGACGGCCCGACCCACTGCGTTTCAGCACCACTTCTGGGAAGCTCTCGAACTGCAACCCCAGGACGCCTGGAGCATCCTGCGCTCGAGTTTTCAGTGGCAGGAGAAGCACCTGCCCGCCGATGCCCAGGCACGGGTAGACGAGTGGATTCAATTCTACAGCGCCAGCCCCCAGAATATCGCTTCGATCACCGAGCGTGCCACGCCTTGGCTTGCCTGGATTGCCCAACAGGTATCCGAGCGAGGCCTGCCCGGTGAAATTGCCCTGATCCCCTTTGTCGAAAGCTCTTTCGACCCCAGCGCCCGCAGCCATATGGGTGCCGCCGGATTATGGCAGTTCATGCCCGGCACCGGTGATGCACTGGGCCTGGTTCGCAACGGTCAGTACGATGGCCGCCTGGACGTGGTGACCTCCACGGATGCAGCGCTCAACTACCTGGAAATGCAGGCCGACGAGTGGTACGAAGGCGACATCATGCTCTCCCTGGCGGCTTACAATGCCGGCGCTGGCACAGTCAATCGTGCTCGCCAGCAGGCTCAGAATCAGGGCATGGCGGGCCACTACTGGGATTTGGCGCTACCCAACGAGACCATGCAGTACGTTCCCAAATTGAAAGCCATTGCCACCATCATCGACAATCCTGAACGTTACGGCGTCAGTTTGCCTGACATTCACGCGGAACCGGCCTTCGCCAAAGTACAGCTGGAGCAGCCCGTCAGCCTGGCACAAGCCTCTCGCTTGCTGGATGTCAGCCAGTCGGCCCTGGCCGAGCTGAACCCGGGCCTGCTGAATGGCAGCATCGACCCCAACAGCGCTCAAACACTGTTGGTACCCGAGGAAGTGGACACCCAGGTGCTGGCGCAGCTATCGCAGACAAGCGGCAGCTACGCGGCGGCAAACTCCCCTTCCGTACACCGCGTTGAACGCGGTGACAATCTTTCCACAATTGCCGCGCGCTATAATCTTGATCAGCAAGATTTAATCAGGTGGAATGGGCTGGATCGCCCAGAAGCCCTGCAGCCCGGTCAGTTGCTCTCGTTATCGGATGGCTAGCGCGACCAGCCCCCCGTGATCACCTCCGGTTTTGCCACTACAGGACGTTACCAATGCCACGCGGTGAGTTGTTGTCAAAAGCAGTCCTACTGGTCAGTGGCCTATTGCTGAGTGCCACTCTATGGGCTTCACCGCTAGGTGAGAGTGGTGTTCCCGTCCCCACGGTGCACGGGCTATCGCTTTACGATAGCCCTGAGCTGCCCGAAGACTTTGCCTACTTCCCCCACGTCAACCCGCAGGCTCCCAAGGGCGGCTCCATCACCCATACCGCCGTGGGTGGCAGTTTCGACTCCACCAACCCTTTCATCATTCGCGGTACTCCGGCCACCGGCATTTCACAAATTTACGACACGCTGATGGCCAGCAACCCCAACGAGCCGTTCAGCCTGTATGGCCTGCTGGCCCGTGGCGTGCGCCTGGACCCTGAGCGCGAGTGGATCGAGTTCGACCTGCACGAGCAGGCACGCTTTCAGGATGGTGAGCCGGTCACCGCTTACGATGTGGTGTTCACCTTTGACCTGCTGCGCGAACAGGGCAACCCTTTCTACGCCAGCTACTACGCGGGGGTCGAACGGGTCACGGCCATCAATGAGCATCAGGTGCGTTTCGAGTTCAATGACACCCAGTCCCGAGAACTGCCTTTGATCGTCGCGCAGCTGCCGATCTTGCCGCGCCATTACTGGGAACCGCGCGACTTTACCGCCCCCACCCTGGCGGCCCATCCGGGGTCTGGCCCCTACCGCATCAGCGAGGTCGACCCTGGCCGTCGCATCGTCTACCAGCGCGACGACAATTACTGGGGCAAGGACCTTCCCGTCAATGTCGGGCGCTATAACATCGACCGCATTGCCTATGAGTATTACCGGGATCGTGATATTTCCTGGGAAGCTTTCAAGGCAGGCTTGACCGATTTTCGCATCGATGCCCGCGCTGCCACCTGGGCGATTGGCTACGACTTCCCTGCCTATCGTCAGGGGCAGGTCAAACGTCTTACCGTTCCCGATGTCAATCCCTCGATGATGCAGGCCTTCGTGTTCAACCTGCGTCGCGAGAAGTTTCAAGACCCACGGGTACGTGAAGCGTTAAGCCTCACCTTCGATTTTCCGTGGCTGAACACCAATATTTTTTATGGCACGTATTATCGTACCGAGAGCTTCTTTCAAAACTCCGAGATGGAAGCCGTCGGCCTGCCTACCGAAGAAGAGCTGGCACTGCTCGAACCCTTCCGTGACGAGCTGCTGGCATCGCATCGATCCGAGCGGCTGTTTACCGACCCGCTGCCCATCGAGCAGCCTGTCGAGCTACGCGAGCGACTCAGGCGTGCGCTGACGCTGCTGGAAGACGCAGGGTATGTGGTGGAGGATGGCGTGTTGGTCAACGAGCAGACGGGGCGCCCGCTAAGTCTGGAAGTATTGATGTACGACTCCGGCATGGAGCGCGTGGTCCAGCCCATGCTGCGTAACATGGCGCGCCTGGGTATCCAGACCTCCATGCGCATCGTCGATATCAACCAGTACCTGAACCGTGTGCGCAGCTACGATTACGACATGGTCATCAGCCACTTCCCCCAATCCAACAACCCCGGCAACGAGCAGCGCGATTATTGGACCAGCGCGGCCGCCGAGTCACCGCAGAGTCGTAACCGTATGGCTCTGGCGCATCCGGCCGTGGACTCGCTGGTGGAACAGCTGATTCGCGCCGAGGATCGAGAAACCCTCGACACCATCACCCACGCGCTGGATCGTGTGCTGCGCTGGGGGTTCTATGTGATTCCGCACTACCACTCGGGGGAAACCCGGATTGCCGTGTGGGACAAGTTTGGTTATCCCGACCCGGCACCCGCCTACGCCATGGACCTGGATGCCTGGTGGGTCGACAGTGAGCGCGAAGCTGCGCTGGAGCGTCGCAACCGCCGCTGAACGCAGAACAAGACAACCGCTCAACTCTCATTTCATGGGGTGCACCTTGGCACGCTACACACTTCGTCGATTGCTACTGATGATTCCGACACTGCTCGGCATCATGCTGCTGAACTTCGTGATCGTTCAGGCAGCGCCGGGAGGGCCTATCGACCAGATGCTGGCCCGTTTCGAAGGGGCCGACGCCATGGCCAGCACGCGCCTGGACATGGGCGGTGCCGATATCCAGGTAAGCGATGACTCCCGTGGCGCGCGCGGTATCGACCCACGCTTCATCGAACAGCTGGAGCAGCAGTTCGGGTTCGACAAACCCGCCCATGAGCGTTTTATCGGCATGATGCTGGACTATCTGACCTTCGATTTTGGCACCAGCTTCTTTCGCGACCGCCCGGTGATCGAGCTGATGATCGAGCGCTTGCCGGTCTCCATCTCGCTAGGCCTGTGGACCACCCTGCTGGTCTACCTGATTTCGATTCCGCTGGGCATTCGCAAGGCGCTGCGTCACGGGTCTCGATTCGACGTGTGGAGCTCAGGGCTCGTCATCGTCGGCTACGCCATCCCCGGCTTTCTGTTCGCCATCCTGCTGATCGTGCTGTTTGCGGGGGGCTCGTATCTGGACTGGTTCCCGCTGAGAGGCCTCACTTCCCCCGATTTTGCCGACCTCTCCACCTGGGGCAAAATCAAGGACTACTTCTGGCATATCACGCTACCGGTACTGGCCGCTGCCATTGGCAGTTTTGCCACGCTCACCATGCTGACCAAGAACAGCTTCCTGGATGAAATCCACAAGCAGTATGTGTTGACGGCGCGCGCCAAGGGCGCCGACGAGCAGCGTATCCTGTATGGTCACGTGTTTCGTAATGCCATGCTGATCATCATCGCCGGCTTACCCTCGGCGATGATCGGCATATTCTTTACCGGCGCGCTGCTCATCGAGGTGATTTTCTCGCTGGATGGCCTGGGGCTGCTGGGCTTCGAGGCGGTCATGCAACGCGACTACCCGGTCATCTTCGGCACCCTGTTCCTGTATACCGTCATCGGGCTGGTGCTCAAGCTGATCTCCGACCTGACCTACGTGTGGGTCGACCCACGTATCGATTTCGCCTCCAGGGAGTCCTGATATGCACGCCATCTCCTCCCGCCTTTCCCCGATTACCCGGCGGCGCTGGGCGGCGTTCAAGGCCAACCGGCGGGCACGCATCTCGCTGTGGCTGTTTGGCGTACTGTTCATCATCAGCCTGTTCGCGGAGCTGATCGCCAACGACAAACCCATCGTGATGCAGTTCGAAGGGCAGTGGTACGTTCCCTTGCTGGTCGACTATCCGGAAACCGAGTTCGGCGGCTTTTTGCCCACCCGTACCGACTATCTCGATCCGTTCATCCAACAGCAGATCAATGACCATGGCTGGGCGCTCTGGCCCATCATCCCCTTTTCGTATCAAACCCTCGATATGCAGATGAGCCGTCCTTCCCCGGCCCCACCCGATGGGCGCCACTGGCTGGGCACCGATGATCAAGGGCGCGATGTCATGGCCCGGGTGATTTACGGCTTTCGTCTCTCGGTGGCCTTCGCGCTGGTGTTGACCGCAGGCTCGCTGGTCATCGGAGTCATTGCCGGTGGCCTGCAGGGCTATTTCGGCGGCAAGGTGGATCTCATCGGCCAGCGTTTCACGGAAATATGGTCCGGGCTGCCGGTGCTGTTCCTGCTGATCATTCTGGCCAGCTTCGTGCAGCCGGGTTTCTGGTGGCTACTGGGCATCATGCTGCTGTTTTCCTGGCTGGGTCTGGTGGATATCGTGCGCGCCGAATTCCTGCGCGCCCGTAACCTGGAGTACGTGCGGGCTGCCAAGGCCATGGGGCTTCCTTCCCGACTCATCATGTGGCGCCATGTCCTGCCCAACGCCATGGTGGCAACGCTTACATTCATTCCGTTCATCTTTACCGGCGCCATCGGCACCTTGACGGCACTCGACTTTCTGGGCTTCGGCTTGCCCCCTGGCGCCCCCTCGCTGGGTGAACTGGCGGCACAGGGCAAGAACAACCTGCATGCGCCCTGGCTCGGCATCACGGCCTTCATGACGCTGGCCATCATGCTGTCACTGCTGGTATTCATCGGTGAGGGCCTGCGGGATGCTTTCGACCCTCGCCACGTCAAGCAAGGCGCCAATGCTGCCGGGGAAGCCGCCCATGTCTGAACTTAGCTCTGCCCCTCTGCTGCACCTGAATGACTTCAGCGTGGCGTTCGATGGCCAGGTGGTGGTCGACAAACTGTCGCTGTCGCTGAATGCGGGGGAAACCCTGGCCATCGTCGGAGAGTCCGGCTCGGGCAAGTCGGTCTCCGCGCTGGGCGCCATTGGCTTGCTGCCCAGCAATGCCCAGGTCGTTGGCCAGCGCCTGCTGGAAGGCCGTGACGTGAGCCAGCTGCATGAGCGCGACTGGAACACGCTGCGGGGCAACCGCGTCGGGTTCATTTTTCAGGAACCGATGACATCGCTCAACCCGCTGCATCGCATTGGCAAGCAGATAGGGGAAACTTTGCGCCTGCATCAAGGGTTGAGCGGACAAGCGGCCAGGCAGCGGGCGCGTACGCTGCTGGAGCAGGTCAAACTGCCCCGCCCAGACGAGCTGCTGGACGCCTGGCCTCACCAGCTCTCGGGAGGCCAGCGCCAGCGCGTCATGATCGCCATGGCCATCGCCAACAACCCCGCACTGTTGATTGCCGACGAACCCACCACGGCGCTGGACGTCACGGTACAGCAGGAAATTCTGGCATTGCTCAAGGAGCTACGCGATCACCACGGCATGGGGCTGCTGCTGATCAGCCACGACCTCAACCTGGTGCGGCGCCATGCCGATCGTGTCTGCGTGATGTATCGCGGCAAGGTAGAAGAAACCGGGCCCGTCGCACAGGTCTTCGCCAACCCGCAAAGCGACTACACCCGAGCACTCATCGCCGCCGAGCCGGAGGGCCGACCTGCAGCGCCGCTCAGCAGTGCTGCCCTGCTGAGCGCCCGCCAGCTGCGCGTCAGCTTCAAACGACCCAAGACGCAGCTGTTCCAGCGCCAGCCCCCGGCTTTCGAAGCGCTGAAAACCACCGATCTGCACATAGCGCCCGGTGAAACCCTGGGCATCGTGGGCGAATCCGGGTCGGGCAAGACCACGCTGGCCTCGGCCATCATGCGGCTAGTGCCCAGTGAGGGAGATGTCAGCCTGGGCGATGCACGGCTGAGCGAGCTGACGGGAGACGCTCTGCGTCGCCAGCGCCATCGGCTGCAGATGGTGTTTCAGGACCCCTACGGCGCGCTTTCTCCACGCATGCCCGTGTTCGACATCGTCAGCGAAGGGTTGCGCTTTCACTTTCCGCGCCTGAGCGACAGCGAGGTCCGCGAGCGCGTCCGCCAGACCCTGAAGGAAGTCGGCCTGCCCGAAAGCTGTGCCGACCGCTACCCTCACGAGTTTTCAGGCGGCCAACGCCAGCGTATTGCCGTGGCCCGGGCCATCATACTGGAGCCCGAGCTGTTGGTCCTCGACGAACCCACCTCTGCCCTGGACCGCACCGTGCAAAAGCAGCTGGTCACGCTACTGCGAGAACTGCAGGCCAGGCGGCAGCTCAGCTATCTGTTCATCAGCCACGACCTGGCCGTCGTCCGCGCCATGGCACACCGCATCATGGTGCTGAAAGATGGCGAGGTGGTCGAACAGGGGGATTGTCTTGACGTGCTGGCCAACCCTCGCCACCCGTATACCCAAGCGCTTTTGAGTGCCGCTCACCTGTCGTGAGCTGGCTGAAAAGCTGATCACCAAGGACATTTCTGGCAAAAAAATTTCTGGCGGAGAGGCTCGACCCGAGCCTCTCCGCCAGCGCCTGAAAACATCCAAAGCCGCGTGCACATTTTCAGTTTAGACAAGATAACGGTATAAATATGACCCGTTTAGAAGCTGTCGATCTCTTCCTGGGTCAGCGCTCGCCACTCGCCTGGTGCCAAATCATCGGGCAACGCAAGGCTGCCGATCGAGTGCCGATGAAGCGCCTCGACGTGGTTGCCCAAGGCAGCAAACATCCGCTTTACCTGATGGTAGCGGCCTTCGGTAATGGTCAGCTCTGCCTGCTGCGGGGTAATGAAACGCAGCGTGGCCGGCTGGGTGGGGGTCTCTTCACCTTCGAGCAGCAGGCCTTCGGCCACGCGCTCGACCGCCTGCTGAGCCGCCTCACCTTCCATGGGCTCGGCCAGTTCGGCGAGATACACCTTGGCACAGCGGTGGCGCGGCGATGTCACTCGGTGGGACCACTGCCCGTCATCGGTCAATAGCAGCAGTCCGGTGGTGTCCACATCCAGGCGCCCTACCGGCTGAAGGCGTTCTACCTTGGGCTCATCGATGATATCGATGACCCGCGGATACAGTCCCCGGCGTGCAGTGCACTCCACGTCCTTGGGCTTGTGCAGCATGATATAGCGCAGCCCCACCAGCTCGAGACGCTCGCCATTCAGACGCACCTCGTCCTGGGCCGTGTCGATATGGGTGGCGGCTTGCTTGATGGGCTCGCCATTCAGCGTCACTTCGCCATTTTTCAAGGCGCGCTTGGCGAGGCTGCGGGTCAGCGCAGAGGTTTCACTCAAAAAACGATCAAGGCGCATTATTGGCCCACTCCTGGCAGTAGCGAAAAGCGATCGGCATCTTGCCAGGCAGGAAATTTGTCACGAAAGGCATCCAGTTCCGTCTTGTCGAGCGTTCCGGTATCGATGAACGCGGTATGGGCAGGATGGTCGATGAGCGGTTCACCCTTGAAATCGACCAGCATGGAGTCGCCGCTATAGGCCAGCCCCTTGGCGTCTTCGCCCACACGATTGACGCCTATCACGTAGGCGAGGTTTTCCACCGCGCGTGCTTGCAGCAGCGTGCGCCACGGATGGCGACGAGGGGCGGGCCAGTTAGCCACGCACAGCACGGCATCATACTCGAAATGCTCGCCTTCTGCTGGCTGCTGGCGCATCCACACGGGAAACCGCAGGTCGTAGCAGACGCTGAGCTGCAGCTTGAATCCCTTGAGTTCGACGATCTGCCGTGCCGACCCCATGCCGTATCGCTCATGCTCTCCGGCCATACGGAACAGGTGACGCTTGTCGTAGTAGCGCAGTTCGCCGTCGGGCGTTGCCCATACCATGCGGTTGTAGTACTGGCCATCCTCCACGACGGCCACGCTGCCGGTCATCACGCAACCTCGGGCCTGCGCTTGCGCTTGCAGCCAGGCCACGCTCTGGCTCTCGGCCATGGGCTGGGCCATCTCGCGAGAGTTCATGGTAAAGCCGGTGGCGAACATTTCGGGCAGCACGATCAAGTCCGTGTCCCGGCTATCCAGGTCGCCCAGCAGTTTGGCCAAATGCGTGTGGTTGGCGTGGGGGTCTTCCCAGCGCAAATCGCACTGCACCAGGCTGGTTTTCAGTTGGCTCATGCCATGCCTCCTTTGCATCAATGTCTTGGCCGATTGTGTGCTAGATTAGCATTTTTAGTTAATGAGGCTGCTATGCTTCCATCTGCACCCAGAGACCCTGAAGCGGTCAAGGGCGTCATGTTCGGTTTGACCGCCTATACCATGTGGGGTTGTTTTCCGCTGTTCTTTGCGTTGTTCGATGGAATACCCGCCTTTGAAATTCTGATCCACCGCATTTTGTGGTCATGCCTGTTCCTGGTCGGGCTGATCAGCGTCCTGCGCCGCTGGCCTCCGGTGGTGGCCGCGCTGGTCGAGCCCAGGCGCCTGGGCAGGGTGCTCACCTGCGCGCTGCTGATTGCCTTCAACTGGGGCATCTACATCTATGCCATAGAGAGCCAGCAAGTGCTGCAAGCCAGTCTGGGCTACTTTCTCACCCCGCTGGTCAACGTTGCGTTGGGCATGCTGGTGCTCAGAGAAGTGATGGCCCGACTACAGCTGGTGGCGCTTGGTCTCGCCAGCCTGGCGATTGCCGTGCAATTCGTCATGCTGGGGGAGTTGCCGTGGATCAGCCTGCTGCTGGCGCTGAGTTTCGGCAGCTATGGGCTCTTTCGCAAGCAGGTGCCATTGGATGGGCTGTCAGGCCTGTTCGTGGAAACACTGCTGCTCTTCCCGCTGGCCCTGTTGGCGCTGAGCTGGATGAGCTGGCAAGGCACGTCACACTTCCTGCACGACGCGCCCATGTCGGCGTTACTGGTAGTCAGCGGTATCCTCACGGCCCTGCCGCTGATGGCGTTTGCCGGGGCCGCACGCCGCTTGCGGCTGGCCACCCTGGGGTTCTTGATGTACATCAACCCCAGCATTCAGTTTTTGATTGCACTGACCGTGTTTGGAGAGCCGCTGGGCCTGATTCAGCTCGTCACGTTTCTGATGATCTGGACAGGCCTGGCGCTCTATTCATGGTCGTCCTGGCAATCACGTCCGCGCCAGGCGGCCGCTTGAGGGCAGCGTGGCAGGTGCCTGCTCAACGGCTTGAAGCTGTGCGGCTTGCTCAGGCTGATAGCCCACACGGAAGCCACCCCAGTGCTTGCCGTGCACATGAATGGGAACCGACAGGTCGTGCATGATCTCGCCCGTGTCGCGCTTGTAGGTTTGCAGCAGCAGCGGCTGCTCATGGGCACCACAGCGGCGACCGGTAGGGTCATCGAAAATGCGCTTGCTGCGGCAATATTTCAGGTCGTGTTGCGGGTCGCCAGTGGGTTCACGGCTCACCGCCGCGTTATGGGTGGGCACATAGCCATTGCGGTCACAGGCAATGGCGTAGCTCAGGCCGTGACCTGCCAACAGCGGCTCCTGCAGGGCGGGCAGTTGCTGGTCGGTGAAGGCATCGAAGCCGGTATGATAAAGCGGCGGCTGGGTCCCGGGGATCACCGCATAATTTGGATGGAACAGCGCGGCCTCCGATAGCTCGCCTCGGCTCAAGGCCTTTTCGAACAGCTTGCCAATCTGGTCGGCGGTTTGTCGAGCCACCTTGAATACCTGCTGATGGCGCCCTTCAAGATGCTGCTGGGCCAGCTCTGCATCCACGCTTTCGGCAGCCTCCATCAAGGCGTGAGCTTGCTGGGCAAGGGCGTGCATATGGCGGTTCCCTTCATCTACATCGTGCTCCAGCTGGTCGAGGCTGTCCGCCACGGTCTGGCTGTGGGCCCGCGTACTGTCCATGGCACCCGCCACGCTGGTGATTTCCTGCTGCACCTGGTCGAACTCCTGGGTAATGGTGGCCAGGCTGCTCCCTACCTGCTGCATCTCCTCAGCCCGGTCTCGCATCCGGGTCATCAGCCCGCCCATGGTGCTCACGACACTCTGGCCGCTTTGGTGCATATCCTTGACCAGCCCATCGATACTTTGGGTGGCCGTGGACGTTTTCAACGCCAGGTCGCGCACCTCTCCCGCCACCACCGCAAAGCCTCGGCCATGCTCGCCGGCCCTGGCAGCTTCGATGGATGCGTTCAGCGACAACAAGTGGGTCTGTTCGGCCACCCCCTCGATCATGGAAGTCACGCTGCGCACCCGTTCGATCTTGTCGTTCAGTTCGGTGAGCATATCCAACGCCAGGCCGGAGCGCTCGGCCACATCGGTCATGTCCTGAATGATATCGGCCAGCGCATCATGATTGTCATGACTCGCCCGCTGGGCGCTTTCGGCCAGGGTCGCTACCTGTGTCGCGCTAGCGCTGACTTGCATGATGGCAGCGTTGATGGCGCTCATGCTGGAAGAGGCCTCACTGGCCATGTTTTCTTGTTTGGCAAGACGTTGGGCCATCAGGTCGGCGTAATGGGACACCTCCGCCGAGGCAATGGCAGTACTGCTAGCGCGATGCATCAGGCGATACGCCATGCCGCGTAGCGCACCATAGTCCTGAATCGGCCTGATACTGCGGGGCACCGATACCAAACGTTGGTGATCGGCACGGTACACGTCGTACAGGGCGGCGGCCACCAGCGCGCCCCCCGCGACAAGGGCACTGGCGAGCCCAGCATACGCCCAGAAGCCTCCTCGCCAGGTCATCCCGACGGCAGCACTGATCAATAGCAGCGGTAACAGCCAGCGAAGCAGTCGCATAGTGAGTACTCTTTTATTGTTGAGATCGTCGAGTCATGGCGCAATACAGACCGCGTTTACCACTCAGTCAGCTTAACCAGTTACGCATTTGAAATAAGTAGCACTTTGGGGGGATAGCAAAAGGTAATATTTGGCCTTGAGGCAAGTGGGCATGACATTTTTATAACTAAACAGGCTAAACTATGTTCCGTTTTGCAGGTCCCGTTTTTCCTGATATGGCCAACGCTGCGAGAAACCATGTTGAAGCGCTATTTGCCCATTCTTGCCTGGCTACCCCACTATCATCGGCGCCTGCTGGGGGCCGACCTCATGGCGGGCCTGATCGTGACGGTCATGGTCATTCCCCAGTCGCTGGCATACGCTCTGCTGGCCGGGCTGCCTGCCGTGGTAGGACTTTACGCCAGTCTTCTTCCCCAACTGCTCTACACCCTGCTGGGCACCAGCCGAACCCTGGCGGTGGGGCCCGTGGCCATCATTGCGCTGATGACGGGAGCGGCACTTTCGTCGGTGGCCGCCCCCGGTAGCGCCGAATACCTGCAAGCCGCACTGGTGCTGTCGCTGCTCTCGGGCATGATCCTGCTGATCATGGGCAGCCTGAAAATGGGTTTTTTCAGCAACTTCCTGAGCCATCCGGTCATCTCTGGTTTCCTGACGGCTTCCGGCATTCTGATTGCGGTCAGCCAGCTGGGCGGCCTGCTGGGAATTGCCAGCAGCGGCTTTACGCTCGTCGAACGGCTCATGACGCTGCTACCCAACCTGCCTGACATCAACCCCTACACAGCGACCATTGGCGTGGGGACGCTGCTGTTTATGGTGGCGCTACGCCGCTACGGCAAACGCTCGTTGATCTGGGTAGGCGTGCCTGTATCCCTGGCAGACCTGCTGACCAAGGCAGGCCCGGTATTTGCCGTGCTGATCACGACGCTGGTCACCTGGCACTGGCAGCTGGCCTATCAGGGTGTGGCGGTGGTGGGTACGATTCCCAGCGGTTTGCCCGCGTTCAGCCTGCCCTGGGGGGATGCCTCACTCTGGCGGGCGCTATTGATTCCTGCTCTATTGATCAGTCTGGTGGGGTTTGTGGAGTCGGTCTCCATGGGCCAGATGCTGGCCGCCAAACGCCGCCAGCGTATCTCACCCAATCAGGAGTTGATCGGCCTGGGCGCCGCCAATCTGGCGGCAGGCTTTACCAGTGGCATGCCGGTCACCGGCGGGCTCTCGCGCACCGTGATCAACTACGATGCCGGGGCACAGACCCCGGCCGCAGGGGCCTTTGCCGCCCTGGGCATTGGGCTGGTGACGCTGGCGTTTACCGGCTGGCTCTACTACCTGCCCATCGCCACCCTGGCGGCCACCATCACGGTATCCATCCTGACGCTGGTGGACATTCCCATGCTGCGCCAGACCTGGCGCTACTCCCGCAGTGACTTTGCCGCCATGGCGGTCACGATTCTGCTGACTCTGGTCGAAGGCATCGAGGCCGGTATCATTGGCGGCGTCACGCTCTCCATCGCACTTTTTCTCTATCGCACCAGCCGCCCCCACAGCGCGTTGGTAGGTCGGGTGCCCGACACCGAACATTTTCGCAATACCGAGCGCCATGATGTCGAAACCGCCCCGCATGCAGCGCTGCTGCGCATCGATGAGAGCCTCTACTTCGCCAACGCCCGCTACCTCGAAGATACCGTCTACAACCTGGTGGCCAGTCGACCCGAGCTGGAACACGTGGTACTGATCTGTTCGGCCGTCAATTTGATCGACGCCTCTGCCTTGGAAAGCCTGGATGCCATCAACGCACGGCTGAAGGATTCCGATGTGAAGCTGCACCTTGCCGAGGTCAAGGGGCCAGTCATGGACCAACTGAAAAAGAGCGACTTTCTCGAAGAGCTGTCCGGCCGGGTATTTTTGAGCACCTATGCTGCCTGGCGTGAATTTTCCCAATAGCCCAATCTTTCAAGCCATTGAAAATTAATTAAAAAGCCGAGCCATTGCTCGGCTTTTTGCGTTTAGCAATCGGCTTTTTTAAGCACTTCATCAAACGGCGTTGACAGCCTCTGCTGGCTTACCTACTATCACCTGACCACTTAGCAGAATCAAATACCGCATAGCAAAACACATTGTAGCAAAGCGTAACAACCCGATAGCGACCATCACAACCACAATAAAGGAGCATGAAAATGCATCCATTTGCTCACCGCCTGCTCATCGCCGCCCTGCCGCTTTCTCTACTGGGTGCGGCCGTCAGCCACGCCAGCGAAGTAGAACTGCCGCGCACCATGGCGTGGACGGCCTACGGCACCAACTCCAGCGGCTACGCCCAGGCCGTTGCCATCGGCAACATGCTGCAGAACCATTACGGCTCTTCGGTGCGCATACTGCCCGGCGACAACGACGTTTCCCGCATGACGCCCCTGAAACAAGGGCGTGTCGACCTGTGCGCCTGCGGTATCGCCAGCTACTACGGCGCCGAAGGGGTCATGATGTTCGCCGACCGCGACTGGGGCCCGCAGCCGCTGCGCGTCATTACCACGTCCACGGCGTCATTCGGCCTGTCATTGGCCGTGGCCGGCGACCTTGGCGTTGAAACCCCAGCGGACCTGGCTGGCAAGCGCATTGCCTACATTCGTGGTGACGATGCGCTGAACAAAGGCACAGAGGCGTATCTGGCCTTTGGCGGGCTTACCTGGGACGACGTGGAGCGCGTCGACTATCCGGGTTACGCCCGCTCCTTCGACGGCATCATCGCCGGTGATGTCGATGCCTCCTTCACGACGACCGTGACACCCCCTGCGCAGCAGCTGGCCAGTAGCCCCAGAGGCATCAGCTGGCCGGTACTCGATCCAAACGATGAAGCAGGCTGGGAGCGCATGGCGGCAGTTGCACCCTATTTTCAGCCCCATGAAGTCACCGCAGGCGCGGGCGGCATCAGCGCGGACAACCCGGTCCCCAGCGCCAGCTACCCTTATCCCATCGTCGTGGCCAATCAGGACCTGGATGACAAGGTCGCCTATGGTCTGATTCGAGCCATGAATGACCATTACGACGATTACAAGGACAACGCGCCGGGAGCCGTGGGCTACGCGCTGGAGTACCAGGATCTACAGTGGGTAGTGCCGTTCCACGATGCGGTGGTGGAGTACTACAAGGAAATCGACGTATGGACCGATGACATGCAGGCTCACCAGGATCAGCTGGTCGAGCGGCAAAATGTCCTGCTGCAAGCCTGGGAAGCGTTCATGGCAGACGCACCCAGCGACTCGGACGCGTTCACTACCGAGTGGATGGCGGCCCGCGCCTCGGCATTGACCGACGCCGGATTCGAGCCGATTTTCGAGTAACTCGCCTCGGGGCGGCGCTCGCCGCCCCAGCTGATTGATGGAACGCCCTATGACCACCGATACCGCGCCTGCCAATGCCCCGCAGGTCAAAGAAAAGATCAGCCAAATCCGCGAGCTGCCACCTGCGCTTCGCTGGGTTCCCGCCGCCGTCACCGTGCTGCTGATGATGATGACGCTGGATTACCTGTTCAACTGGGGCTGGCTCACCTTCGTGACCGGGCTCGAAACCCAGTTCTATTACGCAGTGGTGGCACTGCTGCTGCCGCTGGTCTTTCTGCTATGGCCCATGCTCAGCCGACAGCAGGACCAGACCATCCCCTGGTACGACTACCTGCTCAGCGCCGTCACTTTGGTGATTGGCGGCTACTTCGTCTATAACGCGGTGTCCATTCTCGAGCGCGGCTGGGCGTTTTCGGCCCCGGATACTGCCATTTACGCCAGCTACGCCTACTGGGTTCTCATCATCGAAGCTGCCCGCCGGGCGGGCGGCCTGCCGATTGCCATCATTGCCGGGCTATTCTCTCTTTACCCCTTGGTGGCGGATATCGTACCGGGCCCGATTCAAGCGTTTCCTTCCAGCCTGTCTGAAACGGCCATGTACCATACCATGAGCACCGAGAGCATCATGGGGGTGCCACTGCAGGCCTTTGCCGGGCTGGTCATCGGTTTTCTGGTGTTTGGCGTCGTGCTGCAAAAAAGCGGCGGCGGCAAGTTTTTCATCAACCTGGCCTTTGCACTGCTGGGCCATGTGCGCGGCGGCCCTGCCAAGGTATCGATTTTCTCCAGCGGCCTGATGGGCTCCATGAGCGGCAGCGTGATCAGCAACGTCCTGACCACTGGGGTGCTGTCGATCCCCGCCATGCGCCGCATCGGCATGAGCCGTTCGTTCGCTGGCGGCGTCGAAGCCTGTGCATCCACCGGGGGCGTGCTGATGCCACCGGTCATGGGCGCCACCGCCTTCGTCATGGCCATGTTCCTGGACGTGCCCTACTCCACCATTGCGCTGGCCGCCGTCATTCCCTCGATTCTTTACTTTCTGGGGCTGTTCATCCAGATCGACGCTTACGCTGCCCGCCATGATGTCAAGGGGTTGCCTGCGGCAGAGCTGCCGTCGGTCTGGCAAACTCTCAAGGAGGGCTGGTACTTCATCTTCGTCTTTGGCCTGCTGGTGTGGATGCTGCTGGTCATGCAGCGCGAAGCGGTGGCACCGTTCTACGCAACCGCCCTGCTGCTGGTACTCAACCAGCTTTCCCGCCAGAACCGCTGGGGATGGAAGGATGTTGCCGACACGCTATCTTCGGCTGCCAAGCTGTTTGCAGAACTCATCGCCATTCTGGCAGGGGTGGGCATGCTGGTGGGCGCGCTCTCCATGACCGGCCTTTCAGGCACCATTGCCAACGACTTCATCAACATCGCCGGGGGCAGCGTACCGCTGCTGCTGATCATGGGGGCGGTCACCAGCTTCGTGCTGGGCATTGGCATGACCGTGACCGCAGCCTACATCTTCCTGGCCGTGGCGCTGGCCCCGGCGCTGATTCAAGGCGGCGGCCTGGACCCCATGGCAGTGCATATGTTCATTCTCTACTGGGGCATGCTGAGCTTCATCACGCCTCCCGTGGCGCTGGGAGCTTTTGCCGCTGCCACGGTGGCGGGCGCCCGCCCCATGGAGACCGGCCTGCAGGCCATGCGCCTGGGCAGCGTGATCTACTTCATTCCCTTCCTGTTCGTCCTCAATCCGGCGCTGATCATGCAGGGCGAGCCACTGGTGATCGTCGCCGTGTTCATTCAGGCCATCATCGGCATCATCCTGTTCGCATCGGCCATGCAGGGCTATCTGATGGGCGTCGGGCGGCTGGGGTACGGCATGCTGCAAGAGGCGGTCATTCGTGGTCTGGTACTGGTAGCGGGCCTGCTGCTGGCGCTCCCCGGGGGCGGTATGGTTCCGCTGAGCCAGTGGGAGTTGATTGGCCTGGCCGCGGCAGCACTATTGCCAGGGGTTGCCCTTGCGCGGCTTAGCCAGCGCCACCACCAGCGTTCGCTGACGGCCAACGCTTGATACCCACCACGAGGAGAGATCATGAATACAAGAACAACGCTTACCCTCGCCCTCAGTAGCGTCACCGCTGGCCTGCTGGCCGCGGGCAGCGCCAGCGCCATGCCCAGCACCTTGAATTGGACGGCGTATGGCACGGGCACCAGCGGCCACGCCCAGATCATGGCGATCAGCCAGCTGCTTCAGGAGGAGCATGGCACTCAGTCCCGGGTCATTCCCGGAGAAAACGACACCATGCGCATGACACCGCTCAGAACCGGCCGCGTGGATCTGTGTGCCTGCGGTATTGCCAGCTACTACGGCTCGGAAGGCGTCATGATGTTTGCCGGACCGGACTGGGGGCCCCAGCCCATTCGCGTCATTTCCACCGCCATGGCCAGCTTCGGGCTGGGCATGGCGGTAGCTGGCGATGTGGAGATCGACTCCATCGCCGACCTCAAGGGCAAGCGGCTAGCCTACCTGCGTGGCGACGATGCCCTGAACAAGGCCGCCGAAGCCTATCTGGCGTTTGCCGGGCTGACCTGGGATGACGTGCAGCGTGTCGATTTCCCCGGTTACAACGCCGCCTTCGACGGCATCATCAGCGGCCGTGCCGATGCGGCCATTACCACCACGGTCACTCCGGCGGCCCAGCGCTTGGCGGCCAGCCCACGCGGCTTGCAGTGGCCAGCGCTACCCACGGACGATGACGCAGGCTGGGCACGCATGCTGGAGGTAGCCCCTTACTTTCAGCCCCACGACGTGACCTCTGGCGCGGGTATCGATGCCGAGCAGCCGCTGGCCAGCGCCAGCTACCCCTACCCGATCATGGTGAGTAACGCCGACCTGGCACCGGAAACCGTCACCGGGCTGATCACCACGCTGGTGGAGTCCTTTGACGACTACAAGGACAACGCCCCCGGCGCCAGCGGCTATGCGCTGGAAAACCAGAACCTGACCTGGGTGGTGCCCTTCCACGATGCCGTGGTGGCTTACTACCAACAGACCGGCGTGTGGAACGATGCCATGGAGGCCCATCAGAACGCCCTGGTAGCGCGGCAACAGCTGTTGATGGAGACCTGGGAAGCGTATCAAGCCGATGCCCCCGAAGACGAAACGGCGTTCATCGACGGCTGGATGCAGGTGCGTCGCACCGCGCTGGAAGAGGCTGGGTTGAATCCAGTGTTCTAGGCTCTGTCTGAAAAGACGGCGAGCTGCGGTGGGCCACTTTACGCTGACGTGGCGGGTGTCCCATGCGCACCTCATCGCCAGGCCTACCTCAACAAGCCTGCCTCACGCCGCGCCTCATATTTTACCCCAGGCCGCCACTGTGCGGCCTTTTATTCAAAGCCATAAATTCCGCAATGCAAAACTACGTTTTGAATTATTGACTCCAGCGGCGTCTTTCGCCATGATCGATGTATATTCCAAATAACAATGCTTAGTTTCATATAGCGAAACACGGGAGCCATCATGAGTGTTCACTACCAGCGGCATGGCGAGGTGGGCGTCATCAGTATCGCCAACCCACCGGTCAACGCTTTGAGCCAGGCCGTGCGGCGCGGTTTGCTCGACGCGCTGCAAGAAGGCATCGCCGACCAGCAGGCCCAGGCGCTGGTGGTCATGGCCGAGGGCCGCACGTTCATCGCCGGGGCAGATATTCGCGAATTTGGCAAACCTCCCCAGGCGCCGCTTCTACCAGACGTGATTAGCCAACTGGAAGCATGCCCCAAACCGTTGGTGGCATCGCTGCACGGCACGGCGCTGGGGGGTGGCCTGGAAGTCGCGCTGGGCTGTCACTATCGTGTGGCGTCGGCAAGCACTCGGGTTGGCCTGCCAGAAGTGAAGCTCGGCCTGCTGCCCGGCGCAGGCGGCACCCAACGCCTACCCCGGCTGACGGGTGTGGCAAATGCACTGGACATCATCACCAGCGGGCGCTTCGTGGAGGCCACGGAAGCCCATACCATCGGAATCCTCGATGCCATCAGCGACGCCGCAACGCCGCTGGAAGCCGGGCTTGCCGCTGCACGAGCAGTGCTGGCGGGAGAACAGGCAACGCGTATTACCGGGCAGCTCCCCGCACCCGACGCCGACCCTCAGGCCACTGCCACCATGCAGGCGCAGCTTGAAAGCAGCGTCCCGGAACTGTTTTCGCCGTTTCGCATCGTCGAAGCCATCGATGCCTGCACCCAGGCGGCATCGCTGGAAGAGGGCCTGCGCCAGGAGCGGGCACTGTTTCTGGCCTGTATGGACTCCCATCAACGGGCAGGGCTGATCCACCTCTTTTTTGCCGCCCGAAGCCCTCACCTGGTACCCGGCGTAGAGAACGCGGCCCCCTTCACCCAGCTAGCCCTGATCGGTGAACACCCGCTGTTCGACACGCTGCAGCAGGCCGCCCAGCGGGCGGGGATAACGCTGACACCCGCAGACGCCAACACCGAACTGTGCCTGCTGGCGCCCGGCGCGGATGCCAGCACCTGCCCCGGCCAAGCCGTCACGCTAGCGCTGCGGCCACTTCCTGCCCCCATCAGCGCAGCCCTTGACGCAGCCATTGACGAACACATCGACACAGACCTGCCCTCGACCTCCTTGAGCCTGGTGCTGGTTGAGCATGGCGCCTTCCATGAACTGGTCAATCACCACGCCAGCGCGCTGGACCAGCAGCGGGCGGCGTTAACCCTCAAGGCATTGCGGGCCAGTGTGGTCGTGACGCGTTCCCCTGGCGTGCTGAGTACCCTGCATGACGCCGCCGCGCAAGCGCCTGCCCAGGGCACCCAAACGGCGCTGGAGCAGGCCAGCCTGGCCTTGGCCCAGCAGGGAGCCTGCTACCGGGAAAGCGATATCGATCTGCTTTCGGTGGAAGCCCTGGGCTACCCCCGGCATTCAGGCGGGGCTCACCGCCAGGCCACGCTGGCCCAGCCCGCCTCCGACACCTCATCGACCACTGCCAGGAATGCACACTCATGAACCTGACGTTTAGCCCCGAAGAGCAGGCGTTCCGCGAGGAAGTCCGCCAATTTCTCAGCGACTCACTGCCCGAGGACATCCGTGAGCGGGTGCGTCTAGGGCGCCATTTGCGCGCCGACGACCACCTGCGCTGGCAGAACATTCTCAGTGAACGGGGGTGGCTCGCCGCCAACTGGTCAGTCGAACACGGTGGCCCGGGCTGGGGGCCGGTGCAGCGGCATATCTTCGATGAAGAGTGCGCTGCCGCCCACGCTCCCACGGTCGTCCCCTTTGGCGTCAACATGGTGGCGCCGGTGATCATGAAGTTCGGCAGTGTCGCGCAGCAGCAACACTACCTGCCGCGCATTCTCGACAATCAGGACTGGTGGTGCCAGGGCTACTCCGAGCCGGGCGCTGGCTCGGACCTGGCCGGATTGTCGACCCGTGCGGTGCGTGACGGTGACCACTATGTGGTCAACGGCCAGAAAACCTGGACCACCCTGGGGCAGCACGCCAACATGATGTTCTGCCTGGTACGCACCGACCCCCAGGCCAAAAAGCAGGCAGGCATCAGCTTTTTATTGATCGATATGCAGACCCCCGGCATTACCGTGCGCCCGATCATCACCCTCGACGGTGCCCATGAAGTCAACGAGGTGTTCCTCGATAACGTGCGCGTACCGGTGGAGAACCGTGTGGGCGACGAGGGCCAGGGCTGGACCTGCGCCAAGTTCCTGCTCACCCACGAGCGCACCGGCATTGCCGGGCTGGGCCACGCCAAGCAGGCGCTGCGCCATTTGAAGTCGCTGGCCTCCCGTATGCAGCATCGCGGCAAGCCGCTGCTGGCGCTGCCCAGCTTTCGCCAACGGGTGATCAAAGCCGAGCTGGAGCTGATGGCGCTGGAAGTCACCAACCTGCGGGTGATTGCCGCCTCCCGGGAGGGCGGCGTTCCCGGGGCAGAAAGCTCCCTGCTGAAAGTACGCGGCTCGGAGCTGCGTCAGGAGCTCAGCGAACTGACCCGCCGTGCGCTGGGGCCTGCCGCGCTGCCGTTCTTTCCCGAGTTTCTCCACGGTGACGACACGCTGGAAGACGACGCCGCCCAGAGCGCTGCTGCCAGCGCTCAGTACTTCAATCGGCGCAAGCTGTCGATTTATGGCGGGGCCAACGAGATTCAAAAGAGCATCGTCGCTAAAACCATTCTAGGCATGTAAGAGGTCACCATGGATTTCGCACTTACCGACGAGCAGCGCATGCTCGAAGAGACACTGACACGCCTGGTGGCCGACCAGGTATCCCCCGAACAGCGCCGCGCCCTGCTGGAAGCGCCGTCACACGCCGCCAGCCCCCTGTGGCGCACCTTTGCCGAACTGGGGCTGCTGCATATGCCGTTCAGCGAAGACGTGGGAGGGCTGGGCGGCGACGGCACCGACCTGATGATCATCATGCAGGCACTGGGGCGCGGCCTGGTCCCGGAAGCCTACCTGTTTGGGCTGGTCATGCCGGGGCAACTGCTGGCGCTATGTGGCAGTCCAGCACAGCAGGCACGCTGGCTGGCCCCATTACTGGAAGGCGAACACCAGCTTGCCCTGGCCTGGCAAGAGCACGCCGCCCGCTATGACGCGTTCGATATATCGACCCACGCTCGCCAGCACAACGGCCAGTGGCTGCTCAATGGCCGCAAGGACGTGGTCATGAACCTGGCCAATGCCGCCGCCACGCTGGTCACCGCCCAACTGCCCAATGGCCAGTTAGGCGTGTTCATCGTGCCTGCCGATGCCCAGGGCGTTTCGCAGCGCACCTATTGCACCATGGATGACCAGCCCGCCGGTGACCTGATGTTGGACGACGTGGCCCTGCCGCTGGAGCACTGCCTGAGCGAAGACGCCGGTGAGGCACTGGCAGAGGTATTGGCCCTGGGCCGGGCAGCGCTGTGCGCCGACGCCATCGGCGCCATGGAAACCGCCTGCGACCAGACGCTGGCGTACCTGAAAGAGCGCAAGCAATTTGGCCTGCCGCTGGCCACGTTTCAGGCGCTGCAGCACCGCATGGTGGACATGCACCTGCACCTGGAGCAGTCGCGCTCCATGGCGATTCTTGCCGCCACCAGCCTCTCGCTGCCCGCCCAGGAACGGGATGCAAAGTTGGCCGCGGCCAAGGCGTACTGCGGTGAATCAGCGCGTTTCATTGCCGAACAGGCCATTCAGCTGCACGGCGGCATGGGCATGACCGAAGAGTGCTACGTGGCCCACTATGCCAAGCACCTGGTCATGTTCGATCACTACCTGGGCGATAGCGACTTCCACCTTGAAACGCTGAGCGAACAGCTGGACGCCGCCTGAGGAGCCGAATATGAGTCAGCAAGCCACGCCGCTGGTACGGGTCCACCCAACAGCAGACGGTATTGCCCACATCGCCATTGCGCGCCCAGCGGTGCGCAATGCCCTCAACGAGCCCACGGCCCTGGCACTCAACGAAGCCCTTGCCAGGGCGGCGGCGGACTCACAGGTGCGCTGTGTGATTCTCAGCGGCGAAGGCAGCGCCTTCTGCGCCGGTGCCGACCTGGCAGAGTTCGAGAAAGCCACCACACAGCCCGCCAGCGAGCGGCTGGCGACGCTCTTTCTTCCTGCCCTGCGCACCATGATGACCATGGAGAAACCGGTGATCGCAGCGGTCAGCGGTGCCGCTGCAGGGATTGGCGTCTCTTATGTGCTGGCCAGCGACATGGTGGTCATGGGCCGCTCGGCGTACCTGAAGCTGGCTTTTATCACTATTGGCCTGATTCCTGATGGCGGCGCATGCTGGCATTTGGTGCGCAAGCTGGGTCATGCCCAGGCCTTTGAAATGGCGGCGCTGGCCACCCCCATCGACGCCGAGCGCTGCGTGGCGCTGGGTCTGGCCAATCGAGTGGTGGAGGATGATCAGGTGCTCGCGGAAGCCCGAGGGCTGGCGCAGGCGCTGGTGGCGCAATCTCCCCAGGCGCTGGGAGCCACGAAACGCGCCTTGCGACAGGCAGCCAACCTGTCGCTCGACGACACCTTGACGCTGGAAGGCTCGCTGCAGGATGCGTGTAAAGCCACGGAGGATTTTCAAGCGCGCGTGGCCGCCTTTCGTCAGCGCCGTCGCAACTGATCCCGTGCTTGTTGGTAATCCACTCGCAGGGTGGCCACTTCATCGGCCACGCTGTTGAGCGTCGTGATACCGCCCACCCCCTGCCCTGCGCCCCAAATATCCCGCCATGCCTTGGCTTTGCTGCTGCCACCTGACCCATAGCGCATGGCGCTCTTGTCGCCCTCGGGCAGCGCATCCGGGTCCAGCCCGGCCAGCTCGATGCTCTGGCGAAGATAGTTGCCGTGCACGCCGGTAAACAGGTTGGTGTAGACGATATCCCCGGCAGCAGCCTCCAGCACCATCTGCTGATAAGCAGGCTGGGCATTGGCTTCCTGGGTAGCAATGAAGCGCGTGCCCATGTACACCATGTCCACGCCCAGTGCCTGCGCGGCAGCGATCTGCTCACCTTTGGTAATCGCCCCCGCCAGCACCAGAGGCCCATCGTAGAACTGCCGAACCTCGGCTACGAAGGCAAAAGGGTTGAGCCGCCCCGCATGGCCGCCTGCGCCATGGCACACCAGAATCAGCCCATCCACTCCGGCATCGATGGCTTTTTGGGCGTGCCTGATCGTCGTCACATCGTGAAACACCAGGCCGCCGTAGGCGTGTACCTGCTCGACCACCCGGTTGGGCGCATGCAGGCTGGTGATGATCAGCGGCACCTTGAACTCTGCGCACAGCGCTACATCGTGGTCCAGGCGGTCATTGGTGGGGTGCACGATCTGATTCACCGCAAACGGTGCCGCGGGCTCTTGCGGGTGCTGAGCGTTATAGGCGTCCAGCGTCGCGGTAATCTGCTGCAGCCACTCCCGAAGCACTTCCGCAGGCCTGGCGTTCAGCGCCGGAAACGCGCCAATAATCCCCGCCTGACACTGGGCAATGACCAGCTCAGGGCCGGAAACGATGAACATGGGAGAGCCGATAACCGGCAGCGTCATTGAGGCAGTCAGTTGGGTTAGCATGGAAAACTCGCCAGTTATTATTGTGAACCAATACTGCAAAAGGCCCCACTGGGCCTTTCAGGAAGATAACGCACTGCAGTGGCATGGTCGGAACAACCCTGCGCGGGGGCGCTGTGAACCCATCCATGGGCGCTACTTTCGCCATCCATGGCGAAAGACCCCCGCTACGGGTTATTCCGACCAAGACGTGGAAGCAAGAAGCTTTTACAGCTTGCTTTCCAGCTCCGGCAGGATCTCGAACAGATCCCCTACCAGGCCGTAGTCGGCTACCTGGAAGATCGGGGCTTCTTCGTCCTTGTTGATCGCCACGATCACTTTGGAGTCTTTCATCCCCGCCAGGTGCTGAATCGCGCCGCTGATGCCCACGGCAATGTAAAGCTCGGGGGCGACGATCTTGCCGGTCTGGCCCACCTGCATGTCGTTGGGCACGAAGCCCGCGTCTACCGCCGCACGAGACGCGCCAATGGCGGCGCCCAGCTTGTCGGCAATGCCGTCCAGCAGTTTGAAGTTTTCGCCGTTGCCCATGCCACGGCCG